>JAJPHC010000032.1 GCA_021325515.1 Acidobacteriota bacterium
CCCTCCGGGCTGGTGGTGATTGCGAGGCAATCTCGGCGTCGCTCGTCGTCAACGATGTCCCGCATCGCCTCCTCCTCGCTCCTTGACCTTGCCTCGCAAGCACCACCAGCGGTATTGCGCCGAATTCGAGGACAGAGCACTAGTCATGCAGCGAGCGCTGAGGTTCTGACTTCGTGCAGTACTCCCAGCCACCCGGCGCAGCCGCACAGCGCGCAGGCACGCTCGAAGCGAGCTGAGACGGAGAATGCCGAAGTGAAGAACGATGGAAGGGATACACTCCGTACTTCACGAGGAGAATATCTATGCGTTTCGCTCTTGCCAGCGTGGTAAGTGCTTTCATCACCGCTGGCATGCTCGCCCAGCCCGTCGTCGTCGGCCGGATTCCACCAGAGCTCGAGGGAACCTTTCCGGGGCCGGGCCCGCAAACGTTCGTGGATCTTGCTCACCCGGCCAATCGCGAGGGCAACCTGACGACCGCCTCTCTGGTCTGGAGCTACGTGCCAGCGCCTGAAAGCTGCACGGCAGGCTTCAAGATCAAGATCCTCCGCAAACAGACCGGCGTGTTTGCGGTCGTCGCCGAACGAGGTCCGTTTTCCGCGGAGACCGGATTCAGAACCGTCGCGCTGAGCCCATCGATCCCGGTCGTCACCGGCGATCTTCTCGCCGTCGTACAACTCCAGGACAACACGCTGTGCGGCAGTGTCGGCGCCACGTTCGGAAGTCCGCACGACGTGATCCTCCGATACACGGGAATCGACTTCCCCAGCGGAAGTTTCGCAACGGGTGGCACGTTCGCGAACGGCACCGCGATCATGGCCATCGCCAGTTCCGAACCCCAGGCCATCGCCGCGATCCTGCCCGTCGTCGGCTCGGCGCCCGGTGTCGGCACCTTCTTCCGCACGGACATTCAGATCGTCAATCCGATCAATGAGGACATCAAAGGAAGACTGGTCTTCCGTCCCGCGGGCAGCGTCTCGTCGCCCGGCGACCCGTCGATCGAATACAGCAATTCCCCCTTGTCGACCAGGTCGATCACCGACGTGGTTGCATTCATGGGCCAGTCAGGTCTCGGTTCTCTCGACGTCATCCCCGTCTCGGGCCCCGCGCCTCGCCTGATTGCCCGCATCTACAGCGACAGCGGCGACGCGGGAACCGCGGGCTTCACGATGGACTCGTTCTCTCCCGATCAGGCGTTGAGAAAGTTCGGAATCTATCAACTGATCACTGCACCCAATCTGACCTCGTTCCGGATGAACGTCGGCGTGCGCGCACTCGATGACGGCGTCACCTTCCTCATCGTCCATGGCATCTCCTCGGTCAGCCGCACCTATGCTGCAAACCGATTCGAGCAGGTCCCGCTCGCGGCATTTCTGGGCGAGCAGCCGCTGACGGATGGCAACTACCGGATCGTGATCCAGAGCGGAAGTGCGTTCATCTACACGACGACGACGGACAACCGCACGAACGACACGACGATCCGCTTCCTCAGCACGGGCCTGTAAAAGCAATCGCAAGTAGTAGCCGCCGCAGTCACCACGACGAAGGTCTGCGCCGTGCTACGCTAGTTCAGGTTCTCGATCCCGCCTGGCCATGCCGGCTTCGGACCGCGATGTCGCTGCCGACTCCGTACTCGAGAGCACGAAGATGACCTCAGGCGATTCTGCTCCCGGCACCGCGAAACGCATGAACGTGTTCGAGCGCTACCTGTCGCTCTGGGTGGCACTCTGCATGATCGCCGGCATCATCGTCGGAAAGCTCGCACCGGGAGCCACGGCCTCGCTGCGAACACTGGAGTTCGGTACCGGCAGCCAGATCAACATCCCCATCGCGATTCTCATCTGGCTGATGATCTATCCGATGATGCTGAAGATCGACTTCGGCTCCATCGTGCGCGCCGGGCAACGCCCGAAGGGATTGCTGATCACCGTGGCCGTGAACTGGCTCCTCAAACCGTTCTCGATGGCTTTCTTCGGCTGGCTCTTCTTCCGGCACATCTTCCTGCCTCTCATCGGAGCGGAACTCGCCAGCCAGTACATCGCGGGCGTCATCATCCTCGCCGCAGCTCCCTGCACGGCGATGGTGTTCGTCTGGTCCTATCTGTCGGACGGCGATCCCGCCTACACGCTGGTGCAGGTCTCGATCAACGACCTCATCATGCTGGTGGCGTTTGCGCCAATCGTGAAAGTCCTCGTGGCGGGAGCCGCCGGGCTCGAAGTTCCCTTCCGAGTGCTCGTCTACTCGGTCGTGATCTTCGTGGTCATCCCGCTCGCGCTGGGAATTCTGAGCCGCACCGTTCTCACTCGCACGAGAGGCCGTGAGTGGTTTGACGAGCGATACGTGGCGCGCTTTGCGCCGGTTACGATTCTTGCCCTCCTGATGACGCTGGTCTTCATCTTCGCGTTTCAGTCGGACAACATCACGAGCCGCTGGTTCCACGTCATCCTGATCGCGGTACCGATCCTCCTTCAGGTGTATTTCAACTCGTCGATCACTTATGGGCTGATGAAACTGTTCCGTGTGCCCTACGCCGTCGCGGCACCCGGCGCACTGATCGGCGCGTCGAACTTCTTCGAACTGGCGGTGGCCACCGCCATCGCCCTCTACGGACCTGGCTCCGGAGCCGCGCTGGCAACGGTCGTCGGTGTGCTGGTGGAAGTGCCCGTCATGCTTTCGGTCTGCAGAGTATGCGTCGCCACCCGGCACTGGTTCGATCCGCTGGCAGCCACGAGATGATCAGAGCCGCGCGGTGTTCAGGCGCAACTCGTCATGGATAGAATCAGAGCACGTTCGAGCTTCGAGCCACGCTCCTATCCGCCCTGATCTGCACCGCGGCGCTCGCACAGCAGCCGCGCATCGATGCGGTCTCGCCGGCGCAGGGCCCGGTCACCGGCAACACGGTTGTGGCCCTCAGCGGCGCCAACTTTTCGGGCGCGAACGTGATGCTCGACCGCAACGCCGTCACGCCGCTTTCGCAAACCGACAACGAGATCCGCATACGCATGCCGGCGCACGAAAACGGCTATGTGGTCATCGCCGTGCGCAAAAACGCCGCGGCCGCGTTTCATGAGTTTCTCTACATCCCTCCCGACTTCCGCACGCTCGCGCCGGGCGGCATTACGACGATCGCAGGGGTTGGCCTTTACGACCACGCGTTCGGTCCGGCGAAGGAGGCGATGATCTACGCGAACTACGGCGCCGCGTTCGATTCGGCGGGGCGCGTGTACGTCTGCGATCCCGGCGCGAATCGGGTTTATGCCGTGAACGCGGATGGTTTCATCGAACGCTTCGCCGGGAGCGGATCGAGCGATCCCAGCAGCGACGACGGGGAAGGAAGGCCGGCCGTCGATGTCGCGATCGGTTATCCGCGAAGCGTCGCATTGGACGGCGCGGGAAACGTCTACATCCCTGATACGGGCTACCGGATCCGCAAGGTGACTCCGGACGGCCTGGTTCACAACCTCGCCGGAACGGGGACTCAGGGATTGGCCGGCGAGCACGTCCCCGCCCGCGGCACTGCGATCGGATCTCCGACGTTGATCGCGGCGGACAAGGACGATCTCTTCTTCATCGAAGACATGGCGCGCGTCCGCCGCGTTCATTTCGCCGACGGCACGATCTCGACCTTCGTAGCCGATGGAAATTTCAAGCTTCCCACGAATGATGACGGAGCGCTGCTGATCGACGCGGCGCGGAATCTCTGGCTGCTCGACAGGGGCAACGGCAGAATTCGCCGCGCAGACCGGAGCAGCGGTGCAATCGAAACCGTTCTCGAAGTGCGCGATGCCTCAGGAAATCCGCTGAGTCTCTCGGGGTTCACTGTCGATCGCGAAGGCAACATCTACTACACGCCGGGCATCTACATCGTCAAAACGACGCGGGATGGAAAACTGCTCAAGCAATTCGGAGACGGCCTCGCACCGCCGGCGTTCAGCCCGGATGGCACTGCGGCCGATTCCGCGCGCTTCGGACAGATCAACTATCTCGGCATCGATCCGGCCGGCAATCTGGTCTTCTCCGATTCGTCCGTCGGACGGATGCGGCGCATCAATTTCGCGACCGGCAGGATCGAGACGATCGCCGGAATGCGGCCCGCGATGTATGCGGAGAATGGTCCGGCAACGGCGGCAATCCTGAACTTCTCGAACGGCGGAGACGCCGACCTCAGTCCGAATGGCGAGCTGTTGATCGCCGATACAGGGAACTCACGCATTCGCCGTCTCGACGCGAACGGCAATCTCACGACGATCGCCGGCAACGGGTTTCTGGATTTCACGAACGATAACGTTCCGGCCCTCTCGACGGGACTCGTACCACTCGCGATTCACACCGACCGCAGCGGGATCGACGTTACGCATTTCGGGAAGCTGCTGCGTCTCGACGCGAATGGTGTGTTCCATTCGGTGACGACGTTCCTTCCCGGCGGGAGCGCCTGTCTCTACAGCGGCGATGGCGGACCGGCCATCGCCGCAGGACTCTGCCAGCCGTGGGATACCGCACGCGACTCCAATGGAAATCTGTTCGTTGCCGACACCAACAACAATCGCATTCGCCGGATCGACTCTCTGACCGGCAGGATCACCACGTTTGCCGGCAACGGCGCGCCGCCGAATGGCGCCGAGCGTTACGGAGCGGGCAGGGAGTGCGGCGACGGAGGCCCTGCGCTCGCCGCATGCTTCAACACTCCCTACGGCCTGGTCTTCGACAACGAAGGCAATCTCCTCGTCGCCGACAACTGGAACACGATTCGAAAGATCGACACTGCGGGCATCGTATCGACGCTCGTTCGCGCTCCCGCAACCAAGCTGCGCACAGATCGCGCCGGCTCTCTCTTCGGCGTCGGTGCTGACTTCGTCTGGCGATTCGATCGACAGGGAAAGCTGACCACGCTCGCGGGCGGCAACGGCTTTGGTTTCGACGGCGATGGAGGAGCGGCCCGCAGTGCGAAGCTCTCCGGTTTCGGTCAGAGTCAGGGACTGTCGATCGATGGCGAAGGCAATCTCTTCTTCGTCGATGCCGGGAATCAGCGCGTCCGCGCGATTCGCTACGGCGCGGTCCTCGCTCCGCCCGGCGCGTCAGTCACGGCAACGGCGAGCGGCACGACGATTCGTGCGTTCGTGCGCCATTCCGACGGCACTCCAGCTCCTTCCGTACGAGTCGACTTCTCCGCTCCCACGACCGGTGCGTCCTGCGCATGGTCGTCGACATCCGCCGTCACCGACGCCAACGGCGTGGCCAGCGTCGTGTGCAACTCGAACTGCATCGCCGGTTCTTTTACGGCGACTGCACAGCCGCTGACCGCGAGCGCGACGGCCACCGTTTCGTTGACCAACGCCGGCGGACCATGCCGGCGGCGCGCCATCGCACACGGTCCCTTGCGTTGAGCAGAGAGTGCAAACGTCGCGCGTCTATGCCCCGGGCAACGTCGCGCGCAGATGTTCGAGCACGGCAGTCCAGTACGGCGAGGCGTCATCGAGCCGCCAGTTCAGCTTGTACACGGGAGACTCGCACGCAGCGATGTCCGCTGCGGCGACGCCGATGCCGTCGCCGCGCTGATCGTAGATCTGCAGGCGGTGCGGCGGGCCGGCGCTGAACGGCTTGATCGCCGACCACGCTGCGCGGCAGCGCGCGTCGTTCAGAACGAGCCGGTTGAACGCATAGTGAAACTGGTAATACGGATGCACGCCGAGGAGCTTGCGAACGGGCCAGGAGAGCCAGAGACGCGAGCGCGACACGTCTTTGCTCAGAATGGGCTCGAGCTGGCGGAGGACGAAGGCACCTGCGCGCGTATTCTGATTCCAGTACACCTCGTCCCGCCACAACGCCGCATACGCGCGGTGCAACTCCGCGAGGAGCACGTGGTCGCGCGCCGCTGCGAGGAACCAGCTCGACATCATGCGATCCGGACCGGGATTGGCGAACGCGAAGAACCCGCTCGCCCCATACTCCGGCAGCCATTCGTCGAGCGGCACGCGGCAGAACACTGTCGCGTCCGCCCACACACCTCCCTCCTTCCGGAGGAGGCAGAGCCGGACGATGTCCGAGATCTTCTGGACCGTGAGATCAGGACGATCGGCGTTGCGGACGATCGGAGTGAGATCGACCACATCCTCGAGCGACTGCTCGTCGAGCACGACCAGCCGCCACGCGGGATTGCAGCGGCGCCACGATTCGAAGCAGAGCCGGACGATCGGCGGCGCACGGATCTCGCCCTGTTGCCAGTAGCTCCAGATCGTCCGCGCGAACATCGAAGAGATGTTACGCGACCGCTGACACGAGCCGGCGAATGCTGTTCACCCGCGCGCGACCCTCACGCTTCGCGTCGTAGAGTGCGCGGTCGGCAGCTTCGATCCAGTCGTCCGGCTTCCGCGACGGCACGGCCTCCAGCATCGCGACGCCTGCACTGAACGTGACGCGGAACTTCTCCGATGGCGCCTGATGCTCGACCGTCGAGAACTCCTGCAGCAGTCCGGTCACCAGCCGCACACTGTCCTCTTCGGTGAGATTCCGGAGCAGCAGCGCGAACTCCTCGCCGCCGTAGCGCGCGATGACATCCGACTGCCGCAGTCTGCGGCGGAGGAACGCACCGAGCGCGCCGAGGACGCGGTCGCCTGTCCGGTGACCGAAGCGGTCATTGACGGACTTGAAGTGGTCGACGTCGATCATCACCAGCGCCGCGCGAGAATCGTCGCCGCTGCGCTGCGGCGACGCCGCATGGTCGAGCTGCTGGCGGAACGTGCTGTGCGTGAGGAGACCCGTCAGTCCATCGCGGTCGACGAGCGCGCGCAGAAGTTGTGCGCGCTGCAGCCGCGAGTTGATGACGGTGATCAGCACCGCCGGGTGCACCGGCTTCACGAGGTGATCATCGCCACCCGCTTTGATCGTGCCGATCATCGAGCTCATGCCAGTCTCGGTCGTGACGAACACCACGGGCGTCGTTGCGTAGCGCTCGTCCTGCCGGAGCATCCGCGCGATCTCGTGTCCCGTCGTTTCGCCCGGAAGGTGAATGTCGAGCAGGATGAGGTCAGGGCGGAACGAAGCGATCACGCCGCTCACGTCCGATGAGCCATCGCACGACTTCGTCTCGTAGCCTGCCGCCTCGAGGATCGCTGTGAGAATCCCCACCTGCTCCGGCTCATCCTCTACGATCAGAATCCGGGCCGACGGACCGCATTGCGTCTGATACGCGATCGCCAGCCGGCGCAGCAACGCCTTGGTATCGACCGGCGCTTCGAAGACCGCGTCAACACCGCTGCGAATCGCTTCCACGCGATCGACCCTCTCGTTTCCAACCGTCACGAGCGCCGTCATCACCGCATCGCTCGCGGGAAAGTTGCGCAGAGCGCGCACGACATTGCAGCCCGACCCATCGGGAAGGTGTGCACTGACGATCAGCGCATTGGGCAGCTTCGCGCTCATGCAGGCTCGCGCTGCCGCCGCCGAGTGCGCGAGACGGACGGCGTAGCCTTCCGCGCGTAGCATCCGATCAAGATTTGCAGCGAGCTCCCCCTCGGGCACAGCCACGAGGACGTCGAACGACATCTGCGTGACGGATGGAGACGGCAGCTCTCCTTCTTTCATGACTGCCGGCGAATCGAGTGCAGAGGCGATTTCGTCCACGATCGTCTTCCACTGCCTGACCTCGTCCTCCGACACCACGCCGCCGCTCTGGCGATACGGTTGACTGATGCGCTCCCCAGCGGCGGCCAGTTCGGTGATCCGGGGATAGCCGAGCGTGGCACCGAGCCCTGCCAGTCCGTGAAAATGCCGCGACAGAGCTTTCATTGCACCCGCCTCACCGCGATCCAGCGCACCGAGCTGTTCGCGCATCTCCGCCAGGCGTTTCCGGGTGTTCTGCTCGAAGCGTTTTCTCAGTTGTTCGTACAAGGGTAGTCGTCTCCTGAGACACCCAGTCACTCAAGAGCGCTGCCACAGACGTCGGCCCCAGCAACCATCTCTCCTTCAACTGTTTAGCTGAATTTGCAAATCCGCAAGGGCGGTCGGATTTACGTGTGTCAGTCCAGAAGATGGACACTTCACACGGCGAGGATCCGCTCGACCTCACCCGCCAGCGTGAGCGGATCGAACGGCTTGTAGATGACGCCGCGGGCACCCCCATGACGCAGCCGTTCGGCTTCCTCCGCCATCCCCGATCCGGTGAGAAAGATGACAGGAATGCCGCGCGTCGCCGGGTCCTCCTGCAACGCGCGCAGTGCCGCCTCGCCGTCTGCCTCCGGCATCACGAGATCGAGCAGGATCACATCCGGCTTCTCGGTCCGCGCACGATTCACTCCGT
The DNA here is from genome assembly GCA_021325515.1 of Acidobacteriota bacterium. GTDB lineage: Bacteria > Acidobacteriota > Thermoanaerobaculia > Gp7-AA8 > Gp7-AA8 > JAJPHC01. The sequence continues at coordinate 8,294 of JAJPHC010000032.1, forward strand.
CAGCCGCGCTCGACGCTTCGAGGACTTCCATCCCGCCGAGCTCGCCGAGGCTCATCGCGGCGACCATCCGCATGTCTTCTTCGTCATCGATGACGAGGACCTTCATTCGTGCCTCTCCCGGATCAGCTACCGGCCGCCAGCAGGAAGAAGCGCGAGGACGCGCTTCTCCAGCTCGTCAAACGAAACGCGGCTCTTCATGTAGATCTCCGTCCGTCCGGTCGCAAGCCGTTCGCGGTCGGCGCGATCGAGATCGCGTGCGGAGTAGACGACCACCGGCAGCGCGTCGAACGCCGGATCCTTTCGGATGCGCTCGAAAAGCGTGAAGCCATCGCCATCCTCCATCGCGGGATCGAGCAGAACGAGATCGGGAACGACCACGCGCAGCACCGCTTCCGCGATTTCCTGCGACGTCGCCAGAATGACCTCGACGCCATCGCCCTCGAACAGTCCGACGAGCGTGCGTGCCGCAACCGGATCGGCTTCGACGACGACGATGCGCGGACTCCGCCGTCCCTTGATCGCGCGCTCGAGCATCATCACCAGCTCTCGCGGATTGATCGGCTTCTGAACCCATCCGGCAAACGACTGGCTCATGACCTCGCCCTGCCAGGGAGCGAGAACGCTCAGGATCACAACCGGGATTTTCCTCGTCGCCGGATCGTCCTTGAGCTCGATGAGCGTTTCCCATCCGTTCTTGTCCGACATCAGGATGTCGAGCAGGATGGCGTCAGGGCTTTCGCTTCGCGCGACGCGCAGCGCTTCATCGCCTGACGCAACGGCCAACGGCTCGAACCCGTTGGCCTCGAGGATCGCAGTGGTCACCTCGAGCGTCTCTTCATCGTCATCGCAGATGAGAATGCGCTGCTTCATGGCGCACCGACCTCTCTCTCGCGCATCGCGGCGAGCATGACGAGAAGGCGTGACACTTCGGCTTCGAGACGGCCGAGGAGCTCGTTCGCCTGCCCGAGCTCGCGGTTGCGGCCGGCCTGCTCGAGCCGCGCCGCAAGATCGGTCGCATCCTTCGCGCCGAACGTACCGACCGATCCCTTGATCGAGTGCGCCGTTCGATAGAGCGATTCCATGTCTCCCTTCTCCACAGCTTCGCGCAACTTCTCGATGTGCTTCGGAATCGAGCGCTCGAACACACGCACGATCTTGTCGAGCAGCGCGGGCTGCGTCGCATATCGTTGCCGCATCGCTGCCACATCGAATGGCTCATCGCGGCGGGACACCGGCGAGTTGCCGTCGAGAAGATTGGCGATCGTCCCCAGAAGCTCGTCCTCGTCGAGCGGCTTCGGCACGTAACCGTCCGCACCGGCGGCAAAACAACGCTCGCGATCCTCGCGCAGCGCGTGTGCGGTGAGGGCGATGATCGGCACACGCATCTCTGTTCCGCGCTCCTTCTCGCGGATCATGCGAATCGCTTCGAGCCCGCCGAGCTCCGGCATCTGCAAATCCATCAGGATCAGGTCGATTCGCTCGCGCTCCCGCTCGAAGAGGTGGATCGCCTCGCGGCCGTCGTTCGCGACGACGACGTCGTAACCCGCCTGCTCGAGCACGCCGACGGCGACCAGCTGGTTCACCTCGTTGTCTTCCGCGAGAAGAATCCGCTTCCCGCGCCGGATCGGCGAGCGCACATTCTTCGGAATGATCTCGGCGCTTCGCTCACGAGTGCGCGCCCGCATGATGGAGTCGAGTAGATCCGACTGCGTGACCGGCTTCGTCAGATAGACGTCGATGCCCAGCGCGCGGATGCGATCCGCATCGGCCGGCTGCGACGCCGACGTCAGCATCATGATCGTCGTCGCGCGGTCTCCGCTCTCGCGCAGCTTCTCCGCCACCGCAAAGCCGTCGACGTCCGGCATGTGTGCATCGAGCAACACGATATCGAACGCATCGCTCGCAAGGATCGAGAGCGCTTCGCGCCCGCCTGCTGCCGCCGCGACCCTCGTCCGCCAGCTCTCGAGCATCGCCTGGAGGATCATCCGGTTCGTCGCGTTGTCATCGACGATCAGGACTCGCAGCCCGGCGAGTTGCGCAGCGCTGCCGGCTGTCTTCGCGGGAGCTTCCTGGCGAACGAGATTCGCCGTGAAGTGGAACGTGCTCCCTTTCCCTTCTTCGCTCTCAACCAGGATTCGTCCACCCATCATCTCGACGAGGCGCTCGCTGATGGCGAGGCCGAGACCCGTTCCGCCGAAGCGGCGCGTCGTCGAAACATCCGCCTGCTCGAACGCGCTGAAGATCGACGCCAGACGGTCGCGCGGGATTCCGATGCCGGTGTCGGAAACGCTGAAGCGCATGACGAGCTCGCGGCCGCGCTCTTCTTCCACCGCGGCCGAGACGACGATCTCTCCCGCGGAGGTGAACTTCACCGCGTTGCCGGCGAGGTTGACGAGCACCTGGCGGAGGCGCATGGCATCTCCGCGCAGGGCGTCAGGGACTTCGGGCGCGACCTTCACGATGAGCTCGACTCCGGCATCGTCGGCGCGCATCACGAGAGGCCTGACGGCCTCGATCATCAGATCGCGAAGGCCGAAGTCAACATCGTCGAGCGTCAGTTTTCCCGCTTCGATCTTCGAGAAATCGAGAATGTCGTTGATGACCGAAAGAAGCAGGTTCGCCGAGGAGCGCGCGGTGCGGACGAACTCCTGCTGCTCGCGCGTGAGCGCCGTGCGCGACAGCAGCGACGTCATCCCGATGACGCCATTGAGCGGCGTACGGATCTCATGACTCATCCGAGCGAGAAAATCGCTCTTCGCCCGGCTCGCTTCGTCGGCCGCCGCTTTCGCACGCCGCAGCTCCTCCTCGGTATGTGCCCGAATGAGGTATTGACCGACTTGCGTTCCGATTTCCTGCAGGAATGAGAGAAGACCATCGTCGCAGGGCCGCTCCTGCACATCGAGCAGCTCGATGACACCGAGGACGTCGGTTCCGACGGCGATCGGAACGGCAATCGCGCTGTGCAGGCCGGCCTCGAGAGCCTCCGCGGCGCGGTTATAGGTGTCTTGATCGATGCGCTCGACGCAGCGAGGCATTCCCTCGCCCCACGCAAAACCGACGATCCCCTCTCCTCGCACGACCTGCGCCGCAGCACTCGCCTGCATGAATGATGAGAAGGAATCGCCGCCCGGGCTTTTCCCGGCAAGGGAGAGAACATCGCCCTCATTGCGCGGGCGCCACACCAGACCGGCGGACCATCCGAGGGTTTCGCGGATCATGTCGATGACGGCTGAGGTGACGGCACCGGCGGCGGCGGTCTCAGCGAGGATGTGCGCAACGGCAAGGCGGAGTTGGCGCCGGCGCTCCTCCTCGTATTGCGAAGTAATGTCCTCGGTGATTCCGAGGAGATATTTCGGCTGCCCGTCGCCTCCGCGAATGACCACTTCGCGCGTGCGCGTGCGCTTCGGCCCCAGCGGAGTGGAGAAGGTACCCTCGACTTCGAGGCGGCCAGCCACGACGGCCCGTTCCTCATAATCGCGAATCCTCTTCGCATCGTCCGGAGGAAAAAAGTCAGACGTGGTCCTGCCAATGAACTCGTCGGGTTCGCGTCCCATCATCCGGGCCGTGGCGAGGTTCACGCGGACGGCGCGGAAATCGCGAACATCTCTCACAGAGATCGCCATCGGAATGCTGTCGAGTACCGATTCGAGGAATGCTTCCGACTCTCTCCGCTGGTGAATCTGTCCGTCGATCGTCGAGACCATCTCATTGATGGTGCTGGCCAGTTCACCGACTTCGTCGTTCGTCGAAACGGCGGCGCGCGCCGAGAGATCGCCACCACGCACCGCGCTCGCGGTTTCGTTCAACACGCGGATCGGCCGGGTCATGCGCCGCGAGATGATCGCGAAGAGCGCCGCAGCGAACGCGGTGAAGATCAGCACGACCGCAACCGATCGCCGCGCGAGTCGCGCGATGGGGCGGTAGACCGCATCATGGCTGGATTCGAGAAGCAGGCGCCAGCCATTGCCGCGATAGGTCAGATGGCCGCGCTCACTCACCAGCGTGCCGACGACTTCCCGCCCCGCCGTCGAGTACTCCGCAAGCGACACATCCTGCTTCCGTCTCACCAGCGGATGGGCGGCCACACTTCTGAACGCCTCATCGTGAAACTCGGCAATCGGAGTACCGATGATCTCTCCCCGCGCGTTGAGGAGATGAACGTGCGTGCCGTCGTATTCGTCGAGGAGCTGCAGCACCGCCGGCCACGAGAAGCGTCCGACTACACAACCGATCGTCTGCCCCTTCCGCGCTCCTTCGACGGCGACGGCTCGGCGAACGATGAGGATGATCGGCCGCGGAGCATCAGGCAGTGTGATCAGGTCGGACCAGGCGACGCCCTCAGCCAGAGCGCGGCGGAATACTTCCTGTTCCCGGCCCGTGAGCGGCCGCCCCATTCGGCGCGCCTCGGTGGAGAGCCGCACGATGCCATCGCGATCGGCGATCGAGAGCAAATCCCATGGCCCTGTGGTTTGCGAATCACGGATGAGCTGATCTCGCCACGGCCGCAGATCCGACCCATCTGGAGCGAGCAGAGCTTCCGTGACACTGCGGTTGACGGCGATGTTCGCCGCGCCGACCATCGCCTCATAGATTTGGCGATCGACTGCGTTCAGGATCGCCTGCGCCTCAATCCTCCGTTCGCGGGCAATCGCACTGGTCATCGCATCGCGAGCCGAGAAAAACACGAGCAGTCCGAGCAGAGGCGCCAAGAGAAGCGCAAAGAGAAGGAACACGAGCAGAAGCTTCGTGCTCAGTTTCATTGCGAAGGAGCCTCCTTCTGAAGCTGACGAATCCAACGGTCGTCGAATAATGTAGCGGTGTCGAGCGGTTTCTCCAGCATCCCGGCATCGACGAAGTAACGATTGACGCTTTCGGCCGCGCCGTAAAGCGATTCGAAACCCGGGCCATAGGTGAATGCGGCCGCGTTGTCGGCGAGCTTGCGGATCCTGTCACGCCGCGCGAATTCCGCGACCTCCTGAGGAGTCTTGCCATAGATCCGCGCGACGATCGCGAACGCTGCCTGCGGATCGCGCGAGATGAAGTTCGTCGTCTTCAGCCACACGCGGCAGAGTGCACGCACATCACCGGCGCGCGAACGGAGCACCTCGCGGCGCGTCGCGTAGACCATCGGCGCAACGCCCAGAAGACCCGCCGTATCGAAAGCGCGGACATGTCCCTGCTTCACAGCTTTGCTCAGCAGCGGCTCCCACGTGACCACACCCTTAATCTCCGGCTTCGCGAGGCTGGCCAACGCTTCTTCTCCCCGAGCATCGACGACCTCGACGTCACCAAGCGTCAGACCCTGCGGTTCGAGTGCGGCGTTGAGCAGGTACTCGTAAAACGTCCGCCGCGGCACCGCGATCTTCAACCCGCGTAAACCGCGGAGATCGCCAACCTCGCGTTTCACGACGATGCCGCTCGCGCCGGCGTCGACGTCCGGCGTGAGAAACGCAACGAGATCGCTCCCCTGCGCGCGGAACCATGCGAGGTCGAACACATAGAAGACGTTGACGTCGATGCTCCCCGTCGTGACCGCCTTCAGGCCTCCGTAGTAGTCGGAATTCGTATCGATCAACTCGACCTGCAGGCCCTCTTCGGCAAACCAGCCGCGGGCCGCAGCGATGTCCACCCAGTACTCTCCGGGCCAGTAGTAGCGCGCGATCCGCAGCGGCTTCGCTGCCGTCTTCGACTCCCGGGCACGCTCCGGTGCGCAGGTAAGGAATGCCAGCGCGATCAGGAGCGGCATCGCCGCGCGGCGCATCACCATGATCGGGAGCGCCATCTCACGCTCGGGTGCCAGCGAGGACGGGCATAGGAGCCTCCATCGTTCTTTTTTACTTGCGATCCTGAATGACAGCATTCATGACCGCGAAACATCATGACGTATCATCCGTCTCCTCGTTGCGATTTTCGTGCGGAGACGAAATGTGCAAGACGATCAAGCAGCGCGTGAAGTTCAAGGCCGCCCCTGCCGTGATCTACGACCTGCTCGCTGACTCGCGCAAGCATGCCGAGCTCACAGGCAGAGACGCGGTGATCAGCGACAGAATCGGCGGTACGTTCTCACTCGGCGGCGACGAAGTGACCGGGATCAACGTCGATCTCGTTCCCGGGCGGCGCATCGTCCGGGCCTGGCGCCACCGCAAATTTCCCGAGGGCATCTTCTCGATGGCGGCGCTGACGATGGCCGCGACGGCGGATGGCGGAACCGAACTGGTGCTCGTCCATCGCGGCGTGCCGAAGGACCTCATCCCTGAGACCGAACAGACCTGGCGCGATCAATACTGGACGAAAATCAGAAGCTATCTGAGCGCTGTCGGCGGATCGCCCAAAGAGATCTGAATTTAGTGCTTCTCGATCTTCCTGTGCGTCTCGGGAACGATCATCATCGCGGCACTTCCGTACCACGGCGTGAGCTCGGCGACGAATACTCCGGCCTTGACCGAAGGATCGAGCTCCACGAGTTTCTCGGCTTCTTCGATCGTCGCAACGTTGAAGATGAAGAGACCGCGATAGGACTTGTCGTTCTTTCCGAATGGCCCCGCCACCAGGAGCTTTCCTTCATCTCCGAGACGGCGGATGTTGGCGAAGTGACCGTTGAAGATTTCCTTCCGCTGATCGCCCGTGATCTCCGCATCCTTCGGTCCGGTCTTCAGGATGCAGAGCACGTAGTTCTTCATGCCGCGCTCGTCGGCGCCGAGTCTTTTGGCGAGCGCTTCGTCGTATGTACTGCTGTTCGGCGCAGCGAAGAGGAACCCGATGGAGAGCGCGACGATGAAGAGGCGTTTCATGAATCCTACTATGCCGCTTCATGGATTACCGCGCCAGTGCGATACCATCGCCCGCTCCGATGACAACGAAAACGATTGGCCGTATCTGTGACGTCGTGCGTTATCCCGTCAAGTCGATGGCGGGAACGGCGCTCGAGTCGGCGCATCTCGGACTCCACGGAATCGCCGGCGATCGCCGCTTCGCATTCCGCCGCGTGGACGACAAAGGCGGATTCCCGTTTCTCACTGCCGGAAAATTTCCGGCGATGCTGGCGTATCAGCCGCTCGTGAAAAGCGAGACGAATGGCGAGCCGCTGCCGACGCATGTGCGCACTCCGTCCGGTGCCGAGGTCGAGCTGCGCAGCGAAGCCCTGCGCGACGAGATCGCCAGCCGCTCCGGCCACAATGTCGAACTGATGATGCTGCGACATGGGATCTTCGACGATGGCCAGGTCTCGCTCATCAGTCTCGCCACGATCGCCGGAATCGGACGCGAGGCAGGGATGGAGCTCGATCGCCGGCGCATGCGCGCGAACATCATCCTGGAGACGGAAGAGACGGCGACGTTTCACGAAGATGCGTGGGTCGGCGCGACGCTGGTGTTCGGCGATGGCCCTGATGCGCCGGCCGTCGGCGTCACTGCGCGTGACGAGCGCTGCGCGATGGTCAACTTCGATCCCGACACCGGCGAGCAGGACGCGCGCGTGATGAAAGCAGTCGTGCGGATGAACGACAACTACGCCGGCGTCTATGCGAGCGTCATCCGCCCCGGCACGATCCACGCCGGACAGTCCGTCCATCTCGTGCGGTAATGCAGAAGCCGAATTACGGAATCGACGCACCCACCGTGCTGCGCAACCTCGCGATCGGCGCGATCGGCTGCTATCTGCTCGCACTGTTCGTGGCACGCGGTTTTCTCGGCCCCGCGATCGGCTTCTCGTTCGCCGCCGGGATGATGCTCTGGAGCAGCCTTGCGGGAAAGTTTCGCGCGCGCGACGCGCTGCTCGATGCGATTCCGTGGCGAGGCGATGAACGCGTGCTCGACGTTGGATGCGGTCACGGCCTCCTGCTGATCGGCGCGGCGAAACGGCTGACGACGGGACGCGCGACCGGCATCGACATCTGGCAGGACGTCGATCAGGCAGGAAACTCCGCCGGCGCGACGCGGCACAACGCGGAGCTCGAAGGAGTCTCGGTCGAGATCCGCGATGGCGATGCACGGGCGATCCCCTTCGACGACGCAGCGTTTGACGTCGTCGTCTCCAGTCTCGCGTTGCACAACATCTACGATGCGGCGGAGCGCGAGCAGGCGCTTCGCGAAATCGCGCGCGTGACGAAGCCCGGCGGCCACATCGCGATCATCGACATCCGTCATGCGTACGCGCCTGTCTTCGAGCGTCTCGGCTTCACGGTCGCGAAGAAGTGGACCACGCTTCTTTTCGCCACACCGACACGGACGATCGTGATGCGAAAGGCGTAACGCGCACGCGTCGATGCAATGCGGCGGAGCTCCGCGCTGTTCGGCTGAAGAACAATTCAGATTTCCGAGGACCCCTGATGCGCATTGCAACCGTGATCGGCCTGACGCTGTTGACGCTCCCACTCTTCGCGGCGAACCCCGCGACCGGCAAGCAGACTCTGAAGATCGGCCTCGCCGAAGGAAAGGGAAAGCAGACGGCTGCCGAGACCTTCGCCCCGTTTCTGAAGCAGATGAGCTCATCTCCGAAGTACGCGTTCGAAGCGGTCGTGTTCGAAGACGGCGAGAAGCAGTACGACGCGCTGCGCGCAGGCAAGGTCGATCTCGCGTTTCTCGGCCCCGCGCCGTACGTCAAGGCGCGCTACGAATTCAAGGCTGAGCCTGTCGTCGCCGAAGCGGGAGAGCTGAGGAGCATGCTCGTCGTGGCGAAGGGCTCGCCGATCACGACCGTCGAGCAACTCCGCGGCAAGTCGCTCGCGCTCGGCTACGAAGGATCGACGACCACCCATCTCCTCCCGCTGCTGCTCCTCTCCAAGCATCATCTGAAGAAGGAAGACATGGGACAGGTGACCTTCGTCGGAGATCAGACGAAGAAGATCGTCGATCTCGTTCTCGACGGCAGTGCAGCCGCGGGCGGGATCTCAGAGACTCTCTACGCCGCGCACAAGAACGAATTGCGCGTGCTCGAGACGTCGGAGCCGCTGCCGGGTGCGCTCATCGTTGCGCATCCGAAGATCGGCGCCGGTGTCGTCAAGGAGCTGCGCTCTCTCTTCGTGACCTACGCGCCGGTCGCGACGTCGCCGCGTTTCGCAAAGGGCGCGGTGGCGGCCACGGACGACATGTACAACCGCGTCCGTTTTCTCTGCAAGGTCGTGCTGGGGCGGATGTACTTGTAGAACAAAGAGGAGCGGACGAGGCGTCCGCTCCTCCCTTGCGTGGCTACTTCTCTTTCGTCCGCTTCTGCCGCGGCTCCGCCGTCTTGCGGGGCTTCGTCTTGCGCGCCGGCTTCGGCTCTTCGATCTCGGCTGCCTGCGTGACCATGCGGTTGATCACCGGCACGGAGACGCGGAGCAAACCATCGCGATACTCCGCGACGGCGTTCTCGACATCCGCCGGCTCCGGGAGATGAATCGGACGAAACAGCTGTCCGCGGCTGAACTCACAATGACGAACGACTCCCTCTGACGTGCACTCATCGTGTCCGCGCCCTTTGATCAGCAGCGCGCCGGGCGCGACCTGAACGTCCAGATGCTCCGGCCTGGCGCCTGCGACCGCCGCGATGACCTCGAAGCGATCGTCCATCTGGCGAATCTCGACGGGCGGCTCCCAGATCAGCTCGCGCCGGGCGTTGAACCAGTTCTCCTCCGGCGTATTGCGCGGCGAGTGATTCATGCGCGAGAGCTCATACGCGCGCTGGCTAACCTGATGATGCATCTCGTCCAGCTCCGCGCTGATCGAAGCAGTTTTCCTGACCTTGACTGACAAACCTGACCTCCAAATTCGTTATGCGCGTCATGCGCGGCGCGCATCGTACGGTGAATGGCGCGCCAATGGAACGCCGCGTTGCGCTAGACTGCACAAATCGTGTTCAGTCCTGCGGTCCGGTCCGGCCTGGTTGCCGCGACGCTTGCCCTGGCACTCGATGGCACCGCACTGCGTGCCGATCCCGTCATCTCTGCGCACCCCCGCCTTCTTCTGAGCGCGAGCGAGAAGAGCCGCCTGATTTCGAAAAAGAATTCCGGCGATCCGGCATGGCAGGCTCTCAAGGCGCGCGCCGACACACTCGCCACTTATTCGATCCACCAGTTCAAGTACGCCGCCCGCAACGATGCACCCGCCGGCACGATCTACTACACCTATCAGGGTGAAGGGTGGTACGACGCGACGCTCCCTCTCGCCTTCGCGTATCAACTGACAGCCGACACGCGCTACTCCAACAAGCTGATCGAGCTCGCACAGGAGATGATTCGCGCGCAGAGCGATCCGGACAACAAGCCGCCTGCCGGTCTCAGTCCGATCCGCCCCGACAACTATTACCCGTCGCGCAATCTGATGGCGGTGCTCGCCTTCATCTACGACTACTGCTATGACCAGCTCAGCGCGTCATTGAAATCGCAAATGGTCGCGCTGATGAACGACTACTACGACGACGTCAGCGTCAGCGGATATCAGGCGCAGGACTACAGCTACGCATGTGACGGCAACTTCTTCGGAGGCCATCTCTACGGCGTCGCGCTGATGGGATACGCCTCCTTCGGCGACAATCCGCGCGCCGAGGAGATGATCGAGTGGGCGCGGGTTCGATTCGACGGGAGTGCGGCGCCCGCGGTACCGCAGGCAAAAATCCCTCGCGCCTGGCGGACGCAATCCTTCGAAGGCGGACAACGCCCCGCCGTTTCTCTCGACTTCAACGGACCCGACATCACCGGCAATCCGTTCAAGGGCGGCTTCGATTTTCAGGCGTGGTCCTACGGCACCGAAGAGTACAGCCGCATGATCGACTACATGCTGATCGTGAAGAGCGCGACCGGCGAGGACATCCTCACGCCGCGCCTCGGCTGGTTCTCGCAGATTCTCCGCGCCGAGAAACATGCACTCTTCCCGAATCGCTTCATGATCGATCCGACGGGCGACTGGGGAGGATTCCAGGGCGCCGTGATTCTGCGCGCCTTGCCGATCCGCCTCGCCTACGTGCTCGCGGGAACGGCCGACGGCCCGGCAGCACAGCATTTCGCCTATTCGGAAATCGCGGAGTCGTCGATTCCCGATGTCGAAGTCTTCAAAGCGCCCGAATGGGCGGACCTCTACTTCACTTCGACGACGCGCCCGTCCACCGAGCTCGCACTCCCGCCGTACTACACCGGCTTCGGGCCCGCATATCCTCAGGGCGCACACAGTCCCGCCGGAACGAACGGCGCGATTCCCTACTTCATCATGCGCAGCGACTGGAGCGCGTCGGCCACCTGGGCTTCGATCAAGATGGCCAACGAGTGGTTCGATGATCATCAGCATTACGACGCCGGCCACCTCCTGATCGCACGCGCCAGCGATTACCTGCTCGTCAGCGCAACCGACTGGAAGACGGAAACCGACGGCAACGGCAATCCTCTCTACGGCCGCTCCGGAATCCTCGGGACGTCGCTGCAGGCGCTCGAAGCTTCGCTGAACAACACCCTCTACTTCGACGACTTCGGCGATTTCCAGAGCACCTCCGAAGCGGGCAGCGGAGGGCAGGCCGGAGTCGGCATCGACGAAGTCATCGCCGATGAGCTGAACGACAGCTACAGCTACGTGCGCAGCGATCTCTCATCCGCGTACAACCGCGCAGGCGAGCAGAGCGACGCACCGAACCGGCGTCTCGATTTCTTCTATCGCAATTTTCTCTACCTGCGCGCGCCGAACGTGTTCGTCGTTTATGACCAGGTGCAGGCGAAGCCGTCGAGCAACGCGCGAGGCGCCTATCGCAAACACCTTCGCTGGCATCTGCCGGAACGGCCGGTGATCACCGGCAGGACGGCGCGTCTCGATCATGGGCAGTCGCGTCTCTTCATCAAGACGCTGCTCCCGGCGAATGCGGATCTGAAGGTCGTCGACGAGTGGACGAATCCCGATCCGTGCGATGGTTCGAATCCGGCGTGCGTCCCCTTCGGCGCGAACGTCGCCACGTTCCGCATCGAAGTCAGCGATCCGCAGAATCCGCTGTTCATCCCCTTCCTGACGGTGCTGCAGCCGGGGCCCGCCGGTCTCGCGGAACCGTCCGCGAATCCGATCACGACGCTCGACAACCGGATGACCGGCGTCGATCTAACGCAGAGCGGCACCCGTAGCATCGCGCTCTTCAACAGCCAGACGGGACAGGTGCCGCCGCCGGTCACGTCGGTGTCGTACCGCGTCTCCGGCTCGGGAACGATCACGCACACGCTGATGGGCGTGGTGCCGGGAGCGCAATATGCGGTTACCGTGGCCGACGGCGTGGTGCGTGTGGAGCAGAGCGCGGGTGGAACGCGAACCGCGTCGGCGGCAGGTGTGCTGCAGTTCACGACGGGCTCTCCGGATGCCCCGGCGCGGCGCCGCACCGTGAGGCATTGATCGCGCTCAATCGTGATCGCTGCGCAGTCTCGTCGCCGCACTCGCCGACCATCGGTAAGGAATCTCCGGCGAGTCCCACGGCAGGCGATAGTGATCGGGATCCTCGTAGTCGTACGCGCGCGATGGATAGTTGAGCATCATCGCGTCGGCCGTGCCGACGTTCTGCACGCCGTGCCAGACGCCGACCGGAATGTGAAGAAACGCGGGACGCGCATCGCCGGCGTGCAGCTCCATGATCCGCTTGAAGGTCGTGCTTTCCTCACGGCCGTCGTACAGCACGATCTTCAGATGGCCCTGATTGACAAAGAGGCGGTCGACCGTTTTCGCATGGCAGCTCCATGCGCCGATCGCACCGGGATAGAGTCGCGACTGATACACGTGCACGACCGGCAGGCCGCTCGGATCCCACTCCGGCCGGTAGGTCTCGGTGATCACACCATGATCGCGCGGCACATGCAGCACTTCGCGGATTGCAACTCCATCGATCGGCTGCTGAACGAACTGCCACTCGGCGTTCACGAGTTGTCCGTCTTTGCGCGCTGCAGGCAGCATCAGTCCTCCCAAGGCTACAGACCCTTATAGCGCCGAATCACCTCGATCGATTCTCTTCCGACACGGACGCGCCGCAGCGCACGGCGAATACTCTGGCGGACGAAGCCGCGCGACAGCTCGCGATAGGCCCAGCTCTCCATCAAATTGCTCCGCGAGGTGAGCGCCTCTGCGAGCAGATGAATCTCCAGTGCGGGATCGGATTGGATGCGCGCCGCCCATGCCTGCTGCTCGTCGTGCGGACGCTCGCGATAGACGTTGCGCCGCACACTCGCCGGAAACTTGATGCCGGTGAGCCGCGGCACGAACGTGAACGGAGCACCGGATGCGGCCGCGCGTCTCCAGAGCTCGACGTCGGGCGGTGTGCCTCTCAGCTCGCGATAGTCGCGCCATCCGCCGATTCTCTCCGTCAGCGTTCTGCGATGCATGATGCAAAGCGGCGGCGCGTAGGAGCCGAGCTCCTGCTGCGGGATGAGCACCCAGCCGGCCGCGCCCTGCGCGGGAATCATCATGCAGAGCGAATGCGCGAGGTCGGCGCGCGCCGACTCCAGCGCGCCGGCCATGACCGCGAGATGATGCGGCAGCCAGAGGTCGTCGTGCCCGTGATGCGCGATGAAATCGCCGCGCGCCTGGCGCAGACCTTCATTGTTCGGCACACTCTGATGTCCGGAGTTCTGCGGCAGCCCGATCCAGCGCACACGCGGGTCGGCGGCTTCGGCGACGACCTGCTCCGAATCATCGGTGCAGCCGTCGCCGATCACCAGCAGCTCGAAATCCGTGAAGGTCTGCGCCAGCACGCTGGCGATGGCGTGCCGCAGGACACTGCTCCAGTTATAGGTCGGCAGGAGGACCGTGACCTGCGGCTTCACCCGAACAGCTTACGACGGGCGCACCGCGCGCACGAATGCGCTCATGAATTTTTCGTCGACGAGCGGCGCGATGGCCGCAACATCGATCCCCGCATCCTCGAGAAACACCCTCGCATCCTCGGCGCGATAGATGCGCGTCGGCTCGATGGAAACATCCGTGAATCCGGCGGCGCGCAGCAGCTCGCGATACTCGTTCTCCTCGAGCGCACCGGCGATGCAGCCGATCCACAGCTCGACACTCCGGCGGATCTCCGCAGGAACGTCGCCGCGCACGACGACGTCGGATACCGCGAAGCGCCCTCCCGGCTTCAGGACGCGGAAGGCTTCGCGAAGAACGCGGCCCTTGTCGGCGGAGAGATTGATCACGCAGTTCGAGATGATGACGTCGACGGACTGATCAGGAAGGGGAATCGCTTCGATCTCGCCCTCGAGGAACTCGACGTTCGCCGCGCCTGCTTCGGCCGCGTTCCGCCGCGCGAGCTCCAGCATGTCGCCGGTCATGTCGAGTCCGTAGGCCTTCCCCTCCGGACCGACGCGGCGCGCCGACAACAGCACGTCGATGCCTCCGCCCGATCCGAGATCGAGCACCGTCTCGCCCGGCTTCAGCTCGGCGAGCGCAGTCGGATTGCCGCAGCCGAGAGAGGCGAGCACCGCCGCTTCCGGCACGACGCTCTGCTCCGCGTCGCCATAGAGATTGGAGGTCACCGGATCGCCGTCGCAACTGCCGCCACAGCATCCGATCTTGCCCGCGGAGACGCGCCGCGCCGCTTCACCGTACTTCTCTTTCACCACGTCCTTGATCATTTCGCCGCTCCTTACATATTCGTTAACGCGAATATGTACTCTTCCGACACATTCGTCAAGCCGAATGTGTTACAAATCGAAGAATGGAACAGCTCTTCGAAGCTCTGGCCGACCGTACGCGCCTGCGCCTGCTGAACCTCATCGGCCAGGGAGAGATCTGCGTCTGCTTCTTCACGGCCATTCTTCGCGCCCCTCAGCCGACGATCTCGCGCCATCTCGCCTACCTCCGCAAGTCCGGCCTGGTCGAAGCGCGGCGCGACGGAAAGTGGATGCACTATTCGCTGCGCCCGCCGGCCGGCGAGGGCGCGGCCAGGGTGTTGAGCGCTGTTCTGAAGGAACTGCGCGAAGACCCCGAGATGCAGAAGGACCTCGCGCTGCTGCAGAAGGCGTGCTGCGCCGCGCGCCTTCCACGCGCGCTGGCCGGCGCTCCACGGCCGGCGTTGAAGGAGACACGATGAACCAGCGTCTGATCGAACGGCGCGACCGCGGCATCATCCGGCATCCCGGCGCGACATATGGGACGTCGCTCGAAGGGTTGCCGCTGCATGTCTATCTTCCCGCGTCGCAGCGCGCCGGCCTGCTGATCCTTGCGGCGATTCATGGGGACGAAGCGGAGACGACCGTCGTAGTGTCCGAGGCGCTGCGGTGTGTGCCGCACGAGGAATTGCAGGCGGCGGTCATTCTCTGCGGCAATCCCGACGGCCTGATCCGCGGCACGAGAGGCAACGCCCGCGGCGTCGATCTCAATCGCAACTTCCCGACGTCGAACTGGAATCCCGATCCCGTCTGCTACAAGACACGCGCGCACGACGCGCGCGATATCGCGCTCAGCCCCGGCGCAAGTCCGGCTTCGGAACCGGAGACCGCGGCGCTGCTCTCGCTGCTGGGCCGGCTCGCGCCGCGCGCGGTCATCAGCATCCACGCCGCACTCGCCTGCGTCGATGATGCCGGCGACTCCCATCTCGGCCGCCAGCTCGCCAGGCGCTGCGAACTGCCGCTGCTGACGGAGATCGGCTATCCCACACCGGGATCGATGGGCACGTGGGCGGGCGAACAGAAGCTCACGCTCGTCACGTGGGAGCTCGAAGACGCATCGCTCTATGACCTCAAGGACCGGAATGTGCCGATCCTCATCGATCTCATGACCGGCCGCTTCGAGCTCGAGGAGCCCTGATGCACTTCATCATCACCGACTCCGGCGTCGGCGGGCTCTCCGTCTGTGCCTATGCCGAGCGCTACGTGCGCACGTATGGCTTCACCGAGCCGGTGCGCCTGACGTTCGCCAACGCGGCGCCGGAAAACGACTACGGCTACAACGCGATGCCATCGCGCGAAGCGAAGCTGCAGACGTTCGATCGCTTTCTCGAGAACGTGACGCGGCGCTTTCATCCCGATTCGATCTACGTCGCCTGCAACACGCTGTCGGTACTTCTGCCGGACACGCCGTATTTCCAGCGCGCCGCGATTCCGGTCCGGGGAATCGTCGAAACGGCAGCGTCGCTGCTCATCGGCGAGCTCGATGCGGATGAAGAGCGCGTCGCGCTGATCTTCGGCACGCAGACGACGATCGACGCCGGCGAATATCCGCGGCGGCTTCTCGCGCACGGCATCGACGCGGCGCGCATCGTCAGCCAGGCATGTCCCGGACTCGCCGACACGATCTCCGAAGATCGCGAGGGAACGAAGACGCGGATGGAGATCGAGCACTGGACGCGCGAGGCGCGCGCGAAGATGCGCGACGGCGGGAAGCCCATCGCCGCCTGTCTCGCCTGCACGCACTACGGCTATCGGAAGGACGTATTCGCGAAGGCGCTGGGCGGCGCAACGGTGATCAATCCCAATGAGCACGCCGTCGACGATCTCTTCGGAGGCCGGCGCGGTGGGCATCATGAGGTCGAAGTCGAGTTCGTCACGCGCTACGCGATTCCCGAGGCCGCGATCGAAGCGCTCACGTGGTTCCTCGAGGGGATCTCACCACCCACCGTCGCCGCGCTGAAGAATTTCAAGCACGTGCCGGATCTCTTCTGAGCGCAGCCTCCAAGTGGAGTGCGGACGCCTCGTCCGCACATCGTCGCAACAGAGCACTGCTGCCTCGACGAGTTCCAAAGTGGGGTGCGGACGTCTCGTCCGCACATCGTCACCACAGAGCACTGCTGCCTCGACGGCAGCAGCTCGCGGACGAGGACGTCCGCGCTCCACCAGTTCCAAAGTGGAGTGCGGACGCCTCGTCCGCACATCGTCGCAACAGAGCACTGCTGCCTCGACGGCAGCAGCTCGCGGACGAGGCGTCCGCGCTCCACCAGATCCAACGTCGAGTGCGGACGTCTCGTCCGCACATCGTCGCAACAGAGCACTGCTGCCTCGACGGCAGCAGCTCGCGGACGAGGACGTCCGCGCTCCACCAGTTCCAAAGTGGAGTGCGGACGCCTCGTCCGCACATCGTCACCACAGAGCACTGCTGCCTCGACGGCAGCAGCTCGCGGACGAGGACGTCCGCGCCCCACCAGTTCCAACGTGGAGTGCGGACGCCTCGTCCGCACATCGTCGCAACAGAGCACTGCTGCCTCGACGCGCTGCACCGTCCATGCGTCAGCCGCGCGACTTGTACGGCCCGAAGACCGCGACGACGTTCGGCGTCTCGCTCATGTCGTCGAGCACGTACACGCGATACTGATCGCCTCCCGGCTCGACGCGCACGACGATGTGGCCGTGCGTCGCTTTCATCTGCTCGACGCGGGAACCGATGCTCGCCTTCGCCGGCTCGCGCATCGTGACCGCGAAGACGTCGTGCGGGCCCGGATAAAGCCGCTGCGCCAGCATGCGCTTCAGCGAGTCCTGCGATGGATGCGTCGACGACCACGCCGGCAGAATCATCACGGGCGAGCGAAGCGTCGAGAGAAAGAACGCGCTGGCGGGATCGATCGAGCCGTGATGATTGACGACGTGCACGTCGGTCGGTCCGATGGCCTTCGCCACCGCGGTCTCGACCGAATGCCACTCCGGCGCGCCTGCGTCCGGAATGCCCGGCATGTCACCGCCCGTGAAGTAGCTGAATTTTCCGTAGCGAATGCGAAGGCCGATGCTGCACATGTTCTCGCTCGGCCTGTCCTCGGCGATCGCGATCGAATCGAGCGGCGGAAAGATCGTCTTCGTCCCGTCTCCCGTCCCGCTCCACACCAGCCCGTTCGCAGCGACGTTGCGGACTTCGAAGGAGGGATAGGCCTGCGGATCACGGCGCAGCACGATCTGATCGCTGCGGCCAACGGCGATCGTCTCGTGCTTCATCGACGTGTGCTCCGCGATGAACGCGCGGTAGTTCTTCATCGTCGCGTCGTCGGGCGGCGGGAGATACGCGGTGCCGCGATCGATCAGAGTTGCGATGGGAATGCTGCCGCCGGTTTCCGTGATGCCGGTGAGCTTGTACGCGCCGCCCGCCGCCGGCGCCGAGGCCTTCGTCACGTCTCCCATGTGATCGGCATGGAAGTGTGTGATCAGCGCGTAGTCGAGCTTCGCCGGCTCGGGCGCCATCGCGTTCGCAACGTAACGCGCGATCCACGCGCCGGGCGTGCGCGTCGCGTTCGGCCGCGGTTCGTTGAACGCCATCGCCTCACCATTCGCTGCAGCACCTGCATCGACGAGCATCGCCGTTCCATCGGGAAAACGAAGGAAGGCGGAATTGCCGCGTCCGGTGCTGATCTGATGGATGTCCAGCGTGCCGCGCGTCCATGGCAAAAGCGGCTTCCCGATTTCGGACGGCGTCTGTGCGGAAAGCGTGAGGGCACATGCAAGAACGCTGAGGAAACGAATCATCACGACAGTGTACGGCGGGAACTTTGCATGCGTCTGCTACGAATGCTTTACAGCGTCGAGCGCACCTTCATCACCGATGCGGAGGGCCACAGCAGCCGCGAATACGACGCGGCACCGCATCGGATCGAGGCCGAAGATGCGCCAGCCGCGATTCTCGAGTTTCTTTTCGTGAATGGCGGAACTCCCGTGGAATCGCCCAGCCGCCTCCCGGGCGACAAGGCCATCGCCACCGTCGTACTCGGCAAACGCTGCTTCGTTCTCTTCGCGCAGCGCTCCGCCGAGGTAACGCAACGCGGAGAGATCGCACTTCCGGAGATCCAACATGCAGACTGATTCGATCGAAGTTCGCTGCCGGCATTGCTCCTCCTGGTTCGAGTCGCCCGTCCGCTTCCGCAGCATCGAAGCATTTCTCGACGGGCTGGATGCCGTACGGAACGCGGGCGGCACGGTGCAGTGCGCGCACTGCCGGCACCTGACGCCGTTCACCGATACGAACATCCGGATCCCCGGCGGAGTCGAAGACATTCGCGATACAGTTCGCGTCGCATGAAGAATCAGGCTACGTACGACGACGCGAATCTCATTCTGAAGCTCTACGACATGCGCCGCGAGCCGCGGCTGCGCGAGGCGCGCAAGTGGTTCGGCGGTGCGCCGCAATTTCAGTCCCGTGACGAGTGGCTGAAGCTCTGCCCTCCCGGCAGCGAAGAAAATGCCTCCTACCGCATGGTGGTGACGTATTGGGAGATGGTGGCCTCCTTCGTCGCCGGCGGCGTGCTGAACGCAGAGCTCTTCTTCCAGTCCAATCTCGAGATGCTCTTCGTCTGGGAGAAGATCAGGCTGCTGCTGCCCGAGGTGCGGACCGCGCAGAAAAATCCAGGCATGTATCGCAATCTGGAACAGGTCGCGACCGAGTACCTCGAGCATATGAAGGCGAGCGCGCCGGAGTGGTACGACGGCTTCTTCGCTCCGATGATCGCGAAGGCGGGAAGGAACTAAGAGCAGGCAACAGGCAGCCGTGAACTTGCCGCGTCAACGATGGCCAAGTCACAAGAGGCAGTTCTCGAGGCGGCGGGCCGCGAAGTCGTCATCACCAATCCGCAGAAGATTTTCTTTCCGCGCGCCGGTCATACGAAGCTCGATCTCGCGAACTACTACCTCGCGGTCGCCGAAGGCGCGCTGCGCGGCACTCGTGCGCGGCCGTTCGTGCTCAAGCGTTACGTGAACGGCGCAGATCAGGAGCCGTTCTTTCAGAAGCGCGCGCCGGAGAAGCATCCCGACTGGATCGAGACGGTGGAGCTGAAGTTTCCGTCGGGCCGCACCGCTCGCGAGGTCGTCATCCGCGATGCCGCCCAACTCCTCTGGGTCATCAACCTCGGCTGCATCGACCTGAATCCGCATCCGGTGCGCGCCGATGATCTCGATCATCCCGACGAGTTGCGCGTCGATCTCGATCCCGGACCGGGAGTGAGCTTCGCCGACGTGCGCCGCGTGGCGCTCGTCGTGCGCGACGTGCTCTCGGATCACGCGCTCGCCGGCTGGCCGAAGACGTCCGGCTCGCGAGGCATGCACATTAACGTCCGCATCGTCCGCCGCTGGACGTTCGGCGAAGTCCGCCGCGCGGCCCTCGCGCTCGCACGCGAGGTCGAGAGGCGAGTGCCGGAGCTCGCAACGAGCAAGTGGTGGAAGAAGGAGCGTCACGGCGTCTTCATCGATTACAACCAGAACGCAAAGGACCGAACGGTCGCATCGGCGTGGTCGGTGAGGCCGACGGACGATGCGCGCGTCTCGATGCCGCTTACGTGGGAGGAAGTGCCGGACTGCGATCCGTCGGCGTTCACGCTGGCAACAGCGCCTGCGCGATTCGCCCAAGTGGGCGATGCATCCGCGGGAATCGACGAAGACGCGGGCTCGCTGGAAAAACTGCTGGAGCTTTCCGCGGAGCAGGAACGGAGCGGGCTCGGCGATGCGCCGTGGCCTCCGTTTTATCGGAATGGGAGGAATGGGAGGAATGGGACGGATGGGACGGATGGGACGGATGGGACCGATGGGTAGAACGCCCGTTCCCATCCGTCCCATCCGTCCTATCCGTCCCATTCCTCCCATCCAAACACGCGCGCCAGCTCGAACGCTGGCGTCACCTCGAGCTGATCGTACTTACACTCCTCCGCTCTCTTGTCGAACCGCCAGCGCAGAAACCTCGCGCCGTGGCGGAAGCGCGTCCCCTGCATGTGGTCGTAGGCGACTTCGACGACGCGCTCCGGCCGCAGCGGCTCCCAGCTCAAATCCTTGCCCCGGTTCCACCGGCTGCTCGCCCCCGGCATCCGCTGCTCCATCTGCGCCTCGGCCCATCCCCGCCACGGATGATCCCGCAGCACATCGACGCGCAACGGCGCGAGCTCTTCGACGAGCTGCTTCCGCACGGCATTCGTGAATGTCGAGGTCACGCCGACGTGGTGCAGCGTTCCGTTAGAGTCGTAGAGCCCGAGGAGCAGGGAGCCGATCATGGTGCCGGGCCCGTTCTTGTGCCAGCGAAATCCGGCGACGACGCAATCGGCCGTGCGGGTGTGCTTGATCTTGACCATCGTCCGCTCGCCCGGACGGTACGGTGAGTCGAGCCTCTTGGCCATCACGCCATCGAGTCCCGCGCCTTCGAAGCGCTGGAACCAGTCGGCGGCGAGCGCGCGGTCGAGCGTCGACGGAGAGAGATGCAGCGGCGGCCGGATGCCGCCGAGCTCGTTTTCGAGGCGAGCGCGCCGTTCCGCGAGCGGCGTCTCGCGCAGATCCTCGCCGCCGAGCGCCAGCAGATCCCAGGCGACGAATGACGCGGGCGACTGCTCCGCGAGCAGCTTCACGCGCGACGCAGCGGGATGAATCCGCAGCAGGAGCGCTTCGAAATCTAGTCCCGCCGGACCGGCGATGACGATCTCGCCATCGAGGACACAACGCGAGGGGAGCATCGCCTTCAGCGGCTCGAGCAACTCGGGAAAGTAGCGATTCAGCGGCTTCTCGTCGCGGCTCTGCAGAAATACTTCGTCCCCGTCGCGGAAGACGATCGTGCGGAAGCCGTCCCATTTCGGCTCGAAGAGCCAGCCTTCGCCGCCCGGCAGGTCATCGGCGGCCGTCGACAGCATCGGGGCGAGCGGAGGATCGAAGGGCAGGTGCATCGTCTGGTTAGAGGGCGTCTACCACGGCACGGACGCGAGCCGGATCGAGTGTACCGGACCAGACTCCGCCGCTCTTCACGCTGGAGCCGACGATGAACGCATCGGCGCCGCGATACTGCGCAATGTTTTCCGGCGTGATGCCGGAGCCGATCAGCACCGGCACTCCCACGGCCCTGCTGACCGCGTCCACTTCCGCAGGATCCGCAGGGCTGCCCGTCGCGGTGCCGCTGACGATCACTCCGTCGACATTGAAGAACTCCGCCGCTTTCGCAGTTTCCGCGATGTCGACATCGGCGGTGATGGCGTGCGCTGAGTGCTTCTTCTTCACGTCTGCGAAGACGAGCACGTCGCCCGCACCGATCGCGCGACGATAGCGCAGCAGGCTGCCGGCGCTCGACTCGATGAGCCCCTCGTCCGCGACATGTGCGAAGACGAATCCCTCCACGCGCACGAAGCGCGCGCCGCACGCGTGCGCCACCGCGAGCGCCGCATGATTCGCGCCGGCCAGCACCTGGATCCCGAGCGGAAGCGCGCAGGCGCGGCGGATCTCCGCGCCGATCACGCTCATCGCACTGACGATCTCAGGACCGACGGCCGCACCCTTCAGATACGGACGATCATGCGTGTTCTCGAGGATGAGCCCGTGAAATCCAGCCTGCGCGTAAACCGCGGCCTCGTTCGCCGCCATGGCCGCGAGCTCGCGCACCGTGTGCCGGCTTCCGGGAGTGCCGGGGAGCGCTTCGGCGTGGATCGCGCCGATGAGCGCGCGGGGAGCATTGAAGAGGCTGGCGATGACGCGCTGTGAGTCCACCCGGTGGAACATAGCACGGTCCCCCGAACGCGGCTCCTCATGAAACCATGGGCGCGGAAACGGCATCGAATCGCGTCAGGAGGACACATTGTCTCGGTTCCGCATCGCGCTCCTCGCAGCGCTCACGCTTCTGGGATCTTTACAATCAACGGCTATGACTTCACCTGAGAATGGACACGGCACGGCAGGACTCGAAAAGGCGACACTCGCAGGGGGATGTTTCTGGGGCGTGCAGGATTTGATTCGCAAGCTGCCCGGCGTCGTTTCGACGCGCGTCGGCTACACCGGCGGCAGCGTCAAGAACGCGACCTACGAGCACCACGAAGGTCACGCCGAGGCCGTGGAGATCACGTTCGATCCGAAGAAGACGTCGTTCGAACAGATCCTGCTCTTCTTCTTCAAGATGCATGATCCGACGACGTTGAACCGGCAGGGCAACGACATCGGCGCGTCGTATCGCTCGGCGATCTTCTATCACGATGAGAATCAGAAGAAGATCGCGGAGGAGGTCAAGGCGCGCGTCGACAAGTCAGGCGCATGGAAGCGCCCCGTCGTGACGGAGATCGTTCCGGCGAAGGAGTTCTGGCTGGCCGAGGAGGAGCACCAGGACTATCTGGTGAAGCATCCGCACGGATACACGTGTCACTACGTGCGGAACATCAACTTCTGAAAAACGACGGCCGTCGTACACTCGATTACCTGCGACGTAATTGAAGTCGCGCTCCGGCGGACGCATTCTCCAGTAATGAAACGTTCATTGCTGGGGGTGCTGCTCATGAGTGCAATCTCGATCGCCGCGCAAACCGAACAGGGACGCTACGCGCGCATCTCGACTCTTCGTCCGCACGATGGCGACACGGTCGATTTCGAAGCGGGCTACATCCGCCACCTCGAATGGCATCGGCAGGCAAAGGACTCGTGGAGGTGGTACGGCTGGACGATCTGGGCGGGCGACCGGCAGCGGTCGTTCGTCTACGCAACGTTCAACCGCACCACCGCGGAGCTCAACGCGCCGGTTTCTCCGGTGGACGATGAACGCGACAACATCATCAACGTCACGCCGCACGCGCAATTCACAGGCAGCGCGCTCTACGAATTTCTGCCGGAGCTCTCGCGCGGCAGCGGCGAGCCAACCCCATCAGCGCGCGTCGAGATGCTGACGGTCGAGCTGACACCCGGCAACGCGAAGTCCTTTGAAGCGGCATTGCGCGGCGAACCGCAAGGAGAGACGCTCTGGTATCGAATGATCGCCGGCGGCTCGGCGCCGCGCTATGTACGGCTGCGTCCGCGCGCATCGCTCGGCGCATTGCTCGATGAGCGTGCGGAGCTGCCTGAGGCCGCCGCGCGTCTCGTTGCGAAAGAGACGATCGAGATTCTCAGCTTTCGCCCGGCGATGTCGTACGGGCTTGCGCCGTGAGCGTTTCGTCGTCCGCCGGAAAGAACGCTTCGACGCGCAGCTCCTGCAGCGTGATGTCATGCGGCGTGCCGAGCGTCGTCAGAGTGGAGAAGTAACTCCGATGCAAGTCCCCCTTGCGGAATTCGATCGCGAGGAACGGCGCCGTGGAGACGTCGAGATCGAGCGAACGCCACTTCGCGGGGACGCCGGGATACGAAAGCAATTCCGTGAGCAATGCGCGTGTCTCTTCGCCGCCGAGGCCACTGAGCACGTCGCGATGGAGCCATTGAATCAGTGCGGCGGCCATCGCGTCCCAGTTCACGATCCACGGCCTGAAGCCGCGCGGATGAAACATCAGCCGCATCGCGTTGCCGCCCCACGCGTCCGCAGCTTCCGGATCCGTGAACTGCTCGACGAGACGTACCGCACCGTCGTTGGCTTTGAGAATCGCCCACTTGCGATCGACGACGATCGCGGGATACGGCTCCTGCTGACGCAGCATGAACTCCAGCGCGCGGCGCGCTTGCGCGAGATGCGGTGCATCGAGATCCGTCGCGCGATACATCGCCGCGAATCCCGCTGCCATCAGCAGCTCGTTCTGATCGCGCAGCGGAATGTCGAGCACGCGTCCGAGCGTGAGAATCATGTCGCGGCTCGGCTGCGACCGCCCGGTCTCGATGAAGCTGACGTGCCGCGACGACACGCCGGCTTCGATCGCAAGATCGAGCTGGCTCACGCGGCGCCGCGTCCGCCACTCGCGCAGCAACACACCAAACGGGCTTTCGGATTCGATCGTGCTCATGACGAGCAACTGTACGCCTCAGCGGATCGCAGAACGATTACCTGCGAGGTAATTGATCCACTGCGGGAATCAGCGGATCATCGGCGCCATGAACCGCATGATCACTCTCGTCCTCCTTCTTGCGTCATTGGGACAAACGGAGAGTCCGTCCGCGCACGCGCGCGTCGAGCGCATCCTGCATGACGTACCGCTGATCGACGGCCACAACGATCTTCCGTGGCAATACCACGAGCGTGCGAAGGATCATCTTGCGCAGGTCGACATCAGCAAGGATCAGAGCGGCCTCACTCCGCCGCTGCACACTGACATCCCGCGGCTTCGCAAAGGAATGGCCGGCGCGGAGTTCTGGTCCGTCTATGTTCCGACCACTCTGAAGGGCGCTGACGCGGTGCAGGCCGTGTTCGAACAGATCGATGTCGTCTATCGTCTCGACGAGCGTTACTCCGATACGTTCGAGCTGGCGCGCACCGCGGACGACGTGATGCGCATTCATCGCGCGGGCAAGATCGCGTCGCTGATCGGCGTCGAGGGCGGCCACTCGATCAACAACTCCCTCGGTGTCCTGCGCCAGCTCTATGCTGCCGGAGCGCGCTACATGACGATCACGCACAGCGACAACAACGACTTCGCCGACTCCGCCACCGCGGATCCTGTACACAACGGACTCACTCCCTTCGGCAAGCAGGTCATCGCCGAGATGAACCGCCTCGGCATGCTCGTCGATCTCTCGCATGTCGCACCCAAGACGATGAACGACGTGCTCGACATCGCTTCCGCGCCGGTGATCTTCACCCACTCCTCCGCGCGCGCCGTCACCGATCATGCCCGCAACGTTCCCGACGATGTCCTGCGACGCCTGAAACAGAACGACGGCGTCGTGATGGCGAGCTGGGTCCCGGCATTCGTTTCCGACAAAGTGCGCGAGCAGACCGCGGCACACGATGCGGAGGAGACACGGCTCAAGGCGCTGTATCGCGGACAACCGGAGCGCGTCAAGGAGCTCCTCGCGCAATGGGACGCCTCGCATCCGGTACCGCATGCGACGCTGAAGGATGTCGCGGATCACATCGATCATCTCGTGCAGATCGCGGGCGCAGAGCATGTCGGCATCGGCACGGATCTCGACGGCATCACGAGCACCGTGGAAGGACTCGACAGCGCGGCCGCGTATCCCAGGCTCTTCGAAGAGCTGGCCGCGCGCGGTTACACCGACGACCAATTGCGCGGCATCGCGGGGTCGAACATCCTGCGCGTGATGCGGAAGGCGGAAGCGGTTGCGGCGCGGTTACAGAAAGAAAAATCCCCGTCGGATGTGCGGATCGACGACTGATGATGCGCTGATATGCTCACGTCATGAACGACTTCAGCACACGCCCGGCGGCCGATGAAGCCGCCGAGTACTACTTCAAGTACATCAACGCCGTTGCCGACGGCGACATCCTCGCGACGCTCGACCAGCAGCGGCATGACACCGTGGCTCTGCTGCAGTCGGTCTCCGAATCGCGCGCCGGATATCGCTACGAGCCGGAGAAGTGGAGCATCAAGGAGCTCGTCGGACACATCAACGATTCCGAGCGCCTCTTCGCGTCGCGGGCGCTCTGGTTCGCACGCAGCCTGCCGGGTGCGCTTCCCTCCTTCGATCAGGAGATCGCGGTGAAGGCTGCCGGTTCCGACGAGCTCACACTCGCTGCACTCACCCACGAGTTCGACGCGGTCCGCGGAGCGACCCTCGATCTCTTCCGAAACCTCGGCAGCGAGGCATGGTCGCGCGACGGAATCGCGAGCGACTATCGCTTCACCGTACGCGCTCTGGCGTGGATCATCGCGGGACATGTGATCCATCACTCGCGCGTTCTCCGCGAGCGATACCTCGGCTGATTACCAGTACGCGAGCAACTGATCGATCGACAGCATCCGTTCCTCTCCCTCAGCGCCGCGAAACACGGCGTGATACCAGCCGCGCACGCTGACGGGAATGAGCGTTTCGCCGTCGATCGTCAGCGGCCGGCGCTGCGCGAGATTTCGAAAGACGCGCTCGTAGGCGGAGCGGCTGAGGCGGGGCGCGGCGTACTCGCCGCGGCCGACGTCGTCGTACGACGGAGGACGATCGTCGAGATCGAACAGTGACGGCGACTCGCCGCGCAGCACGGCGAAGAGTTGCGCATGGCTCGCGGCGTCCGACAACCGGCGGATGAGCGGCTCGCACGCCCGCGCCGTCTCCAGCGCGATCGTCCGCAGCGAGGCCACACGTCCGTCGCGCAGCGCCCATCGCGCGTCATCGCTGCCGGCGCTGAATGGATCTTCCGGAAAGTGCTCGCGCCGCGCGACCCAGCCTTTGCGCGTCGGATGCTTTCCCGGCGCGAGGCCGGCAATGACCGGCACTCGCCGCCGTCCGGTTTCCTCGAGCAGATACGAATCCCAGCTCATCACGGTGCGCACCACGCCGACGAGCAGCGCCAGAAGTGCAGCGCTTAGTTGGGGATCAGGATTGAAGTCGAGCGTGATCTCGATGCGGTCGCGCCGGGGACGCACGCCGATGCCGCTCGAGCGCCGGTTGAGTCCCACCAGCATGGCCGCCGGCGGCAGGATGTGCATCAGCAACACCGCGAGCTTCTGAACGGTCCGATTGCGCCTCCGCTCCTCACGCGACAGTTCGAACGAGACGTTTACATGACAACTGAACGCCTGCAGTCGCACGCGCGTGCCGTGTTTCCGCTCCCACTCGTCGAGCTTGCCGCGCGCGTAGCGGATCTGCTCCCACAGGCTGCGCGCGGCCCGTGTGCTGCAGCCCGGCGCAATCTCGATCACCGGAGTCACGAACTCGACGACGCCGCCATCGAAATAGACCGCTCCTCCCGGCGGAAGATGAAAGGAGCGCGCACCGCGCCGGAGCAGATCGCCGCCGAGGAAGGCGGACGGAGTTCGCCAGTACGTCTCGGGGAGTACTTCCTCATCATCGACGAATACTTTGAACTCCGCCTCGACTCCGATCGAAGGCATACCGAGCTCGCTGTGATAGGGGAATCGGGGGTCGATGAGGAGAGACATGCCGGAGCGTTCGCCTTCTCATTCAGCAAGGTTCGCGCCCGTGAGAAAATCGCATGACGATGCATCACGATGAATTCATGCAGGCCGCCATCGACGAAGCCCGCCTCGGGCGACAGGAAGGCGGCATTCCCATCGGCTCCGTGATCGTGCACCACGGGCGCATCATCGGACGCGGCCACAACCGTCGCGTGCAGCGAGGCAGTGCGGTCCTGCACGGCGAGATGGATGCACTCGAAAACGCAGGGCGGCAGCCGGCGTCCGTCTACCGCGAATGCGTTCTCTACACGACGCTCTCGCCCTGCTCGATGTGCAGCGGCGCAATCCTGCTCTACGGAATCCCGCATGTATTCGTCGGCGAGAATCAGACGTTTCTGGGAGAAGAAGAACTGCTGCGCTCGCGCGGGGTTCGCGTCGAGGTCGCACAGGACCCGGTGTGCATCGAACTGATGCGGCGCTTCATCGCCGAGGAGCCGCGGCTGTGGAATGAGGATATTGGGGAGTGATGGAGTGGCGCGAGGCGCTAGGCGCGGGCGCGGGGCGCGAGGCGCTAGGCGCGGGGCGCGGGGCGCGAGGCGCGGGGCGAAAAGCAGGGTCCCATGCGCCTCGCGCCCAGCGCCTCGCGCCCACACTCAGCGCCTCGCGCCCAGCGCCCAGCGCCCTAGCGCCTCCTCCTCAACAAGTAGCACGTCATCTCCCCCTTCCCCTTCACATGGATCGGCGGCCGCTGTTCGAGGTCGAATGGATCGCGCAGCAGTGACGCGACGCGCTCGGTGACCTGCACCTCGCCCGGCACACCGTGCGATTCCATCCGGCTCGCCGTGTTCACCGTATCGCCCCATAGGTCGTAGATGAATTTCTCGCGCCCGATGACCCCGGCGACGACCGGGCCGGTGTGCATGCCGATGCGCAGTTGCCGCCCCGGCGCACATTGCGCAAATGCGTCGAGCATGTCGAGCGCCATCCGCGCGGCGGCCTGCACATGATCCGCTTTCGGCAGCGGCACACCACCCGCAACCATGTAGGCATCGCCGATGGTCTTGATCTTCTCGAGGCCATGCTTGCGCGCGAGCCCATCGAACTCTGCGAACACCCGATCGAGCATCTGCACGATCTCACCCGCATCCATCTCCGACGACAGAGTCGTGAAGCCGGCAATGTCCGCGAAGAGCACCGTCGTTTCTTCGAATCGCTCTGCGATCACTCCCGGCTCGCGCTTGAGTCTTTCCGCGATTGACGCCGGCAGAACGTTCAGCAGCAACGCCTCGGAGCGGGCATGTTCGCGCTCGAGATCTGCAGCGAGCTCCTTACGTCCGCGCGCGAGGCCGAAGATCATCAGCACGACAACGACCATTCCTGTGATCGCGATCGTCGGCCCGATCGAAGCCGCGAGCGCGGCCGGAATCGCAGGCGGAGGAGCCGGCCACAGCCAGTCGCCAACTGCGAATGCCGCCATCAGCAGTCCGTAAATCGTGCACCACAAGTACGTCGCGCGCCGGTTGCCGGTGAGCGCGGCGGATCCGGGCACGACGAGACCGCCGATCAACATGCCGTCGGCGCCGGGGTACCCGCGCATCACATATCGAACGGCGATCGTGAACCCCAGAGCGATCACCGTGCTCGCACGGAGATACCTCGGATATCGCTGCGTGAAGCCGAGAATGGCGAAGTTCACCGCATGCGCGCTCGCCGCCGTGAAGAGCACGATCGCGAGAAGCCGGGCGCCGGCGATGGCGATCACGATGCCGTACACCAACGCGATCGCGCCGATCGAAAGATTCAGCACGATGAGGTTCGACTTCGAGAGCCGCGTCGCAGGCGTGTCGCGCTCGCGTTGACCCCAGGTGAGAAAGTTCACTGCCATTGCCGCATCACGAATGGCGCGGCGCCGATCAGCGCGCCGACGATGATCGTCGCCAGGACACTCGAAACAAAATAGGGAAACACCATCAGCAGAATGCCGGCCACCGCGAACGGTCCGTCGTACTGGCGCTTTCCATACATCAGATATCCCGTACCGATCGCGCCGAACAGAATGCCGAGAGCGAATGTCATGGCGCGCCGTAGCGAGCCGCGATCAACGCAGGAGGCTGTCCGCGGCGAACGATGATGATGTAAAGGCGCGAGAACTCATTGTCGGGAATGTCCGGCACTTTCACATGCGCGAGCTCCTGCACCAGCGCAGGAACGATGTTGCTGTGACTCACGACGAGCACTGTGCGGCCGCGATCCGCCGAGAGAATCGTGCTCGCCAGCTCTTTCGGATAATTCTTCACGCCCGAGATGTTGACCGGCACGGCGCGCACCGCGATGTCGGAATGCGCGGCGAGAAACGGCGCCGCGGTCTCTTTCGTCCGTTGATACTGCGTCACGTAGACGGATCGGATGTGCGCATTCTCGGCGACCTTCGCCAGTTCCTGCGCGCGCGCGTTGCCCGCATCGCTGAGGTGCGGATCATCGCCGGCGTTCAGGATCTTCTCGGCGTGGCGAACAACGAGAATCGTCGTGGTCTCTGTAGCGCAACCGGAAGCGGAGAGGAGAAGAGCGGCGAGAAAGACTGGCGCGACGCGATGCATCGCGCCAGTGTAGGACAACCTCTCAGGTTGTCGCCTGCGGAAGCTGGAGAGTTTCTCCTGCGACTACAACGACCGCAGGAACGCGAGCAACTTCGCCCGGCGATTCGCATCGAGCGCCGCGAATCGATCGCGCGCCGCCCGCGCCTCGCCATCGTGCGCGAGAATCGCCTCCTCGAGCGTCGCCGCACGTCCGTCATGAAGGTAGGCCGTCACGAACCGCAGGCCCCACAGCGGCGTGGTTCGCATCTCGCTCCCCTTCGCATCGCCCATCTCCAGACCATCGCCGAGTGCGCCCATGTCGTGGATGAGGAAGTCGGAGTAGGGGTGATACGTCTTGCGATCGAGTGCGGCGATCGGATTGTGTCCGGTGCGCAGCGTCGCGACGTGGCACTCCGCACAACCGACGCGCTCGAAGAGCGCTTCGCCGGCGTTGACCTCGCCGCCCTCTGGTCCGCGCGGAGGAGGCGCGAGCATCGTCATGAATGCGTGCAGCGCTTCGATCCCGGGGCCGTCTTCGTTGATGCCGGGCGCGGGATTGAACGCGAGCTCCGCGCAATCGCCCTGCGGACAGTTCTCGTTCGGAAAATCCGCGCTCGTGATTCCCATCTCGTTGAGATACGCATCGCCGGCGAACTGCAGAAGCGAAGGCACCTGCGCCTTCCATCCGAACTTGCCGGCGGTCTTCATTCCCGCGCGGATGTTGTCGACGAAGTTCACGCGCCCGCGAATCCCATCGGCGCGCGCGGCCTGCGCCTGCGCCAGAGCAACGAAGCCGGCATCGGGCGTCGCGTCGACGAGCCCGAGGCCGAAGAGCGGCGTCGTGCGGCGCTTGACGATGAGGTTGGCGGCGGGCGGCACCGACTCCGCCACGAACGCATGCGGCGATCCGTCCGCGAGTCCGATCGCATGATCCTGAATCAGCGTCCCTCCGAGCGACACGAGCGGATCGAAGCCGGACGCCGTCACGCGCGCGAATCGCGTCACGAATCGCGTGCTGCCTCCGCCTGTGGCCGGAGTCGTATGGCACGCAGCGCAGGAGCGCTCGTTGAAGACGGGACCGAGTCCGTCGCTGACCGTTTCGACTTCGCTGAAGTCGGCACGGCCTTCGTTGAACGCGTCGCGTTGTTCCGCGGTGAGCCCCGCAAAAGGATCTCCGGGAGCAGGAGCGGAGTCGCGTTTCTGTGCAATCGCAACCGGGGCCAGGAGCAGACAGACCAGGGACACGAGGAACGTTCGCATTGGCAGTTCTCCTTTTTGTTGTGGATGGATGGACCGGAGGGAGGAAGGAAGAGACACGTCCGGCGGGGGTACGCCGTCCTACAGCCGGGGAAATGATGAGGGTGCCTTCTTATGGCACAGCCCGGTGGATTGTTTTGTGAGGTGGATCACGCGACAAGCAGCAGACAGCACCTGCCGCCTGTCGTCACACCACCATCGTCATCCCGAGGCGGGGCTCGGCGATCAGATTCGCGATCGTGCGCAGGGCGTTCTCGAGGCGCGGCGCATCGGTCGTCGGTCCGATCGAAATGCGGAGCGCATTGCGCGGCGTCACGCCATCGGGCGCAAACGACGATGCAGGACCGATCTCGATGCCGCGCTGGCGCGCGCGATCGGTGACGCGTTGCGCGTCGACCCCAACCGGGAGCTGCACCCAGAGGTGGGGACTCATCGGATGCACGTTGCGGATCGCCTCGCCGAACACGCGCGTGGCAATGCGCCGGTTGCGCTCGATGAGCGCGCGCTTGTTCTCGATCGCGCGCCGCGCCATCCCGCTCTCCTGGAAAAAGGCGAACAGCTCTGCGTTCGTCGTGGAGGTGAAGGCGTTGATCGCTCCGAAGGCCGAGGCGACGCGGTCGGCCAGCCCGTCGGGCACGACGGCAAAACCGAAGCGCAGCGACGGCGACAGACTCTTGGAGATGCTCGTCACGTAGCAGCAGGTTTCCGGCGCGAAGTGCGTGAGCGGTGCCGGCGGCCTCTCGAGCAGAAATCCGTACACGTCATCTTCGATGACGAGGAGCGCGTGCTTGCGCGCGATCGCCGCGATCTCGCGGCGGCGCTTCTCCGGCATCACGGTCGCGGTCGGGTTCTGAAAATTCGGAATGCAGTAGAGCGCGCGCGCTTTCGTCGCGCGCAGCGCCTTCTCGAGCGACGCCGGCACGAGACCATGCTCGTCGACTTCGACTTTGCGCACGTTGAGGTGCAGCAGCGCGGCGATCGCGCCGAAGCGGGGATAGCTGAGCTCTTCCGCGAGCACGGTGTCGCCGGCGCCGCACACCGCGGC
This sequence comes from Acidobacteriota bacterium, assembly GCA_021325515.1. Lineage (GTDB taxonomy): Bacteria > Acidobacteriota > Thermoanaerobaculia > Gp7-AA8 > Gp7-AA8 > JAJPHC01. The sequence goes on from JAJPHC010000032.1 coordinate 40,737, forward strand.
GAGAATCGAGACGATGCCCTGCTGCGCGCCCGGCGTGATGATCACGCGCTCCGGCGCCGCGTCGAGACCCGTCTCGCGCGCCCACGCACATGCAGCGAGACGATGGCGCAGCGAGCCGGCCGCCGGCTGATAGTCGGCCTCGCGCACCAGCGGGCGCAGCGCGGAGAGTGCGCGTCCGTCGAGATCGAGCGCCTCGCTCGCGGCGATCACGTTCTTCGACAGATCGAGTCCGCCACCCAGAGAGAGCGCCGGATCGGGGGGCATCACGCCGCCGCCGCGGATGAACGTTCCGCGGCCGACGGACGACTCGATGAGGCCGCGGCGCGCCGCCTCGCGGTAGGCGCGCGTGATCGTGAGGGGCGTGACCTTCAACCTTTCGGCAAGCTCGCGGTGCGTCGGAAGGCGGGAGCCTTCGCGCAGCACGCCGCTGGCCAGATCGCGTTCCAGCGCGTTGGCGATCGCGCGGTAGATGGGACGGTCCTTAAGGGAGAGCCTCGGCTGCCAGATTGTGTTACTCATATTGACATACTTGACTGTATCACAATACAAACCTAGATTCACACTTGTCATGAGCTCCGCACTCCAGCCGGCCGGCCACGATTCACCCCGCCTCGTCGCCCTGCCGGCGCCGCCGCCGCGCAAAGCCGCGCCCACTCTGGCCTACGCGGCCTTTGCCACGATCTGCGTCCTGTGGGGCACGACCTTCGTCGCCATCCGCGTGGCCATCGAGACGATTCCGACCATGCTCGTCACCGGCATCCGCTTCACCGCGGCCGGCGTCCTGCTGCTGGCGATCGCGCGGATGCGCGGCGTGACGTTTCCTCGTCCATGGCGGCGGCAAATCATCAGCGGCATCCTGATGGCGGCCTGCGGCAACACGCTCGTCGTCTACGCCGAGCACGCGCTCACCAGCGGTCTCGCCGCGCTGCTCGCGGCCACGATTCCCATCTGGATGGCGGTGATGGAGAGCATGCTCGGCACGGCGCGGCTCACGCCGCGCAAGGTCGCCGGTCTCGCCCTCGGCTTCGGCGGCGTTGGACTGCTCGTCGCTCCGGCGATCGGCCACTTCGACGCATCGATCGGCTTCTTCCTCGCTGTCGGCGCGATGCAGCTCAGCTCCATCTGCTGGAACGCGGGGACGCTCTACTCCCGCGGCGGCACGAAGGGCGATCCGCTCGCCAATTCGGTGATCCAGATGCTCAGCGGCGGGATTCTGATCACGCTGCTCGCCTTCGCCTTCGGCAACCGTCCGGCGCCGGCCATGTTCTCTCTCCGCTCCACGGCGGCGCTGCTCTATCTCGCGGTCTTCGGCTCCGTCGTCGCCTACTCCGCCTACAACTATGCGATGTCGAAGCTGAACGCGGGGAAGGTCTCGTCGTACGCGTACGTCAACCCTCTCGTCGCGGTCATCACAGGCGTGGCGCTGCTCGGCGAGCCGGTCACCGCGCGCATGATCGCGGCCATGGTGATCATCCTCGGCGGTGTCGCGCTGATTCAGCTCGACCGCCGGCTCGCCGTCGTGAAGGAGAAGTGATGTCGATCTTCCCGGTCAGCAGCGATGTTCCGTTCAAGCCGCGGTTCCTCTGGCGCAACGGCCATCTCGTTCCCTGGAACGAGGCGACGGTGCACGTCAGCAGCATCGGGCACGCCTCGATCTCCTCGGTATTCGAAGGAATCAAGGCTTACTGGAACGCGGACGACGAACAGTTGTACGTCTTCCGGCTGGAAGAGCACATCGACCGCCTGATGGAATCGATCCGCCTCGTGCGTCTAACCACGCGCTACACCCGCGACGAGATCCTGCAGGGCGTGCTCGATCTCCTCAGCGCGAACGAGACGCGGGCCGATGTCTATATCCGTCCCTGGATCTACGCGACCGCGCACGTGCGCGAGATGATGGTTCCGGCCGGAACCGACTGCGATGTCGTCATCGACACCTGGTGGTTTCAGAGCCGCATGCTGGAGGAGCGCGGCGTCCGCACGATCGTATCGAGCTGGTCCCGCATCGACGAGTCGAGCATGCCGCCGCGCATCAAGGCGTTCTCCAACTATCACAACAGCCGTCTCGGCGTGCTCGAGGCGCGGTCGCGTGGATCGGAGTGGCCGATCTTCCTCGATCGCCGCGGCAAGGTGACCGAAGGGCCGGCGTCGTGCATCGCGATGATCCGCCGCGGCATGCTGATCACGCCGCCGCTCAGCAGCGGCATTCTCGACAGCATCACGCGCCGCACCGTTCTCACACTGGCGCCGGAAATTCTCGGCATCCCCGTCGTCGAGCGCGAGATCGACCGCACCGAGCTCTATCTCGCCGACGAGCTGTTCTACATGGGCACCGGCTGGGAGATCCTGCCGATCATCGAGGTCGATGATCTGCAGATCGCCGGCGGCGCGATGGGCCCGATGACACGCCGGCTCGATCGCGCGTATCACGACATCGTGCGCGGACTCACACACGCGCACGACGAGTGGCGCTCGATCACTCCCCGGCTCCGCGTCTCGGCCTGAGACGGTTTTTTCCAGTGGGCGCATAATTGCTCACGATGATGCGTGCGAGAACTGCCGCTCTGCTGCTCCTTTGCCTCATCGCGGTGAGAATGACCGCCGCGCCGAAGGTGTTCGACATCCGCCTCGAGCAACTGCCCGATACCGGATTCGAGATGCACAAGCGCGGCGCGATCTCCATCGCCTATCAGATGACGGTCAGAAACCTGTCCGACGCTCCGCTCAAGCTGAAGGGGATCCGCATGCGCACAGTCGGCCGAAGCCCGTATCAACTTCTGAACGAGCCGGCAGAGTTGACCGACTCCGTGGAAGCGGGAAAAGAGGCGACGGTCGTGTTCACACTCTGGCGCGCGGAGAGCGATTCGAAACAGACGCGCCATGCCACGGTGTGGGTGGAGGGAACGCTGTCGTACGAGACGTCGTCGGGCGCCGCGACGCAGAAGTTCTCGACCTCATTCAAGGAGCCCTGAGGTCGTCCCGGACTCCGAACGAAGCATCCGCTCATGTCCATCCAGACAGCAACTGCACTCTGGATCGCAGTGTGGATTCTCACCTCGGCGCTCGCACGGACGCAGGCGGGAGCACGCACCTGCCTGGTCCTGGTCACACTGGCCCTTCCGCTCCCGTGGCTGGTGCACGCGCCCTATCAGCTTCGCGTGGTTCTCTCATTCGCGCTCGGATTTCTATTCATCGCCGCGGTTGATTTCGCAGCAGACCGAAAAGCGCCTACGGTTTCCGGGCGGCTGCTATCCATCCTCGCCCTGTTTGCGCTGATCGACGCCATGAGTGCGGTTGCCGTGCGCAAGCGATTGGATCGCAGGGCCGCGGCACACATCGCGATCGCAATCATCTGTGGCCTCGGCGCGCGGCAGCTTTGGATCACGAGCACGAACATGCCGGCGTGGCTTCAAACGCCGGTTCGCATCGGGGCCGCCGCCGCGCTGATCATCACGGTCGCCGAAATCTCGAGCGAGATCGTCCGGCTGATCTCCGCCGGATGTGGCGTGCAATTCACAGATGTGCACGATCACCCTCATCTCTCACGCAGCGTGACGGAATTCTGGAGCCGGCGCTGGAACCTGTTCGGTGCACGATGGTTCCGGCAGCACATCTACCTGCGGGCTCGCCGGAAGAGCGTGGCGCTGGCGGTATTCGCGCTGTTCGCCGTCAGCGCGTTCATGCACATCTATCTGATCGCGGCCGTGGTTCCGTGGAAGTGGATGCTGTGGTGCGGAGCGTTCTTCATGGCGCAACCGCCGCTGATCCTTGCCGAACGTGCGCTGAACATACGGCGCTGGCACCCGCTCGCGGCGCGCGCATGGACGATCGCCGTCCTGAGCGCGCTCCTGCCGCTAGTGCTGAGCCCTCTACTCGCTGCACTGCGGCTCTCGCTCTAGAGGAGATCTGCAGAAACAACAAGGGCGGCCTCGCGGCCGCCCTAACCATTCATTGCAACAAGGGTCCTACGAGCAGCCGCTCGTGCTTCCGCAATTGAGGCACTTGTAGCAGGCGCCGTTGCGGACCATGATCGAGCCGCAGTCGCTGCAGCTCGGAGCGTCCTGCTGGTAGCGGAACGTGGCCGACATGCCTTTCGGATTCGGGCCATCCGCATCCTTCGGAGTCGTCGTCACGAAACCGATCGGCTGCGCGGCCACCGCGGCCACGGCGACCTTCTCGATGAACGAGACATCCGAAGCCGCCGGCTTCTCGACATTCGAGGAAGCCTTCGGAGTCTGCGGCGCCGCGGGAATCTCGTCGCGCAGGATCACGCCCGCATGCGCCTGGCTCTCGCGGTCGAGGAACTTCGTCGCCAGCCACTTGAAGATGTAGTCCATGATCGACTTCGCCATCGGGATCTCGGGATTCTTGGTGAAGCCCGACGGCTCGAAGCGGGTGTGCGTGAATTTGTCGACGAGGAGCTGCAGCGGCACGCCATGCTGCAGCGCGAGCGACGTCATCGTGGCGAAGGAATCCATCAGGCCGGAAATCGTCGAGCCTTCCTTCGCCATCGTGATGAAGATCTCGCCCGGATCGCCGTTCTCGTACTTGCCGACGGTGATGTAGCCCTCATGGCCGCCGATCGAAAACTTGTGCGTGATCGACTCGCGCTCGTCGGGGAGCTTGCGGCGCACCGCGGTCGCGGCCACACCGAGCTGCTCGAGCGTCGCCTTTTCCTTCGCCGTGGAAAGCGGCTGCGAGCGCTTGCAGCCATCGCGATAGACGGCCACGGCCTTGAGCCCCAGCTTCCACGCCTCGTAGTACGCCTGTTCGATCTCTTCGATCGTCGCGTTCGTCGGCATGTTGATCGTCTTGGAGATCGCGCCGCTGATGAACGGCTGCACCGCGCCCATCATCTTGAGATGGCCCATATAGTGGATCGAGCGCGTGCCGTGCGCCGCCTTGAATGCGCAGTCGAACACCGGCAGATGCTGATCGACGAGATGCGGCGCTCCTTCGATCGTGTCGTTCTCGTCGATGTACTGCACGATCTCGTTGATCTGCTTCGCGTCGTAGCCGAGGCGCTTGAGCGCGGTCGGAACGGTATTGTTGACGATCTTCAGCATCCCGCCGCCGACGAGCTTCTTGTACTTCACGAGAGCGATGTCGGGCTCCACGCCGGTCGTGTCGCAATCCATCATGAAGGCGATCGTGCCGGTCGGCGCGAGCACGGAGATCTGTGCGTTGCGATAGCCATGCTGCTGGCCGAGCGCATAGGCCTCGTCCCACACCTTCGTGGCGGCGTCGGCCAGATCGGCCGGCAGCGACCGCGTGTTGATGCGGTATGCGTGACGGCGATGCTTGTCGATCACGCGGAGGAACGGCTCTTCATTCACCGCGTAGCCGGCGAACGGCCCGACCTTCTCCGCGATGCGCGCCGACTGCGCATACGACTCGCCCGACAGAATCGACGTCATCGCCGCGGCGAAGTCGCGTCCTTCGTCGCTGTCGTACGGAAGTCCGCGCGCCATCAGCAGCGCACCGAGATTCGCGTAGCCGATGCCGAGCGGGCGGAAGGCGTGCGAGTTCTTCTCGATGGCCGGCGTCGGATAGGAGGCGTAATCGACGACGATCTCCTGCGCGGTGATCACGATGCGCAGCGCCGCGCGATACGCCTCGACATCGAAGCCGTTCGCTTCGCTGTAGAAACGCATCAGATTGAGCGAGGCGAGATTGCACGCCGAGTCGTCGAGGAACATGTACTCGGAGCAGGGATTCGAAGCGTTGATTCGCGCGGTGTTCGGGCACGGATGCCAGTCGTTGACCGTCGTGTCGAACTGCATGCCGGGATCGCCGCAGAGCCACGCCGACTCCGCCATCTTCCGCATCAGGTCGCGCGCCTTGTACGTGTCCATGATGCGCGTGGGATCGGTGACGGCGCGCGTGTGCCAGTCCGCATCCTTCTCATACGCCCGCATGAAGTCGTCCGTCACGCGCACGGAATGATTCGCATTCTGGAACTGCACGGAGTCGTATGCGCCGCCCGGAGCATTGAACGCCCCTTCGTAGCCGGCGTCGATCAGCGCCCACGCCTTCTTCTCTTCCTTCTCCTTCGACTCGATGAAGTCGACGATGTCGGGATGATCGGCGTTGAGGATGACCATCTTCGCCGCGCGGCGCGTCTTGCCGCCCGACTTGATCACGCCTGCGAACGAGTCGTAGCCGCGCATGAACGAGACCGGACCCGAGGCAGTGCCGCCGCCGGCCAGGAGCTCTTTGGAGGAACGGATGTTCGAGAGGTTGGAGCCCGTTCCCGAGCCGTACTTGAACAGCATCCCTTCCGTCTTGGCGAGACCGAGGATGGAGTCCATGGTGTCCTGGACGGAGTTGATGAAGCAGGCGGAGCACTGCGGACGCGGCTCGATGCCGACGTTGAACCAGACCGGCGAGTTGAACGAGGCGATCTGGTAGAGAAGGATGTGCGTCAGCTCATCGCGGAACGCGTCGCCATCCATCTCGGTGCCGAAGTAGCCGCCTTCGCGTCCCCACTGCGTGATGGTGCGGACGACGCGGCCGATCAACTGGCGGACGCTCGTCTCCCGGTCGGGAGTGCCGATGTGTCCGCGGAAGTACTTCGAGACGACGACGTTCGTGGCCATCTGCGACCAGAACTTCGGCATCTCGACATCCTTCTGCTCAAAGACGCTCTCACCGCGCTCGTTGGTGATGGCGGCGGTGCGCATCTCCCACTCGCAGGTGTCGTAGACGTCGACGCCGGGACGGGTGAAGAAGCGTTCCACGGTGATGCCGCCGAGCTTCGTTTCCTTCCGGCCTTTCGGGGTACGAGAGCTAGAGCGGGCGCGCAGATTGGAGTTGGTGATATCGATCGAGGTCATGACCCCTGCTCTCCTTCTTTCGAGAGAAAAAAATAGAGGAGGGAAGCTCGCGAGTTCTCCGAAGGACCTTGTGGTGTGTAGGACAGGCGCCCCCGCCTGTCCCGCGTCTTTGAGCGACAGGCGAGGGCGCCTGTCCTACACCGCGATGTCCCTCACACCCGACCTTCCGTCCCCTACCTCCCCTCCCATCACAGGCGATCGCCGCTGCGGACGATGCCCTGTCAACCTAAAAACGTGAACAAACGACTCTAGCGAAGCGTCCAGCGGACAAGTGGAGACTTGACGGGCGGAACCGGCGACTTGACCTTCATGGTGACCTGGTAATCCCGAATCTGGAGAGAGACGGAGCGGTTGGGGCCACGAGAAACATCGAGACGCGACGATTGCTTCAAATCCTTCATTGTCCTCCCTCACATCACCCGAGTTGTCTGTAATGCGCTACAACCTACGCCTGCCCTCGGGGGATGTCAAGGGGAGACCACAAGATGTTGTGGTCCTCTTGAATGAGGAACACAAAATCGAGTGTAAGTATTCAATTTGAAGCTACTTAGGAGTTTGGAGCGGCTGAGGCTGCCCGGAACGTTTTCCGCCTCTTCTCCACTCCTTCTCCGCATGTTTTCCACAGGCTTTTCAACACCGGAATCCGCCGCAATTCCGCATGTTTTCCGGGGTTTTTCGACAGGTTTTGCACATGTTTTTCATCAACGATTCGGCTATGCATTCCGTATGAGTTTTCCGCAGGGTTTTCCACAACCATTCCGAAAAGAAAATGGGCGAAAACGGGGCGAAGGTTCGAATCTGCGGAAAGTGCGGAAATCAGTTTCCGCAAGGCAGGCCGGGGCGGAATGGGAGGGGATCGCTGTTAAATATGCACAGAAATTGTGGCACGTGGAACATTGGAGTGCGAACGATGAACGATGAACGATGAACTGGGGGCTTGTCCTTGTCCTCAGTAGTCGCCGGTCGAGCCGGCTCCTCCGAAGGAGCCGGCTCCCTGCGCGGTTCCGGAGACGCCTGCCGGGGCTTCGGCGGGGCGCTCGTGCAGCATCGAGCCGGCGGCCAGCGAACCGGCGGTCTTGAGCAGCTCGTCGTAGCGCGTGAGCCGCTGGGGCGTCGAGACGAATCCTGCCTCGCGCCCGCGCAGCAGCCGCGCCACGATTCCTGCGATCGCCAGGAGCACGACACCGCCGGCGATCAGTTGCCATTCGATCGCGATCTGCACCAGGTCCTGCGCCTCGAACGCTGCGACTCCGAAGCAGACCGCCGCGCTGATGAAGATCGCATGGTCGCGCAGGATGATGCCCCACCCGATCAGCGCGATGCCGAGCAGGCCGTACGCGATCACCATCTCGATCTGACCGCGCGACGACCACGACGCGATGCGCCCGCAGATCTCCGCGACGAGCGGCATCACGATCACGAGGTACGACAGCAGTGCCTCGAGCCACGGCCGCCGGATGACCAGCCGCTTCGCGATCGCAGCGGCCAGCAACATCGCCAGCGGGACGGCGGCCACCTGCCAGTACTGATGCGAGCCATGCCAGACATCGGCGAAGTACGCCGCGACGAAGACGGCGCCGATCGTTCCGAAGATCGCACTCTGCATGCGCCATGCGGCAATCGCAAACGCCGCGGCGATGACGAGCAGCGCCTCCGGCGCTCCGCTGTGCGGCAGGCCGAAAATCAATGACAGCAAGCCGCCGATCCATAAGGCTGTCTCAATTCCGCTCCCGTACATCCTTCTCCGCCGGATCAGCAGTTCCGCGGCCGTGATGCAGACGGCGGCCGCGAAAAACGTCGTGAGACTGATCAATTCGCAGAAGGCTGCGAACGCCGAGACCGCGAGCGCGGTGAGCACGAAGAAGGCGAGCGCCGCGAGTGCACCATGGCGCTTCCAGTGCGTCGCGAAGCGCGCCTTCATCGCCGCTCGCTCCTCATCGCTCAGCGGCCATTGATCGAGTTGATCCGTGATCGCGTGCGCGCGCTCTTCGGCGATCGACGGCCGCATCATGCATTCCTCCGGAAGCGGACGTGGATGACGAGCAGCGCGATGACCGCCGCAATCGCGGAGAGCATCACGATGAACGTCCTCGCGATCCCGTCATGGATCAGGTCGAAGCTCGCCGCGTCGACGGCGATCGTCGCGTAGATGGCCGCATAAAAGAGGAACGGCTCGGCGTTTTTCCGGAACGCGTAAACGACCGCGATCGCTGCCAGCGCGAGCGTGAGCGCGAGCCCGAGGAGATGCGTACCGCTGTTGAAGGTGAGAATCAGGGAGCCCCAGAACGCGAGCGTGATCGCCGTGTGATCGAAGACCGCGGTGAAGGTCGTCTGCCTGCGGATGCGGCGATCCGACTCGCGCCACACCATGAGAATCGCCGCGCAAAGGAGGAAGCGATTCGCGATCTCGACATCGGTCTCGAAGAACAGATCGAGCTTGCGATCGATCCCCAGCCAGGCGGCGATCGCGCTGATCGCGAGCGAGAGCAGCGCGCGCGACTCGTACGCGTACGCGCCCGCCGCATGGATGCACGCGACGATGAGCAGCATGCGCGGACCGGCGAGATGCCACTGGCTCTCGATCCATCCGGCGTCGGCCGAGACGAGCATCGCGCCGAGCATGAGAATCGAGTCGTCGACGAGCGACGGCGATCCCCTCCGCATCCACGCTCTCGCGTAGCAGCCGGCGGCGATCGCTGCGATCGCAATCGCAATCGTCAGCGGCCCGATTTCCCTGACGTGATGCGCGATGAAAACGCTCACGCCGCTCGCGATCAGCATCGCCCCGAGCCAGGCGAGGATGCGGATCTCAGGATAGAGCGAGAAGATCTCGCGCCGCTGGATCCTGATCAGCGCCGGCGGTGCGTTTTCGAGTTCCGGTTCGAAGCTCAACATCTCTGGTACTCAGATCACATACGCGACCGCGAAGCCGATCTGCGCGGCCATCATCATCAGATACATGTGACGCCACGACGGATGATTCTCCGTCGCGGTCAGCTCGTCGGGATTCCGCACGATCAGCCACAGCGTGTACGTGCCCCACACGGCGAGCACGAGGCCGAGAACATCGAGCGCGATGCGGTTGCCGGTGAGGATGCCGAGGTGGGCGCCGAGGGGCATGAGCAGCCAGGGGATCACGAAGGACGGCGCGATCATCCATGCAGCCTTGCGCACTCCGAACGCAATCGGCAGCGTGCGGCAGCCGCCGGCGCGATCGCCTTCGATGTCGCTGAAGTCCTTCGTCGACGCGGCGCCGAGGAGGAAGAGCATGAAGATCGACCCGATGTACCACGGCTCGGCGACCGTCGCGTGCGCGACCATCGTCCAGCCGGCCACCTTCAGCAGGCAGCCGCGCGGGATCGCGATCGTGACGTTTGCGCCGATGGGATGCTTCTTCGTCCGCCCCAGCGCGGGGGCCGAGTACATGAACGTGGCGATCATGCCGAGGATGTAGATGTAGAAGCACTCGTGCTCACTCAGCGGCGCAAAGAACTTTGCGGACCATGTGGTGCGCGGATAGACCACGACCCACCAGGTCGGAATGATCGCCAGCGCGTACAACACCCAGGTGAACCGCCACGCCTGCGCAATCGACAGCTCGCCGGTGACCAGCGGCCGCGACGGCTTGTTGATGCGGTCGATCTCGAGATCGTAGATCTGGTTGATGGCGTTCGACGCGGCGTTCAGAAACGACGCGCAGAGCGAGCCGAGCGCGACGGTGAGAACGACGGACATCGTCACGGCACGCGAGGCATCCGGATTGTGCGCAGAGCCCCAGGCGCACACCGCGCCGGAGATGATTCCGAAGAGCGGAGGGAGCAGCGTGAAGGGTCTGGCGAGCTTTATGTAAGCGTTCATGGACCTGAGTTCGCCGCCATCCTGCTACACTCCGCCTGAAATACTCAATGGCACGAAAGCCCGTCTTCGAGGAAGCCGACGATGACTCGCAGTCTTCATCGGCACCCACCAGTATGAATAGTGATCGTGAGCGGAAGATCGCGTTGTTCATCGATTTCGAGAACATCGCCATCGGCGTCACCGACGCCAAGTACAAGAAATTCGAAATCAGTCTGCTGCTCGAGCGCCTGCTCGAGAAGGGGAAGATCGTCGCCAAGCGCGCCTACTGCGACTGGGACAAGTTCCCCGACTACAAACGTGAGCTGCACGAGGCGGCGATCGAGCTGATCGAGATCCCGGCCCGCGCGTACTCCGGCAAGAACTCCGCGGACATCCGCATGGCCGTCGACGCGATGGACATGTGCTGGTCCAAGGAGCACATCGACCTCTTCGTCATCGCCTCGGGCGACTCCGACTTCTCGCCGCTCGTCTCCAAACTGAAGGAGAACGACAAGTTCGTGATTGGCGTCGGAGTGAAGAACTCCTCGAGCGATCTGCTGATCGACAACTGCGACGAGTTCATCTTCTACGAGGATCTCGTGCGCGGCGTGCAGAAGGCGCCCAGCGTCGCCTTCAAGGACAAGAAGCAGGGCGAGGTCTTCAAGCTGCTGATCGATTCGATCAAGGCGCTCATGCGCGAGAACAAAGAGATCCTCTGGGGCTCGATGGTGAAGCAGACCATGCAGCGCAAGAAGCCGACCTTCAACGAGGAGTACTACGGCTACAACACCTTCAGCGATCTGCTGGAAGATGCACAGGCGAACAACATCATCAAGATCAAGAAGGATCTGAAGTCGGGGTCGTATGTGATCACCGGCTTCGCGCAGCCGGCGGCGTGATTTTGAGCCTGCGGTGTGACAGCATTCGCTCTGCGTGCAAAAACTGAAGAATCGCGAGCACTACCCGGCGCTCGTCATCGGTACCGGCATCGCAGGATTGACCACCGCGTTCCGGCTCGCACAGGCCGGCATCCAGGTTCTCCTCGTGACGAAGGCCGCCGACCCGAAGGACTGCAACACGTTCTGGGCGCAGGGCGGCATCATCTACGAAGGCGAGAACGACTCGCCGGCGAAGCTGGTCGAGGACATCATCCATGCCGGCGCGGGGCTGTCGAACGAAGAGGCGGTGCAGTTCCTCGCAACGGAAGGGCCGCGCGTCGTTCGCGAACTGCTGCTGGAAGAGATCCACGTTCCCTTCTCCACCACCGACGAAGGTGAGCTGGACCTGACGCAGGAAGGTGCGCACTCGGTCTCGCGCATCATCCACGCGGGAGACGCGACGGGCCGCGCGATCGAGAACTCGCTTCTCAATCGGGTGCGCAACGAGCCGAACATCAGCCTGGTCACGGAGATGACGGCGATCGATCTCCTGACCACTCATCATCATCCGACCGACATCCAGGTCCGGTACCGGCTGACGAACGAGTGCGTGGGTGCGTACCTGCTCGACAATCGCACGAACGACGTCTACACGGTTTTCGCCGACTACACGATTCTCGCCACGGGCGGCATCGGCCAGATCTACCTGCACACGACGAACACGCGGCACGCGATCGGCGACGGTGTCGTCATGGCGCAGCGCGCCGGTGCGCGCATCATGAACGCGGAGTACGTGCAGTTCCATCCGACTGCACTCGCGGACAAGAACGCCAATCACTACCTCATCTCCGAAGCGCTGCGCGGCGAGGGGGCGCGGCTGAAGAATCGGAAGGGGGAGTACTTCATGGAGCGCTATTCACCGGCGCTGAAGGATCTCGCCCCGCGCGACGTCGTCGCGCGCGCGATCGTCGAGGAGATGACCACAAACAAAGACGAGCACGTCTTCCTCGATCTGGCGAACTTCTACAACGGGCACCAGCCGATTCACGAGCGTTTCCCGAACATCTCGAAGGCCTGCGCCGATATCGGCATCGACATCGCGCGCGACCCGATTCCGGTCGTCCCTGCGGCGCACTACTTCTGCGGCGGCGTTCTCGCCAACACGTCCGGCGAGTCGACGCTCGCACGTCTGTACGCGATCGGGGAGACCTCGTGCACGGGGCTGCACGGCGGCAACCGTCTCGCATCGACGTCACTGCTCGAAGGACTGACGTGGGGCTACTACGCCGCGGCCTCGATTCTCTCGAAACTGCAGGCCGGTACGACGCCGGTGGAATCGGCGACGAGCAGCGTTCGACGCGCCGCACGAGCAACCGATTCTCCATCCGTGCGCCGCGCGAGCTCGTCGCGGGCGGCGGGCACCGGCATCATCGACGATGCGCTTCTCGAATCGATCCCCGATTGGAAGCCACCCGGTCATCAGAACATGGAGGATCCCGCGTTGATCCTGCAGGACTGGACGACGATTCAGAACACGATGTGGAACTACGTCGGGATCGTGCGGACGTACGAGCGTTTGAAGCGAGCCGTCGCCGACATGCGCGAGCTCGGCAGCCGGCTCACGAAGTACTATCACGAGTCGACGATCAGCAAGTCGATCGTCGAACTGTTTCACGGACAGCAGGTGGCGGCGATCGTCGCCACATCCGCCATCCGCAATCCCGTATCGAAGGGCGCGCATTTCAGAAGGGACTGAGAAGCGGGGCGCGGACGCGCTGGCGCACTGGGGCGCTGGGTCACACCCATCCACCAGAGCCCAGTACCCCAGCGCCCCAGCACCCACACCTATGACCAAACTCCACCTCGGCTGCGGCCCACAGATTCTTCCCGGATGGGTGAACATCGACAACCAGAAGTATCCCGGTGTCGATCGCGTACTCGATGTCACGAAGAAGCTGCCGTACGACAACGTGCAGTACATCTTCGCCGAGCATTTCATCGAGCACATCGCCTATCCCTCTGCGATCAACCTTCTGAAGCAATGCAGGAAGGCGCTGCGCGATGACGGTGTGCTTCGCCTGTCGACACCGAATCTCGACTGGGTATGGGTGACGCACTATCGCCTCGACGCGACGGAACCCGACGCGGCTGCGGCCTGTTTCTATTTGAATCGCGCATTCCGCGGATGGGGACATCAGTTCCTCTACAACGAGACGACGCTCAAGGCGACGCTGGCGGAAGCTGGATTCTCGACGTTCAAGCGCGTGGAGTACGGCGAGAGCGAGCATGCGGAACTGCGCGGGCTCGAGCGGCATGAGAAGTCACCCGATTACGGGCCGCTCTCGCACATTCTCATCATCGAAGCGAGCGGCCGCGGAGGGCGCTCGCCGGAGTACGCCGCCACGCCGAAGTCGGAGTTTCTGCGCGATATCGGCGTGGTGTAACGATGTGGAGCGACAGGCGCCTCGCCTGCCGGCTCGGTGGACAGGCGAGGCGCCTGTCCCTCCACATCAGGAAAACAAATCGCTCTGTCTGCGCGTTGCACCCGGCTTGTAGCCGAGGTGCTCGTAGGCGATCGAACTGACGACGCGGCCGCGCGGAGTGCGCTGCAGAAAGCCGATCTGGATCAGGTAGGGCTCGTAGAGATCCTCGATCGTCCCGCGGTCTTCGGCGATCGACGACGCGAGCGCGTTGACGCCGACCGGGCCGCCGTGAAAGCGCTCGATGATCGTCGTCAGAATCTTGCGGTCGATCTCGTCGAGACCGTAATCATCGACCTCGAGCATCTGCAGAGCCTCGCGCGCGATGCTCACATCGACCGTTCCCTCGTGCTTCACCTCGGCGTAGTCCCGCACGCGGCGCAGCAGGCGGTTCGCGATGCGCGGCGTGCCGCGCGAGCGGCGCGCGATCTCCGTCGCGCCATCCGGATTGATCGGAATGTTGAGGATCTCCGCACTGCGCCGAACGATGATCGTCAGCGCTTCGACATCATAGAAGTCGAGGCGATGCACGATGCCGAAGCGCGCGCGCAGCGGAGCGGTGAGCAGGCCGGCACGCGTCGTCGCACCCACCAGCGTGAAGCGCGGCAGCTCGACTTTCATCGTCCGCGCCGCGGGCCCCTGCCCGATCACGATGTCGACGTGAAAGTCTTCCATCGCGGAGTAGAGGACTTCTTCCACCTGTGCGGGAAGGCGGTGGATCTCGTCGATGAACAGCGCTTCGCCTTCTTCGAGATTGGTGACGATCGCGACGAGATCGCCCGGGCGCTCGAGCGCCGGCCCGCTCGTCGTGCGGATGCGAGCATCCATCTCGTTGGCGATGATGTTGGCCAGCGTCGTCTTGCCGAGGCCGGGCGGGCCGAAGAGCAGCACATGATCGAGAACTTCGCCGCGCTTCCGCGCAGCCATGATCGAGATCTCGAGATTCGCCTTGATCTTCGCCTGGCCGATGTACTCGCGTAGAAATTTCGGCCGGAGCGAGAGCTCGGCTTGGGTGTCATCGAGCTCGGCGGTGGCGTCGAGGAGGCGGGAGTCCATTGGGTGAAGTTTATCCTGAGCGCAGCGAGGGATCATGCAAGGCGCCGGGAGGCAGCTCAATCGCAGCGGGATAGCGCCGCTATACAGCCGCCACGTGCGATTCTCGCGGCGTCTTGGTTGACTCTCCGCTTCGCTCAGAGTGCTTTGCCGCAGGCAGCGTCACCGTGATCGTCGTCCCCACCCCTTCCTTCGACTCCACGTCGATGCGCCCGCCGTGATCCTGCACGATGCGATAGGAGATCGCCATCCCCAGTCCCGTTCCCGAGGGGAAGTTCGTGCGGAAGGGGGTGAAGAGGGCGCGGAGACCGGCGTCACTCATTCCATGCCCGCTGTCGGTGAACAGGATGTGGTACTGCCGCTCGTCCACGACCGTGCGGACGGTGAGCGTTCCGCCGTGCGGCATCGCCTGGATCGCGTTGCGGGCGAGGTTCCAGAACACCTGGCGGATCTGGTCGGGATCGCCGTTGATGATGAACGACGGCGGCACGATGTCGCGCTGCAGCGTATGGTTAGCCTGCACCTCGCTGGAGTTGGCGAGAAGATCGATCGTCTCGGCCAGCGTCCCGGCGATGTCGAATTCCGCCGGCACGCGCTCCTGCGGCCTCACGAAGCGGAGGAACTCGGCGATGGACTTGTTGAGCCGCTCCGACTCCTTGAGAACGATCGACATCAGCCGCTGTTCCTGCGGAGAAAGCGACGCCGAGCTCTTGAGGACCTGCACCGAGCCGGCGATCGCCGCCAGCGGATTGCGGATCTCGTGCGCGATGCCGGCCGAGAGCTCGCCCACTGCCGCCATGCGGTCCTTGAGGCGCAGCTCCGACTCCAGTTTCTTCATCTCGGTGAGATCCTGAAAGATCAACGTGTAGCCGTAGGAGCCCCCTTCGATCGTCCTCAACGGCGTGAGCGCGTAGCCGATGCAGCGCACGCCCGCATTGACCGGGAAGTCTCCCTTCTCCCGCCGCACCACCGCGCCGCGCTTCAGTTCATCGCGCACCTGACTCCACTCCGCGGGATCGAAGAACGGCAGCTCGGTGATGTGATGCCCCACGACCGTGAGCGGCACCACCTGCAGAATCTGACACCCTGCGGGATTGACGAACGACACGGTGCCGTACTGCGTCAGCGTCATCAATCCGGACGGAATCGACTCGACGACATTCTGATTGACCGCCTGCAGCTCGAGCAGGTTTTGCCGGTTCGCATCCAGCTCCTCCGTCGTCTTCTGCAGTTTCTCGGCGATGTAGGAGGTGAGCAGCGCGGTCGCGTAGAAGCCGGCGAAGTTCGTCGCCATGTTCAGGTAGAGGCGCGAGGAGGTCCACGGCGTCGGGACGAACCACGACTGCTCGGGCAGCGGCAGCAGGTTGTAGTACATCAGATCGCCGAGGACGCCGTAGAGAATCACCGCACCCGAGGCGGCGAGAATGCCGCCGCGCCGCTGCAGGAGCATCGACGCGGTGATGATCGACACGAGGTAGAGAAACGAGAACGGCGAGTCGAGGCCGCCGGTGAAATAGACCAGGAACGTTTCGACGACGAGATCGCCGCCGATCTGAATCATCAGAATCGTCCGCCGCGAGTGGATGACCTGCGCCAGCCCGATGTAGATCAGAGTCAGCGCGTAGGTCAGCCCCGCCGTGACGTAGACGTAGTTGATCGGCAGGAACTGCGCGACCGTGTACTGGATGATGAGCGAACCGATCAGCAGCGTCGTGACGACGACGACACGAACTGCGATCAGGTTGCGGGCATCAGGGTGCATGGCGGCTGTGATGAGTGACGAGTGACAAGTGACGAGTGATGAGTGACCACGGAATCACCCGTTACTCATCACTCATCACTCGTCACTCATCACTCGTCACTCATCACTCGTCACTCATCACTCGTCACTCACCCGACTATCCAACCTGTCCGATGAGGGCGAACATCGGCATGTACATCGCGATGACGATGCCGCCGATGGCGACGCCGAGGAACGCGATCAGGACCGGCTCGAGGAGTTTCATCAGGCCGGCGACCGCGGTGTCGACTTCATCTTCGTAGAAGTCGGCGATCTTCGACAGCATCGTATCGAGCGCACCGGTCTGCTCGCCGACCGCGATCATCTGGATGACCATGGAGGGGAACACATCCGTGTCGCCCAGCGGCTCGCTGATCGTCTTACCTTCTTCGACCGACTTGCGCGTCGCCATGATGGCGTCTTCGACGATCGCATTGCCCGCCGTCTTCGCCGTGATCGTGAGACCGTCGAGGATGGGAACGCCCGACGCCGTCAGCGTCGACAGCGTGCGGCAGAAGCGCGCGACCGCGATCTTGCGCATCAGCATGCCGACGATCGGCGCCTTCAGAATGAGTCCGTCGAGAACGCGGCGGCCCTTCTCCGTCTCGTGATAGCGCCGCAACGCGTAGATCACCGTGGCGATCGTGCCGCCGATCAGCCACCAGAAATCTCCGATGAAGTGCGAGAGCTTGATGACGATGACGGTCGGCATCGGCAGTTCGGCGCCGAGGCCGGCGAACAGCGATGCGAAGACGGGGATGACCTTCCAGAGAATGACGGTGACGACGATGCAGGCGATGGAGATGACGGCGACCGGATAGATCATCGCCGACTTGACCTGCGAGTTCAGCTTGACGGCCTTTTCGATGTACTGCGCGAGACGCTGCAGAATCGTATCGAGAATACCGCCCGCCTCACCTGCGGCGACCATGTTCGTGAAGAGATCGCTGAAGATCTTCGGATGCTTGCGCATCGAGTCGGCGAGATTCGAGCCCGACTCGACATCCTGCCGGATCTGGATGAGCGCGCGCTTGAAGGTCTTGTTCTCCTGCTGCGTCGCGAGAATCTCGAGGCACTGCACGAGCGGCAGACCGGCGTCGATCATGACGGAGAACTGACGCGTGAAGATCGCGATCAGCTGCGGAGGAACGCTGCCGCCGAATTTCGGGATGGCGAGCTCTTTGCCCTTCTCCTTGACCGCCGTGACGACGACCTGCTGACGCCGCATCATCGCGATGACGGCATCTTTGGACTCAGCGACCAGCACACCCTGCTGGACCTGTCCGTTCCGTGCGGTTCCCTTCCATTCGAATGTCGGCATGTTCCCTCCCTAAAGTTTACGCCGGGCACCGCGACTCGTCAGATGCGGCTTCGCCCGGCATAAATTTCAAAACCCCTACGCCGGCCGCGGCCGTGCGGCCTGAGCCTGTGCCGGTGTCCCCTGCGGGAAAATCGCACCAGCACCACGTGAAATCATCTCCTGCAGCTCGTCCGGATTCGACGACCGCGACAGCGCGATCTGCAGCGTGATCAGTTTCTTGAAGTAGAGCGTCGCCAGCGACTGATTGAACGTCTGCATCCCGTACTTCGACTGGCCCGTCTGCATCATCGAGTAGATCTGATGCACCTTGTCCTCGCGGATCAGGTTGCGGATTGCAGCATTCGGAACGAGGATCTCCATCGCCATCACACGCCCCTTGCCGTTGGCTTTGGGCAGCAGCGTCTGGCAGAGGATACCTTCGAGCACGAACGACAATTGCGCGCGGATCTGCGGCTGCTGGTGCGACGGGAAGACGTCGACGATACGGTTGATCGTCTGGGCCGCGGAGTTCGTGTGCAGCGTGCCGAACGTCAAGTGGCCCGTCTCCGCGATGCGCAGAGCCGACTCGATCGTCTCCAGGTCGCGCATCTCACCGATGAGCACGACGTCAGGATCCTGGCGCAGCGCGCTCTTGAGCGAGTTCGCAAAGGAGTGCGTGTCGGCATGCAGCTCGCGCTGATTGACGATGCAGTTCTTGTGTTGATGGAGGAACTCGACCGGATCCTCGATCGTGATGATGTGCTCATGCCGCTCACGGTTGATCTTGTCGATCATCGCGGCGAGCGTCGTCGATTTGCCCGAGCCGGTCGGGCCGGTGACGAGCACGAGTCCGCGCGGCTTGTTGCAGATCTCTTCCACGACCTGCGGCAGACCGAGCTCCTTGAAACCGAGGATCTCGTAAGGGATCTGGCGGTAGACGGCAGCCGTCGCACCGCGCTGATTGAAGATGTTCGCGCGGAAGCGCGCGAGCCCCTTGATGCCGAACGAGATGTCGAGCTCGAGGTTTTCTTCGAAGCGGTGCTTCTGGGCGTCGGTCAGCACGGAGTAGGCGAGCTGCTTGGTCTCCGGTGCCGCGAGCGGCGGCATGTCGAGCGGAACCAGCTTGCCGTCGATGCGAATCTGAGGAGGTGAGTTCGTCGTGACGTGAAGGTCGGAGCCACCACGCTCAACCATCGTCTTGAGAAGCTGATGAAGTGTGACGGCCATGTTCTTTCTCCGTGTACGACAGGCGCCCTCGCCTGTCACTCCTGCTCGACCGGACAGGCGAGGGCGCCTGTCCTACACCCTACAACACCGTTTCGCGAACGACTTCTTCGATGGTGGTAATACCGTCTTTGATTTTAATCAATCCGCTGCGGCGGAGGCTGATCATCCCGATCTCCGCCGCTTTCTTCTTGATGTCGATGGCCGTGCCGCCGGAGAGGATGAGCTCGCGAATCTCGTCGTCGATGCCCATCACTTCGATCAGGCCCACGCGCCCCTTGTAGCCGGTGTTGTTGCACTTCTCACAACCTCGGCCCTTGAAGACCTGAAAGGTACCGACTTCTTCTTTCTTGTAGCCGATGTTCATCAGCGCCTGCGGCTGGACGTCGACAGGCTCCTTGCAGTTCGAACAGATGCGGCGTGCGAGCCGCTGCGCGGCGATGAGCTGCACCGACGTGGCGACCAGAAACGGCTCGATTCCCATGTTCATCAGACGATTGATCGTCGACGGCGCGTCGTTCGTGTGCAGCGTCGAGAGGACGAGATGTCCGGTGAGCGCCGCCTTGATCGCGATCTCCGCCGTTTCGAAGTCGCGGATCTCGCCGACGAGGATGATGTTCGGATCCTGCCGGAGAAAGGAGCGCAGCGTCGCCGCGAAGTTCAGGCCGATCGACTCCTTCATCTGCACCTGATTGATGCCCGGCAGGTTGAACTCGACCGGATCCTCCGCGGTCATGATGTTCACTTCCGGCGAGTTCACCTTCGCGAGTGCGGAGTAGAGCGTGTTCGTCTTCCCCGATCCCGTCGGACCGGTGACGAGCACCATGCCCCACGGCTTGAAGATCGCCTCCTCGAACTTCGCGAGCGACTCCGGCTCGAAGCCGAGCTTCGTCATGTCGAGGCGGAGGTTGTCCTTGTCGAGCAGACGAAGGACGATCTTCTCTCCGAACAGCGTCGGCAGAATCGAGACGCGGAAGTCGAGCTCTTTGTTCTTGTCCTCGAGCTTCATCTTCAGCTTGATGCGTCCGTCCTGCGGGAGGCGCTTCTCGGAGATGTCGAGCTTCGACAGAATCTTCATGCGCGAGGTGATCGCGTCCCTCAGTTTGAAGGGAGGATTCATGATCTCGTACAGGATGCCGTCGATGCGGAACCGTACGCGATACTCCTTCTCGTACGGCTCGATGTGAATGTCGGATGCGCCGCGCTTGATCGCGTCGGTGAGAATGAGGTTGCACAGTTTGACGACGGGCGCTTCTTCCGCCGAATCGGCGAGCGCGTTGACGTCGAGCTCTTCCTCTTCCTCGAGGACCTCCAGGTCCGCATTCTCCTGCGTCTGAAGATCTTCCATGACCTTCTTCAGCTCGAGCGAGGAGGTCGTTCCGTAGTAGTTGTCGATCGCGGCCTTGATGCCGAGCTCGGAGGCGACGACAGGCTCGACGTTGTAGCCCGTCATGAACTTGATGTCGTCCATGGCGAACACGTTCGTCGGATCCGCCATCGCGATCGTGATCGTCGCGCCGGTCTTGTTGACGGGAAGGATGTTGTACTTCCGCGCGACGTCACCGGAGATCAGCTTGATGACGCTGGCGTCGATCTCGAAGTGCTGGAGATTGATGGAAGGCACTCCGAACTGCTGCGACAAGCACTCGGTAATGTCCTCCTCGGACACGAACCCGAGCTTGATGAGCGTCTCACCGAGCTTTCCGCCCGTCTCTTTCTGGACGCGCAGGGCCTCTTTGAGCTGATCCTGCGAGATCAGATTCGCCTTCGTCAGCAACTCACCCAGCCGAACGCTCATAGACCGCCGTGACTCTCCCCTGCCATCAGTGCTCGACCGGCCGCAACCGCTCCGAAGTATCTGAACACGTCACAGTTTATCCCGAGCAGAGCGAGGGATCAGCGGCGCAGCCAGACCGTCTCGGGATGAACTGAGATTCTACCGATCGGGCGAGTTTACTCTCCGCGTGAAACAGCCGTCAAACCAGGTTTATTTTGACTGTCTGCGCAACTTCGTCGACGGTCATCGTCTCCATGGAGGAGGCGGTGACGCAACGATCGAGCTGCCCGTACGGACCGTTCCGGCGAAGACTCGTCGGGCCGTAAAGTCCGACGACCGGGGTGCCGAGCGCTGCCGCAAGGTGCAACGGGCCGGTGTCGCCGCCGATCACGAGCCGCGCATCGCGAAGAATCGCGGCGAGCTCGCGCAGAGTCGTCGGCGGTGCGAGCTCCAGCCCGGTGCGCTCGGCGAGCTCGCGCTCGTTCGGACCCCACACCGCGACCGCCGTCTCCCCGATCCGGCGCATCAACTCGCCGTATCGCTCCGGCGGCCAGATCTTGTTCGCCTTCCCCGCGCCGGGCAGCACGACGATGCGACGCCCGCATCCGCTGCCTTTCGCGAATTTCGAGAAGTCGGCTCGCGGCATCGCCAGCTCGCGCCCCGCGACCACCGACGCAAGCTGCATGTTCCACTCGACGACGTGGCGCGTCTGATCGACGCCGGCGTGGCGATTGAGCAGCATCGCCGCAGGCTTCTCGCGAATCGCATCGCGATCGAAGCCGAATCGCGCCGGCGCTCCCGACATCCGCGCAACCAGCGCCGATTTGATCAGTCCCTGAAAATCGACCGCGATGTCATGGCCGCGAAGATTCCTGATGAAGATGCGGATGTCGTTGCGCGACGAGAAGAGTGAACGTCCCCACTTGCGCATCGAGGCGCGGATCGCGCGAACGCCCGTGACGATCTCGACCAGCTCTGCGTAAGGACGCTCGACGGCCCACGAGATCTCCGCGCCGAGCGCGTCGCGCAGCGCGACGACCGCGGGAATCGTGTGCACGACGTCGCCGAGGGCGGAGAGACGAACGACGAGAATGGTTTTGGGGTCACGCGGGCTCGCGGGTACGCGGGTTCGCGTCATCCCTCGTCCTTCATCCGTTTCAGCATCTCCGTCGTCGAGTGGTCTTTCGGATCACCGACGATGATGACGCGGCCTCCGTACGATTTCACGATCTCCGCTTCGGGGACGGAGTCGCTGGTGTAGTCGGTTCCCTTCGCCTGGAAATCAGGCTTGAGCACGCCGAGAAGGCGCGCCGGCGAGCGCTCATTGAAGATGATCACGTAGTCGACGGCGCGAATCGCGGCGATGAGCTCCGCGCGCTCACCGGCAGGCATCACGGGGCGCCCTTCCCCCTTCAGCTCGCGCACCGACGCATCGCCATTCACTCCCACCACCAGCACGTCGCCGGCGTCCTTCGCACCCTGCAGATAGCGAACGTGACCGACGTGCAGCACGTCGAAGCAGCCATTGGCAAAGACGATCCTGCGTCCGGCCTTGCGCTCGTCGTCGAGTGCAGCGCTGAGTTGGGGTTCGGTGAGAATCCTGGCGTTCATATTGATGGGTGCTGGGGTGCTGAGGTGCCAGCGCCTTACTCTTTCAATTCTTCATCTCGTTCGATCGCATGCCGCAGCTCGTCGTTCGACACGGTCGCGGTCCCCATCTTCATCACCACGATGCCCCCCGCGTAATTCGCGAGCTTGGCCGCCTCGGCGAACGACCCTCCGGCCGCGAGTGCGAGTGTGAAGGTCGCGATCACCGTGTCGCCCGCGCCGGTGACATCGGCGACCTGATCGGTGCCATACACCGAAATGAAGAGCGGCTCGTCGCGGCCGCGCTCGAAGAGGGCCATGCCGCGGCTGCCGCGCGTGATCAGCAGCGCTTCGCTCGACAGCGCCTGCCGCAGCTTCGCGCCGGCTTCGCGGACCTGATCGCCGTTGCTGTCGTCGAGCGAGATGCCGGCGGCATTCGCAGCCTCTTCTTCGTTCGGCGTCGCGGCGGTGACGTTCCTGTAGCGCAGCAGGTCGTAACGCGAATCGAGCGTGACGGGCTTGCCGGCCCCCGTGAGGGTTTCCGCCAGCGGGGGCGTCACGATGCCGTAGCCGTAGTCGCTGATGAGCGCCGCATCCGCCTTCGCGATCTGCTCTCGCAGCAGTTCCGCGACCCGCGCGGACTCTGCATCGCTGATGTCGAAACGGTCTTCGATGTCATAGCGCACGATCTGCTGCCGCGCGGCGTGGGGGAAGCCGCCGAGGATGCGGACTTTCGTCGGCGTGTTGTAGCGATCGGTGCGGAGCACGCCGCTGCAGTCGACGCCCTGCCCCTCCAGCTTCTCGAGCAGCTTCGTCCCCTCGCCATCATTTCCGACGAACGACACCGGCGCAGGAACGCCGCCGAGCGATGCGATGTTGTTGATCGCATTGCCGGCGCCGCCGAGGAGAGTGTCGTCGCGGTACTGGCGAAGGATGAGCACCGGCGCCTCGCGCGAAATGCGCTTCGGCGTTCCATAGATGAAGCGGTCGGCGACGATGTCGCCGTAAACGACGACCCGTTTCTGCTTCAACTGTCCGGTAAGCTGGAGAAGACGGCTGCGAGAGAACACGCGGGCGCGAATGTAGGACAGGCGCCCCCGCCTGTCCAGTGGAAGCGAGAGACGCGACAGGCGGGGGCGCCTGTCGTACATGGCCATGCCCAACAAACTCGAAGAGGGAATCGACTACTACTACGAAGGCCGCTTCATGGTCTTCACGGAGAAGTTTCTCCGCGAGCGCGGCTACTGCTGCGAGTCAGGCTGCCGCCATTGTCCGTACGGCTATCGCGCCGATCAGCGCGCCGACGTGGCTGTCTCGCGCGATGACGACGACGACAGATCGGCCTTCTGAAGGTCGACCTTCTCGCCGGCAGTCAGCAGATTCTCGAGATCGATCAGCAGATAGATCTCCTCGCCATGCTTGATCACGGCGATGAGCAGCTCGCCGCGAATGCCGCGCACGAGGGGCGGCGGCGGCAGCAGCGTTTCGGAATCGACGTTGACGATGCGCCGCACTTCGTCCACCTTCAGCCCGATCATCCCCGAGCTGCTGTGCGTGATCAGCACGAGCGGATTGTCCGATTTCTCCAACTCCGGATAGAGCCGGTCGCGCAGATCGATGATCGGAATGACCTCGTTGCGCAGCACGATGATGCCTTCCACGAAATCCGGCGCCGTCGGCACATGCGTCGACCCCGTGTACGGGATGATCTGGCGCACAGCCATGATGTCGAGCACGAATGTCTCGGGCCCGACGCGGAAGGTGATGAGGCGGAGTTCTTTCATGGGGTTACGCGGGTTTGCGGGCTCGCGGGCTCGCGGGAAAAGCAGATCTGTGAACCATTAGGACCGCGAGCCCGCGTAACCGCGAGCCCGCGCGACCAACTACGCTCTCACTCTGAACTTCTTCACTTCATCATCGAGACTGCGGATCGCGTCATTGAGCAGCGTGAGCGCATCGGACATCTCGTTGGCCGTCGCGCGGTTGCCGTCGGCGATGAAACGCACCTGCTGCATCGTGGCGACGATCTTTTCGGACTCCGTCGCCTGATTCGCGGCGACCTGGAAGATCTCGTGAATCATGTCGATCATCCGCTCCGCCGCCGAGGAGATCATCGTGGAGCCCGACTTCTGCTCGACCATCGCCTGGCGGACGTACTTCGTCACTTCGCGCATCGACTCGACGGCGCGCATGATGTGCTCCGAGCCCTGCGCCTGCTGCGTCGTCGCGGAGTTGATCTGCTTGACCATCTCCTGCAGGCGCTCGACGGAATGCGTGACGTTCTCGCTTCCCTTGGCCTGCTCGCGCGTCGCGTTGGCGATCTCCTTACCCATGCCCGACGCCTTCGACGTCGAGCTGAGAATGTTGTTGAGCGCCTTCCCCGCTTCGTGCGAGAGCGCCACGCCATCCTCGACGAGCTTGGAGCCATTGGCCATCGTCTTCAGCGCGTTGCCGACTTCTTCCTGTACGGAACGGATGAGCGCGGCGATGTCGCGCGTCGACGACGCGGTGCGCTCCGACAACTCGCGGATCTCCGCCGCGACGACGGAGAAGCCCTTGCCATACTCGCCGGCCTGCGCGGCGAGAATCGCCGCATTGAGCGCGAGCAGGTTCGTCTGTTCCGCCACGTCTTCGATCACGTTGAGGATCTTGCCGATCGCAACCGAACGCTCGCCGAGACGCGAGACCACGGTGTTCGACTCGAGCACCGACTTGCGGATCTGCTCCATCCCCTCGATCGTTTCGCGCACGGCCTTCATGCCCGATTCGGCGGCATCCGCCACCGCGACGGTCAGGTCGTAGGAACGCGCAGCATTCGTTTCGACCTGCGCGATCGACGCGCTCATCTCGACCATCGACGATGACGTGTCGGTCGTGAAGTTCGTCAGGTAGACGACGTTCTGGTCGACCTCGTTGATCGACGACACCATCTGATGCGTGGCCGACGCCGTCTCCTCGACCGACGACCAGAGGGTGTCGGTGTGGCGGCTGACCTCTTCCATCGACGCGACCATCTCCAGCATCGAGGACGACGTCTCTTCCGACGATGCGGAGAGAGCCTCGACGTTGTCGGTGATCTTGCGGACACCGCTGTTCAACTGGTCGATCGAGTGATAGGTCGCATCGATGACGGAGCGCTGCTCGTCGACGCGGTCGATCACCGTGCGCGAGCGGCTGCCGACCATCTCGACGACCGACTTCAGTTTCATCTGCGACTGCACGAGGCTCTTGACGGTCTTCTCGAGGTTGGCCGCCATCGAGTTGAAGGCATCGGACAGATGGCCGATCTCGTCCTCGCGCTCGATCGTCGTGCGCTGCGTCAGATCGCCTTGCGCGATGCGGCTGGCCGTGGCGACGAGGCCGATGATCGGCCGCACGATCAACTGCGCGCTGAACCAGGCGAGAGCGACCGCGATCAGAAACGCGAGAATCGTGACGGCGACGTTCCACCACTTCAGCGAGGCGATCGCTTCCTGCGCCTGCGTCTCGTTGACGACGATGCGGAAGTACCCCTTGGCCTTCGACGCGGGATCGCCGCGGTTCTCCGTGAACGGAACGACGAACAGGTGCAGGCCGCTGCCGAGATCGACTTTCGATTCCGGCACGAGCGCACGCTTGATGAGGAAAGGCGGCGGCGTCGGCTTGCTCGCGGCCATCGTCTTTCCTTCGGAAGAAACGAAGTCGGCGTACTCGACCGACTTGTTCTTCAGCAGATCGCCGAGGATCGCCTTGAGGTCGTCCGTCAGGCCGAAGAGGACGTAATAGCCTGCAGTCGATTCGATCGTATCGGCGATCGCCGAGCCCTGCTGCACGGTTTGATCGGTCATCGCCTTGCGAACGGCGTAACGCTCGATCAGCAGGATCACGCCCGCGATGACCAGGGTCTGCACGGCGAAAATCAGGATGAACTTCTCGCGCAGACCGAAGCGGCTTTGAGACTTCGTCTGACTATCAGCGACAAGCATAAGGACCGGACCAAAGTGTATCATCGCGCACATGCCGCTGATCCGCTGTCCGAAATGCGGCCAGGCATACGACATCCCGGGCGTCATCGCGGTCCGTCTTCCCAACTCCATTGCAACGTGCCATTGCGGCGAATGGCTGTCCGGCAGCAAGGCCGCCATCCTGGCGCGGATGCTCAATCCGCAGGAGATCAAGGAAGTCGATCTGCAGCCGTACCGGGTGGAGATGCCGGCAGCACCGGAGCCGTCCGTCGCCGAAGACGACGCATTTGCGCAGCCATTCACGCCGCGCTCCGTCCGCGTCATCACCAGCAGCGGCAAGCAGCCGCTGAACACGATCTTCACGATCTACGAGTTTCCGCTGCTCATCGGCCGCAAGGGATGCCACGTCGAGATCGAAGGCGCCGAGCTCTCGATCCGCCACTGCTCGATCACCGTTCGCGGCTCACAACTGATCGTGCGCGATCTCGACTCGCACATGGGGACGTTTCTCGATGGTCAACAGATTGACGAATCGCCGCTGGCGGAGGGAGTCCACATCATCCGCGCCGGCTCGGCGATGATCAGCGTCGAACCGGTGGAGGACATCGGCCGGACGGTCGACGCGATCCACCTCGATGCCAGCGAGCTCGTCGACGAGTCGCTGCTCGCGCGGACGCTGCAGCAGAAACGCGAGCGCAGCGGCAGCACACTCACCGGGCGAATCGTGCTCATCTGCGTCGAAGGCCCGTTGAACGGCCAGGAGTTCGAGGTCCCGAAGACGGGCCTCATCGTCGGCCGCGAGGGACATGTGCGCGTGCCGGACGAGTTTCTCTCGCGCAAACATTTCGAAGTCATCCCCGACGAAGAGGGCATCATCCGCGTCCGCGACCTCGGCTCCCGCAACGGCACATTCCTCAACACACTCCCCGCGCACAACACGAAGGTGCAGGCCGGCGACGAGATCCGGGCCGGAGTAAACCGATTCCGGATCGAGCACAGGTAGTGCTTGGGGGAAGTGACGAGTGATGAGTGACGAGTGATGAGTGATGAGTGATGAGTGATGAGTGATGAGTAGACTCTTCACTCTTCACTCTTCACTCTTCACTCTTCACTCTTCACTCTTCACTCTTCACTCTTCACTGTTCACTCTTCACTGTTCACTCTTCAACTTCGCCTTTTGCTATACTTTCGCGACTTTTTACAAAGAGCAGGGCTGGACATGAGCATCGTTGAGTACGCGGCGGCTCGGATATTGTCCCCACTTTCTGCGCTGTTGCAGAAACCGCTTTCCCTTGTCGACGCGCAGTCGCCGGAAGCCCGATCCGCGTTCTCGGTGCGCAGTCCCATTCCCCGCCTGGCGATCGTCTCGAACGACGGCAAGCCGTTCACCGATGATCAGCGCCTGCTGCTGCATGAGATCTTCGAAGTGATTCGTGCCGCGGAGGAGAACGATGCGCGCTTCCGCGAGCTCGAGTCGCGGATGATGTCGCTGCAGCGCGAGAATCTCGATCTCGTCGTGCGCAACCGCGTGCTCTCCGAAGTGACGACGCGCGATTCGCTCACAGGTCTGTACAACCGCTGGTACGTGCTGGAAAAGATCGAAGGGGAGATCAATCGCTCGCTGCGCCACGGCTCTCCCGTCTCGCTGCTGATGATCGACATCGATCACTTCAAGTGGGTGAACGACACGTACGGGCACGCCGTCGGCGATCAGGTGCTGCAGACCGTGGGGCGCACGCTGAAGGAAAGCTGCCGCGTGTACGACGTACCCGGACGCTACGGCGGCGAGGAGTTCTGCGTCGTTCTTCCGGAGACACGCCTTTCCGCAACTCCGATCATCGCCGAGCGCATCCGCGCCCGCGTCGCCGAAACCGGCACGCCGGCCAATGGCGTTCATCTCGCGGTCACTGCGTCGATCGGTGCCGCAGGCATCGACTCACCCCCCGAGGACGGCATTCTCAGTCCCTCCGCACTCATTGATCGTGCTGACCGCGCGCTCTACACGGCGAAGAGCCGTGGCCGCAACCGCGTCGAGATGTGGGACTCGCAGTTGCTCGAAATCCCACCCGACACGGTGAATCATTGAATACGCTGTCTCTCAATCCACACGTCGAACGGCTCATTACTACGATCACGACGCTCACAGGCCACCACGTGGCGCTCGAGTCATCCGCCTCGATGCTCGCGTCGGATGCGCACCGGTGGGAAGTCGTCGGCACCGCCGGTGAGCACTACGGCACGCTCGCCGTTCGCGCCGATGCGCTAACCGATCCGCATCGCGCGCTCTACGCGAATCTCTCGCGCGTCATCGCGCACGAAGCGGAACTGCGCCGCGAGAAGCGCGCGCTCGAGGAGCGTTTCCGCCGCCTCGATCAGCATGCGGCCGATCTCGCCGATCAGAATCACTCGATGTCGATGGGCGTCTATCGCGACTCGCTCACCGGCGTCTATCGCCCCTGGTATCTGCAGGAACAGATCCGCCTCGAGCTCTCGCGCTCGGTGCGCTACAAGCGGTCGATGGCGGTGATCGTCTTCGACGTCGACGAGCTGGAGCTCGTCAATGCCTGTTTCGGTCCGCGCGGCGGCGACGATCTTCTCCGCGCGTTCGCCGCACGGCTCATCACCACCTGCCGCGATTCCGATGTCGTCGCCCGCATCGGCGGAGCCGAATTCTGCGCAGTGCTGCCGGACACCGCCGCACAGGGCGCCGCCGAGCTCGCGGAGAGACTGCGCCGCAGTCTCGAGAGCTCCCCGATCACGATCGGCGGCAACGCGATCGAAGATCTCTTCTTCTGCACCGGCTGCGTCACCTTCCGCGGCAGCGCAGGCCACACCGCGACCGCAGAAACCCTGATCGAAGAAGCAAAGCGGAAGTTGTATCGATCGAAGAATGCGAAGGCAGGCGTGGAAAGATGGGACGGATAGGACGAATGGGACCTATGGGACCTACAGGACCTATGGGCGGAAACCCGTTCTCCACATAGGTCCCATCGTGCTCCTGGCCTATTCGCCCATGGGCAGAAGCCCGTTCTCCCCATAGGTCCCATCCGTCTCATCCGTCTCATCCCACCTATTGCGACCTATGGGCGGAAACCCGTTCTCCCCATAGGTCCTATAGGTCCCATAGGTCCCATTCGTCCCATCCGTCCCATCCATCTCCGCAACCTGCGGAGTCTGCGCTCATCAACCTTCGAAGTTGATCCGCCGGTCTGCTCCCTGCTCAAGCCGCCCGATGATCTCCACATTCGCCCGCTCGATGTCCGACAGCGACGAATCGCGATACGCGGGATTCGGCTTGTACCAGGCGAATGACGAGAAGTACTCGCGCAGATCGGCATCCTTGAACGTCCGGCCGTGCCGCGCATAGACCTCATTGCGCAGCCTCCGCAGATCCTCGCTGAACAATCCTTCGAGCATCGACGGCTCGATCTTGCGGTTCGAGAGCGCATCGTGGAGCTCGCGCTCGCGCGCGGCGATCAGCGCGACATTCTTCTTCTGCGTCGGCGTCAGCATTGACTCCTTGAACCCATCATCGGGCTGATACCACTCGAACGCCGCGAACCAGTTCGCGAGCCACGCGGACTTGAACGCGTAGCCGCGGCGCGCGTAGATCTCGTTGCGCAGCAGACGCAATTCGTGAAGCCCGGCGCCATCGAGCATCGCGCGCGTGATCGGTTTGTCGAGATAGCTGCCCATGTCGCCGGGCAGCAGCACGACCTTGCGATCCCTCTTCATCGCCGACTCGATCACCGCCATGTTGTGCCGCTCCGTCGCGGTGAGCACGCTCGCGTTGTACTTCTCCTTCGGCACATACCAGTAGCGATCGTTGAAGTAGCGCTGCAGTGTTGGCGAGTCATCGAACGACTTGCCGCGGATCGCTTCGATCTCCGCCAGCATCACGCGCAGCTCGAGCCCGGTGTGCGGCCCCAGCTTCTGCTCCGTCAGCTCGCGGGTCTGCCACCAGCGCAGATCGCCCGGCTCGGCGTGCTCGTGCCGGCTCGCCTCCGCTTCGCGGATGAGATCGAGATTGGCGCGATCGGCCTCGGTCAGAGAATCGTTGTTGTAGTCGCGGTCCGGCTTGTACCAGCTCTGCGCGCGGAGGTGGCGATCGATGTCGGGATCCGATCCGAAGATCCGGCCATGGCGGCCAAAGACGTCGCCGCGCATCAGGCGCAATTCCTCGAGCGATTTGTTCGCGAGGCCTTCCGCTTTCAGGCGCGTCTGCGCGGAGAGCGGCAATGCTGCAAGAGCGAGGAGCAGAAGGAGGCGGCGCATCATGCCGATAGCTTACGCCGCGGACGATGCTTATGATTCGCGCATGGTGAAACCGATTCCCGATGGCTACCACACTGTGACGCCGTATCTGATCGTCAGAGATGCCGCGCGCGCGATCGAGTTCTACAAGGAAGTGTTCGGCGCGGTCGAAGAGATGCGCATGCAGGACGGCGGCCGCATCGGACACGCCGAGATCCGAATCGGCAATTCGCCGCTCATGCTCGCCGACGAACATCCCGAAATGGGCTACCTCGGCCCGCAGGGGCGCTCACCCGTCACGCTGATGATCTATACAGAAGATACCGACGCGATGTTCGCACGCGCCGTCGCGGCGGGGGCAACCGTGGAGCGCGAGCCGGCAACGCAGTTCTATGGCGATCGCAATGCAGGCGTCGTCGATCCGTTCGGCCATCGCTGGTACTTCTCGACGCATGTCGAGGATGTCTCCGAAGAGGAGATGCAGCGGCGCATGGAAGCAATGAAACGTTAGGGCTTCGAAACGCCGGACAGAAATTCGATCGCGTTCCGGGTCTCCTCGCTGAACTCCGCGATCTCGTCGAGGGTGAGCACACGAGCCTGCAGCGCGGCGGCAATTCTGAAGATCGCGTCCGAGCGGCTTGGACCGTCGAAGATGTCGCCCAGCTTCCTGTCGCGCCGCGTCACCAGCTGGTACAGCTTGATGTAACGCTCATGCGCAGAGCCTTCGCCGGTTTCCAGCCTGGCCGCGTCCTTCAGAATCTTCTGGCAGAAGCGCTCGAGCGCAACGGCGTGCAGCCGCTTCCAGATCTTCCAGTCCGCTTCCGTGATTCGTCTCTGCTCCATCGGTTCCGGGGCAGGGAGAATAGCAGGAGTGGCGGCAGCGAGGGGCGCCTCATGAATCAACCGCTCGCGCTCGTGTGCGAGAGCAACGAGCCATACCTCGCCCCTCGCGGGACGCGTCACTCCGAAGATTCCTGACGATCGTATTCGAGGAAGATCTGATCAGCCGAGGCGAGACGTTCTTCGTCTGACACGGCTGGATATTCCAGTCCGCGGGAAATGAGAAGGAGGTTTGCGAGAACTTCCCTCTTCTCGAGATCCGAAAGATCCTGGAATTCGTCGACGATGTGGTTCCCGGCGGCGGTCATATGTTCCGCTCACCGGCCGTTCTCTGCTCTACGGCGTCAGCGCCTCGGCACTCCCCGGCATCAGGAGCACTTCGTCCCCGTTCATCGTGAAGTCGATGCGCTCGGGCACGTTGTCCTTGTGCCGGATCATGAACTCCGACAGCTCGTCTTCGATGTGCCGCTGAATCGCGCGGCGCAGCGGGCGCGCTCCGGAGTTCGACTCTTCCTCGGCCTTCTTGAGCAGCCAGGTGATCACCGACTCGTCGATCGCAATCTGCACGTTCTTGTGCACCAGCGCCTGATTCACGTCATCCACGAGCAGCCTGCAGATCTGATGCAGCTCGGTCTGCGTGAGCGGATTGAAGATGATGATGTCGTCGATGCGGTTGATGAACTCCGGCGAGAATTCCTTCTTGAGCTCCTGATGAATCAGCGCCTCGGCCGATTTCTGATCGGCTTCGCTCGACTTCTCGCGGAATCCCATGTGGCCCTTCGTCGTAAGGAAGCGCGTGCCGAGGTTGCTGGTCATGATGATCAGCGTGTTGCGGAAGTCGACGGTGTTGCCGAGCGAATCCGTCAGGATTCCGTCCTCGAGAATCTGCAGCAGGATGTTCGCGATGTCGGGATGCGCTTTCTCGATTTCGTCGAGCAGCACGACACTGTACGGATTCCGCCGCACGCGCTCCGTCAACTGCCCGCCTTCTTCGTGACCGACGTATCCCGGGGGCGAGCCGATCAGCTTCGACACGGCGTGCTTCTCCATGTACTCCGACATGTCGAAGCGGATGAGGTGCTTCTGCGATCCGAAGAGGAACTCGGCGAGCCGCCGCGCCACTTCGGTCTTGCCGACACCCGACGACCCGAGGAAGATGAACGAGCCCATCGGACGATTGGGGGATGCGACGCCGAGGCGTGACCGCCGGATCGCACGCGAGATCGCCTTGATCGCCTTGTCCTGACCGACGATCCGCCGCATCAGGATCTCTTCCATGTTGATCAGCTTCGCCGCTTCGTCGGCTTCGATCGACGTCACCGGGATATCCGTCCAGGAGCTGATGATCTCCTCGACGTCCTTCTTGGTGACTTCCATCATCTCTTCGCCGACGGACTCGCGCTCCGACTTGAAGCGCTCGATCTCTTCCTTCAACTCGATCTCGCGCTCGCGGAGGAACACCGCTTTCTCGAAGTCCTTGTCCGAAATCGCCTTCTTCATTTCCTTGACGATGGAGCGGATCTCGGCCTCGAGGCGGCGCAGATTCTGCGTGTCGGCCACGCGGCGCAGCTTCACCTTCGCGCCGGCTTCGTCGAGGATGTCGATCGCCTTGTCGGGGAAGAAGCGATCGGTGATGTAGCGGTTCGACTGATACACCGCGGCACGGATCGCCGTGTCGCTGTACTTCACTTTGTGGAAGCCCTCGTAGCGCTCCTTCACACCTTCGAGGATCTGCAGCGTCTCGTCCTCGTTGGGAGGCGCGACGTTGATCGCCTGGAAGCGGCGGAGCAGCGAGCGGTCCTTCTCGATGTAGCGCCGGTACTCGCGGATCGTCGTCGCGCCGATGCAGGAGATCTCCCCGCGCGAGAGCGCAGGCTTGAGGATGTTCGCCGCGTCGAGCGAGCCTTCCGCCGAACCGGCGCCGATGAGCGAGTGAATCTCATCGATGAAGATGATGATGTCGGTGTTCTCTTTCAGTTCCTTGATGATGCCCTTGAGGCGCTCTTCGAACTGGCCGCGGTACTTCGTGCCGGCGACGATGAGTGACAGATCGAGCGACAGGATGCGCTTGTTGGCAATGAACAGCGGCACGTTGCCGTCGACGATGCGCTGCGCGAGACCTTCGACGATCGCCGTCTTGCCGACGCCCGGCTCGCCGAGGAGGATCGGGTTGTTCTTCGTGCGGCGGGAGAGGATCTGGATGATGCGCTCGACTTCCTTCTCGCGTCCGATCAGCGGATCGAACTGCTGCGAGTGCGCCATCGCCGTGAGATCGCGCGCGTACTCCGCGAGGAACGGCAGCTCTTTCTTCTGCTTGTCCGCCTCGCGCTCTTTCAGAATCGAGATCGTCTCTTCGCGAACGGAGTAAACGTTCAGGCCCTTCGCGGTGAGAATGCGCGCGGCCGTCGACGACTCGACGCGCAGGATTCCAATCAGCAGATGTTCGGTGCCGACATACTGATGCAGCATCGATTCGGCTTCATGGGCGGCGTAGGCGAGGATCTTCTTCGACTCTTCGGAAAGCGGGAGCTCGGCCGAGGACGAGATGCGGTCGACGAACAGCCGATCGCCTTCGACTTCACGGCGGATCTGTTCCGGCTTCACGTTGAAGCGCGAGAAGATCTCTTTGATGATCTCCTCACCTTCTCGCAGGACACCGAGGAGGATGTGCTCGGATTCGATGACACGGGATCCGAGCTTCGATGCTTCGTACCGGGCGAAGAAGAGGGCGCGGCGTGCTTTCTCGTTGTATTTTTCGAACATGTTAGTTTTGCTGCCGATTCATCGCTAAGACTCTGTCGCAGCGTGCCGCCAATTCCGGATTATGAGTCACTATAACCGACGTCAAACCACGCTTCGTGTGGCATTCCCGCATCAGATCGAAGACCTTCGCGCTCGTCTCGAGATCGAGATTGCCGGTTGGCTCGTCGGCCAGAAATAGCAGCGGATCGGTGAGAAGCGCGCGCGCAATCGCGACCCGTTGCTGTTCCCCGCCGGAAAGTTGATTCGGAAAATGTCTCGACCGAGCTTCCAATCCAAGCTCCAACAACAGTGAAGCTGCTCTCTTCAACGCCGCGCTCTTTTCACTTCTTCCGATCCATCCCGGCATAGCCACGTTCTCCTGCGCGGTGAACTCCGGAAGAAGATGATGAAACTGAAACACGAAGCCGACGTTTCGATTGCGGAAGCGCGCCAGTTCGTCGTTGTTCATCGACGAGAGATCGGCGTCGCCGACGCGAATGCGCCCGCTGTCAGGACGATCGAGGCCGCCGAGCAGATGAAGCAGCGTCGACTTCCCGATTCCGCTGGGCCCCACGATGGCCAGCATCTCACCCTTCTCGACTTCGATATGAATCGAGCTCAGGACAGGCACCGGGACCTCGGCGTTCCGGTACGTCTTCGAGAGCGCCTTCGCTTCGAGAAACGCCATCGCGTTCGATTATAAGCACGCACCGTGCTCAAGCTTTGGTAAGCGAGCGAACAGAGCAGTGTGACGGGGAGCACGCATGTACGACAGGCGCCCTCGCCTGTCCGTGTAAAAAAGAGAGACAAAACGACAGGCGAGGGCGCCTGTCGTACATCGTCACTCGGCTGCGACAGTTCTCGGCAGCTTCACACTTGCGAGGCCGTACTCCCTGGCCACTTCGTCGTAGACGCCGACCGCGACGCGGTTGGTCTTCATGTCGGTCAGCAGATCGAACTTGTACCCGAACCTCTCGCCCTTCGCCCGCTTCACATCCTCCATCGAGAACGGCACGGTCCTGTGCGTCACCTCGCTGACGGAACCGAGGATGTCGCCCCAGGCGATGAAGATGGAAAAGGCGCCGCGCTCGCCCTTCGCATCAGGCAGGGTCACGAGCGCTTTCGCGGGAACTTCGATCAGCACCGGCAGCAGCCAGAGACCCTTTCCGCTCGCTTTCGGCTTCCCGATTTTCACCTGCACAGGAATGTGTGCATCTTCGCCATTCTTCGCGAACAGGGATGCGACGACGCGATTCTTCATCTTCGTCTCATCCGACTGTTCGATGAACTGATGACGCGCGCGTACGGTGAGGTCGCGGTTCTTCACCTTCACGACGATTTTGCGCGCGCGATCCTGGCGATGCGTCGTGGCGCGATAGGCGAGCGAGTAGTACGACGAGAAATCCTCCTCGATGCGCGGCAGCAGTTTGATCACATCACTTCCCGACGCGGCGAGGCCGCCGGTCTGGTCGGCGACGTACTGCAGCGCTGACGTTTCGTTGAGCATCGCCTGATAGGCATGTCCCGCGGCGGTCGCTTCGCCCGTCCCGGGCATGCGGCGGCTCTCGGCATTCTGTACCCAGCCGGAGGTCTCGAGGCCGGCGGGATAGAGCATGTACATCGTGACGCCGTTGGCGTTCGCCGCCTTCGCCACCGACTCGATCTGCGCCGTCATGTTGTTCAGATCCTCGTACAGCGAGTGCGGCGCGTTGAGAGCATGGCGATCGGTCAGAAACTGCTGGCCGGCGATCGTCGAGAACGAGCGGCTGACGAAGATCATCGACTTCTGCCCGTCGAGACCGGAGATCGACTCGATCAACGCGCGCATCGCCTTCGTCTTCGCCTGCATGTCGTGCAGCTCATCGGTCGCAGCGCTGAGCTGCTCGAGCGACGGCATCGGGCCGCCCGCGGGCGCGCGATCCCCGCCGGCATTGCCCATTGATCCGCCGCCGCCACGGGCATTCGCTCCGGCGATGAAATCGGCGGCTTCCTGCTCGAAGAGCTGCTCTTCTTCGATCTGCCGGTAGTCGCCCGCTTTCCAGTAGTTCCGTTCCGCCGCCATCTTGTCGAGCACGCGGTCGATCGCCGCCAGGTCGTCGGTGAACGGCAGCCGCGTGAAGAGCCGGTGCACCCAGGAGACGATCGTCACGGAGTCTCCCAGTCTAACGGTTTGATGCAGCAGGTCCTTCAATTCGGAAAAGAGCTGTTCACCGCTGTTCGATCCGAAACCCTGAAAGCGGTCGACGAAGACGACGAGCGTCCGATGCTGCCGCCGCGGTGCAGCCGGCGCCGGCGCGTCCGCCGTCCCCTCGACGGAGACCGCTTCGTTCTGGAGATCCGAGCGGTATTCGGCGAAGTTCGTGAGCGGCTGCGGCTTGCCGTCTTCGTAGATCACGAAATCGTCCTTCGCCAGTCCGGTGACATGCCTGCCGCTGCGATCGGTGACGAAGACGTCGACATTCACGATCGACACTTCGATGGTCTCGCCGGCGCGCGGAATGTCCTGCGCGTAGGCGAAGGAAGCGAGGAGACAAAGCCAGAGTAGTTTTTTCACGGAAGATTTCTCACCAGCGCGACAGGGCGGCGGTGCCGCTCTTCGTCAACTCGATGCGCCGCAGGCCGTAATCCTTCGAGATCTCATCGAACACGCCGACGGAGATCCGTTTCGTGTCGCGATCCGCGACGACCTCGAAGGAATAGGTGACGGTCTCCGGCATCGCGGAGACCAGCGAGAATTTCTGCGTCTGCCTGACGACGTCGCCGATCTCGCCGCGGACTCCGCTCCAACCGGTATAGACCGCGAACTCGCCGCGTCCGCCATCGGTCATCAACGACGCGAGCGGAATGTAGATCGTGACCGGAATCGTGTAGCGATTCCCGCTGACGTAGCGCGGACTCCCCGCCTCGACCGCGATGTTCATCGACGAGACTTCCGGCTGATTGAACAGCGCGGCGATCACACGATCGCGCATGCGCGTCTGATCGGATTTCTCCACGTACTCGCGCCGCGCGCGGACGAAGTAATCGCGATTCTTCGTCCGGACGACGATCGAGCGCGCCTCGTCGATGTTGTGATTCGCCGCGCGATAGCCGAGCGAGTAGTAGGCGTCGAGGTCTTCCGCCGCCTCCGGCAGTTGCTTCTCGATCTCCGTTCCCCACGCGAAGCGGCCGCCGGTCCCATCGGCGATCTGCTGCATGTACGGCGCGCGGCGATTGAACGACTCCTGCTCGCCCAGCTCCGCGCCCGGCGTCGTCCCGATCCCCTCGGGATCCAGCGCGTAAACCGTGACGCCATTCGCGTTGGCCGTCTTCGCGATGAAGTCGGCGAACGCGTCTCTTCCGCCCCTGCGCCCGTATGACGGCGCGAGATCGCCGGCAACTGCGGCGCCGTCGAGGTCCGGCGGCTCCAGATGATGCACTGCCATCACGAGCACCTTCTTCGCGTCGGAGCCGGCAATCGAATTCATCAGCGCGGCGATCGACGCGAGCATCTCGCGCGTTTTCATGAAGCGAAAGTGAGCGCTGGCCGAGCCGTGCCGCCGCGAATCGCGGCCTGCACCCCTGAATCCGCGCTCGGCGGAAATCGAGCTGAACGTCTGTTCGATCAACTGATCCCTCAGCGTGATCTCGTCCACGCCGGGACCCGATTCCGATGCGAGCGCGTCGAGCGTCTGATCGATCGACGCGAGCCGGTCGGTGAACTCGAGGCGCGTCTCGAGGCGATCGCCGAACGACACGATCCGCACCGCGTCGCCCGGCCTGACACTCCTGTGCAGAAACGAGCGCAGCCCGTTGAAAAACGCATCGCGGCGGAACGCTGCCGTGCGGAAGTGCTCCACGAACACGACGATCGTCCGCGGCTGCGGATGCATCGCATCGCGAGCCTGCGACAGGCCGGCGAAATTCGAGATCGGCTGCGGCCTGCCGTTCTCCAGAATCTCGAAGTCGTCCTGCGTGAGGCCGCGCACGCGATGTCCGGCGCGATCCGTCACGACCGCATCGACGTTCACGATCGAGACGTCGATCGTCGTGCCGAGGCGCGGGCTCCTCGAGGGTTCTGCCGCGACTGCAGTTGCGAGAAGAAGAACAGCAGTCCAACGACGGATCATGGTCGCTCCTCTGGATGGGGCAAAGTCATTCTAGACTTCATTCATGCGAAGACTCCCGACTGTAACCATTTCGATGCTGCTCACCGTCGTCCTGCATGCGCAGCCGGGCGACCTTGACGCTGCGCGCGCGCTCTTCGCGAGAAACATCGACGCGATCCATCGCCACGATCGCGAAGCCTACCTCGCGCTCTATCTGCACTCGCCGCAGCTCGTGCGCAGCGGTGCGGAGGGGCTTGCCGCCGGCTACGAGGAGTTCGCGAAGGCGGCCGGCGCCCGCTGGCCCGATGCGCTCGACGCGGATGACCTGCGCCTCACTCCGATTCAGCCCGGCATCGTCTACGGCACGTACCGTTATCGCGTTCGCTACGGTGGCGCGGAGCACAACGGCATCTCCGAACGGCTCTTCATCAGGACGAGTGACGGCTGGAAGATCGCGCTGACCGGTGCGGTCGATGCGCCTGCGGGCACGCCGCCGCCACCGCGCGCGATCGCCCACGCAACGCTCATCGATGGCACGGGCCGCGCGCCGCTGAAAGACGCGAACATCATCGTGCGCGACGGCCGCATCTCCTGTGCGGGCAACTGCGCGATTCCCGAAGGCATCGATGTCCTCGATGCGAAAGGGATGTTCGTCACGCCGGGGCTCATCGATGCGCACGTGCATTTCTCGCAGACCGGATGGGCTGACGGCCGCCCCGATGCGCTCGACGTCCGCGCGGCGCATCCGTACGAGCAGGTCGAAGCGGATCTGAAATCGCACCCGCAGCGCTACGCGCGATCCTATGTCTGCTCGGGTGTGACGTCCGTCTTCGACGTCGGAGGGTTTCCGTGGACACTCGAGCTCGCGAATCGATTCGAAGGCGACACGCTCGCGCCGCACGTCACGGCCGCGGGACCGCTCCTCTCGACGCTCGATCACTGGCTCAATCTTCCGGCCGAGCGGCAGTTCATCCACCTGAAGGATGAGGAGACGGGCCACAGCGGCGTGCGGTATCTCGTCGCTCAGGGCGCAAAGGCGATCAAGGTGTGGTGGATCGTGAATCCCGACCTTCCCGTCGAGAAGTCGGAGCCGTGGGTCACAGCCGCCGGCTCTGAAGCTGCAAAACTGAAGGTGCCGCTCATCGTGCACGCCACGGGGCTGGCGGAGGCGAAGGGGGCGCTGCGCGCGGGGGCGACGCTGCTCGTACACAGCGTCGATGATCAACCTGTTGACGATGAGCTCATCGCGCTCGCGAAGAAGAATGGCGCGATTCTCATTCCGACGCTCACCGTGCTGCGCGGCTATCTCAACATGTTCCGCGGCGTCGCCGATCACAAAGCGCCGGCGATCGACGATCCGAACCACTGCGTCGATCCGGCGACGATCGCGCGGGTGAACGAGACCGCGACCGTCTCCACGAACATCGACATGCCGCAGCGCGTTGCGAGAGCTGCCGCGCGCGTGGAGAAGTCGGAGCGCTTCTCGCGCGAAAACCTGAAGAAGCTCGTCATGGCCGGAATCCCGATCGCGACCGGCACCGACGCCGGCAATCCGCTCACGCTGCACGGACCGGCGATCTACGCGGAGATGGAGGCGATGCAGTCCGCCGGGATGACGCCGATGCAGGTCATCGTCTCCTCGACCGCGATCGCGGCCAAGGCGATGCACATCGAGGACGTGACCGGCACGATCGCGAATGGAAAGGAGGCCGACCTGCTGCTCCTGAGCGCAGATCCGGCCGCGGACGTCGCCAACTTCCGCAAGATCTCGTACGTGATGCGCGGAGGTGCGCTACGATCGATCGGCGAGCTGAGCGCACTGGCGCAGAGTTCGCAGCAAACGAAGCCATGACCGCCGAAGATTCGCGGGCGAATTTCGCCTACTTCAGCAGCGAATACTCACAGGCTCTGCAGGCGCTCACCGCGCTCGAGAACCAGTCATCCACGCTCATGCTCCTCGGCAACATCGAGGAGCTGCGGACGTTCATCGACCAGTTCATCGCGATGGCGTCGCGGGTGAAAGCCGAGGCGGTGGAGCGCGACGAGCCGAACTTCGCGGAGTGGTTTCAGGAGCTGATCGAGCGCGCGGAAGAGCTCATTTCCTCCGCGAAAACGTAGTACCGCTTCGTTCCAGAGGTGACGGGGTTCCCGGATATGCTGGACGCGATTCTCATGTCCCTTACGCTCTCGCAACAGATCGACACCGCCGCCGCAGCGGTCGAATCGCGCGTGATCGCGACACGGCGCGACATCCATCAGCATCCCGAGCTCGGCAATCGCGAGACGCGCACGTCGAAGCTCGTCGCCGACCGGCTCCGCGAGCTGAAGATCGAAGTCCGCACGCCGGTCGCGCACACCGGCGTCGTCGGCATTCTCAAAGGCGGCAAGCCGGGAGGCGCCGTCGCGCTGCGCGCGGACATGGATGCGCTGCCCGTCGTCGAGCAGGTCGACGTTCCCTTCAAGTCCACCGTGCGCACGACGTACAACGGCCAGGAAGTGGGCGTCATGCACGCCTGCGGACACGACGCGCACGTCGCGATCCTCCTCGGTGTCGCCGAAGTGCTCGCCGGCATGCGCGAGCAGTTGCCCGGCACGATCGTCTTTCTGTTCCAGCCCGCCGAAGAAGGCGCGCCGGAGGGAGAAGAGGGCGGCGCGGAGCTGATGGTGAAGGAAGGAGCGCTCGACAATCCGAAAGTCGGTGCGGTGTTCGGACTGCACGTCACGTCGCGCTTTCCTGTCGGAGAGATCGCCTATCGCCCCGGCTCGATGATGGCGGCGGTCGATTCCTTCGTGATCAAGGTGCACGGCCGGCAGACGCACGGCGCCTATCCGTGGCTCGGCGTCGATCCCATCGTCGTCGCCTCGCAGATCGTCCTCGGGCTGCAGACGATTCCGAGCCGCCAGCTCGACTCCTCGCTCGCGCCTTCGATCGTCACCGTCGGCGCGATTCACGGCGGCGTCCGCAACAACATCATTCCGGATGAGGTCGAGATGATCGGCACGATCCGCTCGCTCGACGCGAAGATGCGGGAGGAGATTCACAGCAGGATCAAACGAACCGCGGAAGAGATCGCGAAGAGCGGCGGCGCGACGGCAGACGTCGCGATCACGACCGGCTATCCGATCACCTACAACGATCCTGCGCTGACGGAGAGGATGGCGCCGGTGCTCTCACGCGTCGCGGCCGGAAACGCGCAGGTGGTCAACGCTGTGCTCGGCGCGGAAGACTTTTCGTTCTATCAGCAGAAGGTGCCGGGCCTTTTCTTCTGGGTCGGCACGCGGCCGAAGAATCAGACGGCAGAAGAAGCAGCATCGAACCACTCGCCGAAGTTCTTCGTCGACGAATCGGGCTTGCTCCTCGGCGTGCGCGCGCTGGCCAATCTCGCGGTCGAGTATCTGAGCGGAGCGCGGTGATCACTCCCGCATCGCGCGATTCCAGTAGTCCGCTCCGCCGAGCCACTGCCCGCCATCGATCACGAACGACTCGCCGGTGACGTACGACGCGTAGTCGGACAAGAGATACGCGGCGGCGTTTGCCACTTCTTCGAGACTCGCGAAGCGCCGCAGCGGAATCGTGCGGC
The DNA here is from genome assembly GCA_021325515.1 of Acidobacteriota bacterium. Lineage (GTDB taxonomy): Bacteria > Acidobacteriota > Thermoanaerobaculia > Gp7-AA8 > Gp7-AA8 > JAJPHC01. The sequence goes on from JAJPHC010000032.1 coordinate 82,938, forward strand.
GGATTCCCTCTTCGATCTTCTCATCGGGAAACAGCCGCTTCGACGCGCCTTCGGTGTGCACCGGTCCCGGCGCCATCGCGTTCACACGAATGTTGTGGCGAGCCCATTCGACTGCGAGCGTGCGCGTCATCGCCAGCACGCCCGCCTTGGCACTTGCGGAGTGCACAACTCCCGGTGCACCGGTCCATGCGTAGTTGGCGATGATGTTGAGGATCGAGCCGCCGCCTTTCGCGATCATGCGCCTGCCGATCGCGCTCGTGCAGTAGAACGTTCCGTTCAGCACGATGCCGATCACGGCGTTCCATCCGTTGACCGACAACTGCTCCGCGGGCACGACGAAATTGCCTGCGGCGTTGTTCACGAGGAAGTCGATGCGGCCGGAATTGCTCTCGACCTTCGCGGCGAGCTGCTCCGCCGCCTCCGCATCGCGCACGTCGAAGACGAAGTAAGAGGCGCGCTCGCCCAACTCTTCCACCGCCTGCTTCAGATTCTCTTCCTTGCGGCTCGCGATGACGACTCGAGCGCCGAGGCGCACGAGCTCGCGAGCGATCCCAAAGCCGATGCCGGTGGCGCCGCCGGTGATGATGCCGGTGCGCCCTTCGAATGTTTTTTCAGGAAGCATGTTGCCGGGATGATATCGCCGGCGTTTTCATTCGTCGCATCCGTCCTAAATCCGGTTCGCGCGTTCACCCGTAGCTAGGGACATACAACGGCACGGAGCGTTTCCGCTGCCGGCAACAAGAAAAGCGGATCTGGCACCGGCCGCCCACGGAGCTCGGGTTCTGCTCCAGAAACTTCGGAGGAGAAAGTATGTCCAGGAAATCTCTGTCTCTACGCGGTGCCCTGCTCTTGATCGGAGCGATTGCGTTCTCTGTCCCCGCATTCGCATCCAGCCATCGTGAGGCGCTGTCGGTACTCAACGAACCATGCGCTGACAACACCGACACGTTCGCGTGGGTGTCGAACAGCACGCACGACAAGCTGTACCTCATCATGGATTTCAATCCGCTCCACGAGCCGGGCCAGGGCAACCAGGGCTTCCGCGCGTGCGACGGCTATCGCTACGAGTTCCACATCGGCAAAGGCACGAGCCTGAAGGACGAAGCGGTCTACCGCATCGAGTTCCAGAAGTCTCTGCCTGCAACGGCGGCACCGAAGCCGACCGATGGCGTCGGCGGCGGCAACGAGCTGCTGTGGCAGCTCACCGGCGGCACCGAGACGATGACGGTCACGCGCATCATGGCGCCCGGCCAGCCCACGCCCAAGGTGCTCGGCGAAAACCTCAAGGTTCTTCCGAACAACCACGGCCCGCAGACCGATCGCCTCGTCTACGGCCTCGGTGCATTCAAGGGGTATGACTCCGGCGACAAGACTTCGCGCGACACCGGTCTCTACAACCAGGACTTCATCGACACTTACATTCAGAGCCTCAACAACGGCGGCCGCATCATCGCCGGGCAGTTCGACGATCCCTATCAGCTCGACGAGAAAGGCATCTTCGACCTGGTGAACCTGAACAAGGGCGATCTCGGCGGAATCGCCGGCGCGCGCAGCACTCCGGCCGAAGACGTCTTCACCGGCTTCAACATCTTCTCGATCGCGCTCGAGATTCCGACCGCAGAGCTCTTCCCGAACGGCATTCCTCACAACGGCACGCTGCAGGCGCAGTCGACCGACGCGCTGCTGCGCGTGTGGGCCGGCATCTATCGCCAGGCGACGCAGACCGTCGACCCGACGAACAACATCACGGGACTCCGCGGCTCGGGCAACTACGTGCTCGTCGGCCGCAACGCGCTTCCGCTGTTCAACGCGGGCCTCGTCGGCACCGCGCGCCAGGGCCTCTATCTCCACACCGACCCGATGAAGGACGTGACGCGCTTCGGCAACGACGTGCTCTTCCCGGTTCTCGTGCGCGATCTCGACACGCTCGGCGTGTACAAGGCGCTCGGGGTTCCTCCGGCGACCGTCACAACGCTCAAGGGACCGCGTCTGGACATCATCAACGCGATCAACCTCGGCCGTCCGATTCCGGTCGCCGATGGCTCGACGGGTGACGTCATCACGCTCGATGCGTCGATCGACTCGTCGTTCCCGAACGGCCGCCGTCTCGGCGGCGGCGCGAAGCCGAACATGCATCAGGTGAACGTCAACACGGTTCTCATCAGCCTCATCGCCGCCGGCGATCCGGCTGCAGGACTCGCGAAGGGCGTCGAGACGAACGACGAAGATTTCCTGCCGCGCTTCCCCTTCCTCGCGCCGGCGCACCAGGGACTGCTGCAGGGTCACGGTGGAACGAACACGATCGTCGATGTCGTGCCGCCCAACCCGACGACGCCGCAGCCCTGCCAGTAGTCATCACAAATGAGGAGAACGACCATGAAGAAACTACTCTCGCTCACGATTCTGGCGCTCGCGGTCTCGGCGCCGATGTTCGCCCAGCACACTCCGCGCGTCGCGAATGAAGGCTTCGCGTCGGACTTCCAGACGCTGCCTGTCGTCACGACGGTTCAGGGTGTCGGCAGCACGTTCCAGTCGTACGTCTCGATCTTCAATCCGACATCGTCGGCGTACTCGGTAACGGCCACGTTCTATGACAACACCGGCACGTCGAAGACGGCGCAGATCAACCTCGCCGCGGGGCAGGTGAAGACCTACGACAACTTCCTCACCGAACTGTTCGGCCTCTCCAACACCGCGGGCTCCGTGACGTTCTCGAGCCCGAACTCGACGGGCGGACAGCACAACAACCGCTTCATCATCGACTCGGAGATCTGGACGGGCGGCGGCACGCGCTACGGCCAGTCGATTCCGGCGCTGGAGTTCGCGGGCACGAGCTCGCGTTCGTTCGCGCCCGGCATCAGCGTCGACTCTTCGCGCCGCTCGAACGCCGGCTGCTTCAACCAGAGCGATTCGACGAACACGGTGAAGATCAGCGTGCTCGACTCGACCGGCCAGACGACGGTCGGTTCGACGACGCTGACGCTCGCGCCGCACGCGTGGGGCCAGACCTCGCTCTCCGCATTCGTCGTGACGAACGGCATCGCGCAGTTCGATCCGTCGGACAACGCGGTGTGCTACGCGGTCGTCGTGCTCAACGCGACGAACGACGGACGCTTCATCACCTCATCCGAATATCAGCCGTAACCAACCCGGAGGGCCGCGCTACAATCGCATCTCGCATGCGACGTAGCGCGGCCCTCGTGTTTTGCCTCCTCTTCCTCCTCACCGCCTGCGGCGATCGCTCCCGAAAAGAAAAACCGCTCAGCGTTCCCGGCGAGAAGCTCTACACGCTCGAAGGAAAAATCCTGGGGCGCGATGCCGCGGGGAATCTGCTGCGCATCGATCACAAGGCCATCCCCGGCTACATGGAAGCGATGGTGATGGAGTATCCGGTCCGCGGCGCGCAGGTGCAGTCGCTCCCCGCCGACCAGAGCAACATCACCGCGAAGCTGCACGTCACCGACAGCGCTTACTGGCTCACCGACATCAGGAAGGTGCCGTGATGGATGCAGGCGAAGAGCGGCGTCAATACACCCGGCTGAATCTCATGCGTCCACTCGACGGCTGGTTCGGCGACTACGCCGTGCGGCTGCTCGACGTGAGCGCGAGCGGCGCAATGGTCGATCTGGAGGAGCCGATCGAAATCGAAGCGCGCGCTTTGCTGCGCTTCTTCTGGCAGGGTGTGGAAGTGGAGATCCTCGCCGAGATCGCCCGCGCCAACGACAAGCGCCTCGGCCTCCGCTTCATCGAGGAATCGGAAACGCTCGACAAGCTCCTCGCCGCGTCGGTCACCGAGATCCTCCACGTGCCGAACTTCATCTTCGAAACGCCGAACGCCGCGCTCATCGCCCGTCCTCTGACCTTCACGACATGGTCGTACGACGGCACGGCCTGGAAACAGCGCCCGTCGCTGATGCCCGATCAGCCAAACGACGGCTTCACGATCGCCGCACAGGAATCAGCCGAACAGGTCGCCGTGCTCTGCCGCACCTATCAGCATGGTGACGACGAAGCGAAGCGGCTCACGCGGCTGCTGGCGGAGCTGAGCGTGAAAAACGCGAGGATGGGACAATAGGACCTATGGGACCTATGGGACCTATAGGGAGCTGCGGTTCCGCCTATCGGTCCCATAAGTCCCATCAGGACTGCCGGCACTGACGTTCCCGCTTCGATTTCCCTAACGCCCTCCTGCACCACCGGGAACTACAGGACCTATAGGGAGCCGCGGTTCCGCCCATCGGTCCCATCGGTCCCATCGGTCCCATAAGTCCCATCAGGACCTATAGGGAGCTGCGGTTCCGCCCATCGGTCCCATCGGTCCCATCGGTCCCATAAGTCCCATCAGGACTACCGGCACTGACGCTCCCGCTTCGATTTCCCTAACGCCCTCCTGCACCACCGCGAGACCATTGGCTCCGCGCATCGAGGTCGTGGCTCCTGAGCCCTGGACCAGCATCGGCTCGGCGACGAGATCTCCATCGCGCGGGTAGACCGCCACGCGCACATACGTGCGGCGCTCGCTGCCGCGCAATGGCGCGGTCGTCTTCAGGTTCACGACCGGCGGCAGCACGCCGCTCATGCCCATCGCCCTGCGCAGCGCGGGAGCGACGAACAACGTGAAGGTGACCATGCAGGACACCGGATTGCCGGGCAGGCCGAAGAAGAGCCGCTCGCGCACGCGCGACAGGAACACCGGCTTTCCCGGCTTCATCGCCACGCGCCAGAACTTCGTCTCGCCGCCGAGCGCCTCGAGCGCATCTTTCACGAAGTCGTAAGCGCCGACGGAGACTCCGCCTGACGAAATGACGTAGTCGCATTCGAGGGCGCGGTCGATCGCTGCGATCGTCGCCTCGCGCGAATCGCGCACGATCGACTGCGGCCGCGCGATCGCGCCGCACTCGCGCACGAGCGCCGAGAGCGTGTGCACATTCGAGTTCACGACGCGGCCGGCGCCGGCGTTCTCGCCGACATCGACGAGCTCGTCGCCCGTCGACAACACGGCGACGACCGGCCTGCGCGCAACGAGCGCGCGGGCGCGGCGCGCCGTCGCAAGGACGCCGATCTCTCCCGCGCCGACCAGCGTGCCGCGCGTCAGCACGATGTCGCCGGCGTGCATGTCTTCGCCGCGGCGGCGGATGTTCGCTCCGCGCTTCACCGGCTCGTTGATGTTTACGACATCGAGTCCCTGATCGGTGATCTCGATCTGGGCGACGGCATCCGCTCCTTCAGGAATCGGCGCGCCGGTCATGATGCGCATCGCCGTTCCCGCTTCGACGCATGCCGTCGCGACGGATCCCGCGCGAACTTCGCCGATCACGCGCCGCGGGCCGCTGTCGCCGGCGCGGATCGCATAGCCATCCATTGCCGAGTTGTCGGCCAGCGGCACGTCCGCGGCCGCGGCGACATCCTCGCGCAGCACGCGGCCGTGCGTTTCGCCGAGCGCAACCTCCTCGCTCTCGATGAGCGGGACTTCCGCGAGCAGGCGCTGCTGCGCCTCTTCAACCGTCAGCATCGTCAACGAAGGGCCTCGCGCGCGACCGCCGCCACGTCGCGCTTCTTTCCATCGACCTCGAAATTGAGGCGGCGCATCGCGGCGTCGTCAAACTGGCCGCGCAGCGACTCAAGCGCTTTCGATGCGCCGGCGCACTTCCTGTCGATGTCCTTTCGGTACACGATCGCCGCATCGTAGCGCGGGAAGTAATGACGATCGTCTTCGAGCGCGACGAGCCCGAGCGACTCGATGAGTCCATCCGTCGAGTTGCCGGCGATCAGATCGACTTCCTTCGACGCGAGCGCCTTGTACGTGAGGCCGAGGTCCATCGTCTTCGGCGGTTTCGCCAGGTTCAGCGCATAGGCGTGAAGGAGACCATTCCAGCCATCCGGCCTCTCGACGAACTCATAGCCAAATCCAGGCTGATAGCGATCGGCCACCTTCTGCAGATCGGAGATCGTGCGCAGACCGAACTGCTTCGCATCATCGCGGCGAACGATCATCGCGAACGTGTTGTTGAAGCCGAGAGGCGGCCCCCAGTGCAATCCGCGCTTCGCGTATGCGGCGGCGACGTTCGCCTTCGGCTGCTTGAGGATTGCCTCGAGGGCCGTGCCTGAATACTCGACGTACGCATCGAGCGCGCCCGAGGTCATCGCCGAATCGCAGACGAACGTGCCGCCCATGTTCAGCTTCCGATCGACCGTGCAGCCCGCGCGCTCCAGTTTCTGCGCCACGAGCTCGCCAAGGATGACGGACTCCGTGAAGTTCTTGGAGCCGACGACGATGGGCGACTTCTGCGCACAGCCGGCAACGAGCAGCGGAAGCAGCATCAGCGACGTGCGAACGAGGCGTCCGCACTCGACAAACTTTCTCACCATCGCACCAGCTTACGCTCGACGGCGCTCAACACGACGTCGGCAACGAGCGCCAGTGCCGCCGCGGGGAGCGCGCCCGCGAGGATCAGGTTCGTGTCCACCATGGCAACGCCGCGAAAGATGAACGTGCCGAGTCCGCCGCCGCCAACGGCCGCAGCAATCGTCGCGACGCCGATGGCCGTCACCGTCGCGATGCGGATGCCCGCCACGATCGACGGCATCGCCAGCGGCAGCTCGACCTGGAGCAGCAGTTGGCGGCCGGTCATGCCCAGGGCGACACCCGCATCGCGAACGATGGGATCGACGCCTCGAATGCCGAGGAACGTGTTGCGAACGATGGGAAGCAGAGAGTAGAGAATCAAAGCGACGATCGCCGTCCGCATGCCGATGCCGCCGATGAACGGCACGGGAATCAGAAATCCGAAGAGTGCGAGTGAGGGGATCGTCTGGATCGCATCGATGATCCGCAGCGCGATGCGCCCGGCGCGCGCATGCCGGGTGCAGTAGATGGCGAGCGGCACGCCGAGCACGATGGCGGCGCCGGTCGCGATCGCGACGATCAGCATGTGCTCACCCGTCGTGCGAAGAATCTCGACGGTCATGATGGCAAGCTCGCCGCCGCCACGAACTCGCGGACCAGCTGCAACGACTGGTTAGGAAACGCGGAAGAAGGCGAATCGGAGACGATTCGCCCCTGGTCGAAGAGCACGATCCGTTCGCAGACGCGCATCGCCTCGACGAGATCGTGAGTGACGAACACGATCGTCGCGTCGCTTCGCAGGGCGCGAAACGCATCCTGCAGCTCGCGCCGGACGATCGGATCGAGCGCGCCGAACGGCTCGTCGCAGAGGAGGATCGAAGGGTTCGCGACGATGGCCCGCGCGATTCCCACCCGCTGCTGTTCCCCTCCCGACAACGAGCGCGGATAGCGCGCGCCGAATTTTTCGACCGGCATCGCGATGCGCATCATCACGTCCGCGATCCGCTCCCGCGTCCGCCCTTCATCCCATTCGAGCAGGCGCGGAATCGTCGCGATGTTGTCGAACACCGTCTGGTGTGGAAAGAGACCCGAGCCCTGGATGATGTACCCCGTGCGGCGGCGCAACGCGACGAGGTCGGTCCGCGCGAGCGGCACGTCATCGATGAGCACCTCGCCTCGGGTTGGCACAACGAGGCCGTTGACGAGGCGCAGCGCCGTCGTCTTGCCGGCGCCGCTGCGGCCCACGAATGCGACTGATTCTCCTGCGGCGATCTTCAACGAGACTCCGTCCAGCCGGGCAGAGACCGTGATGCCGCGAAGCTCGATCGAGGAGGACACTTCTTCGATTGTAGGAGCTTCTTATGATCTTTCGGCGCCTCACCCCTGGCCCTTCTCCCCGCTTTGCGGGGCGAGGGGGACGTGGGAGGGGAGAGGGGGACATGTAGAATCGCTTTTTGCAAGTGAGCTCAACGATGACTGCAACGCTTTCCGCCGAATCACCCGTCTCTTCCGTCCGATCCGAACGCATTCCGGTTGCCGTCCTCGGCGCCACCGGATCCGTCGGACAGCGCTTCGTGCAACTGCTGGAGAACCATCCCTGGTTCAGGCTGCACGAGCTCGTCGCATCGGAGCGGAGCGCCGAAAAGACGTATGCGGAAGCAGCCGACTGGCGCCTCGACACGCTGCTGCCGGAAGAAACGGCCGGCATGACGGTGAAGAAACTGGGCGCCGAGCTCGAGTCGGTCATTCTCTTTTCCGGTCTCGACTCGTCGGTCGCGGGTGAAGCGGAAGAGCATTACGCGAACCGCGGCGCGGTCATCGTGTCGAACTCGCGCAACCACCGGATGGATCCCGACGTGCCGCTGCTGATTCCGGAGATCAACGCCGATCACTGCGCGGCAATCGAGCGGCAGCGCAAGCGGCGCGGCGGCAAAGGCTACATCGTCACGAATCCGAACTGCTCGACGATCGGCCTTGCGATGGCAATCGCGCCGATCCAGCAGCAGTACGGCATCGATTGCCTTCACGTCACCACGATGCAGGCGATCTCCGGCGCAGGCTATGCCGGCGTGGCGTCGTACGCGATTCTCGACAACGTGATTCCGTACATCGGCGGAGGCGAAGAGACGAAGATCGAGACCGAGCCGCGCAAGATCCTCGGCCGGTGGGACGGGGAGAAGTTCATCGACGCGAGCTTCACGATCTCCGCGCAGGTGAACCGCGTGCCGACGATCGACGGGCATCTGATGACGATCGCGCTCTCGCTCTGCAATCGCGCGGAGCTGCGCAAGTCGACGCCCATCGAAACGATCATCGACGGCATCGAGCTCTCCATCGAGTCGTACATCGGCGAGCCGCAACGCCTCGGGCTTCCGAGCGCGCCGCGCAATCCGCTGCACTACATCGATGCCGAGGATCGCCCGCAGCCTCGGCTCGATCGCGATCGGGAAAACGGAATGAGCGTTTCCATCGGCCGCCTCCGTCCCGACCCGATTCTCGATCTCAAGATGGTGGCGCTGGTGCACAACACGATTCGCGGCGCCGCCGGGGCGGCGATTCTCAACGCCGAACTCCTCGATGCGAAGGGCCTCTTGTGATCGTCATCAAGTTCGGCGGCACTTCCGTCGGCGATGCGAACAAGGTCGCCGCGGCGATCGACATCGTGGCCGAGCGCCGCGATCAGAAACCGATCATCGTCGTCTCTGCACTTTCGGGAGTGACCAACGACCTCGTCGCCGCCAGCGAAGCAGCGCGCGATCAGAAGCCGGAGCTCGTTCGCGAGATCATCGCGCGCGTCCGCCAGCGTCATGAAGATGTCGCGATGCAGCTCGTGCAGCAGAAGTTCGATTTCTTCGAATCGTTTCTCAAGCAACTGACGAAGCAGGTCGACCAGATCCAGACGATTCTCAGCGGCATCGCGCTGCTGGGCGAGATCACGCTGCGCGCGAAAGACAAAGTCGTTTCGATCGGCGAGAAGCTCTCATCCGTGCTCTTCGCCTACTCGATGATGATGCGCGCGCTGCCCGGCGAGCATGTCGAGTCGGAAGAGGTGATCTGGACGAATGACAACTTCGGCGGCGCCACTCCGCTCATGAACCGCACGCGCGAGGCGGCGATGAAGACGCTGCTGCCGCTGGTGGAGCGGAACCACATCCCGGTGATGGGCGGCTTCATCGGCCGGACGATGGACGGGGCGACGACGACGCTCGGGCGCAACGGCTCGGACTACAGCGCGGCAATCGTCGGCGCTGCAGTCGGCGCGCGCGAAGTGCAGATCTGGACCGATGTCGATGGACTGCTGACCTGCGATCCGCGCTTCGTCTCCGGCGCGCGCGTGATCGATCTGCTGTCGCACGAAGAAGCGGCGGAGCTGGCGTCGTTCGGCGCCAAGCTGCATCCGCGCACGCTGGAGCCGGCGATCGCCGCCGGCATTCCGGTGCGCGTGCTCAACACCGACAAACCTTCGTCGCTCGGCACGCTCATCACGCGCGACGGCAGCGAGGGAAGCAGCGGCCCGCGCTCGATCGCCCGCAAGCGGCACGTCACCGTCGTGCACATGACGTCGAACAAGATGCTCGGCGCGCATGGCTTCCTCGCCCGGATCTTCGCCGCATTCGAGGAAGAGGAAGTCTCGGTCGATCTCATCGCCACATCGGAAGTCTCGGTGTCGGTCACCGTCGACGAGCGGCACAACATCGAGGAACTGCGCCAGCGACTCGCGCAATTCGCGGACGTCGAGATCATCGACGAGCAGGCGATCATCGCGATCGTCGGCCGCAACCTGCTGAACGATACGCGCGTCGCGTCGCATGTGTTCGAGGCGCTGCGCGGAATCCCGACGAAGATGATCTCGCTCGGCCGCTCGGGACTGAACCTCAGCATCGTGGTCGACGACCGCGATTCGGAGCGAGCGATTCAGCAGATTCACGCCGCGCTGTTCGAAGTGGAGGGACAGGCGCCTCGCCTGTCCACCGAGCCGACAGGCGAGGCGCCTGTCGCTCCACGAGGGAACTCATGAAGATCGCGCTGCATGGCTACGGCAAGATGGGTCACGCCATCGAGAACGTGGCGAAGGCGCGCGGCCATGAAGTGGTCGCCGTGTTCGACGCCGGTCACAACCCGCCGATGAACGGCGCCGAGGTGCTCATCGACTTCTCGCACGCGAGCGCAGTCGATCAGGCGCTCTCGCTCGCATGCGGCCACGGCTGCGGAATCGTCATCGGGACGACCGGCTGGAACGACCGCCTCGCCGAGGTTCGCGACCGCGTCATGAAGAGCGGGATCGGCGCGGTGTACGCGTCGAACTTCTCGCCCGGCGCGAATGTGACGTTCGCACTGGCGCGGCGCGCCGGGGAGCTCTTCGCACGATTCCCGCAATATGCCGCCGGCATGGAAGAGCGGCACCACGCGCAGAAGAAAGACGCGCCGAGCGGAACCGCGCTGCGCATCGCAGCGGAGGTGCGCGATGGGAGCGGAGGAAAACTCGATCCGCCGATCGCCGCCTCGCGCGTCGGCAGCGAGTTCGGCTTGCACACGCTCTACTTCGATTCTCCCGATGATCTGATCGAGATCTCGCATCGCGCGCGCGGCCGCGAGGGATTCGCGCAGGGCGCCGTCCTCGCCGCCGAGCTCATTCGCGAGCGCAAAGGCTTCTTCCGTTTCGACGAACTGGTCATGCAATGAAAAGTGGAGCGCGGACGTCCCGTCCGGCGACCATTCGAAATGACAAAACTGGATCGCAGGTGACGCAATGACGTTCAACGGTGTCGGGACTGCACTCATCACTCCCTTCCAACCCGGCGGTGCATTCGACGAAGCGGCCTTCATCCGCTTCGTCGAGTGGCAGATCGCGGAGGGGATCAACTTCCTCGTACCGTGCGGAACGACGGGCGAGAATCCTGCGCTCACTCCCGAGGAGCACAAGCGCGTCGTCGAGCTCACGGTGAAAACGGCGAATGGCCGTGTGCCCGTCCTCGCCGGCGCCGGCGCGAACAACACGCCGCGCGCTGTGGAGCTTGCGCGGCTCGCCGTCGATCTCGGAGCAGACGGCATCCTGACGATCACTCCGTTCTACAACAAGCCGACCCCCGACGGACTGCTGCGCCATTTCTCGGCGCAGGCTGAAGCCGTGGAGGCGATGAAGCCCGGCTTCCCGATGATCATGTACAACGTTCCCGGCCGCACCGGATTGAACATGACCGCGGAAACGACGCTCCGGATGGCGCGCGAGATTCCGAACATCGCCGGCGTGAAGGAAGCGTCGGCGAACATGGAGCAGATCCTCACCATCCTGCGCGATCGGCCGAAAGGCTTCGCCGTCCTGAGCGGCGACGACGCCTGGACGCTGCCGCTCCTCGGCTGCGGCGCGGACGGACTCGTCTCCGTCGCCAGCAACGAAGTGCCGCGGCTGATGGTCGAGATGGTGAAGACGCGCTCGCGCGAGATTCACGAGCGGCTGCTGCCGCTCCTCATCGGCAACTTCATCGAGTCGAATCCGGGACCGGTGAAAGCGGCGATGAAGATGATGGGGATCCTCGAGAACGACACGCTGCGGCCGCCGCTCGCGCCGATGACGGATGCGAACCGCGCGAAGCTCGCGGCGATTCTCCGCGAGTGCGGATTGGCGTAGGACGATAAACTGCAGCCGTGACCATCGAAGAACGCGTCAACGCAATCAAGAACACGACGGACCGCATGGAAGCGGTCAAGACGATCGGCCTTTTTCTCACGGAACTGGAGAAGGGAACGGTCCGCGCAGCCTCGCGCGATGAAGACGGCATCTGGAAGCCGCACGCCTGGGTGAAGGAAGGAATCCTCGCCGCATTCAAGTGGGGCGTGCTCGCCGAGTTCGCCTCCGGTTCGCTCTCTTTCATCGACAAGGACACGATTCCTGCGCGCCGTTTCAAAGTGCAGGATGGTGTGCGCATCGTTCCGGGCGGCTCCTCGATCCGGCGCGGCTCGTACATCGCGAAAGGCGTCGTGATGATGCCGCCGGCATTCGTCAACATCGGCGCCTACGTCGACGAAGAGACGATGATCGACTCGCATGCGCTCGTCGGCTCGTGCGCGCAGATCGGCAAGCGCGTCCACCTCTCCGCGGCCGCGCAGATCGGCGGCGTCCTCGAACCGATCGGCAACATCCCTGTCGTCATCGAAGACGATGTCGTCGTCGGCGGCAACTGCGGCATCTACGAAGGCACGATCGTGCGCGGCCGCGCGGTCATCGGCGCAGGCGTCGTTCTCACGGGATCGACGCCGGTGTACGACATCGTGCGCGGGCAGATCTATCGCCGCACGGCGGAGCGGCCGCTCGAGATTCCGTTCGGCGCAGTCGTGATTCCCGGCTCGCGTCCGATGAAAGGCGCGTTCGCGGAAAAGCACGAGCTGTCGGTGGTGACGCCGATGATCGTGAAGTACCGCGACGAGAAGACGGATTCGTCGACCGCACTGGAAGAAGCGCTGCGATGAGCGGTCGCGAGGATGCGGGCCCGAAGCCGGCCGGCCGCTTCGCTCGCGTCGAGCTGTCGCTGATTCGTCAGATCAACGCCCTCGCGACTCCGCTCTCCACCAACCTCGGCATCGGCGAGCCGAACAGCGAGCCGGATGAAACGCTGCACGAGCTCGCGCGCCGCGCGGCAACGACGTCGTGGCACTACTCCGCCAACGCCGGCAACCCATCGCTGCGAAAGAAACTCGCCGGCGATCCCAATGAAGTCTGCGTCACCGCCGGCACGCAGGAAGCGCTCTACGCGATTTTTCAGGCGTACGTCGATCCCGGCGACGAAGTCCTCGTTCCCGATCCCGGCTTCGTCGCCTACGCGACGCTCGCGAAACTCTGCGGCGCGGAGCCGGTGCCCTATCCGCTGCAGCCGCCGTCGTGGGACCTCGAGGCGGATGAGGTGCTCCGCCGCATCACGCCGAAGACGAAGCTGATCATCGTCAACTCGCCGTCGAATCCGCTGGGCGCGGTCGCGAAGCGCGAGGCACTCGAAGCGATCGCGAATGCCGGCCCGCTGGTGGTCAGCGACGAAGTCTACCGGCAGCTCTGGTACGAGTCGGAGCCGGCGTCGATGCGCGGGATGTCGCGCAACGTGATCGCCATCGACGGCATGTCGAAGTCGCACGCGATGACCGGACTGCGCATCGGATGGGCGATCGCACATCCCGATGTCCTCAAGCCGGTGATCACGGCCCATCAGTACATCGCGACCTGCGCATCGGTTTTCTCCCAGGCGCTCGCCGAAATGATTCTCGATGCGAAGGAGTGGAACGCGTCGTGGCTCGAGCGCGTGCGCGCTCAGTTTCGCGAGCAGCGCGAAGTGGCGCTTCATGCGATCGAGCACGAGCTCGACGTGAGGCTCGAGCCTCCGCCCGCGGCGTTCTACGCGTTCGTGCCGGTCCCTTCGTGCGACACGCTGACGTTCGCGAAGACGCTCGCGACGGATGCCGCCGTGCTCGTGATTCCGGGAGCCGCGTTCGGCATCCAGGGTGAAGGCTTCGTGCGGATTTCGTATGCTGCGCCGAAAGAAGCGATCGGCGCAGGGATCGAACGAATCGGGCGCTGGCTGCGTGCGGCAGGACGGTGAAACCTCCTCACGCAAGGAATTTGCAGGTTGATCGGACGATGGTGAAGATCGAAGAACGGGACTCCGTCGCCGCATCGGAGATCTCGCTCTACAGGAACGTTCTGAAAATCCGCGAGGAGCATGGCCTCGAGCATCTCGGGATCGCCTTCTACGATGCCGAGACGACGATCCAGTGGTCGTACAACGGAGACCACTACTTCCATGCCGCTTCGACGATGAAGCTTGCGGTGCTCCTCGGCGTCTTCCGCCAGGTCGAGCGCGGAGAGCTGTCGCTCGATGCGCCGGTGCACGTGCGCAACCGTTTCACGAGCATCGTGAATCAGGAACCGTTCATGCTCGACCTCGGCCGCGACGCCGATCCGAATGTCTACGGCCACCTCGGCAAGACACTCAGCGTGCGCGAGCTGGCGTACTGGATGATCACGCTGTCGAGCAATCTCGCGACGAATCTTCTCGTCGATGTCATCGGCATCCCGACGATTCAACGCGCACTGGACGAGCTCGACATCGACGGCGTGCGCATCCTCCGCGGCGTCGAGGATCAGGCGGCGTTCGACGCGGGCCTCAACAACGAGGTGACGGCGAACGGGCTGCTCAAGCTTCTGCGCGTGATCGCCGAGTGCAACGCCTATTCAAAAGAGGCGAGTGCGGAGATGCTGAAGATCATGCTCGACCAGCAGTACCGCAGCGGCATTCCCGCAGGCCTGCCGAAAGCGGCGCGCGTCGCGCACAAGACGGGCAACATCTCCACGATTCACCACGATGCAGGTATCGTGTATCTCGAAGGCCGCAAACCGTACGTGCTCGTGATCCTCACGCAGTTCGTCGCCGAGAAAGGGCGTGGAACTGCGGTCGCGGAAGTCTCGCGGGACATCTACCACGCGCTGGCCGGAAGTACGAATGAGTGAAGGGCAAGAGCCTGCGCTGAAGGTCGTCGACGCATTCGATCTCGACGACGAGCTGCGATCGATTCTCCGTCCCGGCGAGATGGTTCGCGACGGTGCGAACCGCCGCCACCGTCTGCCGCGCTACTTCTATGAAGTGCCCGATCACAGGGTCGCGACGCAGGTGCGGCTGACACCGCATTTCGGACTCAATGAGTTCATCCTCTCCGACCTCAAGGAAGCGCCGCGCCTGCAGAACTTTCCGAAATACATCCCGTGCGCGGTGCGCCTCCTCGCGTTCTATCTGGAACAGTTCCGCATCGCTGCCGGAGGCTCGGTACACATCGCGGTGAATGGCGGCTATCGCTCCCCGGCCCACAAGATGTCTCCGAACGCGACCCCGCATCTCTGGGGGACGGCGGCCGACATCTACAAGATCGGCGGCTCCATTCTGAAGACTCGTGAGCTCATCGAGAAGTTCAACGCGATCGCCGAGGGGTTGAGCGACGACATCTTCGTCTCACCGTACGACACCGCAGCCGATCACGTTCACGTCGACCTCGGGTACATCACTCTTGTGCCGCGCGAGATCAGCGAGGACCGGATGGAGCAGCCGCAGGAGAGCAGGCCGCGCTTCGCGTTCGAGGAACGAAGAAGAACCGACCGCCGAAACGGTTGAAATCGCAGGCCCGCGCTTTGCTATGGGCAACAGTGCCGTCTGTTCCCCAGCATGCCTGACCATCCTAAAGCCCAGCCCGGCTCGCGAACGAAGGCTCCACTGACGCAGCTCGAGATGCCGGTGATCGGCATGGAGTCGGAGTTCAACGTATGGCTCGATGAAGTCGAGATCAATCCGGAGCCGTTCTGGAAACATCCGCGCTCGTTCATCGACGCGCCGCTGATCCCGCGAGAAAAAACTTCCGTCCAGGTACCGACGGGCGGCGCGGTGTACTTCGACCGCGGCGTCATCGAAGTCGTGACGCCGGTGATCGAGCTCGCACAGCACAGCACCGCGCGCATGGTCCGCAATCTCTGGGAGCAGATCGGATTCGTTCGCGAGCAGCTCACGCGGTGGGGACAGCAGCACGGCCACACCGTCCGCCTCAAGGCCTACAGCAGCCATTACAACATCTCGTACGAAGTGCCGAAGTCGAAACAGACGAAGCACCGCAATGAGAAGAAGCTCGCGCTGCTGCTCGCACACATTCTTCCGGTACCGGTGATGGTCGCCGGCGCGAACCGGCGCTCGACCGGCGTCGGCGTGCGCCCGCGCGGAGGAAGAATCGAGGTGACGGTCGACTTCACCCCCGATCCGGGGCTCATGGTGGCGACTGCGACGCTGGTCGTCGGCATCGTTCGCGCCGTGATGGCGTGGCCGTCGTACGAGCTCTCGATGATCAGCAGGATGGGCGTGCCGGTCGTCGCAGGCGTCGTGCCGGGAAAACATACGACGCGAAAGGGATGGCTCACCAAGGACTTTCATTTCCCGAAGAGTCCCTTCACGTGCGATATCGACGAGCCGTCGTGGACCACGCAGTTCGGTGAGAAGAGATCTCTGCGCGACATGGCTCTCGAAACCGCATGGCTCTTCCGCAAATCAATCCGCGAGTATTCCGACCCATTCAGTTTCCGCCTGCTGTTTGCGGTGCTCGAAGGGCGCGCGCCGTCGCTGCTCGATCTCGCAGATCGTCCGCGGGCGTACGAGGATGTCGGCAACCTCGCGCGATGGGGAATGGTCATCGACGAACTGCGGAACTTCGACCGGCGCGAGCCGGCGAGGACGATCGAAATCGAAGCGGCGCAGCCGCAGCCTCCCGCCGTGAAAGAAGTCGCTGTGAAAGGCGGCGCAGTCGAGCGCGTTCGCCAGCCGCGTCCGCCGGCGGTGCGCCATCTCGAACGGCGCAATGTGTCATTGCTCGATCGCAGAAAGGGCCGCGATCGCCGGATGAAGAGCCGGCCGCTTCCGTTTCCTGATCGCCGGCTTTCGCGTTCCGCGTACGAGCAGGTGTTCCTCAAGCTCGTCTCAGGCGGAAAACTGCGGCAGGGAACTGAGCTCTACACGCCGATCGGAATGAAGGGTTGGTATCACGCCGTGTTTCGCAGAATGTCCGACGGCCGCGAAACGACGATGACGATCGACGAGCTCCTCAAGAAACTGTCGGACTGGGTGTAGGACAAGCTCTCCGCTTGTCCCCACGCTTACTCCTTCTGCCTTCGCTCCCAATCCTCGCGGAACGCACCGGTCGGCGTGCGGTTCTGCAATCGCGGACGCTCGAGGATCGCGGCAAGCAGGTCCGCAACGCCCCAGGTGAGGAAGATCGCCGCCGACAAGGTGAAGAATGCGCCGAGCGTCTGGAGGTGCAGGAGATAGAACAGCCCGAGCGGAAGGGCGATCCCCATCACAATCAGTCCGATGATCAGCCTCTTGCCCGACACCGTTCGCTATTGAATCACACTACTGCCCGAGGTCAGCGATCTGCGGCGCGAAGTCGGTGCTGTGATTGTCGATCCTTCCACCGAGGTCGCTCTGAAAACTCTGGACGCGCGAGACGTAGTTGCGCGTCTCGCGAAACGGCGGCACACCGTTGAAGCGGCGCACGTTGCCCTCACCCGCGTTGTAGGCCGCGATCACCTTGCGCTGATCACCGTCGAAACGATCGCTGAGGTACTTCAGGTACTTCGCTCCGGCCATGATGTTCTGCGCGGGATCCGTCAGATTGTTCGCACCCATCCAGCGTCCCGTGCGCGGGACGAGTTGCATCAGACCGACGGCGCCGCGCTGCGAGTGCGCGGTGGGGCGAAACTTCGACTCGGCGTTGACCACTGCGGCGACAAGCTCCGGCGGGAGGTCATTCTTCTTCGCCTCGCTGTAGATGATCGATCCGAACGGAACCTCGGTACGGAAGAAGTGTTCTTTCACGACTTCCGCGGCGTTCGCGATCTTCTTTGGCGCTTCGGCAACCGTCTGCAGCGGAGACTTCGCTACGCTGGCCACTCCGCCTGCTGCTTCCTGAACGCCAGTTGCAACCTGCGTCGCGATACTTTGTGCCGCCTTCAGGTCGCTCGCAATTCCCTGAGTCGCGGTTTGCGACGCATCCGGTGTGGGGGTCTCACCGGGAGCACTGCCTCGGGTGGCAGCGCCGCCGGCTGCCTGACGTCCCGATGCCGGGCCATCGTGAATCATCTTCAGCGGAAGACCAAGACCGCCAAACGCGAGGGAAGCGCCGAGCGCCCAGCTCGCGTACTTCCTGCGGAAACCGAAACGCTTCGGACGCACCGCCTGAACCTCCTGGCGGAGCTCGGAACGATCGAATCCGTTGAGAAACCTCTCCCGGAACGGACGGCTGGTCTTCACGTCGGGCATCGGAAAATTCCCTCCCTTTCCGGAGCTGTCGAACAGTTATTTTGCAAAATAGCAGCCACAACTAAACTGCTGAGCTACGTTGCTTTAGTCGCGATCCGAGGGAATTCGGCGCCACGCCGTTTTGGCGTGCGGTTTGATTCGTCTAGAATCCGGCGGCAGTTCGATGAAGCAACTGATGTTGACCGTAATAACTATTTCACTGCTGCTGGCGGCAACGCCGACCGCGCACGCAGAGAACTTCTGCGAAGACTTTGTCCGGACGGAGGAAGTCGCGGCCGATCCCTGCGACGAGGTCGCACCGCCGGTCGAGCCGGCTCCGGATCCGCTGCATCTCCGCATCCTTCATTACGCCGAGGTCGGTCTCAAGCACCGGATGTCGGGACTCGCGAGCTACTACTCGACCTCGCTCGACGGAACCCTCACTTCGACTGGCGAGATCTTTCGCAATCGCCGTTTCACCGCCGCGCATCTCACGCTGCCGCTCGGCACATGGGTCGAGATCAAAGCGCGCGCAACGGGGCGCGTGATCCGCTGCCGCGTGAACGATCGCGGTCCGTACGTGAAGAAGTTCGCGATCGACCTCTCGCAGGCAGCCGCGCGGGCGCTCGGCGTCGATGTCGCCGAGGACCGGCACGTCGATATCCGGATCATCGCGCTGCCCGGCGAATCGCCGCTGCCGCGCTCCGCAAGCGAAGAGCTCGCAAGCCTGAGATAGCTGTAGGACGAGCTCTCAGCTTGTCCGGACAACCTGGGAGAGGTTGTCCTACGTGGGGACCGTCAGCGAGAACGTGCTGCCGCTGCCCGGCTCCGACTCCACCGAGAGCGCGCCACCGTTGGATTCGAGCAGCCGCTTCGCGAGATAGAGCCCGTAACCGGGTCCACCGCCGCGTTGCTTGTCGAGCTTGCTCGCGCTGCCGAGATCGAAGATCTGCGAGACGTAGCGAGGATCGATTCCGATCCCGTTGTCGCGGATGCGAATGCGATAGCAGCCATCCTCGCGTGCGCAGTCGATGTCGATCGCGCGCTCGCCCTTCGGGCGATCGTTGAAGAAGATCGCGTTGCCGAGAACCGCGCCGAGGGCTTCGCGCGTCTTGTCGGGATCGATGTCGAGCGTCGGCAGCTCGCCGCTGACGTTGATCTTCACGCCGCCATCTTCGATCGCATAACTGTGCTTCTGAATGACCTCTTCGATCAACTCGCGCAGAGGTGTCGACCGTTTGGCCGTAGGGCGCGACAGCAGCTTCACGAGATGGGACATGTCGTCCAGCACGCGCCGCATGTACTGCGCGCTCGAACGGATGCGGCGCAGAAAATCCTGCCCCTCCTCATCCAGCTTCGAGAGGTAGTCGCTGAGCAGCAGATCGCTGAATCCATCGATCGCGAAGATCGGCGATTTCAGATCGTGCGCAAGTACGCCGAAGAAGCGAACCAGCTCCTCGTGCGTGACCGGCGTCTCCGTTCGATTCGTCTCCACGGAGGCGGTTCCAACTGCAAGGGCTAAGCCTGACTCTTGCGGAAGACCGTGATGTTGCCTTCGCCCGTCACGGCCGACGTGCCGTCGCCGCTGATGCTGATCGCCGTCCGCGCCGGAATTCCGATTCCAGCACGAGTCCCTTCGACCGACATCAGACGCCGCAGCGCCGAATCGTTCTCGGGCTCGAAGCCGCATTCGATCACCGTTCCGCCGATCCAGCCGAGCCCCGGAAGGCTCGCGCCGATGCCGTGCATGTCGCGCGCTGCGATTCCGAAACACGATGCCGCCGCGCCGATCGCTGCGATCGTCACTCCATCCGCGGCCGCTTCACGCATCGCCATCTCCGCGGACGATTCACGGATCGCAGCGAGGAAGTTGTTCGTCACGCCGCCGCCGAGATAGATCAATCCCGCGAAACGGATGAGATCGAAATTCTTCTTCCGCCGCGCATCTCTCACGCGATAGACAGGCACGTTGATCGTCTCCGCTTCCGGATCGATCTCGCGAAAGTACCTGCCGATGTGCGTCGCATACTCGGCCGAGCCCGAGGCCGTCGGGAGAAATGCGATGCGCTTGTTGTCGCGAGGGAGGGAGCGGATGAGCATCTCGTCGATCTCGCGCGTCTCGCCGAACGAGAACTCGCCGCCGCCGATCAGAACGAGTCGCGTCAGAGGAATGGCGACGTCAAGCCGGAGCGGATTCATGATGCAGCAGTGTAGGACAAGCTATCCGCTCGTCCTCCGGCAGGGTGGGACAACCCGAGAGGTTGTCCTACACCTATTTCCCCCATACTTCGCGGACCTTCGCACCCATTTCGCTCGGCGCCTTCACGACGTGAATCCCGGCGGCCTGCAGTGCGGCCATCTTCTCCGCTGCCGTTCCCTTGCCTCCGCTGATGATCGCGCCGGCGTGACCCATGCGGCGTCCCGGAGGTGCCGTCTGTCCCGCGATGAACGCAACCACCGGCTTCTTCACGTTCGCCTTCACGAACGCCGCGGCCTCTTCCTCCGCCGATCCTCCGATCTCGCCGATCATGATGATCGCCTCGGTCTTCGGATCTGCTTCGAATGCCTCGAGGCAGTCGATGAAGTTCGTGCCCGGCAGAGGATCGCCGCCGATGCCAACCGCAGTCGACTGCCCGATCTCGCGCGTCTGCCCCACCGCTTCGTACGTCAGCGTTCCGGAGCGCGACACGATGCCGATCGGTCCGGGGCGATGAATGTGCCCCGGCATGATGCCGATCTTCGCCTCACCCGGCGTGATGATGCCGGGGCAGTTCGGCCCGATGAGACGCGATGGCGTCTCGCCTGCGGCGACACGGCGCGCGTTCGACTTCCGGAGATAGTCGTGCGCCTTCACCATGTCATTCACCGGAATTCCTTCCGTGATGCAGATGATCAGCTCCATCCCTGCGTCCGCCGCTTCCATCACGGCATCCGCGGCAAACGGCGGCGGCACGAAGATCAGCGAGCAGTTCGCCGCCGCCTTCTCGCGCGCCTCGCGCACGCTGTTGAAGACCGCGAAGCCTTCGTGTGTCGTCCCGCCCTTGCCCGGCGTGACACCACCGACGACCTGCGTGCCGTAGTCACGGCACTGGATCGCATGAAATGTTCCTTCACGTCCAGTGATGCCCTGAACGATGACGCGTGTGTTCTTGTCAGCCCAGATCGCCATTACGCCTGTCCCTTTGCGGCCGCAACCACCTTCTGTGCGGCGTCCCACATTCCGTCTGCTGTGATGAGCGGCAGTCCCGAATCCTTCAGGATCTGCTTGCCGAGATCGACGTTCGTCCCTTCGAGGCGAACGACGACCGGCACCGGCAGTCCGACTTCGCGCGATGCGCTCACGACGCCTTCCGCGATGCGGTCGCCGCGCATGATGCCGCCGAAGATGTTGATCAGAATCGCCTTCACGTTCTTGTCGCTGAGGATGATGCGGAACGCGTTCTTGACCTGCTCCGCGCTCGCGCCGCCGCCGACATCGAGGAAGTTCGCCGGCTCGCCGCCTGCGAGCTTCACGATGTCCATCGTCGCCATCGCCAGTCCCGCACCGTTGACCATGCAGCCGACGTTGCCGTCGAGCTTGATGTAGTTGAGATTGAAGCTCGAGGCCTCGACTTCGAGCGGATCTTCCTCGTGAAGATCGCGCATCTCGACGATGTCCTTGTGACGAAACAGCGCGTTGTCATCGAAGTTCATCTTGCAGTCGAGCGCGAGGACGTTGCCTTCCTTCGTCACGAGCAGCGGGTTGATCTCCGCGAGCGAGGCATCGGTCTCGATGTAGCAGCGCATCAGCTTCTGCATGAAGTCGACGCACTTCTTGTAGGCATCGCCTTCGAGGCCGAGTGCATTGGCGACCGCGCGCGCCTGGAACGGCTGCGCGCCGAGGACTGCATCGATCGGCTCGCGGTGAATGGCTTTCGGATCGCGCTCCGCGACTTCCTCGATCTCCATCCCGCCCTGCTTCGAGGCCATCACGACAGGCATGCCGATGCGGCGGTCGAGCGTGATGCCGAGGTAGAGCTCCTTGTCGATGTTGAGCGCTTCCTCGATCAGCACCTTGCGAACCAGACGGCCTTCCGGCCCCGTCTGATGCGTCACGAGCGTCATGCCGAGCATGTGCTTCGTCAGGTCGGCCGCCTCGTCCGCGCTCTTGGCCAGCTTCACACCGCCGCCCTTGCCGCGGCCGCCGGCGTGGATCTGCGCCTTCACGACGACGCGGCCGCCGAGCTCCTTCGCCGCGGCGCGTGCGTCTTCCGGATTGTCGACGACGATGCCGCGCGGAGTAGGAACGCCGTATCGCCTCAGAATCTCTTTTGCCTGATACTCGTGGACCTTCATAGGGGGCGCGTTTTATCACAGGATGAACATCGGCGACATCATCACCATCACGCCTGCGGAGCTGGTCGCGGGAGGGGCAGCGCTGGCGAAGATCGACGGCTTCCCGATCTTCGCCGTGAATGTGTTTCCCGGCGACGTGGCCCAGGTGCGCATCGTCGAGCTGAAAAAGGGATTCGCGCGGGCCTCGCTCGTGCGGCTCATCACGCCCTCGCCGCTGCGGCGCGCGGCCCCCTGTCCGATCGCAGACGAGTGCGGCGGATGCGATTGGACCGCGCTGCGGCTCGATGCGCAGCTCGCGGCAAAAGTGCGGATCCTCACGGAGTCGCTGCGAAGGATCGGGAAGATCGATCCCTCATCGCTCCCGCAGATTCGCGTTCATCCCTCGCCGTTGAACTATCGCTTGCGATCGCGGTTGCATCGCGACGGGGAGAGCGCCGGGTTTTATGCGATGTCATCGCATCGTGTCGTGCCGTTGGTGCCGGAGTGTGAAGTGGTGGGTGTGGTTACGGCCAGGGTGTTTGGTCTTGGCCCCTCACCCCTGACCCCTCTCCCTGCGGTGCGGGGCGAGGGGGACGTTTGGGAAGTGAACGGCGAGCTTCGTACTGAAGGGGAACTTGAAATCGAGGGCTACGCCGTTCCCGCGGATGGCTTCTTCCAGGTGAACCGCCACCTGCTCCAGACGATGCTGCGGCTCGTGAAGGATCTCGCGGCCGGCAGGAGCGCGATCGATCTCTACTCGGGCGTCGGTTTTTTCAGCGTGCCGATCGCGGAGAGGTGCGAGCGCGTGATTGCGGTGGAAGGCTCATCGATCTCGCACGAGTACGCGAAGCGAAACGTGCCCGCCAACGTGCGGCTCGTGCATGCGCCGGTCGAGTCGTGGATCGAACGGATGCCTTCCGCCGACTTCGTCTTTCTCGATCCCCCGCGCTCGGGAGCGAAGCGCAATGTCATCGACATCATCGCGAAGAGAACGAAGAAGCGCATTTGCTTCCTCGCCTGTGATCCAGTAACGTTTGCCCGCGACGCGAACCGGCTTCTCGCGTCGGGTTGGCGCCTCTCCACGCTCGACCTGCTCGACCTTTTCCCCAACACGCATCACGTCGAAACGCTCTCTTCGTTCGAGCGTGCCGGATGAACTACCTGCTGCCGTCCCACTCGTCGCGCTGATTGCGGGCGTGGCCTGCGGAGCGGCTCTCGTCAATCCACTCGTTGCGATTGCGGCGCTCGTGGTCTGCTCGCTGCTCAGCCGGCGCAGCCTCTTTCTCTTCGCCGCGCTCGGAATCTGTCTCGCGTTGCACCAGGTGCGCATTCGAGAGGCGGAGCGCAGCGCATTCGCGTCCCTCGATCATGCGGAGTTCGTCGCGATCGACGCACCGCTCGACCGCGACTGGTCCGATCGCGACGGCTCGTACACGCTGCGCGTGCGGCGCTTCGAAGCCAACGGCCGCGCATTCGGGCGCCCGCTGTCGATGCACGCGCGCTTCGAGCCTCCGGCGATCGCGATGCGGACATCGATCCATGCCGAAGGATTTCTGCGGCAGAACGAGCGTGGCGACTATGCGCTCACCATCAAGTCTCCACGCCTGATGCACTACTCCGGCACGCTCTCGCGCCTCGATCCGGAGCGGTGGAATCGCGCCGCGGCCATGCGCATCGCGCCGTACAGCGACAGGTATCCAACAGAAGTCGCGCTCACCTGCGCGCTCGCGCTGGGACGCGGCGAACGCCTCAGCCAGTCCTCACGCGATGCCTTCCGCCGCGGCGGGACCTATCACCTGCTCGTCTTCTCCGGCATGCAGATCGCGATCGCTGCCGCGGCCATCGCACTGCTGCTCCGCTGGCTGCACGCGCCGCGTGCCTGCGATGCGCTGCTCCTGGCCTTCGCGATCATCGCGCCGCTGTTCATCGGAGCGGAGGCTTCCGTATCGCGCGCGAGCATCGCGATCGGCCTTTACGCGCTGTCGCGCATTCTGCGCAGACCGACGTCGATTCCGAACCTCTGGTGTGTCGCGGCGCTCATCCGCCTCATCGCCGTTCCCGGCGATCTCACCGATGCCGCTTTCCAATTGACCTACGCCGGAGCCGGCGCATTGATCTTCATCGCAAAGCCGTTCGCCACGAATCGCGCGCGATGGATGGTCTACGCCGCTGCCGCGGAGCTGGCGATCACACCGCTCACGCTCTTCCATTTCCATCAATTCGCTCTGGGTGGCTCGCTCGCCACGCTGCTCCTCACGCCGCTGATCTCGCTGATGCTGATGCTTGGCGCCGCCGTCTGCGTCGTTCCCGGCGGCCGCCTCTTCGCCGCCATCGGCGTGCTCAACGCGCTCTGCGACGCAGTCAACGACGTGAGCGCGTCGTGTTCCGGCATCTTCAACGCGCCTCCTCTCGCATCGCTCGTCATCGGATCGGGCGTGTCGCTGCTCGCGCTCGCGGCGGCGCGTGGCCGCACGCGCGCGCTGCTCATCGCGGCAGGTCTCGCGATTCCGACGATCGCCGCGCTGTGCCTGCGATTTCCTTCGTCTCCTCGCCTCATCGCATTCGACGTCGGGCAGGGCGATGCGATCGCGATCACGTCCGGCGATCACGCGATCCTCATCGACGGTGGACCGTCCGACGCGCGCCTGCTGCCGCAGCTCGCCGATCACGGGATCCGGCATCTCGACGCCGTCTTTCTCACGCACGCACATCCCGATCACTGCGGCGGCCTCCCCTCGCTGCTCGACCGCATGCGCGTCGATTCACTCTGGATCTCGCCCCGCCGGTTCACCGGCGATTGCGCGCAGCGTCTCCTGCCGGCATCGACGCCGATCCACCTCGTGCGCGATCGCGACTCCGCGAACTTCGGCGGCATCCGGATCGAAGCGCATGCAGTCCCTCACACGTTCCGCCGCTCACCCGAGAACAACTCCTCGGTCGTCCTCCGCGTTCAGGTCGAGCGCAGACGCCTCCTTCTCACAGGCGATATCGAGAAAGAGGCGGAGCGCTGGCTCATCGAGCGCGCCTTGCGCGCGGAGATCATGAAGGTGGCGCATCACGGAAGCCGTTCATCGACGACGCCGGAGTTTCTCGACACGGTGCAGCCGCGGGTCGCGATCATCTCCTGCGGACGGGAAAATCTGTTCGGACACCCGCATCGCGAAACGCTGGAAACTCTCGAGTCGCGGAAGATACGAATCAGGCGCACGGACCTCGACGGAAGCATCGAGATACCGATGACCGGGAGCGCGCGCAGCCCGGAAAATTGACACTTGTCACTGGCGTTACTACAGTTACAGCCATCCACCATGTCGTCGACTCTCCTCCGTCTTGGCCTCTGGATCGTCATTCTGGTGCTGGCCGCGTATGTGCTCCACGAGAGTCTGGAGGAGCAGCCGATCGCAGAAATGATCCCGATGGCGCTGCTCGCGAAGGCGCTCACGCTCGGAATCGTGCTCGTCGCCGCCGGCTTCGTTTTCCGTCTCTTCGAGAAGAGCGCGAAAGTCGTCGCGAAGAATCGATGCGCGGTCTGCCGCACGCCAATCGTGCACGGCGCGATCTACTGCCGTGAACATCTGCGCAGCGTTCTCCACAGCGAAGACGAGCGGCTGCACCAGACGAAGATCCGCCGTACGTGAGCCGGCAATTTCTGGTCGTCATCGCAGGGCCGACAGGCTCCGGCAAATCCGACTTTGCCTTTCGGCTGGCAGAGCGCTGCAACGGGGAGATCGTCAACTACGACTCGGTGCAGATCTACCGCGGTTTCGACATCGGCAGCGCGAAGCCTTCACCGGCGATTCGCTCGCTCCTTCCGCATCATCTCTTCGACATCGCCGGGGCCGATGAAGAGCTCAACGCAGCGGACTTCGCGGCCCGCGCGCGCGCGATTTGCAACGGCATCCTGAGCCGGAATCATCTGCCGATTCTCGCGGGAGGAACGTTCTTCTATTTGCGCGCTCTGCTTTCCGGATTGCCTGAGATGCCGGGCCGTGACCCGGAGCTACGCGGGCGGCTTCATCGCATCGCGTCGGCGCCGCGCGGCCAGGCGCGCCTGCATCGCTGGTTGTCGCGCGTCGATCCGGAAAGTGGTAGAAGAATCGCCCCTGCAGACCGGCACAGAGTGGAGCGCGCCCTGGAAGTCTGGATCACAAGCGGAAAAGCGATCTCGAGCTGGCAGCCGCCCGCTGCCTCGGCGGAACAACTGCCGTCGCTCAAGCTCGCGCTTTCCCTCCCACGCGAGGAGCTCGTGAAGCGCATCAACGACCGCGTCGTCTCGATGTATCGTCAGGGACTCGTCGACGAGACTCGCGCTCTGCTCGCGCGTTATCCGGAGGCCGCACGCCCGCTCGGCACGATCGGCTACAAGGAAGCGGTGGCCGTCGTCCGCGGCCGGATGACGGAAGAGGAAGCGATCGCAGAAACGCAGCGAAGAACACGTGCGTATGCAAAACGACAAATGACCTGGCTTCGCGCCGAGCCCGGAGTGCACTGGCTCGATGCCACCGGCTCCGAAGCTCTTGCCCAAGCGCTGAAGCTGATCGAGGAACAAGCTTGAAACTGAAATCGATTCTGATCCTCACCCTGCTCGCCGGCGTGCTCGCCGGTTGTACCGAGCCGCTGCCGCCTGCTGTGGAACCGCAGGGCGACGCGCGATTCCTCATCGATCCGCGGACGGGCTACGACAAGCCGTCCGATCCAAATGCCGACCGCAAGCTGGATGCAGCATGGCGCTACTTCCTCGCCGGCAACGACGCCGAAGCGGCGAAGCGAATCCGCGAGACCGGCGGCTATCCGCCTGCCTCACTCCTCACCGCCGCGCTGGCGATCCGCAGCGGAAACCTCAACGACGCCGGAGCGATCGTCTCGCGCCTGCTCGATGAGCATCCGGCCTGGACGGCGGCTCGCGTCTATGCGGCCGAGATCTCTCTCGCGCATGGCGACGCGGCCGATGCCTATCGCCTCTATCGCCAGATCGCGAATCCGCCTCCGATCGTCGCCACGCGCACGGCCGACGTGGAGAAGCGGATGTTCGATCAGATCACCGCCAGCGCCCAGTCGATGCCGCCGGCACAGGCGGTCTCCGCTCTGCGCGAAGCGCTGCAGCTCGAGCCCACTGCATCCGCGGTTCGCATGATGCTCGTTCAGAAGCTACTGGCGCTGAAGAACTTCGAAGAGGCGCGGCGCGAGCTCGATCCGGTTCTGAATACCGAGGCCGACCGGGTCGATGTGCAGGAGGCGCTGGCGGAGATCGAAGTGGGGCGCGGGCGCTATCAGGAGGCGATCGTCCGTTACGACCGTCTGGTCAAGCGCACGAACGATCCGCGTTACGTGCAGCGGCTGAATCAGCTCAAGGACGATTTCGCAAACGCGAACATGCCGCCTCAATTTCTCCGCGCGCGCGAGAGCGATGCGATCACCCGCGCCGATTTCGCAGTGCTGCTCTACTGGAAAGTCCCCTCCATCCGCTTCGCGCAGAACCTCGCCGTTCCACCCATCGCAGTCGATCTCGAGTCCGACGTGTCGGGACGTGAGGAGATGATCCGCGCGATCGCGCTAGGGATCTTCCCCGTCGATCCCGTCACGCGCCGCGCCAGCCCGTCAGCCCAACTGAGCGCTGCAGCAACGGCACGAGCCGCAGCACGCGCGCTCACATCCCGCGGCGCAGCCTGCGCACACGACGCAGGCAACGACCCCCAGAAAGTCCTCGCCGCCTGCGGCGTGATCGACCCCGCAGCAGGCACCCTCCCCGAAGCCACCGTCACGGGCAGACTGGCAGCCCAGATGGCAGAGGAGATCGATCGGGTGCTGAAGTGAATGGATGGGATGGGACTATGGGACCTATAGGACCTATGGGACCTATGGGGAGAAGATGTTTCCGCCTATAGGACCTCTGGAAGCTCTTGGGAGAATACGGTTTCCGCCCATGGGAC
>JAJPHC010000041.1 GCA_021325515.1 Acidobacteriota bacterium
GCTCAGGATGAACGACGGCGCCGCCAGAAGCGTTCATCGGAAGCAAAGCCTGAAGGACGCGAAGCGCGGCGCCTTGGTTGATCCTTCGCTACGCTCAGGATGAACGAAACTCGCTACGCTCAGGATGAACGAAACTCGCTTCGCTCGGGATGAACTGCAGCGGGATAAACTGAACCCCATGTCCCCCCAATGGCGTGCTCTCTTCGCCGCGCAAGCAGGCTGGATGCTCGACGCCATGGACTTCCTTCTCTTCACGTTTGCCGTGACGTCGATCCAGAAGGAGTTCGGTCTCACCTCGGCGACGATGGGGCTGCTGACGAGCGTCGCGCTGATTGCGGGCGCGATCGGCGGAGTCGCGTTCGGCTCGCTCGCCGATCGCATCGGCCGCGTGCGCGCGATGTCCATCAGTATCCTTCTCTATTCGTTCGCCACCGCCGGCCTCGCAACATCGCATGCACTGTGGCAACTCATCGCGTGGCGTCTCCTCGTCGGCCTCGGGATGGGGGGCGAGTGGACCTGCGGTTCGGTGCTCGTCGCCGAGACGTGGCCGCCGGAACATCGCGGAAAGGCGATGGGCATCATGCAGTCGGGCTGGGCGATCGGCGCTCTCTTCGCGGCGGGCATCGCCGCACTCGTCCTCGAACCGTACGGGTGGCGCGTGCTCTTTCTCATCGGCGCGCTCCCTGCCGTCGCCGCCTTTTTCATCCGCCGTGGAATCGAAGAGCCGAAGATCTGGCGCGAGCGCAAAGAGTCTGCGCGCCTCGCGGAGATCTTCAGCGGAGCACTGATCCGGCGGACACTGCTCGCGACTGCGGTCGCGAGCTCCGTGCTCGTTGCCTACTGGGGCCTCACGTCGTGGCTGCCGGCGTTTCTCGCGTCGCCGGTCGCGAAGGGCGGCGCCGGGCTGACGCTGACGAAAGGCGCGAGCTGGCTGATGATCCTGCAGGCCGGCGCGTTTTGCGGCTACATCTCATTCGGCTGGATCGCCGATCGCATCGGACGCCGCCTTTCGTTCACGCTCTTCATGATCGGCGCAACGATCTGCGTGCCGCTGTTTGCGTTTGGCGCGCGCTCGCCGTGGACGCTGCTCGTCATCGGCCCGCTCGTCGGCTACTTCGGACACGGTTACTTCTCGGTGTTCGGTGCGATGCTTGCCGAGCTGTTTCCGACTGGCATCCGCGCGACTGCGCAGGGCTTCTGCTACAACTTCGGCCGCGTCGTCTCGGCCGCGGCGCCATACACGATCGGCGCTGCCGCCGCGACTTACGGATTGGCGATTCCTCTCGCGGCGAGCGCCGCATTCTTCGCGCTCGGCGGCGCACTCATCTGGCTGCTGCCGGAGACGAAAGGGACCGCGCTGTGATCAATCTCTCGGCGGACCTCGGTGAAGGTGCGGCGGATGAGGAAGAGATCTGGCCGCTCATCCGAAGCGCCAACGTCGCGTGCGGAGGCCACACCGGCGACGAGGCGTCGATGCGCCATGCGGCGATGCGGGCGCGCCAGTTCGGTGTGCGCCTCGGTGCACATCCCTCCTATCCCGATCGCGCCAGCTTCGGGCGCGTGACGATGGCGATCACGCACGACGGGCTTCGCCAATCGCTGCGGCAGCAGATCGACGCGCTCGCGGCTAACGCTCCGTTGCACCACGTGAAGCCTCATGGAGCGTTGTACAACGATGCGCATCGCGATCGCGAGCTCGCGGAGATCGTGATCGGCGTGCTGGATGGTCTGGCGATCGTCTGCGCGGACGCGTCACAGATGGCGCTCGCCGCACGCGCGCGTGGAGTGCGCGTCATCCGAGAAGCCTTCGCCGACCGTCGCTACGAGCCGGACGGATCGCTGATGTCGCGCAAGCTCGCCGGCTCGCTGCTGACGGTCGCCGAGGCCGTCGAACAGGTGCAGTTGCTGATGCGAAGCGGTCAGGTCATCGCGCGCAACGGCGCGCGGATCGAGATCCTCTTCGACACGATCTGCATCCACGCCGATATGGAGCAGGCAGCGGAGCGGCTCCGGGCGATCCGGTCCGCGATTGACAAATAACCGGCAATCGGCGACCATACGCGACCCCATCCAACCCATTGCTGTGGTGTAGCTCAGTTGGTAGAGCGCCTGATTGTTAATCAGGTGGTCGCTGGTTCGAATCCAGCCGCCACAGCCAATTTAACTTCCGCAAGAAGACCTTACAGTCCACTCCCTCTTCGCTCAGAAGTGGGAACGATTGCAACGGATTGTTAGTCAGGTGCGTGTTCTCCGCCCGTTCCTCCATGCCACCAAACCCAGACATCCGATGGTGATGCCGAGAAAGACGCCGCGGACGCCCTCGATCAGGTCAGGGTGAAAGTGCGGATACATGCGGATAGGAACGGATAGGAGAAAAAAGATCAGCAGCGAGAGATTGCCAAAGAAGAACGGTTTTTTCGTTTCCGCGTTCTGAACGCACATGCTCGTTTCCTTTGAATGGTTAGTCTGTGAGGCGGTAATACAGCATGAAACCCTGTTTGACGATCGCCATCGTCAGGATGATCGAGAAGAGATCCCATCTCCACTGGTGATCGGCGAAGTAGTGGAAGAGGAAAAAGCCACCGCAGAGGAGTCCGCCCGCGACGCTGGCAATGCTCGTAGCACGCAAGCGGTGAGTGAGAAATCGCTCATCGAGCAGAGTCATGATTTAGTCCTCCAACTTGAAGATGTCATCTGTCGTGACCTCGAACGCGCGGGCAAAGAGAAGGGCCAGCTCGAGACTCGGCACATATCGATTCCGCTCGATCGAGTTGATGCTTTGCCGGGACACGCCGACTGCTTCGGCGAGCTCCTGCTGCGTCCAGCCGCGAGCATCGCGAAACTCTTTGACGCGGTTCCGGATGGCCATGACAAGTTCACTTTACATCTGGTTCGGCGAGATGTCAAGTTAGCTTGTCATGTTCGATCCGAATTCTGCGGACCGTGTGAGTGGATCGTGGGACCCGATCGTAAAGCGCAGCGTGCGCGCAGGACCAAATCAAACCTCGGATTTGCCGCTGCCATGCTGATGGGCTTCGAGCGCTTTCGGCCTGTTCAACTCTTCACCGTTCAGCCAGCGTGCGAGGTAGCTGCTCAGTGACTCTTCTTCAGGCAGGAACAAGTCGTTGCCCTCTTCCTCATCGCTGCCGTAGAAGTTTGGGATGTATCTCTGCAGCGCGCCGCCGGCAAAGTCGAGGCAGGTGAAGCTCCCGCACCCCCAGTCGACGAGTGGAGTCAGCCATTTGGGCCATGATTCATCCTGTTGTTCCAGAACCTTGTAGAACTGCACCAGATCGAGGTCCAAAGCGTTCTTGTGACCACTGCCGATCCCGAGCATTCCGAAACCTGGGCCGAATCCGCCATTTCCGACTTCGAGATAGATCCGGCGAAGCAGTTCTGGGAAGGTGCGTTCCAATTGAATCTCTGCGTTTTCTAACTCCTGCGCGGAGGCAACTGGAGCGATCTTCTGCGGAAATGCGACTCGCACCCGCGGCTTCCTGAACCAAGTCTTCAGTCGGTTCAGAGACTCGATCATCTCGTCATCTGACATGCAATCGGGACATCTTTTGTGGATTCGCGAATTGTACCGGTAGCTGGACCTGGAACTTCGTCCTGAGCCCGGACGCCCCGCGGCGCTGCCGAAGGGCGATGTGCGTGAACGGCCCTCTATCGCCGAACGCTGTTCGCCAACCGCGTGTTGTATGAGTGAAGGACTGACGACCGCATGCGAATCGTTTTCAAGTTACTCCCGCCGGCATTTCTGCCTCTCCTGGCCGTTCGCGTTGGCGCGGGCACGATCGACCCCGCCGTTCTCGCCGTGCGAGAGGCGGCATGGAAGGCCTGGTTCGCGGGAGACGAAACCGTGCTTCGCGCGATGCTGCCTGATGATTTCCTCGCTCTCGGCACAGACGGCGAAGAAGTTCATGACCTCGAGAAGACAATCGCAGCATCTCGGGATTTCAAGAAATCCGGAGGAAAGCTCATTTCGCTCACCTTTCCCGAGACGCACGCGCAGACGTTCGGCGATGTCGTGATTTTCTACGGAACGTTCGACGCGAAGATCGAATCGGCAGGAAAGCAGTCGCCGTTCAAGGGACGCCTTACCGAGGTCTTCGTGAAGCGCAATGGCAGGTGGTACCACCCGGGTTGGCACCTCGACGCTACCCAGTAGCAGAAGCTGGTACGGGTTCAACAAATTTTCGAACTCCGCGAAATCCTGTCCGCCGGGCGGCATCGAATGACGTATGAACTGCAGCCGCGCGACCGGTGGCTCATGGCTGAGCCATCCATGAGCGCCGCCTCTTTTCACATTTCTTCATCCTTCGCGGATAATTTCGTGATCATCCGAAGAGACACTCCGTCCGTCAGGAGACGGAGCATGTTCATGAACACCCCATCGCGTCAGGAACGGCCCGGTGGCGACAATCTCGTCGCCCGCCTGCGAAGCGGCGATGGCAGTGCGTTCGAGATGCTCGTGCGCACGCAGACGCCGGCGCTGCTTCGCGTCGCGCGGCGCTTTATGCATTCCGAAGAGGATGCGAGAGACGCTCTGCAGGACGCGTTCATCTCCGCCTTCAGGTCCATCGGTGCGTTCGAGGAGTCGGCGCAGATCTCCACGTGGCTGCATCGCATCGTGATCAACGCCTGCCTCATGAGGCTGCGCACGCAGCGCAGACATCCGGAAGAAGACATCGAAAAGTACCTGCCGAAGTTTCTGGAAGACGGACATCAGGCCGAGCCGAGCGCTCCCTGGTGCGAAACTGCGGAAACCGTGCTGCAGCGAACGGAGTTGTGCGGCCTCGTCCGCCGTTGCATCGAACAGTTGCCCGATACGTATCGCGTGGTTCTGCTTCTCCGCGACATCGAGGAGTTGCCGACCGAAGACGTCGCGCAGATGCTCGGCGTCACACCCAACGCCGTGAAAATCAGATTGCACCGCGGACGGCAGGCGCTGCGTGCGCTGCTCGATCCGCACATGAGGGATATTGCCTGATGGCTGATCGCCCTTATCTGCCATGCACGGAGATCATCGGCTTTCTCGCCGACTATCTCGACGGCGAGCTGTCGCCCGAGCGGAAGCTCGAGTTCGAACGGCATCTCGCGGTCTGCCCTTCGTGCGTGGCCTACCTCGAGACGTATCGCGAGACGATCCGCATGGCGCGCGCGACGACGAACGGCCCGCGGATTCCGATCGACGACGCGCCCGAGGATTTGATCAGGGCGATCCTGTCCGTCGTGAAGTAACGCGATCCGCCATCCAGATCAGCGAGCGGAGAATCGCCGCCCAGACGAAGACGTTCAGCGTGATGAGCAGAATCGTGACGATCGCCTGACCTGTGTGTGTGAGCTCGGCGAAGCCGCCGTGATCGAACGTGTCGAAGACGAAGATCGACGGCCACGCGGGCCAGACGGAATGCGCGAACCAGGCGTAGATCGTGATCGCGAGACCGGCCAGCGACGACAGGAATCCGCGGCTCATGACGCCTTCAGCGGAATGAGCGCGCCGGTGATGCTGGCCGCGCCATCAGAAAGCAGGAACTCGACGGTATCCGCCACGCGATCCAGCGAAACGAGCTTCGCGTCGGGCATCGCCTTGCGCATCGCCGGCGTCTCGAGCGACCCCGGAAGGAGTGCGTTCACAGTGATGCCGGTTCCCGCGAGCTCGGCGGCGGAGAGCTCGATGAGCGTATTCAGTCCGGTTTTCGAAATCGTGTATGCCGCCGCGCTCGCAGGCTTCGTCATCGTCGCCTCCGAGCTGATCGCGATGATGCGTCCGGGACGATCGCGCTTCATCCGCGCGAGCGTCTCGCGCACGACGAGGAACGAGCTCGTGAGATTCAGCCCGATCATCTTCTGCCAGGTTTCGGTTGCCGTCTCCGACACACTGCCGCCGGCGTAGCCGCCCGCGAGGTGGACGAGGCCGTATGGATCGTCGATCTGTTCGATCGCGGCGCGAATACTCCCCTCATCGTTGAGATCGGCTTTGATCCCTTCCGCCTGTTCGGGAAGCGTCGAGTGATAAAGAAGGATGCAGCGGTATGTTCGCGCAAGTCTGCGCACGACAGTCTCGCCGAGCCCCCCGGTGCCGCCGGTGACGATGAGCGTCTTCATCCCCCCAGTCTACGAGTTAAGTTGGTTTTCGGGGGTCACACCTGGAAAATCAACTTAACTGGCCGGAGTTGGCAGGAAATTAAGTTGATTTTCCAGGTGTGACCCCCGAAAACCAACTTAGTGGACGGACATTGGCTCGGGGTTCAATGACAGCTCGACCTTGCCGTCGCCTGCGGCGTTCACGAAGACGGTGTCGCCCTGGTGGAACGAGCCTTCGAGCAGCTTGATGGCGAGCGGATCGATGATCTGGCGTTGCAGCGCGCGCTTCAGCGGACGCGCACCGAATGCCGGATCGTAGCCCTGATGCGCGAGCGCATCCTTTGCCGCCTCGCTCACCTCGAGCGTCAGGCCGCGCGCACTGATCATCTTCGAGAGATTCCTGAGCTGCACGTCGACGATGCGCTTGATCTGCGCGAGCGTCAGCGCGTGGAAGATGATGATGTCGTCGATGCGATTGAGGAACTCGGGACGGAAGTGCCGGTGCAGCTCTTCTTCGACCTTGCGCCGCATCTCTTCTTCCTGCGCCGGCGACTGCACCGACTTCTGATACTCGAAGATGTACTGCGCGCCGGTGTTCGACGTCATGATGATCACGGTGTTCTTGAAGTCGACCACGCGCCCCTTCGAATCGGTGAGCCGGCCGTCATCGAGGATCTGCAGCATCACGTTGAACACTTCGGGATGCGCCTTCTCGATCTCGTCGAACAGCACGACGGCATAAGGCCGGCGGCGGATCGCTTCGGTGAGCTGGCCTCCCTCTTCGTATCCGACATATCCCGGAGGCGCACCGATCAGCCTCGCCACCGCATGCCGCTCCATGTACTCCGACATGTCGATGCGCACCATTGCGTTCTCGTCATCGAAGAGAAACTCGGCGAGCGCACGCGCGAGCTCGGTCTTGCCGACGCCGGTCGGGCCCATGAAGATGAACGAGCCGATCGGGCGATTCGGATCCTTGAGCCCGGCGCGTGAACGGCGCACTGCATTCGAGACTGCGGTGATCGCTTCTTCCTGCCCGATGACGCGCTGCTTGAGCCGGTCTTCCATCCTAACCAGCTTCTGCACCTCGGACTCCAGCATCTTCGTCACCGGCACGCCGGTCCACTTCGAGACGATCTGCGCGATGTCTTCGTCGGTGACCTCTTCGCGGAGCAGCGCGCCGCCCTTCTGCATCTCGGCGAGCTGCGCCGACGCCGCATCGAGATCGCGCTGAAGCTGCGGAACCTGTCCGTAACGCAACTCCGCCGCGCGATTGAGATCGCCTTCACGCTCCGCGCGATTCGCCGCCTCGCGCGTCTCTTCGAGCTTTTTCTTCAGGTCATTGATCCGCGTGATGACACCCTTCTCGTTCTCCCACTGCGCCTTGAGTCCCGCGATCTTCGTCTGCAGTTCGGCGATCTCCGCCTCGATGAGGTTGAGCCGCTCTTTCGAATGAACGTTCTCCTCCTTCGCGAGCGCCTGCCGCTCGATCTGGAGCTGCGTCATGCGGCGGGTGAGCTCGTCGATCTCCTGCGGCATCGACGTCAGCTCGATGCGGAGACGCGACGCAGCTTCATCGATCAGATCGATCGCCTTGTCGGGAAGGAAGCGATCGGTGATGTAGCGATGCGAAAGCGTTGCGGCGGAGACGATCGCGGAGTCCTGAATCTTCACTCCGTGATGGACTTCATAGCGCTCCTTCAGTCCGCGCAGAATCGCGATCGTATCCTCGACCGTCGGCTCGCCGACGTACACCGGCTGGAAGCGGCGCTCGAGCGCTGCGTCCTTCTCGATGTGCTTCTGATACTCGTTGAGCGTCGTCGCGCCGATGGCGCGCAGCTCGCCGCGCGCGAGCGCCGGCTTCAGCATGTTCGACGCATCCATCGCACCTTCGGCCGCGCCGGCACCGACGAGCGTGTGCAGCTCGTCGATGAAGAGAATCACTTCGCCTTCAGACTCTTCCACTTCCTTGATGACGGCCTTGAGCCGGTCTTCGAACTCGCCGCGATACTTCGCGCCGGCGATCATCGCGCCGAGGTCGAGAGCGACGACGCGCTTGTTCCTGAGACCCTCGGGGACGTCGCCTTCGACGACGCGACGCGCCAGCCCTTCGACGATCGCCGTCTTGCCGACGCCCGGCTCGCCGATCAGCACAGGATTGTTCTTCGTTCTGCGCGACAGCACCTGAATGACGCGGCGGATCTCTTCATCGCGCCCGATGACGGGATCGAGCTTGCCGCGGCGCGCGAGCTGCGTGAGATCGCGCGCATAGCGCTCCAGCGCCTGATACTTCGCTTCGGGATTCTGATCCGTGACGCGCTGCGTGCCGCGCACCGACTGCAATGCCTTGAGCACCGCATCGCGCACGACGCCGTGGCGCTTGAGGATCTGCGCCGCGTTCGACTCTTTCGTCTCGGTGATGCCGATGAGGAAGTGCTCCGTCGAGACGTACTCGTCTTTGAAGTCATCCGCCGATTTGAAGGCCGCGTCGAAGACTTTCCGCAGCGCGGGAGCGATCATCGGTTCCGCCGACGCACCGCCGACTTTCGCGTACTTGCTCACTTCCGTCGCGACCTCGGTCTCGATCGCACCGGGGTTCAGGCCGAGCTTCGTAATGATCGGAGCGACGATCCCACCCTCCTGCCTCAGCAGGGCGAGGAGGAGATGTTCGGCGGTCAGTTCCGGGTTTCCGGCGCCGCGCGCAAGATTCTGCGCCTCGGAGATCGCTTCCTGGGCCTTGACCGTAAGCTTATTGAAATTCATGGTTTGCCTCGCATTGAGTCAACTAGACTCACATTGCTAAACCGGCAATATTTGCCACGAATTCCTTAGGTGCAAACTCTGTCCCCTCTGAGAGGGGCTAGGGTTGGCTCGCCAGCCACTCCTTCCGCACGCGGCGCCGCGCGCGAGCCATTCTTACGATCGCCCCGATGAGTCCTGCGAACACGAGGAACATCGCGACACTCACGATGACCGCAATTCGCTTCTCCTCGGGCGTGCGCTCCGGAAGAGACTCCGTGAGGGCAACGGCGAAGTAGGCGATTCCGACGAACATCGTGATGAGCATCCGCCTCACGGAGTGCTTCGTCTCGTACAGCTCGAATTCGTTGAGCTCCAGCTTCCCGCGTTGCCGGTACGCGTGATGGTAGAGCGCGGTGAACACGCCGAATACCGCGGTGTAACCCGTGGCGAAGATGATGAAGATCCACTTGCGATGCTCGGGCAGCACGACGCGCACGAGCCCGTGGGCCGTCTCGATCATCCCGTGCATGTGAACGTCGGTGAGCAACACGCCGAAGAGAAACTTCAGCGGATAGACGAAGAACAGCACCGTAAAGAGCAGCACGAGATTCAGCAGCACGGTGACGCGATCTTCGAGACCGTAGCGCCGGAAGAACGTGTACTGCGCATGCCAGATGCTGGCGAGCGCCACGAATGTGACGACGAACGAGCCAAAGCCGCGCATCGTCTCCAGCAGTTCCGCCGACGTCCGCGGCACTTCCAGCGAGACGATCAGCAGCGTCACTGCGAATCCGAATACTGCGTCGCTGAATCCCTCGATCCGTGAGACTTCGTGGCTGCGCCAGCGAAACCCATCGACCGGTTCGTGCTTCATCAACCCTTCCCGCAGCATCAGGGGGTGATGATAGCGCTTGCGACGTAATGGATTACGTCGTATAGATCGCCCGTTGGAGATCACTGCATGACTGCCACAGCTCCTCTTCGCGAAGCCGTTCCGCAATCCGCGCTGTTCGACTCGATTCTCGAGCTGATCCGCCGCACCTCGACGATTCTTCCGGACGATGTCGTCCGCGCCGTCACTTCCGCACGCAAGCAGGAAGCGCCGGGCTCGAACGCCGACGTCGCGCTCGACGTCATCGGGTGCAACATCGGGTTAGCCCGCGACAACTCGCTGCCGCTCTGCCAGGACACCGGCACCATCCTCTTCTATGTCCACACGCCGGTCGGTTACGACCAGCTCGAGTTCGAAGAGACCGCGACCGAAGCCGTGCGCGAAGCGACCCGCAAAGGCTACCTGCGGCAGAACAGCGTCGACTCCGTCACCGGAAAGAACACCGGCGACAATACGGGGCCCGGTTCGCCGGTCTTCCACTTCCATCAATGGCGTGAGCCGCACGTCGAAGTGAAGCTGATGCTGAAAGGGGGAGGCTGCGAGAACATGAACGCGCAGTACTCGCTCCCCGATCCGCGGCTGGGCGGCCGCGATCTTGCCGGCGTCGAGAACGCGATTCTCGACTGCATTCTCAACGCGCAGGGTCAGGGCTGTGGCCCCGGCATCCTCGGCGTCTGCATCGGCGGCGACCGCGGCACCGGCTATGGCTTCGCCAAAGAACAACTGTTGCGCGAGCTCGATGACACGAACGGGGATCCGCTGCTCGCTGATCTCGAAAAGCGCGTGGTCGAAAAAGCGAATCAGTCCGGCATCGGTCCGATGGGATTCGGCGGAAAGACCACGCTGCTCGCCTGCAAGATCGGCAAACAGAATCGTCTCCCCGCCTCGTTCTTCGTTTCGATCGCCTACATGTGCTGGGCGTACCGCCGGCGCGGTGCGAATCTCGACGCCCAGGGAAACGTGAGCGAATGGCTCTACTGAAACACTGCCGTATTGCGCTGCTCGCCGCGGTGCTGCTGGCGTCGTGCGCGACGGGCAGCATGGTCGAGGAGCGCCTCTTCTTCGGCACGGACATCCCGAGCGGCGGTCAGGTGTCCGATGAAGAGTGGAGCGCGTTCGTCCGTGATGTCGTGACGCCGAGGTTCAAAGAGGGTCTGACGATTCTCGACGGCAACGGCCAGTGGCTCGGCGCGGACGGCAAGATCGCGCGCGAGCGTGTTCACATCCTCGAGATCGACGCGAAACCGGGTCCGGAGCTCGACGCTTCGCTCCAGGCGATTGCGTCCGAATACAAGAAGCGGTTCAAACAGGAAGCGGTGCTGCGAATCACGGCACCCGTTGCGATGAAGTTCTATTGAGGATTTCCCATGGCACTCGTGAAAGTCACCACCCCGATCGACGAAGAAACCATCCGCTCGCTGCATGTCGGCGACACGGTCTCCATCACCGGCCGCCTCTACACCGGCCGCGACGCCGTTCACCATCGCATCCACACCGGCACGAAGCCGCCGGTCGATCTCGAGGGCCACATCATCTATCACTGTGGTCCGGTGATGGTGAAAGAGAACGATCAATGGGTCTGCAAAGCCGCGGGGCCGACGACCTCATCGCGCGAAGAGCCGTATCAGCATGAGGTAATCCGCGACTACCACATCCGCGGCGTGATCGGAAAAGGCGGCATGGGAGAAAAGACGCTCGCCGCATGCAAGCAGTACGGCGCGGTCTATCTGCACGCGATCGGCGGAGCGGCACAGGTGTGCGCGAATTCGATCAAGCGCGTCGACGGCGTCGACTGGATGGACCTCGGATCGCCCGAGGCGATCTGGCATCTCTGGGTGGAAGACTTCATGGCGATCGTGACGATGGACGCGCATGGAAAGTCGCTTCACCAGCAGGTATTCGAGGAATCGAAGGCGCGGCTCGAGGCTCTTCGCGCGTAGGCGCAGGGCAACTTCACATCTCAAGTTGTCGGGCGTGCGCGCCACGGGCACGTTATAGGCAGGCGACTCATTCATGCGAACCGAGCGCGACACCTTAGGCGAAGTCCAGGTTCCCGATGACGCGCTTTACGGTGCGCAGACGCAGCGCGCCGTCGAGAACTATCCGGTCAGCGGATTGCGCGAGCATCCCGCATTCATCCGCACGTTCATCACGTTGAAGCGCGCGGCAGCGCTGGCGAATGCCGAGCTCGGAGTGATGCCGCCCGAGCGCGCCGATCGAATCGTCTCCGCCTGCGACGAAATCCTCGGCAACTTCGAAACCTATCGGCCGCAGTTCGTCGTCGATGTCTTTCAGGCCGGCGCCGGCACTTCGTTCAACATGAACTGCAACGAAGTCATCGCGACGATGGCGAAGGTCCATCCGAACGACGACGTGAACATGTCGCAGTCGACGAACGACGTCTTCCCGACTGCGATCCGCATCTGCGCGCTGCTGATGCTCAACGAGCTCTTTCCGAGGCTCGACGAGCTGGCGATCGCGTTCGATGCGAAGGGAGATGAGCTCGCCGATGTGATCAAGTCGGGACGCACGCACCTGCAGGATGCGGTCCCCGTCACGCTCGGCCAGGAGTTTCGCGCGTACGGGATGACCGTGCATCGCGCAACGCATCTCCTTCGCGATGCCGCGCGCGAGCTGCGCATCCTCGGCATTGGCGGCACGGCAGCGGGGACGGGCATGAACACGCCCCGCGGCTATCGCTTCGCGGTAGTGAAGCATCTCCGCGAGGCGACCGGACTCGAGCTCGAAGCCGCGGACGATCTGCGCGAAGCGATGCAGTCGCTGCTGCCTGTCGTCGCGGTGTCGAGCGCGCTGCGGACGCTTGCGCTCGAGCTGACGCGGATCACGAACGATCTGCGCCTGCTCGCGTCGGGGCCGCTGACCGGACTCGCCGAGATCATCCTTCCCGCCGTGCAACCCGGCTCGTCGATCATGCCCGGCAAGGTGAATCCTTCGATGCTGGAGTGCATGAACCAGATCCTGTTCCACATCATCGGCGCGGCGACGGCGATCGATTACGCGTCGCAGGCGGGGCAGCTCGAGCTCAACGTGATGATGCCTCTCGTCGCCTTCGAGTTGAACTTCTCGATCGAGATCCTGAAGAACTATCTGCCGGTGTTCGTGGCGAAGTGCATCAGCGGCATCAAGGCGGACCGCGAGCGCTGTGAGTCGTATTACGTCAGCTCGCCCTCGCTGGCAACGGTGCTCAACCCGATCAT
The DNA here is from genome assembly GCA_021325515.1 of Acidobacteriota bacterium. Lineage (GTDB taxonomy): Bacteria > Acidobacteriota > Thermoanaerobaculia > Gp7-AA8 > Gp7-AA8 > JAJPHC01. The sequence goes on from JAJPHC010000041.1 coordinate 12,943, forward strand.
CGGCTACGCGCGCGCGGCGGAGATCGCCAAGGAGTCGGCGGCGACGAAGACGCCGATCCCCGAGCTGCTGAGGGCGAAGAAGCTTCTCTCCGACGAAGAGATTGCGAAGATCTTTACGCCGGAGTTTCTCGCCGGTGAGTAAACTGTGGCGTCCTCATGCGCCTCTTCATCGCGACGTCGTTTCCCGCGGCCGTGCTCCGTCCGGTCCATGATCGAGTCGCGCTCGTCAAGTCGAAGCTTCCGCCGGCGTCGTGGGTGCGCCCCGAGGCGCAGCATCTGACCTTCGCGTTTCTCGGCGAAAAGGATGAAGCGCTCGTGGCGAAGCTCGCACCGGTCGTCGGGCAGGCGCTGGCTGCGGTGCCGCGATTCGAAGCCATGCTCGCCGGCTGCGGGTTCTTTCCCAATCCGAGGCACGCTCGCGTCGGCTGGGTTGGCGTTCAGCCCGAAGCCTCGTTCAACGCGGTCTCGGCTGCGGTTCGCGATGCCGTTCAGACCTGCGGTGTCGATCTCGATCGCGCGGAGTTTCGCGCTCATCTCACGCTGATGCGCATGCGCGACCGGTGGCCGCCGGCCTGCATCGAAACCTTCAACAGCGCACTGCGCGACTTCAGGTCGGAACCGTTTACGATCGACGCGGTCACGTTGTTCTCCAGCAGGCTGGATCCGAAAGGTGCGGTACACACTCCGCTGCGGCAATTCCCGCTGGCGTGAGGTTGTCCTACGCGCGCCGCCGTCTTGGAGGCGGCTCCGTCTTTCCGCGCAACTGGCCGCACGCTGCCGCGATCTCGTTTCCTTTCGAGCGCCTGACGGTCACGCGTACGCCGTTCTTCACCAGCGTATTCACGAATCGATCGATCGCCGCATCCTGCGGGCGCTTCATCCACGCCGGCAGGTTCGGATCGGGATTGAACGGAATCGCGTTCACCTTCGCCTTCACGCCGCGCAGCAGACGTGCGAGCGCAACGGCGTCGTCGTGCGAATCGTTGTAGCCGGCGAGCAGCACGTACTCCGCCGTGATCTCGCGTCCCTTCTCGACGGGGTAGCGCTTCAGTGACGCGATCAGCTCATCGAGCGGATACTTCGAGGTGATCGGCATGATCTCCTCGCGGCGTTTGCGGTCCGGTGCGTTGATCGACACCGCGAGATTCGGACGATGCTCGAGCTTCGCGAGCGCATCGATGCCGGGAATGATTCCGGACGTCGAGACCGTGATCCGCTTCGGAGCGATCGTCTTCGACATGATGTCGAGCGTCGTCACGAGATGATCGAAGTTGAGCAGCGGCTCGCCCATCCCCATGAAGACGACGTTCAGCATCTCGGAGGGGATCGAGTGTTCGCGGCGGATCGTGAAGAGCTGGCCGAGCATTTCAGCCGGTGTGAGATTGCGGCCCGCTCCGAAGAATCCGGTCACGCAGAACGTGCAGCCGACCGCGCAGCCGGCCTGCGAGGAAAGGCACACACTGGTGCGCTCGCCCATCGGCATGTAGACGGCCTCGATCCGATTGCCATCCGCGAGCTTGAAGAGATACTTGCGGCTTCCGTCCGGCGCCGGCGTCGTGACCTCGATGTTCTCCGGGAACGCGAGCGTGAAGTTTCCGGCGAGCGAGGCGCGAAGCTCCTTCGGCAGGTTCGACATCTCGTCGAAGGAGGCAACACCGCGCACGTGCAGCCACTCTTCGATCTGGCGAATGCGAAATGGCGGCGAGACGAGCCCGGCGAGTGCGGACTCGAGCTCGCTCGACGAAAGGTCGTAGAGGTTCTGCATTGGAACTGTCATTCTGAAGCGGACGTTTCGTCCGCGAGCAGCGGCGAATCCGTCCGATGATTACTCTTCGGCACCCGATTGCGCGAGCGGCTCGACGCGGCGCGTGGAGCGTACCTTGCGCGTCGGATCGATTCCCAGTCCGCGGAGAAGCGCGAGGTCGTTCACGTTGATGCGGAACTGCACTTCCTTCGTCTCCTGCGGAGCGACATCGACGGAAGCCTCTTCGCCATCCTCCTGCTTGTTGAGGCCGATCGTCGCGTCGAGGACGACGTAGAGATCGTAGCCTTCATCGCGAATCTTCTGGATGTGGCGGCTGACGTCGTCGGAGCCGGAGATCGACTCGTTGATCGCGGTTCCGAGGTCGCGGAGAAGCTGTCGAATCCTGTCGTCCATGAGATCGGTAAAACACACGTAAACTATTGTAAAACAAGCATCTTAGGTACGCTTGTCATCGGACCATTGTTGCAAACGGGCCCCAAATAATCAATATTCCTGCTCGCGGAAACGGGGAGTACACTATTTGTCCCCGCGCGCTTCACCCCTCAGCCCACAATTCCGACCAATAGGCGAGGTACTTCCACCGGCCCCACTTTGCGTAGCGTTTCACGAGCGTCGCGTCCCTGACCTTGCGCCCGCCGTGGTAGGTCGCGCGGACGAATCGTCGGAACTCCGTATCGACGGCGATGTAGTCATGCCGTCCATCCATCGCCAGGAGGTGGGCCGAGCCGTACGGCCCGATGCCCGGCAGCCGCTGGTAGCTCCTGAAGCATTCCTCGCTCGTTCCGTGGCACGGCTCGATCGCCGTTGCTGCGAGCGCGTGAATCGACTTCGCGCGATAGCCGAGTCTGCAATCCGCCTGCAGCTCCTCGGGAGTGAAACGGCGAATGTGCTCCGGCTCCGGAAATGCGCCGTCGCGCCCGCACTTCGCGACGAGCAGCTCGCTCATCCGGACGGTCTGCCGCCACATCGTGTTGGTCGTGAGAATGATCTTCACTGCATCTTCGAAGAGCGTTGCGCCGCAGAGCAATCTGCCGAAGCGCTCACGCGCCGCCCACTCGTGCGCCGCCGATGTGCGCGCCTTCTCGTGAAACTCGGAGAGATCGACGCCGAGCTGAAACATCCGCGTGATCTTCGCGCGGAGCTCGGCGGAGTCCTGCGCGCCCGTGATGACGAGAGCGTTCTTTCGATGCGTGATCGTGAGGTCGCACGGAACGCCGCCGAGCAGCTCGATGCGGCGAAGGAAGGGCTTTTTCCATCGGAAAGGCGCGAGGCGGTACCAGCCGTGCGACTCGACCGTACCGATGAAATTGAAATCGCGCGGGACAGGAATGGAGGCGACGGCCGGAATCGAACCGGCGAATAAAGGTTTTGCAGACCTCTGCCTTACCACTTGGCTACGTCGCCCTGAGAAAGAAATGGCCCGCGGACGGGACAGCGAGTGTAGTGAACCGCCCGTGGGCCGTCAATATTCGGAGATTCGGTCAGTTTCCCGGCGTATAGGTTCCTGTCGTTACGTTGCCTTGATAGAGCGTTCCGCCATCCGACACGAGGTAGTCAGCCGTGGTCGTTTTGACGCCGGTGATGCTCGTCCCGTTGATCGTGAAGGTCAATTGGCCACGCGGGCTGAACAACAGGTCGTATGCGACACCGTTGTCATTCAGGAGCAGGCGGCCGCTGATGGATCCTGGTGTGAGGAGTCCACCGGTGTCGCTGTCGAGGCGATACGTACCGCGCGGGTCGGATGCGCCCGAAATCGTCGCGGTGCGTGTCCATGTCAGCGTTCCTGTCCTTGTGCCGGGCCCTCCTGTCACGGAGTAGTTGAGAACGAGCGTCGCACTGCCGTTGCCACCGCCCCCTCCGCCCGATGATGTGACGGTGACCGTTGCGGCCTCGCTCACGGCTGTCGGATCGGCAACGCTCGTCGCGGTGACGTAATACGTTCCTGCGGCCTGCGGTGCCGTGTACAAACCGCCGGCCGAAATCGATCCTCCCGTCGTTTTCCATGTCACCGCGGTGTTGCTCGTTCCAGAGACGGCCGCCGTGAATTGCTGCGACTGACCCGGAGCTACCGTCGCCGTGTTCGGCGAGATCGTGACCAGCACGGAGCGCATGTCGAGCGTGATCGAGTGATCCTGATCCGCAAATGCCGAGCGATTCCCCGCGGCATCCACGGCCTGTGCGTGAACGTGCGAGAACTGCGTGATCGAAGTGTCGCCTTTGGCTCGTGCGTCGGCGATTTGCGCATCGGTAAGGTTCCAGCCTGTGAGGTACTGCGAGCCGGCGCTGCCATTCGTCAGCGTTGCCGTGCTCGTGTACGTCGCGGTTCCTGAGGTGCGATCGCCGGCGGCATTGTGGAACACCGCATAGGCCGTCGTGGTGTACTCGATCGTCTTTGCATCGCCGTCGGGATCGGTGTAGTCGCCATAGCTCGAATCATTGCGCGGCGATTGCTGCGCGAAATGAACGGAGAGCGCGGGCGAATGATTCACCGCATTGATGGTGAGCGTGACGGGGATGCTCACCTTCTTGGTGTCGAGCTCGACGTCGATCGTCGCTTTGTAAACGCCGGGATCGAGCGGCTTCGTGTCGAATGACGCTGAAAACGCCGCTGTGCCGAGCGCTTTCACATCGATACTGAAGGGAAGGGCGATCCAGTCCGCCGAAGCATGGAACGTGAGAAAGAGCGGGATGTTCGATTGATTGCTGATCGTGAATGTTTGAGGCGTCGCATTCGATCCCTGAGGTGCTGACAGAACTGCTTGTGCCGGCGACACCGTGAACGACGCGGGCCTGTACGTCGCAGTGACTGTGCGGCTGCGGTCCATGGTCATGCTGCAACTCGTGGAGGTGCCGGTGCAGTCGCCGGTCCACGAAACGAATTCGTAGTTCTCGCCATAGGACGCCTTCAGCGTCACGCTGCTGTTTCGGTTGTAACTGTTCGCGCAGGATGGGAGGCACCGGATCGATCCGTCGTCGGTCATCACGGCGTCTTCGCCTGTGAGTGGATCGAGGAATCCTGCGAGCTTCACTGTGAGATCCACAGTGGAAGCGTTGTCGAGCTTCGCCGCGACCTTGTCAATGACGCCCTGATTGCATTCGAGGTCTGTGTGCGCGAGATCGAATGGGTCCAGCCGCTCGACCGGTCCTGCATTCTCGAAACCAACCGCAAGAGCCGAATTCAGATTGACAATCCCGTCATTCTTTTCGTCTCCGAAGATTGTCTCTGCGCAGGGAAGTGCGGGCCTGGTTCCTCCCGCGACGATCAACGGTGTCAATGGGTAGTTCTGGCGGAAACCGGTGCGGTAGCCGTTCAGCTTCAGCGAACCTGGAAGAAGGTCGCCGCGCAGTGAGGAATCTGTTCCGAGGGCCTGACCACCGAGCAGGACTGCGGCCCAGAATTCGCCGGCGGGAACGCCATAGATGAATTCCGAAGTCATGAAGTCTTCGGCGCGCTGCGCGGCGGGTGTGCCAAAGAGCGGGCTTCCGAGCGTGATGACGCTGTCGATCGGCAGGTTGGGCACCTTGGACAATGCGCCGAGTGTCACGACTCCGCCGAGGCTGTGGGCCTCGATGACGAGATGCCGCGCGCCGCCGTCCACGACAAGGCTGTTCAGCTTTTGTGCGAGCAGATTCGAACTGACTTCCGTGTCCGCGGTCCAGTCGTAGTTGAAACCCGCGACCACATCACACGCGTTCTTATCGGCCAGGGCGGTAATGCATCCGGGGCCGCAGGATGCGCCGGTGGGGTAGGCGCCCTCGACGGAGCTGAGCACGCCGTGCACGAACACGCAGACGCGTTGATCAGGCTTGAACTGATGATTCGGAGTCAGCCCCGTCCAGCATTGTTGCGCTCCCGGAAGAATGCGAAGACCGAGGCGGGATGTGTCGACCCTGGTGCGATCCGCGGAGTATTGCGCTGGCGCTACGGTGACGGTCGATGCCGCTCCGCCTCGAACCGCGGCGACGGACAGGAAGCCGGCCGGAATCGTCATCGTCACGTTCGCTGCATTGCGGAATGCCTGGATTGCGGCGACGAGACTCGTACATCCCTGTGGCGACTGAATCCACGCCACGCCGTAAGAGATCGCTTCCGATGCGAGTTGCGCCGGCACTGGAAGGGTGATCGAGACTGTTCCTGTGACCGAGGTGGCGCTGCTGCCTTTGGGCGTTAGTGGAGCGAAGTCGATCGAGAGTGCCGGCCCGGCGGCCTTGAGAATTCCGCCGGGAACGGTGGTTCCCAGCGCCGCCTGCTTCGTGATCGTGACGCGCAGATCCCTAGGCAGCGCCCCGGCGTCGAACCTGACACTCGGCCCGCTTGGAAGTGTGAGCGTGCCGCCCGCTGCGGCGGAGATGATCTTCGATGTGCTCTCTGTAATCGATTGCGGGGGCTGTAGAACCCTGCGCCTCACCGCGGCCGAACTGGGGTTCGACGTGAGCACACGCCCTGTTCCGGTTACTTGCGACGAGCCGGAAGTCACTGTGAGCGTGATGGTGAAGGTCCCGGCGGACGCAAATGCATGCTGCACTGTGCGTCCTGCGCCAGACGATCCATCGCCGAAATTCCATTGGAATGTCGCATTCGAGGGCTCCGACGCAGTGAACGTGAGAGCCTGACCGGTCGCTGCAGCAAGAGCTGTGTTGCTGTTCGCCGTGCCGTTGATCGTAAAGGCCCCGGTGAGTCCCGCCGCGCTGGCACCTGTCCCCGTCAGTGTGGTCTGGACCGCCGTGCCGGATGATGGGGTCACGGTCAGCGTACCGCTGCGCACGCCGGCGGCGGCCGGCGTGAACGTCACATTGATGATGCACGATTGCGAAGGGAGGATCGATGACGGGCAGGTATTGGTCTGCTGGAAGTCGCCGCTGATCGTGATGGTGATCGGAATGCCCGGCGCGACCGGCACGGTCGTGTTCACGAGGTTCGCGCTTTGCGGGCTGCTGGCCGATCCGACATTGACCGTTCCGAAGGAGATCGACGGCGGCGTGAGCTGCAGCGGATTGTTAGGCGCGGCAGTTCCTCCCGTCGCGCTGTCGAGAATCCAGACGTCGTTGAAACTCGTGGAGCCGCCGTCGGCGCCCCCTCCGAAGATGATCATCCGGTCGGATGCGCTGTCATAGACCGCCGAGTTCATTGTGCGGGCCGCGGGCGAGGCTCCCGCGAGCGTGACGCGCGACCACGATGGTGTTCCGCTCAGTCCGTTTGCGTTGTCGAGGCGCCAGGTTTCGTTCGTGGCGCCGGTCAACTGCGGGAACCCGGAGCCCGGAACGACGCCGCCGAAAAAGACCGCTCGATTGTTCGCGCTGTTGTAGATCGCGACCGGTCCGCTGTTGGCGGCCGTGCCGGGTGCCGATGAAGTGGTGAGAATCGACCATTCGAGAGGCCGCGTGCCGCGCCCTGCACCATTGTCGAGTACGTAGAGCCGGTTCAGCGGGTACGCGAATGTCGCTCCCCAGATCACCATCCTGTCGTTGTTCGCATCGTAGATGCTGGCCCCGGTGAGGCGCAGACTGTCGTCGAGCTTCGTCCCGCCGGGAGTCAGATGAATCCACGATTGCGCACCGGCCGTCGAGCTGGCGTTGCCGATCAGCCAGGTTTGCGGCTGGCCGCCGTTGCTGCAGTCGCTCCCTCCGACGAGCAGCATGCCGGTCGATGCGGCATTGAACGCCGCCGGCATCATGGTGCGCGGTCCGACGCTGCCCGCCATGCAGGAAATCGGCAGGCGGCTCCACGCAGGTGTGCCGCTGACCCCGTTGGCGTTCGTCAACAGCCAGACATCGCACGTGCAGGGATTGTTGAAACCTGTGGTTCCCCCGGCGATGACCATGGTGTTCGCTACTGGATCGTAGATTGCGGAATGACCCCAGGTTGCCGGCGGCGACGAAGGAGGCGTCACGTTGAGCCATTGACTCGGCCCGCCATTGCCATTGGCATTCGTCAGGATCCAGAGGTCGCTGAGGACGCCGGTGCTCGATTGCGGATCGTTCGGTCCGCCGTAGCGGCCGCCGAATACGATCATCCGATTCGAGGCGGAATCGTAGACCGCGCTATGGCCATACCGTGCGTGCGGCGCGGCGCCGCCCGCCGGAAGCTGCGACCAGGCGGGTGACGCGCCATGCGCAGAAAGAGCCAGGAAAATGAGGACACAAGCGCCGGGGAAGGGACGCATAGAGACCTCTCTTTCTCTATGTCCCGAAGCCTACTCCCAAAAGCCGGGCGATGCACGCGCTACAGCAACTGCGCCAACAGCGGCTGAAAGAGAGCGGCATCGCGCAACCCTTCGCGCCAGCGCGGCGGGATTGCGCCCGCCCCGTCTCGCAATCCCGCGATCCCGCCCGCGATGGCGGCCGTCGTGTCGGTGTCATTGCCGAGTTGAATCGCCGCCTTGACGACCTGCTCATAAGAGCCGGCGTTCATGACGTGCCGCACAGAGGAGAGCGAGTCGACGACGTATCCGCTGCCGCCGAACGTGCGCGCCTGCAGAATGAGGTCGAGCTCACGGCTCTCGGACGCGCAGGAACGGACCGCTGCGACTGCCGATGACCATGGATCGGGATCGTCCTGCATGATTCTCCGCGCCCACATGCAATAGAGAGCACAGCACAATTGTGAACGGACATGGCCGTGGGTGATCACGGACTGCAGACGCGAATCGCGAATCAGATCCGCGTCGCTTCCCTTGTGCCACAGTGCGAGCGGGAGCACCCGCATCAGTGAACCGTTCCCATTGTCCGATTCCCTGCGTGGTCCGCATTCGGCTGCGGGTGTGCCGGATCGAAATGCAGTCAGCGCGCGCGAGGTCTGCGTGCCGATGTCGAAGACAAGGCCGTCCGCGGCCATGTACCCATGTTCGTACCAGTTGACGATGCGGCGCATGAGGTCCTCGATGTCGAGGCGGCCGCAGTAGAGCAGGGAGGCAAGCAGGCAGAGCGCCTGCGCGCCGTCATCGCTCCATGTGCCCGGCGGAACCCTGGCGTGAGAGCGGGAGAAGCCGGCGGGCGGCTCGAGCTCGATCTCTGCCGCGGCAGGGATTCGAAATGGCGGGTGGAATTCGTATGGGACTCCCAGGGCGTCTCCAATGAGAAGTCCCCACAATGCGCCTTCGATCCTCTCACTGGCGGCCGGCATCAGGAGATCGTACTATCAAAGCATGGCTGCTTATTTGATTGTCGATATTCAGATCAACGATCCCGGGCGTTACGAGGAATACAAGAGACTCGCTCCGTCATCGATCGCCGCCTATGGAGGCCGCTACCTCGCGCGCGGCGGTCGGACGGAGCGGCTCGAAGGCTCACAATCGCCGAACCGCACAGTGATCCTCGAGTTCCCGACGTTCGAGCGTGGGCGCGCCTGGTGGGACTCGCCGGAGTACGCGCCGGCGAAGGCACTGCGGCAGGCGTGCGCGACGACGGAGATGCTGCTGGTCGAAGGGATGTAGCGGCATCGAGAGGATTCGCGTGCCGGTGCAGCGCCGGGTTAGTCGAGCGGTACACTGCGCAGGCGCTCAAACGCCGGAGCCCGTTACTTGAGCTCCGGCACGTCGGTACCCCAGTAGTACTGCTCGAAGAACGGTTTGAAATCCTGTTTTGCCACGAAGCCGAGCAGGCCGGCGACATCCTTGGTCGTCCCCGCCTTGTTGTGAAAGCTCTTCTGGTACGACTTCATGAACGTAAGAAACTGCTCGTCGCCAACCTGCTTGTGCAGTGCGGCGAGCAGATAGGGTCCCTTGCCGTACAACAGCTTCGTGCGATTGAACTCGTCCGTAATTCGATTCGCGAGCGGAATCGGCGCGACTGTGTGGCTCTCGTTCGAGTCTGCTTTCCAATGCGCAAGCAGCCGGTTGTAGGGTGCACCGCCCTGAAACTTCTTCAATAGCAGTGCTGCTGAATACTCCGCAAATGACTCGCTGAGCCACTGCTCCTCGGGGCTCGGCCACCGTACCGCGACTCCCCAGTACTGGTGTGCGATCTCATGCGCCATCCGCTCATTGATCCCTTCGGAGAACAGCTGGTTGATCGGCTCCAGAAGCGGCTGAAAGGCCTCCGAGGTGATGAAGACCAATCCCGCAGGCGCCTGTCCCGATCCGAACGAGTTCAATTCCACAATATTCAATTCGTCCATTGGGAAGGGACCGAGGAAGTACTCGTAGTACTGAATCATGTCGAAGGCGAGCGCATTGATCTTCTTGATCGCCCGTACATTCTTCTGGCCATAAGAAGCGGTGCGGACCGTCATATTGCCGCGCTTCTCTTCTTCGTAAGCGTATTTGCCGGCAGTCACCGCCACAAAGTGCACCGGCTGGTCGATCGAGGTCTCCAGAACGTTATAGCCACCCTCGGTCACGCGTCTGATGGTCTTTCCACCTGCGAACGGAACAAAAGGCGCCTTCACGCGAATCACGCCATGCGCGGTCGTGGCCATACCCGCCGTGTGCGGCTCCGGGAACCATTCGCTGCGCAGAAACCACTGATTGTCGCCGTTCTCCCGAATGAGCAGGTCGCCCCTGAGATCGAACTTCAGCTTGATCGGTGCCGCGGCCATGGAAGGCTGGGGCAGCGACACGAGAAGAGTGTCGATCCTGTGCGCGAATGCGAGCGGCTTCCCGTCGTCAGTCGTAATGCTCTTCGGCGTGTAATGGCGCGGCGTCTTCTCGCCGGACGCGTACTGCAGATCGGTCAGGCCGAAGACCAGGCCGCGGATGCCGTTGACGCGTGGTGTGATCGTCTCTGTGGCGACGACGTGCAGGTCATTGCCGTCGCCGGCTTCGAGCGTGTAATCGACGGCGCTGAGAACATAGTCGTAAGGAGCGATGTCGGCGCGCGTCCGTCCGATCGGACGCTCCGAAATGACCGCTTCATAACGTTCGACGCGCCGAGCACGGTCATCGAACTGATAGGTATAGAGCGCGAGGAGCTTCTCGTTGTTTTGATCGGCTTCATAGACCCATTCGTCATCGCCCGCTCCGCGAAGCTCGGCTCGCACGATGCGCTGCGCCGGTGCCGTGAGCTGGTGCGCCGCGAAGCTCAGCGAGAGGAGACTCTCCTGATCGTTCTTCAGGATCGCGCGGTGATGCGCGAACGTGTCGTCGAGTGCGCTCCCGGCAGGACCCTCGAGCGCCGGAAGGGTGACGTTCTGCGCCGCGATCAGAGCCTCGGTGAAGGAGCCGCTGAGAACGCCGTTGTTCACGGTTCCGGCCGATTTCGTCTCGCGGAGGTTCGCCTTCATGATCGGCAGCTCGACGTTGTCTTTCGCGCTGTATTCGAACGAGCCCGTCCCTTTGAAGAACATCCCGATCACCTGATCGCCGGCTTTGACAGACGCCGCGCTTCCGCTGCCCAGCGTCAACTTCATTGAACCTGATGTGATCACCAGCGCAGAAACGGAGACGGGCGGGCCTCCGAGAGAGAGATTGTCGTATCGCGCGACGAGTTGCGCGGCGTTTTCTTCTGCTGCGGCGCAGCACACCGAGACCACAGCGATGCTGAAGAACGCGAGAATGCGTGAGATGTGCTTCAAGGGAGAACCTCCGGGCCGATTGGACTGCCGCGGATTGTACTGATTGCGCACGCCTTTTGCCTGAGATCCATCACGAAGGAGTGTGTGCAATGCGCCGTACTGGAGCCGTTCTCATCTGTGCCCTGCTGCTGTGCGGAGCGGGTTGTAAGAAACAGGATCAGCCCGTCGAGACAGCAACGCTCGGCAATGCGACCGACCGATCTGTCAATGGGACCACCGGGACCGGCGAACCGGCGCCCCCTGCGACAGGATCCGCCGCTGCGGCACAGCAACTCGATACGATCGCGCCGAGCAAGGCCGCTACGAATGTCGCCGTCACCGGCACTGCGGATGTCCACGCCGCAAAGACGGAGACGACCTCGACTCTCTCCGGCCCGGACGGAACCGCGACGGTCGCAGTGTCGACACCTTCCGCAACGAGCACTGCGGTGACGAAGAAGCCGTGAGGCGCGCGATGCAGAGAATCGCAGCCGCCCTCGCGCTCCTCCTTCTCGCCTGTCCGCCGCACGGCGGCAACGAAGAGAAGTCCGGCGGTCCTCAGACCTCCACCACGACGACGAACCCGCAGCAGGTGCCCGGGAACACGTCGCGGATGAATCCCGCGACCGAGACCTCGCGGACGAAAGAAGTGCCGGTGGCGATGCCGGAGGTGCAGGTCGACCTGACCGAATACTCGATCAACATGACGGATTCGCTTCCGGCAGGGAAGCACGTCTTGCAGATCACGAATCACGGCGAACAAAAGCACGGCTTCGTGATCGAGGGCGGCAGCGTGCATCGCGAGGTGCAGGCGCTGATGAAGGGCGACAGTACGACGCTCGAAATCGATCTCGCGCCGGGAACGTACACCGTCTATTGCCCGGTCGACGGCCATAAGGGCAAGGGGATGCAGAAGACGATCAACGTGACCGGATCGCGTTGATCCGCTGCGTCCACTCGCTCGTGCACTGCGGATGCTCGAGCGCTCGCTGGAACGCGGCGCGCGCGCCGTCGGCGTCGCCTTCGCTGCGGCGGAGGATGCCGATTTTCACCAGCGTCTGGACGGCATCGGTGCTTTGTGCGGCGACTGCAGCCTCATAGAGGCGGATTGCGTCGGCGCGCCTCGCCTGGTGCTCCATCTCCTGTGCGGCGCGGATCGCGAAGCGTGGCAACGGCTGGTTAGCCAGCTCGTCGATCAACTTCGCCGTCTCTTTGCCGAGACCTTTGCCGGCATAGAGAGTGAGCAGCCTTGCCGCATACGCATCGGCTTCGGCATCGCGGTGCGATGAGCGCGCGATGTCGAGGCCCAGCCGAACCGCGTGTTGATTAGAAGGCTCGCGCGCGAGCAGTTCGTTCACCGCCCGCAATGCGGAGTCGTAGTCTCCCGGATTGATTTGAGATCGAATGCGCTCAACCGCCGGATCCATCGCTTCCGCAGCGGCGGACTGTTTCGCCGAAGGTGCGCCGCCGCGCAGGAACACTCGCAGCACGCCGGCCGCCACGGCGCCGAAAAGAAATCCCGCGATGTGGGCCGTCACCGCGACACCGCCGTCGCTCGACTCCGTTGGAATCGACACGATCTGCTCCAGGAACCAGAGCGGAAGAAGGACGAACGCGGGGACAGAAAAGCGATAGCGCCAGAACGGAAAAACAATGACTGGAATGAAGAGCATCTCGACGCGGGCGGTGACGTAGCGAACGAGATAGGCGCCCATCACCGCGGCGATTGCGCCCGATGCGCCGACGAGCGGAATGATCGCCGACGGGAAGCGCATCCCGAAAGCCGACGTCGCGAACATCCCTCCGAGCATGTACAGCGCGCCATAGAGCAGCGCGCCGAAGGCATCCTCGACGAACGGCCCGGTGGCGATCAGAAAGGCCATGTTGCCGATGAGGTGCATCAGCCCCGCATGGAGGAACATCGACGTGAGGATCGCGCCGATCCCTCCGACGGCAGGGATGTACGCATTCCTGAATGAGGCCGGGGCGGCGTCGTACATCTTCGACAGCTCGAGCGCCATCGCGTCGGCGTCTTCCTGTTCTTTCGCCGCGCGCCAGTCGGGAACCGACGCGTCGTGTTGCGGTACGCGCTCCCGCACATCCTTCGGCATGAGATGGGCGATGCGCGGCGATACCGTCAGGTAGGGACGTTCGCGAAGATAGGTGGCCGTCTCCTGCCAGTGGTGAATCAGTTCCGCTTCATCGGGATCGTTCGTGCTGAGGCTGCAGAAGAGAAAGACGAGGACATTGAGGAGGACGATGGTGTAGGTCACCAGCGCCGGGCGTTGCAGCGCGCCGTTCTCACGGCCGATCGGGAGGAGCAGCATTCTTTCTGGATTTGAGGGATTTTGCTGATTATAGTGCGCTCATTCCTGACAACTGAGGACTCTCGAAATGAGCGATTTCACCTGGACGGTCGAGGTCGATGGCCTTTCGCATACCGTCGCGATCGACAACGATTGGCAGACGGGGAAGGCGGCGATTCGCGTCGACGGGCGTGCGGCCGCGAAGCCGCTGTCTGCCGGCGAGGACGAGCGGCAATTCGCAATCGGCTCCACGATGTACATCGTGCGGCGCATGCCGGACGACACGTTCACGCTCGATCTGGCGCCGCCCGATTTCGAGGCACCATCTGCGCCCGCACAACGGCGCACGATGCCGGGCAAGACCGCGGTGCGCTCCTCCGAGTCGCGCGGATTTCCGCTGAAGACGGTAATCGGCATCGTGCTCGTGCTCCTCTTCGTGGTCGCGAAGCTGCGCACCGGCAAGCAGGGTCTCCAGTACATGCAGATCGACTGGAAGCCCTACAAAGCCGCCGACGGCAGTTTCAGCGCGGCGTTTCCCGCCGAACCCGAGATGAACAGCGAAGAGAAGAACATTCGCGGCGACATCTGGTCGTTCAACACCCTCTCCTCTTCGTACAAAGGTCATTTCTATGCGGTGCAGTATTTCGATGCGCACACGGTCGTCGTGGACGACAACGCCTACAGCCTGATGGAGAGATTTCTCGACGGATGGGAGGGGGCCATCGGGGGAAAGATGTCGACGTCGGACCGCACGTTCATCAACCGCAATCAGGCCATCCGCTTCGTCGCGACGATACCGCCGAAGGAGGAGTACAAGATGACCGTGCCGGCCACGCAGGAGGGCTACATCATCCGCCGCCGCAATCGCCTCTTCCTCGTCTGGACGTTGCGGGCGCAGGCGGACGAGATCACCACGGACGTCAAGAAGTTTTACGAGCAGTTCGCGCTGCCGCCGCCGCCGGAGTGAGCTACCAATATCCCATCGAGCCCGCGAACATCACCGAGTACACCTTGCGTGCCCATCCACGCTTCCCGAACTCCGTGTTCCCTTCCTGCTTCAGCCACTCTTTGATCGGCAGCGTGAAGCCGGTCTTGCGCCGCTCGCGGACGGCGGCCGGCAACGGTGGCCGCGGCGCAGCGGCGAGCAACTGTTTTCCCCGCTCCCTTCGCGACACGAGCACCGGTGCGAGCTTGCGCAGCAGGTGCGCGTCGACGAGCGGCACGCGCACTTCGAGCGAATGCGCCATCGACGCCCAGTCCATGTCGCGCAGCAGTTGATTGCGCAGATAGAGCGACGACTCGAGTGCCGCGACGCGCGCGAACGGATTCCCGGGATCGGGAGTGATCGTCTGCTCGATGAGGCCGAGGAGATCGAGTCGCTTCAGGCCCTCGTCTGCGATGTCGGGGCCGAGAAGCGCAGGAAGCTCTGAGGCGAGAAAGCGCCCGCGCTTGACGAGATAGGCGCCGGCGTAGGAAGAGCCGTAGCGCAGGATCTCGCCCATTTTCGGGCTGATGTGCCGGCTCCTTTTCGCCAGCGCGGTGTTGAGCCGGTAGACGGCGTTGCCCAGCCCCGGCACGCGCGCCAGCGGCTGCGTGACCGGCATCCAGCGCGGGATGTCGCGGAACGAGGTATAGCCGCCGAACAGTTCGTCGCCGCCGGTGCCCGACATCGCGACTTTCAATCCGAAATCATGCGCGGCCTTGCTGATGAAGTAGCTGTTGAGGCCATCGACGCTCGGCTGATCCATCGCCGCGAAGACGTGCGGCAGCTCCGCGCGAAACTCATCGATCGTCAGCTCGCGGATCGCGTGCCGCACGCCGTACTGCTTCGCGACCAGCTCCGCGAGCGGGGCCTCGTCGTTGTCGCGTCCGCGATACTCGGAGAAGCGGAGTGTGAGCGTCTGCAAATCGGTCGCACCGCTCTCACGCGCGAGCGCGACGACGGCGGTCGAATCGATGCCGGCGGAGAGGAACGCGCCGACGGGAACATCGGCGACGAGGTGGTAGCGCACCGATTCCAGCACCGCATCGTGTACCGCCTCGCGGCGCTGCTCTTCGGTGAAGTGCGCGCGGGATTCGACGGCGTCGCGCAGCGTCGCCGCGATCGAGAAGTAGCGGGACGGATCGCGCATGCCGTTCGCGTCGACGTAGGAAAAGCAGCCGGCCGGCAGGGCGCGGATCGCACGATACATCGTGAAAGGCTCCGGCACGGTGCCGCGAAGAAAAAAGCCTGCCGCCGCCGCGGGATCGAACTGGCGGCTGACGCGACCTCCGCCCGTCAGCGCCTTCACCTGCGAGGCGATGCGGATCGTTCCGCCGTCGTTCGCGTAATAGAGCGGCTTGATGCCGTACGGATCGCGCGCCAGCAGCATGCGCCGCTCGCGTCCATCCCAGAGTGCGATGGCGAACATGCCGCGCAGCTCGTTCAACATCGCTTCCCGCTTTTCGTCGTACAGCGCGAGCAGCACCTCGGTGTCGGAGTGAGAAGTGAAGACGCGGCCGCGAGCCTCGAGGCCGGCGCGCAGCTCCTGGTAGTTGTAGATCTCGCCGTTGAATACGATCGTCAGCTCGCCGCGCTGCATCGGCTGCGCGCCGCCGGGAGAGAGGTCGATGATCGCGAGGCGGCGATGCCCGAGACCGGCGCGGCCATCGGATGAGATCCACGCATCCGAGGCGTCCGGCCCGCGCAGGCGCATGCACTCGCGCGACGCAATGAGCTCATCGCGGTCGACGGGCGGAGCGTCACTTCGATACGCGAAGATGGCGTTGATGCCGCACATTGCGCGTGAGTATAGATGGGACGAATGAGAGGGAAGGGTGGCGTGGCCTCAGCGCGTCTTCGGCAGCATGTAGACGATCTCGCCCTTCTTCGACATGCCGAGGTCTTCGCGGGCGATGCGCTCGACGGCGAACGTCGAGCGTTTCGCGCTCTCCACTTCGGCGCGGAGGCGGGCGTTTTCCGCCTGGAGACGCTGGATGTCGGCGCGCAATGACTGGACGCGCTGCCGCGCCTGCTGCAGCTCGCCGATCCCGCCGCGGTCGCTGAAGAGATAGATACAGAAAAGCAGCGCCAGGGCACCCGAGATCAGGACGCCGATCCGCATCGCCTTCTGTGTTGCACGGCGCGAATCGTGGGTGGAAACCGAGGGCGGCATTTGCCGTAGTGTAGGCCGTTATAATCCGTTCGTGAAGCGCAATTCCGCCTCGAATCCCCTCACTGAACGGTACGCCTCGAAAGAGATGTCGTACCTCTTCTCCGCCGACTTCAAGTTCCGCACGTGGCGCCGTCTCTGGATCGCGCTGGCCGAGGCGGAGAAAGAGCTCGGTCTGGAGATCACCGACGCGCAACTCGCCGAGCTGAGAGCGAACGCCGAAGACATCAACTACGAAGACGCCGAGCGCCGCGAGCGCGAGATCCGTCACGATGTGATGTCCCACATCTACGCCTTCGGCCTGCAGGCTCCCTCCGCGAAAGGCATCATCCACCTCGGCGCCACCTCGGCGTTCGTCACCGACAACACCGACATCCTGCAGATGGCGGAAGCGCTGCGGATCCTTATCCGCCGCCTGGTGAATCTGATGGCGAAGCTGCGCGAGCTCGCCTGGACATGGCGCGCGACTCCGGCGCTTGCGTTCACGCACTTCCAGCCCGCGCAGCTCACGACCGTCGGCAAGCGCGCGACGCTCTGGCTGCACGATCTGCTGCTCGACTATCACGAGCTCGACTTCCGTCTGTCGCAACTCGCTCTCCTCGGCGTGAAGGGTGCGACGGGAACGCAGGCCTCGTTCCTCAATCTGTTCAAGGGCGACGAGTCGAAGGTGAACCGTCTCGAGCAGCTCGTCGCGGAGAAGGTGGGGATGCGGCGGAGCTATCCGGTGTCGGGGCAGACGTATTCGCGCAAGGTCGACGCGCAGGTCGTGTCGGCGTTGTCGGGTTTCGCGCAGAGCGCCTCGAAATTCGGATACGACATGCGGCTGCTGCAGCACCTGCGCGAGATCGAGGAGCCGTTCGAGGAAGAGCAGGTCGGGTCGTCGGCGATGGCGTACAAGCGCAATCCGATGCGCGCGGAGCGCATCGATGCGTTGTCGCGGCATCTGATCGTGAACTCGCTCAATCCCGCGCTGACCGCGGCGACGCAGTGGTTCGAGCGGACGCTCGACGATTCGGCCAATCGGCGCATCGCGATCCCCGAGGCCTTCCTCGCGGCCGACGCGCTCGCGTTGATCTACGACAACATCGTCGGCGGCATCGTCGTTCACGAAGAAGTGATTGCCGCGAACGTGCGGCGGGAGCTGCCGTTCATGATGACCGAGAATCTGATGATGGAGGGTGTGCGCGCCGGCGGCGATCGCCAGGTGCTGCACGAGCGCGTGCGCGTGCACTCGCAGGCCGCGGCGGATGCGCTGAAGTCCGGCGCGGCGGCGAATGACCTGTTCGACCGCATCGCCGCGGACGCGCTGTTCGGCATCGACCGCGAGACGATTGCGCGCATCGCGCGGCCGGAGAACTACACGGGACTGTCGAAGCAGCAGACCGAGCGGTTCCTGGCCGAGGATGTCGATCCGATTCTGGAGAAGCATCGAAGCGAGATCCATGCGGAAGTCGGCGAGGTGCGCGTTTGAAGCGCTGGAGTCTTCTCCTGCTGCTGCTCGTCGTCGCGAGCGGATGCGTCTCGACGAAGCCGCAGACGCAGCCGCAGCCTTCGGAGATCACGCACGGAATCGCGAGCTGGTACGGCCAGGAATTCGCCGGGCGCACCACGGCGAACGGCGAGATCTTCGATCCGCTGCTGCTCACCGCAGCGCATCGCACGCTGCCGTTCGGCACGGTGCTCGACGTGAAGAACTCGAAGACGGGCAAAGTCGTCCGGGTGCGTGTGAACGACCGTGGGCCGTTCGTCGGGAATCGCCTGATCGATCTCTCGTACGCTGCGGCGCAGCAGATCGGACTCGTCGATGACGGCACGGGCGAGGTCGATCTCTATCTCGTGCAGATGGGCAAGGGAGATCGCGAGCCGCCGGCGCCGTATGTCGTGTCGGTGCCGCCGTCGCCGAAAGGCGTGATGACGGACCGCGAGGCGCCCGTGGTGGAGATGCCGATTCCGGCCGCGCCCGCGCCCGCTCCCCAACCGGCCGTTGCACCCAGGCCGGAACCGCCGCCGGTTCCCGCCCGCGTCGAGACGATCCAGGTGGAGACGATTCCGCTGAAGCCCACTCCTCCACCCCAACCGAAGGCTGCACCCGTCACCGATCATGGCTTCGCGGTCCAGATCGGCGCCTTCGCAATCGAAGCCAACGCGAAAGAGCTGCTGGGCCGGGTCGCGCAACTCGGCGAGAAGGCGCACATCGATCAGCCGGGTAAGCTCTATCTCGTGCGCATCGGGCCGTTCGCGACACGCGAGCAGGCGATCAAGGCGCGGGAGCGGCTGGAAGCCGCGGGAATGAGCGCGATGATCGTCACGCAGTAAGCCGGAGTGCGGACGCCTCGTCCGCACCCCACGTCGTAATGACGCTACAGCAGTTCGCTGGCGGCGAAGAAGAAGCCGATCTCGATGTTCGCGTTCTCGTCGGAATCGCTTCCGTGAATCGCGTTCTGCTCGATCGATTCTCCGAAATCCTTGCGGATCGTGCCGGCGTCGGCCTTGGCCGGATCCGTTGCCCCCATCACCTTGCGGAGATGTGCGACGGCGTTGTCGCGCTCGAGCGCGATCACGACCACGGGTCCCGAGGTCATGTACTCGACGAGCGAACCGAAGAACGGACGCTCCTTGTGAACGGCGTAAAAGCCCTCGGCCTGCGTGCCCGACAGCGAGACCTTCTTCATGCCGAGGATCTTGAATCCTTCGGCTTCGATACGGCTGATGATTTTCCCGGTATTGCCCTTGCGGTACGAATCCGGCTTGACGATGGTGAATGTGCGGTTCGACATAGGGCGCGGATGATAGCAGACCCTATCGCGCGCTGGCCTGGAGCATCGTCACGGGGGCGGCGCCGGAGGCGAGGTCGTAATCGACGGGGAGGTACATCGTGAAGCAGGAGCCTTCGCCGGGCGCGGACTGCACTTCGATCGAGCCGTGGTGCAGTTCGACGAAGTTGCGTGTGAGCGAGAGGCCGAGGCCCGTGCCGCCACGGCGAGAGCGGCGGCCGTCTTCGGTCTGATAGAACTCGTCGAAGATCCGTTCGAGCTCATCGCGCGGAATGCCGATTCCCTGATCGGCGACGTCGATGCGCACGGCCTGAACGCCGATGGGCGACACCTCTTTCGGGATGTTGCGCACCTCGAGACGAACCGGGCCGCCTTTCGGCGAGAACTTCACGGCATTGGACAGGAGGTTGAAGAGGATCTGCTTGAGGCGGCCTTCGTCGAGGCGGACTTTCGGCACGCTCTCGTCGATGATCGGAAGGATTCGCACATTCGCTTCCGATGCGAAGCCCTTCATGACGCGCTCGACGGCGGCGATCGTGTCGCGCAGGTCGAAGGTCTCGACGCGCAGCTCCATCTTGCCGGCCTCGATCTTCGAAAGGTCGAGGATGTCGTTGATCAGCTCCAGCAGGTGATTGCCGGCGGAGTGGATGTTCTCGAGAAACTTGTAGAGGCGATTGGTGAGGATCTCGCGCGTCGAGTCGAGGAGCACGCTCGAGAAGCCGATGATCGAATTGAGCGGCGTGCGCAGCTCGTGCGACATGTTGGCGAGAAACTGATTCTTGGAGCGATCGGCAGCCATCAGGCGGAGGTTCGCCTCGCGCAACTCGTTGGTTCGCTCCATCACGCGCTGCTCGAGCGCGTAGGTGAGGCCTTCGAGATCCTTGTACAGATGCGCGTTCTCGATCGCCACGGCCGCCTGATTCGCGATCGCCGTCAGCAGGATGACGTCGTCCTGCGTGAATGCATTCTTCTTGTACGACTCGATGGAGATGACGCCGATCACGCGGTCGCGGACGATCATCGGGACGCCGAGCCACGACTCGGTGGCCTTCGTGTCGGCGACAGCCTTGACGCCGAAGCGCGCTTCTTCCGCGACGCTGCCGATGAGCAGCGGTTGATGATGGCGGACGACCCAGGAGTTCAGCCCTTCGCCGACGGGGAAGCGGTCCTTCGGCAGGAAGGCATCCTCCCGGACGTCGAGCTCGAAGGAGAGCTCGTTCGTCGATTCGTCGAGCAGCGCGATGGTGAACAGCGTGCAGTCGACGATCTTTCTGCACTCGGTATAGATCGCCATCAGCAGTTGATCGGTCGTGAAGCGGAGCGAGATCGTCTTGCCGATGTTCGTCAGCGAAGCGAGCCGCTGGAGCAGTTGCACGCTCTTGCTGCGTGTCTTCGCGAGATTGCGCGCGACGAGATTCGCGATCGCGCCGGTGAACGCGAGCGCCACGACGGCGCCCCAGCCCATCGGTCCGTAGGCCAGTGCCAGTGCGATTGAGTACGGAAGCGCGACGAGGTAGATCGAGCAGTCGACGACATCGAGACGGAGGACTTCGCGCACCGTGTAGCCGTAAGCGCGCGCCGGCATGAACATCATGATGTTGTTCGTGACGATCAGCGCCAGACCGCCGAGTCCGGCGCGCATGGCGGCCGCCGACGTCGAGTGAATGACGGGAGTTTCGCCGCCGAGAAGCTCGTAGAGCGTGGCGCCGGCCAGCACCGGCACTCCATACGTCGGGAACTGCCCCACGAGCGCCTTGACGTATTCGGTGAAGGGGTCGCGAGTGTCGGTCTTCACCGGTCCGAACTGTTTCAGGGCGAGGACGCGCGAGACGATCGCCACCGCCACGGCGAGCCATGACGTGAGCACCGGCCCGAGCAGGGGAAAGAAGGCGATGCACGCGGTGATGAGCAGCGAGACGTAGATCTGATTCGTCAGCTCGAATTTGAGAAACGCCACGGCCGTCGCGAAGATGACAAAAAAACCGATGATGATCGGTGCATCCGAACCGAGCGCGTGCAGGATCGCCATCGTCTGCGCGCGGCGCACGTAGGCGACGTACACCATCGCGAGGAGTCCCGCGAGACCCTGGACCAGAAAGACGGTAATGACGCGGCGGCGCCTGGCCGACTCAGTGGACGTTGCTGAGGCCATGGGTTCGATTCATCGTACACCCTTCAAAGCGGTGTGACGACGAGAGTCCCGTCAGACGGCGTCAGCAGAACATCGCGAAAATCCGCCGGTTCGGCGAGCTCGACTCCGTGCGCGACGATGCATCGCTCGAGCGTCACTCCGCTTGCGATGCGGCAGTTCTCCCACACCGCGGAGTCCTCGACGCGGCCTTCGATGATGCTGTTCGCTCCGATCGACGAGCGGCTCACGAACCCTTTCACGGAGGCCGACTCGTCGATGATCGACGTGCCGTCGATCCGCGAGCCGGCGGGCGGCGTCACTTTGCCGGCGAGCATCAACTCGCGAATGCCTGCATTCGCGCCCGCAAGCCGCCGCGGCGTTCCGACATCGAACCACGGCGCGTCCTCGACGACGCCCGCGATCGTCTCCGTCGCGAGCAGCGGCTGATAAACGGCGTCGACGATTCCAAAGACTTCGCGGTCGGGGAAGTGGCGGAAGATCCGCGAGCTGATGAGATGCGAGCCGGCGAACATGAGCGCCTCGCCGGTGCCGCTGCCGAAGCCGGTGATCAGACCTTCGTGCAGATACACGGGCGTGAACTTGTCATCGGGCGGCGGGCGCCGCAGCGAGAGCGCAGCGATCGCCTCGTAGCCGTGACGCGCGTCGAGGAGATCGAAGTAGCGCACGAACTGAATCGTGTCGCCGTTGACGAGAAAGAACTCCTCTCCCGTCTCCAGGAAATCGCGCACGCGCCGGATCCCGCCGCCTGTACCGAGAATCTCCCGCTCCATCGAGAACTCGAAACGGCAGTCGTAGGTCGCGCTCAGAAACTCGACGATCGGATCGGGGAGATAGTGGAGGTTGACGACGATCTCGTGGATATCCGCCGCGAGAAACGCTTCCACCGCATAGCCGATGAGCGGCCGGTTGCAGACCGGCACCATCGGCTTCGGAATCGCGTTGGTGATCGGGCGAAGCCGCGTGCCGAGACCCGCGGCGAGGATCATGGATTTCACGGCGCCTGCGGCCTCTTCCTCATAGAGCGTCCGGCGGGAACACCATGTTCTCCGGCAGGTCGGCGCGCGTGCGCCGCGCCTGGCGATAGAGATCGGCGTACGACTGGCGGATGCCCTGATCGACGTTCATTCCGAGCTCGGTGGCGACGGTGCGAATCACATCGATGGCTCCCTCGATCTCGAAATAGTCGCCGATCGGCGTGCGGTCGATGACGACTTCGACGTCGCGCACGCGCCAGACCTCGCGAAACTTCTGATAGCGAAAGGTCGGCTTGAAGCCGAGCGAGTCGAAGAGCTGAATCGCCAGCTCGAAGGACTCGACGCCGGTCTGCACTTCCTCGCGCGCCTTCACGCCGCTCTCGAATGATGTCGGCCCCTTGAACGTGGCGATGGCATAGCGCCCGAACTTGCGCACGCGCAGCAGCGCACCGCGCGTGCGCAGCTCGCCGCGGCGATCGAGGACGATGTTGTCTTCGAATGTCTCCGGATAGAGCCGCGTCGCGCCGAGGTCGCTCAGCTTGCGGACCAGCTCCGCGCGGTCGCGGAGAGCGAATTTGATTTCGATTTCGAGAGCCATTGTTGGTTTCGCGGGCTCGAAGTTGCGCGGGCTCGCGGTGAGCTCTACCGAGAGCCCGCGTGCCCGCGTATCCGCGAGACTACTTCTTCAGCACTTCCACGCCCGGCAGTGCCGCGCCGGAAATGAATTCAAGCGACGCGCCGCCGCCCGTTGAAATGTGACTCACCTTCGATGCGAAGCCGGAGGCCTTGACGGCCTCGACCGACTCGCCGCCGCCGACGACGGTGATCGCCTTCTCGTTGTCGGTGAGCGCACGCGCCATCGCCATCGTCCCTTTCGCGAACGCTTCCTTCTCGAAGACTCCCATCGGGCCGTTCCAGAAGATCACGCGCGCGGTTCCGAGCTTCTGCGCATAGAGCGCGACGCTCTTCGGGCCGATGTCGAAGGCTTTCTGTGCTGCGGTGAGACCGCCCGCTACCTCCACGGTCTCGATGACGGTGGGATTCTCGAGGTCATCGCCGCAGACGAGATCGACGGGCAGCAGCACTTCGGCGCGCTTCTCGCCGGCGAGAATGCGTGTCGCGACATCCAGCGAATCCTTGTCGACGAGCGAGCCGCCCATCGCGACGCCTTGCGCGGCGAGGAAGGTGTTGGCCATGCCGCCGCCGATGAGCACGGTGTCGGCGAGTTTCACGAGAGCCTCCAGCGGCTCGATCTTCCCCGCGATCTTCGCGCCGCCGAGCAGCGCGACGAAGGGGCGATCGCTGACCGACGTGACCTTCTGCAGAAACTCGAGCTCGCGCGCGAGAAGGAGTCCGCCCGCGATGCGCTCGCGCGCGAAGAGGCGCGGCAGCGCGTCGATCGATGCGTGTGCGCGATGGCATGCTCCGAACGCATCGTTCACGTAGAGGTCCGCCAGCTTCTGCAGCTCTTCGGCGAATGCTTTCTCATTCGACTCCTCGCCGGCGTGGAAGCGGAGGTCCTCGAGCAGCAGCACATCGCCTGCTTTGAGCCTGCCGGCTTTCGCCTGGGCGTCTTCGCCGATGCAATCGCCGGCCCACTGCACTTCCGTGCCGAGGAGCTCCGCGAGACGGTCGCGCACGGGAGCGAGCGAATACTTCTCCTTCCGCTGCCCCTTCGGCCGGCCGAGATGCGAGGCGATGACGACGGCGGCGCCGGTGTCACGCAGACGGCGAAGCGTCGGGATCGTCTCTTCGATGCGCGTCGCATCGGTGATGCGCGTGCCGTCGAGCGGCACGTTGTAATCGACGCGATAGAAGACGCGATGGCCGGCAGGATCGATGTCGTCGAGTGTGCGGATCTGAATCATGATGACTTCGCCGTGAGAGTTTCTTTCTTCACGCGTGCAACGTGCGCGATCAGATCGAGAATGCGATTCGAGTATCCCCACTCGTTGTCGTACCAGGCGAGGATCTTGTGCATGTGCGGATCGACGGAGCGGGTGAAGGTCGTGTCGACGATCGATGAGTGAGCATCGTTGTTGAAGTCGATCGAGACGAGCTGCTCGTCGGAGTAGGCGAGGATGCCTTTCAATTCGCCGTTCGCGGCATCGCGGACGGCACGGTTGATCTCTTCCGCGCTCGTCTCCTTCTCGGTGCGGAAGGTGAGGTCGACGAGCGAGACGTTGGGCGTCGGCACGCGAACCGAGATGCCGTCGAACTTTCCCTTCAGTTCGGGCAGCACGAGGCCGACGGCTTTCGCGGCGCCCGTCGTCGTCGGGATCATCGACAGCGCGGCAGCGCGCCCGCGGCGGAGATCCTTGTGCGGCAGATCGAGAATCTCCTGATCGTTCGTGTACGAGTGAACCGTCGTCATGATGCCGCTCACGATCCCGAACTTTTCATGGAGCACTTTCGCGACCGGCGCGAGGCAGTTCGTCGTGCACGACGCGTTGGAGATGATCCTGTCCCTCGATGGATCGTAGCTTTTCTCGTTCACGCCCATGCAGAACGTGGCGTCCGCGTCCTTCGAGGGAGCGGAGATGATGACCGTCTCGACGGACTTGCGGAGATGGCGCGAGGCCTTGTCCTTCGAAGTGAAGCGGCCCGAGGACTCGACCACGATCTCCGCGCCGAGGTCGCCCCATGGAATCTCGGCGGGATCGGGAGTCGCGAAGACGCGCAGTTCCCTGCCGTCGATCGAGATGCCGTTCGCGGTTGCCTTGATGTCGTTGGAAATCGTGCCGTGGACGGAGTCGTACTTCAGAAGATAAGCGAGCGTCGCGGCGTCAGTCAGATCGTTGACGGCGACGAATTCGATGTCGTGCTTTGCAGCAAGCGCGGCGCGGACGACGTTGCGTCCGATGCGGCCAAAGCCGTTCACACCTACCTTGACCATGATTCCTCCTGGTGGAGCGCGGGCCTCCCGCCCGGCTCGCGGTGCCGAAGTCGCCGGGCGGAGACGCTCGACGACTGCGGGCGAGACGCCCGCGCTCCGTGCCGCGTAGTATAACGATCGGCGAATGAGCGTCGACCCGATCCGCTGGACCCACAACACGCTGCACCTTCTGGACCAGAGACTTCTTCCCCGCGACATCGTCTGGGTCGAGTGCCGCAATGCGCACGAGGTCGCGGTTGCGATTCGCGACATGATCGTGCGCGGCGCGCCGGCGATCGGCGTCGCGGCGGCGTTCGGCATGGCGATGGCGGAGGATGTCGACGCCGCAGCCGCGGAGCTTCGTGCCTCGCGCCCCACCGCAGTCAACCTCGGCTGGGCCATCGATCGCATGTTGCGCGCGCGTGACCGTGGCGCCGATCTGAAAGCCGAGGCGGAGGCGATGTTCACCGAGGATGTCGAGGCCAACAAGCGCATCGGACGTCACGGCGCGCAGCTCCTCGGCCAGAGCGCGACGGTACTGACGCATTGCAACGCAGGCGCACTCGCGACCGCCGGATACGGCACCGCACTCGGCGTGATTCGCGCCGCGGTGGAAGGCGGGAAGAAGATCGCGGTCTTTGCAGATGAGACGCGGCCCTATCTTCAGGGAGCGCGCCTCACCGCGTGGGAGCTGCAGCAGGACGGCATCGACGTCACGCTGATCACCGACAACATGTCGGGCCACTTCTTTCAACAGAACACATTCGATGCGGTGGTCGTCGGCGCGGACCGGATTGCCGCGAACGGCGACACGGCGAACAAGATCGGGACGTACACGGTCGCCGTGCTTGCCGGCGCGCACGGCGTGCCGTTCTACATCGCAGCTCCGGTGTCGACGATCGACATCCACTGCCCGTCGGGCACACACATTCCGATCGAAGAGCGGAGCGCGGCCGAGGTGACGTCGATCGGGAACACGCCGATCGCTCCGGAGGGGATTCACGTCAGGCATCCGGCGTTCGACGTCACGCCGGCGCGACTCATCACCGCCATCATTACCGACCGCGGCGTGCTGCGCCCGCCGTTCGAGGAGTCCATACGAAATATTCTGCAAGGCTGATCGCCGCGTTCTGGTTTGGCGCCGGCGCGTTTCTCATCATCGCGGCGGGTGCGGCATTCAAGGCCGCATCGCCGATGTACGCCGCGAATGTCGTCGGCTCCATGCTGACCCGCTGGCATTACATCGCCCTCGGCGCGCCACTGCTGCTCGTCGCGATCGAGTGGCGGCGCCTGCGCACGCCGGTGATCGCCGTGGTCTTCGTCGCGATCATCCTCGCGACGTTCGAAGCGCTGATCGACATCCGCCTGCACCAGATGCGAACGGCGATGAACATGCGCCACTTCGGCATGCTGCACGGCATCTCGTCGATGCTCCTGCTCCTGCAGGTCATCGCCGCAGCAGCGGCGGTCGTGGCGAATGAAGCAGCGGAGGGCGGCGCCCAGGCAGCGGCTCAGACAGCGGCTCAGACAGCAGGGTCAGAGTAGCTGACGCCTGCTGCCTGCCGCTTGTCAAGCGATCGCGTTGCCGTCGATATCGAGCTCGTGGATCGGATAGCCGAGCGTGCCGAGAGGCTCGCGAACCTGTTTGGCGTTGCCGACGATCACGATGACGGCGCGATCGGGATCGATGTACTTCTTCGCGACGCGCTCGATATCAGCCTTCGAGATCGCGCCGATGTTCTCGCGATAGCGGTCGAAGTAGTTCTCCGGCAGACCGTAGAGCTCCATGTCGAGCAGGCGTGATGCGATGTCGCTCGCCGTCTGCACGGTCGCGGGAAAGACGCCCATCAGATAGCTCTTCGTGTCGTGGAGCTCGCGGTCTTCGACATCGCCGGTGCGAATGCGGCGCAACTCGGAGAGCACTTCGTGCACCGATTCCTTCGTCACCTCGTTGCGCACCGGCGCGGCGACGACGAATGGTCCGGCGCTGCGGCGGAACGCGAACATCGAGCGCGCGCCGTACGTGTAGCCATGTTTTTCGCGCAGATTGAGGTTGATGCGCGAGTTGAAGATGCCGCCCAGCAGCGCGTTCATCACCGAGAGCGCGAAGTAGTCGGACGAGGAGCGCGACACGCCGATGTGTCCGATGCGAATCTCCGACTGGACGGCAGCCGGCCGGTCGATCAGATAGATGCGGTTTCCCTCGATCTCCTTCGGAATCGGCGAAGGGCGCGGCGGTTCCGTGCCGCGTCCCCAATCACCGAGTGCACCTTCGACGAGCTTCAGCGCGTGCTCCGGCTCGAGGTCGCCGCTCACGATGACCGAGGCGTTGTTCGGAACGTAGTGCTGCCGGTAGAAGTCGCGCACGTGATCGAGGCCGATCTTCGGCACCGACTCCATCGTGCCCGACATCGGGAAACCGTATGGGCCTTTGCCGTAGAGGAGACCGGAGAAGCGCTTGGCGGCGATCATCGACGGCTCGTCGCGCTGCTGCAGCAGATCGTTGAGGCGCTCGGCGCGAACGCGCTCGAGCCCTTCCGCGGGCAACTGCGGCCGCGTCGTGACGTCGGCGAAAATCTCCATGGCCTGGTTCGCATAGCGAGCCAGCACGTCGAGCGATGCGTAGGATGCATCCCAGTCCGCACCCGTGCCCATGGTGGCGCCGAGAAGGCCGATGTCTTCGGCGAGGCGGATGGCATCACGGCTGCCGGCTCCCTCATCGAGAAGATCGGCAGTGATCGACGCGACTCCTGCGAGCTCCGGCTGATCGTGATCGGCGCCGGAACGGATGAGCGCGCGCATCGAGACGAGCGGCGCGTTGTGCGTCCGCGCGAGCAGGACGCGAAGTCCGTTCGCGAGCGTCGTCCGCGTCACGTCGGGGAAGTGGTAGGGCCGTGGTGGTCCGGGAAGAGGCGCTTTGGTGCGGTCGGTCATAGGTCTTCGGTCCATTCTGAGCGAAGCGAAGAATCAACCAACGCGCCGGGATGATTTCGCCGCGAGCATTGCTCATGGGGCATAGTGCCGGGTCGAATTCGCCGCGAGCATTGCTCATGGGGCATAGTGCCGCGGCGTCTTGGTTGATCCTTCGCTTCGCTCAGGATGGTTGTCCTTCAGGCAAAAACAGACTCGTCGCGCGGTTCTCTGCGACGAGGTACTCGCGGGCGACGCGCGTGATGTCCGCGGCCGTCGCGTTCTCGTAAGGCTCGAGCCACGTATTCACGACCTGCGGGTCGTCGAAGAAGGTGGTGAACATGCCGATGATGTCGGCTCGCTCGTCGTAGTTCTCGAGATGATGCGCATGCTCGATCTCGGCGCGATTGCGCGCGCGGATCATTTCGTCTTCCGTCACGCCGTCATTCACGAGTCTGGCGATCTCTTCGTCGATTGCGGCCTCGATCGTCTCGATGCTGACGCCTTCGCGCGCCGTCGCCTGCATCATCAGCATTCCGCTCGCCTCGGTCGGCAGAATGTAGGCGGCGACGTCCTGCGCGATCTGTTTCTCGTGGACGAGCACGCGATCGAGACGGCTCGCCTTGTCGGCGGCGAGCACCGTCGAGAGAAGATCGCCGTAGATCCAGTCCGGAGCGCCCATCTTCGGCAGGTGATAGAGCCGGTAGATGCGCGGGAGCTGAACGGGCGAGGTGAAGACTTCACGCCGCTCGCCACCCAGCGGCTTCCGTTCCGCGGTGAACTCCGGGAACGTGCCGCCCGGCGCGATCTCGGAAAAGTATTCTTCGATCAGCCGCTTCGCGTCGTCCGTCGCGAAATCGCCCACGACCGTCAGCGTGCAGTTGTCGGGGCGGTACCAGGTCGTGAAGAAGTTCCGCACATCATCGAGGGATGCCGCACCGAGATCCTCCATCGAGCCGATCGTCGGCCATTGATAGGGAAAATCGGGATCGTAGGCGAGGTTGAGCAGCCGCTCGAATGACGTGCCGTACGGAACGTTGTCGTAATGCTGCCGCCGCTCTTCCTTGACGACTTCGCGCTGGATGTCGAACTTCTCCTGCGTCAGCGCTGGAAGAAAGAAGCCCATCCGGTCCGACTCCAGCCAGAGGCCGAGGGCGAGATAGTTGGAGGGAAGAGTCTCGTAGTAATTCGTCCGGTCGAACGAGGTGCTGCCGTTGAGCACACCTCCCACGGACTGCACGTAGCGAAAATGTTCGTTGTTGCCGACGTGCTCCGAGCCGGAGAACAGCATGTGCTCGAAGAGATGCGCGAAGCCGGTGCGTCCCGGCCGCTCGTTCTTCGAGCCGACGTGATACCAGAGATTGATCGCGACGAGAGGTGAGGTGTGGTCTTCGTTGAGCACGACACGAAGCCCGTTGCCGAGCTCATATTGCTCCAGGTTGAGCATAGGGGGCGAGTTGTATCATGAACGATGAAAATCGAACGATGAACGATGAACGATGAAAATCGAACGATGAACGATGAACGATGAACGATGAACGGAAATTGAGGCAAGTTCATCGTTTAGCGTTTGGCCTGCGCCGCGGTTGCCAATGGCGTTGCCCGAGGGTGAAAAGCCCATGTTCATCGTTCATCGTTCATCGTTCATCGTTCGCCCTACACCAACCGTTGCCGACTTGGGCGACCCAAGGGTGAACAGGTAACGCGTTCATCGTTCATCGTTCATCGATTATCCTTCGTCCGCAGATGTCCAAGCCGCTTCCATTCCGGCATATCGCCGTCGAGGGACCGATCGGTGTCGGGAAGACTTCGCTCGTCACGCTGCTCGCGAAGCGGTTTCGAGGAACGAAGATTCTGGAAGATGCCGACAACCCGTTTCTCGACGACTTCTACAAGGACAAGCGTGGCGCGGCGTTCCGGACGCAGCTCTTCTTTCTTCTGTCGCGTTTCGATCAGCAGCGGAAGATCGCGCAGCGCGACCTCTTCACCGAGCTGATCCTCGCCGACTACTCGTTTCCGAAGGACAAGATCTTCGCCTATCTGACGCTCGAGGATTCCGAGCTGATGATTTACAACCGGCTCTACGATCTTCTCTATGAATCGGTCCCGAAGCCGGACCTGGTGATTTACCTTCAGGGCAATCTTGATACACTCTTGAAGCGCATCAAAAAGCGTGGCCGTAACTACGAGAAATCGATCTCGCCGCAGTATTTGCAGGAGATCAGCGAGGCGTACTCCCACTACTTTTACCGGTACGACGAGACGCCGTTGCTGGTCGTGAATACGAACGAGATCGACTTCGTGGCGCGGCCTGAGCATTTCGATCAGCTCGTGGAGCAGATTCGAAACGCTCAAAAGGGAACCCAATACTACGTACCGCTTGGATCCTGAGTTGACGGACCGAGACGGAGGGAAAGATGGCTGCACAGAAGATTACTGTCCCGGCGATCCGCGCGATGAAGCAGACGCAGCGGATCGGGATGATCACCGCGTACGACTACCCGAGTGCGAAGCTGGCCGATGCGGCCGGCGCCGACATCATCCTCGTCGGCGATTCGCTCGGCATGGTCATTCTTGGATATCCCGACACGCTGAGCGTGACGGTCGATGACATGCTGCACCACACCCGCGCTGCGGCGCGCGGCGCCTCGCGATCTCTGATCGTCGGCGACATGCCCTACATGTCGTACCACGTGTCGGTCGAAGAGTCCGTTCGCAATGCGGGACTCTTCGTGCAGGCGGGCGCGCATGCAGTGAAGATCGAAGGCGGCAAGCCGTCGCGCATCCGCGTCATCGAAGCGGTGCTCGATGCGGAGATCCCGGTGATGGGCCACATCGGGCTGACGCCGCAATCGGTCAACGCGCTCGGCGGGTTCAAGGTGCAGGGCAAGGGCGCCGATGACGCGCGCCGCCTGATCGACGAAGCAGCAGCGCTGGAGCAGGCCGGCTGCTTTGCGCTGGTGCTGGAGTGTGTGCCTTCCGAGCTCGCGTCGCTGATCACGGAGCGGATCTCGATTCCGACGATCGGCATCGGCGCCGGCATCCACTGCGACGGACAGGTCCTCGTCTATCACGACCTCCTCGGCCTCTACGACGGGCACAAGCCGAAGTTCGTGCGGCGGTACGCGCAGATCGGCGCCGACATTCAGGCGGCGATCGAGCGCTATCTCGCCGATGTGCGCGAAGCGCGATTCCCCGACGATCAGACGGAAGCGTTTCACGTCGCGCTCGATGACGAGCTGCGCGAGCTGTACGGCGGCGGCGTCGTGATCGAAATGCCGAAGGCGAAGTGACTCGGGCTCCAGGGATGCACGTCGCTACGACGATCTCCGAAGTTCGCGAACACGTGGCCGCGGCGCGTGCGGCCGGGAAGCGGATCGGCTTCGTTCCGACGATGGGGTTCCTTCACGAAGGCCATCTGTCGCTGATCGATGTCGCGCGCGCCGACGGCGCGGAGTTCATCGCCGTCTCGATCTTCGTCAACCCGAAGCAGTTCGGTCCCAGCGAGGATCTCTCGCGCTATCCGCGGAATGAGGAGGGCGACCGGCGCCTGCTCGAAGGTAAAGATGTTGACCTTCTGTTTCTGCCGCCGGTCGAGGTGATGTATCCGGCCGGCTCGCAGACCATGGTCACCGTGGGCGGGGTGGCGAAGCCGCTGGAAGGGGAGCGGAGGCCGGGACACTTCGACGGCGTGGCGACGGTGGTGCTGAAGCTCTTCAACATCGTGCAGTGCGACGTCGCCGCGTTCGGGCGCAAGGACGCTCAGCAGTGCGCGGTCATCGAGCGGATGGTGCGCGACCTCGACGTGCCGGTGCGGCTGATTTTCGGCGAGACCATGCGCGAAGCGGACGGACTCGCGATGTCGTCGCGCAACAGCTACCTGACGAAGGAAGAGCGGGCGATTGCACCGCTGCTGCAGCGCGCACTGCGCGCCGGCGAAGATGCGCTCCGGCGCGGCGGCAGCGTTGCCGACGCGGAGCGCGCGATGCGCAGCGCCTGCAGCGGCGTCGAGATCGACTACCTCTCCGTCGTCGATCCGCTGACGTTCGAGCATCCGGCCGATCTCCGCCGCGAGCTCCTGCTGGCGGGAGCGATCCGCATCGGCCGGACGCGCCTCATCGACAACATCCGCATACAATCACCGCCGTGATTCGCAATCTCGTACGGTCGGTCATTCACAACGCCACGGTGACGAACATCGCACATCAGTGGCCGGTCGCGCTGCGCCTCGATCCGGCGATCATGCGCGCCGCGGAGCTCGTGCCGCTCGAAATCGTCGAGATCATGAGCCTCTCGACGGTGACGCGATTTCGGACCTACGTGCAGCCCGGCGATCCCGGCGAGGTGACCGTGTTCACGACGCACGAACATCACGTGTCCGCGGGCGACGTCGTCTCGATACTGACGTACTCGCAGTTGCACGCCGGGCAGTCGCTCGACCATCGCGCGAAACTCGTCACGCTCGATCCCGGCAATCACGTGATCGCGATTGCCGATGCGACCACGCAATTCTGATCTCGCGGCCGCGGCGCTCTTCCTCGCTCTCAGCGTCGTGATGACGTGGCCGCTTGCGCGGCACCTGTCGCGCGCCGTCTCCGACTGGGGCGACCCGCTGTTGAATGCGTGGATTCTCGACTGGGATGTCTATGCCGCGACGCATGCCGGCACGCGGCTCTTCGACGCGCCCGTCTTCTATCCGCATCACGACACGCTCGCGCTCTCCGAACATCTTTGCGGTCTCGCGGTCTTCGCTGCACCGATGCGCTGGCTGGGCGCCGGCCCCATCACCGCCGCAAACATCCTCTGGATTCTCGGCTTCGCCTTCACAGGCTTCGGCACGTATGTCGCGGCGCGGATGCTCACCGGCTCGCGCGGTGCCGGAATCGTTGCCGGAGTGTTCGCCGCGTTCGTTCCGTGGCGATTCCTCCACATCACGCATCTGCAGATTGCATCGGGCGGCTGGCTGCCGCTGATGATCGCGGCTCTCTACTTCTTCGCGGCAAGTCCGACCTGGCGAAGAGCCGCGCTGTTCGGCGCCATCTACTTCATGAATGGCTGGACGAACCTCCACTACTTCGCCTTCGGATCCGTCGTGATTGCGATGACGACGCCGATCATGCTGCGGCGCGACGCCCGCGCATATTTCAGGATCGCCGTCGCGACGATCGGCGCGCTCGTGCTGATGCTGCCGTTTCTGCTTCCTTATCGCGCCGCGATGAAGGAGTACCACATGCGCGAGGACATCAGCGAGACGCGCCTTTACTCCGCAAGGCCGGCCGACTGGCTGTATGTCACTTCCTGGAATCGCTTCTACGGACCGCTGCAGGATCAGAACGGGCCAGACGAGCCGGAGCGGCTTCTCTTTCCCGGATATCTCGGAGTGATGCTCGCCATGGGTGGCGTCGTCTGCGGACGCGGAACCGGCCGCGCGGCCGGCGTTCTCTGGACGCTCGCCGGCTTCCTCGGTTCTCTTGGTCTGAACGGCTGGTTCCATACCGCGCTGTTCAACGCGATTCCCGTTTTTCACGGCATCCGCGTGCCTGCGCGCTGGGCGGTCATCGCATACTTCGGCATCGCGTTGCTCGCGGCATTCGGCGCGAAGGCACTCGCCGGACGGATTCCATTCGCGCATGCCGTGCTCACCGTGATGCTTCTTCTCGAGCTTCGTGCTGCACCCTTGCCGCTGCAGCTCGGGCCCTCCAAGGCGCCGCCGGTTTACGCATGGCTGAGAGGTGCGGCGATTCACGGCGGAATCGAACATCTGCCCGCCGGCGAAGCGAAGAGCGAGTTTCTCTACATGTTCCGCGAGACCGAGCACCACAAGCCGCAGATCAATGGAGGGGGAATCGAGTTGCCGCTCACGAGTGCGATCGCGAAACTCGCGGAGGCGAGGCCGATCCCCGACGCGTTGATGGATCAGCTCGAGCGCGCGAACTGCAGTCTCGTCCTCGTGCATTCACGCACGATGAGCGGCGGGCGCGATTTTCTCCGGCGGCAGTTGCAGAGCGGCAGGCTGGCGTTCGTCGCGCGTTTTCCGGACGGCGTGTTCGGCGATTACGTCTTCGCCGTGCGTCGCGTCGAGCCGCACATGCCCGCCGGAGATCCGAGCGTGGCACAACGCTTCGTCGAAGGGCTGGCCGACGTCAACACCAGCACGATCGAGTCGCTCATTCGTGCGGATCAAATGGACGGCATGAGGTCGCGTCCTGCATGGTCGGTGGCCGATCGGCATTTCATCGTTCCGATCGCAGCGTCGTTCCAGGGTGTGCCGCCTTCGAACTACACGACGGAGGCACGGCTGCGAGGAGCGGGAGCCAGCGTGACGCTCACGCTGTGGCCGCAGGGTCTGGTGCGCCGGTTGAGACTTGCGGACGACGGCGCCTCCTTCACCGATGTTCTCTACGACAACTTCGGCATCCTCGGTAGCGGCTGGATGGACATCGCTTCCGATCGCGCGATCGAAGTGTCGTTCGCGCTCGTCGATCGCGGGACGAACGGAGTGACACCGATCGCTGCTCTGCGCGGGATGCCTCCACGCGAGGTGCAGGTGCGTGATGCGCAGACTCTCTGGCTGCTGAACAGCACCGCGAGTCCTGTTGAAGCGAATGTGTGCGGCACTCTCGTGACGCTTCCGCCGCACACATTGCTGCAGCGCAGTGCCCTTCACGCGTGCCGTGTCAGCGGCGTGTATGCCTTCGGCTCGACGAAGCGCGCCGACGGAGTGACGGAATTCGAATGGCCGTAAGAGGTGTGGGACAAGCTGAGAGCTTGTCCTGCATCATCCTCAGTGCGTCCGCACGAAATCGATGAAGCCTGCCTCGACATTCACATCGATCAGCTTCACGCGCACTCGCTGGCCGATGTCGAGACCGTCGAATCCATGCACGATCTTTCCTTCGACTGGCGGATGGAAGATGCGCGCCCACGTTCCTTTGGGTCCGGCGCCGGTGACGATGCCGTCGAAGCGCTCGCCGATGCGGTCGCGCAACAGACACGCCGCGGCTGATTTCCGCACCTGCCGCTCGACCTTGTTCGCGGCGTCTTCCTGCTTCGTGCAGTGATCAGCGAGTGACGCCAGCTCGTCGCGGGTGTAGGGCGGCTTCGCATTGTGCAGGGCGGCCTTCACGAGGCGATGCGTGATGAGATCGGGGAAGCGGCGGTTCGGCGCCGTCGAATGCGAGTAGTCGCGAACGGCAAGGCCGAAATGGCCGATCGGCGTGTCGCCCGGCATCTCGACGACGTATTCGCCCGCACCCATCGCCTTCACGATCGACAGCGACAGGTCGGGGAAGCGCATGGGATCCGCTTTCTTCCGCCGCACGAGGAACTCGGCGAGCGCGACGGGATCGGGATCCGGCGGCAGCGTCTCGCCGAGATCCTTGGCGATCTGCTCGATGCGGTCCCAGCGCTCCGGCGAACGGACGACGCGCCGCAGGCTCGGCAGCTTGCGCGCCTCGAGGAAGCGCGCCGTCGCGCCGTTAGCCGCGATCATGAAGTCTTCGATGAGCATGCGCGCGTTGTTGCGCTTTTCCTGGCGAAGATCGATGACCTGGCCTTGCTCGTTGACGACCGGCCGCGCTTCGATCGTCTCCAGATCGAGTGCGCCATGTTCGTGCCGCAGCTCGCGCATCCTGTCAGCGATGCGGTCCTGAATCTTCAGATTGTCCGCGAGCCCTTTCACGTTTCGGACTTTCTCCGGCATCTCGCCGTTGCCGTCGAGCCATTCGCCGACGGAGTTGTACGCGAGCTTCGCCTTGTTGTGGACGAGGCCACGATAGACATCGCTCTTCGTCACCGAACCGTCCGAGGAAACCGTCATGTCGACGATCAGCGCGATGCGCTCCTCGTCTTCGTTGAGCGAAGTCAGATCGGTCGACAATTTCTCGGGGAGCATCGGAAAGATCTTCGATGCCGTGTACACCGAGGTCGTGTTCTGCTGCGCGTGCTGATCGATGGGTGTGCCCTTCTTGACGAGCGCATCGACGTCCGCGACGGCAACCATCGCGCGCACATTGCCGCCACCGAGGTCCTCGGCGACGGTGAGCTGGTCGAGGTCGCGCGAGTCGTCGTTATCGATCGAGCACCAGAGCAGATTGCGCAGATCGCGGATGGCCGTGTCGTTCTCGCGCGCGGGCTCGCCGATGTCCGCAAGCTGCTGCTCGACCTCCGGCGAGAAGTCGGGCGCGAGCCCCTTTTCGATCATCACATCGTGCGCAAGGTCGCGGAGTTGGCAGGCATCGTCTCGGTGCATAGTGGAGAAAGTAGATGCTAGGCTCGCGCCGATGCAAGTGCGGCGTGCAGGCGACCGTGCAGTTTTGATCGAACTGGGCGAGGTGAGCGCGGAGGAATTGCACCGCGCAGCGCTCGAGAAATCGCGCGAGGGAGTCGTGATCATCGGCCACTCGTCGCTGCTCGTCGTTGCTGACACGCCTGGCCGCTCCTCCGTCCCCCTCTCCCCTCAAGCGGGGAGAGGGACCAGGGGTGAAGGGCCGCGACGAATCGAGATTCCCGTCCTCTTCGACAAGGACCAAAGAGAGGCCATCCTCAAGGCCCGCTACCTCGGCTTCCGCGCAGGCTTCGCCTATCTCGAAGGCTGGCCGGTCCCCATGCCCCGGCTCGAGACTTCGCGCCCGGTGAAGAAAGGTTCGTTCGCGATCGCCGGCACGATGGCCGGCTTCTATCCGATCGACACGCCGGGCGGCTGGAACGTCATCGGACGGACGAGCGTCGCGCTGTGGGATCCGAATCGCGAACCGCCCAATCTGATTGCGCCAGGCGATCTCGTGCACGTGATTCCGGTGAACGAGCTCCCACCGGAGGAGCCGCTGTTGCCGCCGAAGATGCCAGAGGGCGACGCGATCGCGGAGGTGATCAGCCCGGGCCAGCTCACGCGGATCGTGGGGCCGCGCGACTGGTCGCGAGCCCAACACGGCGTTGCACCGGGCGGGCCGTTCGATGAGATCGCGGCAGCGGAGGCGAATCGCGCGGCGGGCAATCCGCCGGATGCTGCGCTGCTCGAGTGCGTG
This sequence comes from Acidobacteriota bacterium, assembly GCA_021325515.1. Lineage (GTDB taxonomy): Bacteria > Acidobacteriota > Thermoanaerobaculia > Gp7-AA8 > Gp7-AA8 > JAJPHC01. The sequence goes on from JAJPHC010000041.1 coordinate 50,367, forward strand.
CTGGTCGGGCCGTCACTGCGGTTCGTGCGGCCTATGCGCGTCGCTGTGTTCGATGGGGTTCGGGTGATTCGTCAAGTAGTTGACGAGCTTGCCGTTGGACGGTTGCGCGGATTCCGCGGGTATGTGGCGGTCGAAGGTGGGATCGCTGTCTCTTCCGGATATGAGGAGGCGATGCGTGTGGTGCGGGGGATGACTCTTTTTTCCAGGCCCCTCACCCGTGGGGACGAAGAGAGGCGGGGAGAGGGGGACGTCGGGGATGGGGACCGGTTTGCGATTCGCGTCGTGCCGGGGCCGCATGAGCCTTCCATTTCCGAGATCGCGTGCGAGGTCACTTCGCAACTCGATCGCGTCGGGATCCGCATGCGGCCGCTGCAGCCGGTTGGAATCGCAGCGCCGCGCGATCTCCCTTCCTGCGGCATGCAGTTCGGCAGCGTGCAGCTTCATCCCGATGGATCGCTCGTCGCGATGGGGCCGGACCACCCGGTCACCGGCGGCTATCTGCAGCCGATGACCGTGCTGTCATCCGATCTCTGGAAGCTCGCGCGGCTCGCGCCCGGCGAGCGGGTGCGGTTCTATTCGCCGTAGACGTAGCCTTCGCGCGCCTTCACTTTGAACTCGCGGTTCTTCAGCGTGACGGCGACCTTCTGGTAGCCCTTCGTCCCCTTCGGTTTCTGCGTGTAGTAGGTGAGCAGGTAGTAGCCGTTGTTCGTCTGCTCCACCTGAGCGACCGGCGAATAGAAGCTCACGCTGTTGCGGAAGTACTCGCCATTCGTATCCGTCGCGATCGACTGGAGCGTGTCGTGATAGACGGGAAGAAGCGGCGCGTCGGCCTGCAGGTTGACGGAGTAGACGGTCACGTTCGCCGCGTTCAGCGACTGCACCATCGGCCGGTAGTAGCGGCTGTGGGAAAGGATCACGCCGTCGCGCACGTCTTCTCCCTGCTCGACGATGCCGGGAGAAAAGAGGATGAGGTTCTTGCGCGCTTTGACGGCTCGCAGCGAATCGCCGAGGACCGTCAGCGCCTCGTACACCGTCCCGGTGCGGTTGATCATCGCCTTGCCGTCGACGGCGCCGAGGATCGAGTGGGCTGCGTTGCCGCTCTTCGTGAGGCCGGGACCGAAGGAGAGTGCCGAATCGAGCGCCTTGTGCAGTTGCGCCTTGTCGTTCGTGAAGTCGCTGTAGACCTTCAGGCGGACGTCATGGCCGACGATGGCGACGCGATCGGCGGGGAGCATTTCGTCGTCGATGAATTTCCGCGCTGCGTCGCGCGCCAGGCGCAGACGGTCGTAGAGCAGAGCGCCTTCCGGTTTGTCGAAGAAGAAGACGAAGTAGCGCTCCTCGCGCACGCGCTCGACCTTGAAGACCGCGTTCTTCTCGGTGCCGTTCAGCAGGGTCCGGTTCGTGAAGTAATCGACCGACTCGACCTTCTGCGGTTTGCCGTTTTCCGTGACGATGAAGTCGTCTTTGTCGAGACCGAGGATCTGATGGCCGTCGGCGTCGGTGACGATGGCGTCGACGAGCACGACGTTGACGTCGACTTTTTCTCCGAAGGGTGAAGTCTGCTGCGCGGTGAGAGGCAGTGATGCCAGCAGACAGAGGATTGCAACGCTGCGAACCATGGAAGTCTCCTTCGAAACGGGGAACGCCTCGTGATCGTGGGCTCTTCCGCGTTCACGGGACTGTTTCTTGCTGCATCGCGGACACATGAAGAAGTTTTGTTTCTTGTTGCTGATCGCTGTCGCTGGACCGTCGCTGATGGCACAGCGCGGCCTCGATCTGATCGTCGATGCGGAAGGTGTACGGCGCACGGGAGGCACGCGCGATCTCACGCCGGGGCAGCGCGAGTTCATCCCCGAGTTCTCCAACGGATGGGGAGCGGGTGTGGGAGTGAACTGGTGGTTGTCGGATCGCGTATCGCTCGAGGCGAAGGCGTCAGGGTTTCGCTCGCGCTTGAACGTGACGACGGTTGGCTCCGACTTCGTGACGAATGTCGATCTCGGGCACGCGCAGATCTATCCGATCATGGCCGCGCTGCAGTGGCATCCGTTCGAGCATGGGATGTTCCGTCCGTACATCGGAGCGGGCGCGGCGCATGTGATCCTGAAGAATGTGAACGAGAGGATCGGCAACAGCGGGCCATCGGGAATCGAGTTCAGCGATCCGACGGGTCTGCTGCTGGATGCGGGAACACGGCTGCAGCTCTCCGATCGCTGGGCGCTCTCCGCGGATGTGCGCTACGTGCCGGTAGAGACGAAGGGGCGGACGACATTTCCGGGAACGGCGTCAGCGGTCCGGCTGCAGGTGAAGCCGCTGCTCGCGGGGTTTGGAGTGGTGTACCGGTACTGAGTGCTGAGGGAGTGGAGATGGTCGGGGCAAGAGGATTTGAACCTCCGACCTCACGGTCCCGAACCGTGCGCTCTGACCAGGCTGAGCTATGCCCCGAAACGGCAGGAAAGGAGGCGCATTCTAGGGGAATCGCGCCGCCCGGTCAAACGGGGAGAGCCAGAAGTTCATTCCAGCCAGCACTCATCACTCAGCACTCGTCACTCAGCACTCAGCACTGGCCCCTCATCACTCGCCGCTGTGACTTCCGTCATACCTGGAATGGATTTTTGGCGCGATCCTGTTGAAGATGAGACTCAGTCTCAACTAGGATAGGAACCCAGCCATGATCGTCTGCCTCTGCCGTGGAGTCTCCGACCGCCAGGTCAACGAAGCCATCGACAACGGCGCCACCTGCCTCGGCCGCCTCGAACAGTGTGGCATCGGCGGCGACTGCGGCGGCTGTGAGCGCACTCTGGAGAAGATGCTCGACAAAGCCGAAGATGCCGGCCGCATTACACGCTGCACCACTTGCGCGTGCGTCGCAAGCCTCGCTTCTGCATAATGGCGCGTCATGAAGGGCGACAAAAAAGTCATCGAGGTCCTCAACGACGTTCTCACTTCCGAGCTCACCGCCATCAACGAGTACTTCGTGCATGGCGAGATGTGTGAGAACTGGGGCTACCACCGCCTCCAGCATGCGATCCGCCATCACTCCATCGGCGAGATGAAGCACGCCGAGGAAGTCATCGAGCGCATTCTCTTTCTGGAAGGCATCCCCAACATGCAGCGCCTCGGAAAGGTGAACGTCGGCGAGTCCGTCGCCGAAATGTTCCGCCTCGACCTCGGTCTCGAGATGGAAGCCGTCGAGCGGCTGAACAAAGGCATCGAAGTCTGCCGCGAGCTCGGCGACAACAACAGCCGTCATCTTCTCGAAGAGATCCTCGAGGATGAAGAAGAGCACATCGACTGGATCGAAGCGCAGATCGCGCTGATCGAACAGGTCGGCATCCAGAACTACCTCGCGCAGCAGATCAAGAAGGACGAGTAGACTCACGCCTCTCATGAAGCGGATCCTCATCCTCGCGCTCACTCTCCTCGGTACCACGCCCCTCTTCGGCTGGGGGCAGAAGGGCCACCTCATCACGAACGAGGCCGCGGCGATCACGCTGCCGAACGACATGCCTCCGTTCTTTCTCGCCGAGGTGGGGCAGCTGACGTATCTCGGTCCGGAGCCGGATCGCTGGCGCGCGACAGGCGAGTCGCTCGATGCGATGAATCCGCCGGATCACTTCCTCGATTACGAGTACGTCGCGGATCTCAAGCTGCCGGCGGATCGCTATCGCTTCATCGATCTGCTCTACAAGTCGGGAACGCTGCGGCGCCACGCGATCTACAACTCAACGACCGGCTTTCTTCCGTGGCGCATCGCGGAGCTCGAGGACCGGCTGACGACGGAGTTTCGAATCTGGCGCGGCACTGCGGCAGGCTCGCCTGAACGGCTCTACACCGAGCGGCAGATCCTCTCGATCGCCGGAACGCTCGGGCACTTCGTCGGCGACTCGTCGAATCCGCAGCACGCCAGCACGAACTACAACGGCTGGACAGATCCGAATCCGAACGGCTACGCGACCGACTGCAACGCGCACGACCGCTTCGAGCTCTACTTCGTCACGCAGAACCTCGTCACCGCGGACGTGACGCCGAAGATCGGCAAGCCGGAGCTGCGCACCGACTACTTCGCCACCGCGCTCGAGTTCATCCGCGGCACCAACGGGATGATCGAGACGTTGTATCAGCTCGACAAGAAGGGCGACTTCGATATCTTCCGCAAGCCGGTGTCGGGCGAAGGGAAAGCCTTCGCGACCGATCGCCTGGCAGCCGGCGCCGCGCTGCTGCGCGACTTCTGGTGGAGCGCGTGGGTGAACTCGGCGAAACCTGCGAAGCGGGGGAACTGGCCGGGCGCAGAGCTTCCGTAGGGCCAGAGGAGAAGCCGAGAGCTCGTCCTACGCGCGCCACTGCACGTCGTTCACCCCGTTCTTCAGGTTCGCGAAGCGTGCGGCGACGAAGAGGTAATCCGACAGCCGGTTGAGAAAGCGGATCGTCATCTGCGCGGGAGGCGTCGTGTCGTTGAGGGCGACGACGAGGCGCTCTGCTCTGCGGCAGATCGAGCGCGCGGCATGAAGCTGCGCGGCGGCGAGCGAGCCTCCGGGGAGAATGAAGTTCTGCAGCGGCGCGAGCTCGCTCTCCATGCGATCGATGCCCTGCTCCAGCGACTCGATGCGCGATGCGTCGATGCCGCCGAAGCGCGTCATGCCCGGCGACGCGAGATGCGCGCCGGCATCGAACAGATCCGACTGGATGCGGCCGAGCTCGTCGTCAACCGGTGAGGAAGGCCAGGAGGCGCGCGCGATTCCGATGAACGAGTTGAGCTCGTCGATGGTGCCGTAGGCCTCGATGCGCAGATCATTCTTCGGAACGCGCCTGCCGCCGAAGAGAGACGTCTCGCCGCTGTCGCCGGTGCGGGTGTAGATCTTCACCGGCTATTCAGCCTCGAGCTGCTTGATCCTCTCCTTGACGACCATCTCCGCCATGTCGGGGATCACTTCCCACGCGATGTTGCGGACGACCTGCTCCGACATCAGCTGCACGACGCGGCGTGCGATGCGATCGACCTGTTCGTCGGTCAGCTCGAACGACCCGCCGCCGGTCGATGCCGCCATCGGCACTTCCGGCTCAGGCTCGGGCATGCTCCACGACGGTTCCGGTGCCGTCATCATCGGTTCCGGTTCAGGCTCAGGCGCGGATGGCTCGGGCTCGGGCTCCGGTTCGGGCTCGGGCTCGGGCTCGCGCGCGGCGAACGGAGAGTCGTACGACGGAATCTCGGAGACGGCCGTCTGCTGATCCCACGGTGCGGGCTCGGGCGCAGGCGGCGGCGCGGGGGCCGCAGGCGGTTCATCCCACGGCGACGACTCCGCCGCAGGCGCCGGCTCGCTCTCCATCTTCTGCATCTCGTCGAAGGACATGCGCGGGAAGGCGCGGGTCTCGCCGCCGAATGCGGGTTGTTCGTCCCACGGAGAGGGTTCAGCCGCGGGCTCTTCAGGAGGTGCGGCAGGAGGTGCCGGCTGCTCCATCTGTTTCTGCAGTTCGTCGAAGGACATGCGCGGGAAGGCGCGCGTCTCGCCGCCGAACGCCGGCTGTTCATCCCACGGTGATGCCTCAGGTGCAGCGGCTGGTGGGGCTGGTGCAGCGGGTGGTTGGGATGCCGGCTGCTCCATCTGCTTCTGGAGTTCGTCGAAGGACATGCGCGGGAAGGCGCGCGTCTCGCCGAACGAAGGCTGCTCGTCCCACGGAGAAGGCTCGGGAGCCGCAGGCGGTGCCGGCGGCGGCGCCATCTGCTGCAGCTCGTCGAAGGACATGCGCGGGAACGCGCGAGTCTCTCCGCTGAACTCCGCAGGAGGAGGGGCGAACGGCATCTCGGTGGTCGGTGGTGCCGAGGCAGGCGCCGCGTCGAAAATGTCGCCGCTGTGCGCGAACGGCTCGGGCGGAGCGAACGGCTCTTCGTGCGGCGGCTCCGCAGGAACGGGAGGATTCTCGTCCCACGGCGACTCAGTCGTGCTCATCGGAATGGGCGCGGCTGCCGGAGGGACGACGGCGGACGACTTGCTCGCGGCGATGAGCTCTTCCACTTTGTGGATGAGGCTCTGCGATTCGAACGGCTTGGTGACGACCGCATCGCAACCTGCCTTCTCGGCGCGGTCGGGATCGAATGGCTCGAATGTACCGGTGAGAAGAACGACCGGAAGGTTCCGCAACTCGGGGTGCGACTTGACGTACTCGCAGACCTCGTACCCGTTCTTTTCGGGCATGATGATGTCGGAGAGAATGATGTCGGGGCGCATCTCCGACAGTTTTTGAATTGCCTTGGCGCCGTTGTTGACTGCTACGACCTCGTAATCGCCGTCCGAAAATGTCAGTTCGACGACCTTTTGGATGGTGATGCTGTCATCCGCGAGGAGGATCTTTTTCGCCATGGAATGTCTCTCCGTTCGTCGATGCAACGTAGCACGTTAGCCGAAACCCGACAAGAGATTACGACGATGTCTGACCGGTTTCTGATCCTTGGGCACCGCGGCAGTCCGACGCAGTTTCGCGAGAACACCCTTCCTTCGTTTGAGGCGGCTTTGCGCGCCGGTGCGAATGGATTCGAAACCGACCTCCGTTTGCTGTCGGACAACACGGCGATCCTCTATCACGATGACGAGATCGACGACCGCGACTGCGAGTCGTACACGATGGCATCGCTGGCCGAACAGAAGATCGTCGTCAATCAACTGCGCGAGCTGGAACAGTTTGCCGGCCGCGCGCACATGTGTCTCGAGGTCAAGCGGAGCAAGTGGGAGGACGTGGTGCTGGAGCATGTGTCGAAGTGGCCGGACATCGTGATCGCGTCGTTCGACCACTCGCTCATCGCCGAGATCAACCGCAGAAAAACCGGCCTCGCCCTCGGCCTCACGATCTCCGGCTATCTCGTCGATCTCGCGAGCTATGCGCAGAAGCTCGGCGCAACGTGGGTGTATCCCAACTATCACTATGTCGACCGCGCGATGGTCGACGAGCTGCACGCTGCGAACATCCGCGTGGTTCCCTGGACCCCCAACCGCGAGCGCGACTGGGATCGTCTGCGCGAAGCCGGCTGCGACGGCATCATCACCGACTTCCCCGCCGGCGCGGTAAGTTGGTTTTCGGGGGTCACACCTGGAAAATCAACTTAACGAGCGCGGCCGCCGTTGAAGCCGAAGAGCATTTCGCATTCTGCTTTTCGCTTTTCGCTCCATGCTTGTTGAATTCAAGCCTCTCTCCCAACTACACTTTGCGTCCGGGAGGGGGAGCCGACCATGAAGATTTGGGAGTACAAGATCATCAACGTCCGGTCGGAGAACTACTCGATGGACCCGCGCCGCGCCGAAGAACTGAATCGTCTCGGCGAAGATGGGTGGGAGCTGGTCAGCATCACTTCGATCAACTTCAAGACCGGCGCGACGGATCACATCGGCATGGTCTTCAAGCGCGAGAAGCAGCCCTCCGCGTAATCTGATATTTTCCTGCGGCGCATGAGCCGCCCATTCCTCATTCTCATCGTCATCGATGGCTTCGGCTGCCGCAAGGACAGCGAGTACAACGCCATCGCGAAGGCCGAGACGAAGCGCTTCGATGAGCTCTGGCGCACTTCGTCGTGGACGACGCTCGAAGCCTCAGGCCTCGCCGTCGGTCTGCCCGCCGGCCAGATGGGGAACTCCGAGGTCGGACACTTGAACATCGGCGCGGGGCGCGTCGTCGATCAGGACATCGTCCGCATCTCGAAGGCTCTCGATCGCCATCAGGTGAAGCTCGATCAGGTGCGCGGAAAGAACGTCCATCTCGCCGGGCTCCTCTCCGACGGCGGCGTGCACTCCCTTCAATCGCATCTGCATGGCCTCATCGATGCGGCGATCGAAGGGGGCGCGGAGAACGTCTACGTGCACGCCATCCTCGATGGACGCGACACGCCTCCTAAATCCGCCGAGACGTACCTCGCACTTCTCCTCGAGTTCCTCAAAGAGAGACCGAAGGCGCATCTCGCGACGATCATCGGCCGCTACTTCACGATGGATCGCGACAAGCGGTGGGAGCGCGTGCAGCGCGGGTATGACCTGATGACGATGGGCGTCGGAACCGAGACGAAGGATCCGATGGAGACGGTGCGCCGCTTCTACGAGCAGAACGTGACCGATGAGTTCATGGAGCCGATCTCGGTCCTGACGCCGCAGGGCTCGCACGAAGGGCGCATCGAAGACGGCGACGCCGTCATCTTCTTCAACTTCCGCGCGGACCGGATGCGCCAGATCGTGACGGCGTTCAAAGACGCGGACTTCAACGGCTTCGCCCGGGCGGTGACGCCGAAGGTGAGCATCCTCACGATGAATCAGTATCGCGAGGACTTCGGCCTGCCGGTGATCTTTCCGCCTGCGCAGGTCCGCAACAATCTCGGAGAGGTGCTCTCGAAGAACGGGCTCACGCAACTGCGCATCGCGGAGACGGAGAAGTACGCGCACGTCACGTTCTTCTTCAACGGCGGCTCGGACACGCAGTTCGAAGGCGAGCAGCGGATTCTCGTCCCATCGCCGAAGGTCGCGACGTACGACATGAAGCCGGAGATGTCGCTCTTCGAAGTCGTGGACAAGGTCCTTCCGGTGATCGAAAAGAAGCAGGTCGACGTCGTGATCATGAACATCGCAAACCCCGACATGGTCGGGCACACCGGTGTGATGAACGCTGCGGTGGAAGCGGTGAAAGACACCGACGCCGCGATCGACCGCATCCTCTCCGCGGTCGAGAAGGTGGACGGCGTCGCGCTGATCACCGCCGATCACGGCAACTGCGAGCTGATGTTCAACACGGCGACGAATCAGCCGCACACGGCGCACACGACGAATCCCGTCCCGCTGATTCTCTTCGATCCGAAGAAGCGCTACGGTGCCTTGCGCGGCGGCGGCTCACTGGAGAACGTCGCGCCGACGATCCTCAACATACTCGGGCTCGAGCAGCCGGCGGAGATGACCGCCGAGTCGCTGCTGGTGCCGGATCCGGTCACGGTCACCACGTGATCGAGCAACTCGTCCTCATCCGCCACGGCGAGACGGTTCACAACGCCGCCGGGATCGCGCAGGGATGGAACGACAGCGCGTTGTCGGAGCGCGGCGAGGCGCAGGTGCGCGCGCTGGCCAAACGGCTCCGCGCGCTGAATGCGGATGCGCTCTACAGCTCCCCGCTCGGCCGCGCGATGTCGACCGCGAGGATCATCGCCGGCGAAGTCGGAATGGAGATTCGGACGCTCGACGGGCTGCGTGAGATGAACTACGGCGAATGGGAAGGGAAGTCGTATCTCGAACTGCGCAGACATGAGATCTACGAGCGCTGGGTCGCCGATCCCGATTGCGCATGTCCGGGCGGCGAGTCGCACACCGATCTGCACCGGCGGATCGAGAGCACGCTCTCGCTGATCGACGCGAAGCGCCCGCTCGTAGTGGCGCACGGTACGGCGATCCGCGTCGGTGCGACCGTGCTGATGGAATTGCCGGTCATGGCCTCGCGCCACTTCGCGCAGGACAACGCGGCGCTGAATATCTTCGAGCGCCGCGGTGCGCGGATGGTCTTGAAACTGTGGAACGACACGACGCATGTGATAAACGATGAACGATGAACGATGAACGGAGATGAAGCCCCAAGTTCATCGTTCATCGTTCATCGTTCATCGTTAGTTCGGAGCTACCTTTGATTCTCGAGCAAATCACTGACCATCTCACCGAGACCCTGAAGAACCGTGTGCTTGCACTTTTTGGGCATCCGGTCGAACGCGTGATTCTGCAGACGCCGCCGAAACTGAACATGGGCGATCTGGCTACGCCGCTTGCGCTGGAGCTGGCGAAAGTGCTGAAGCGAAAGCCGCGCGAGATCGCGGAGTCGCTGGCAAACGGCCTCGAGCTGCCGATGTTCGTGGCGTCGGTTTCCGTGGAAGGCGCCGGCTATCTGAACTTCCGTTTCGATCGCGGCGGCTTCACCGCGGCCCACATGCGGACCGTGATGCAGCCGCAGGCGGCCGCCGGTCAGCGTGTGATCGTCGAGCATACGAACATCAATCCGAACAAGGCCGCGCACATCGGACATCTGCGCAATGCCGTCCTCGGCGACACCTACGTCAGGTGCATGAAATGGTTAGGCTATCGCGTCGAAACGCAGAACTACATCGATGACACCGGCGTGCAGGTAGCGGATGTCGTCGTCGCGTTCCAGCACCTGGATGAGAAGTCTATCGACGAAGTGCGTGCGCTCACGCAGCAGCCGAAGTTCGACTACTACTGCTGGGACGTCTACTCGCGGATGGCGTCGTACTACAACGAGCATCCGGACTCGAAGGAGTGGCGCCGCGAGACGCTTCATCGGATGGAAAGCGGCGAGGGGGAGACCGCGGAGCTCGCCGCGATCATCGCCCGCGCCATCGTCCGGCGCCACATCGAGACCATGCTCCGCCTCGGCATCACCTACGACCTGCTGCCGAAAGAGAGCGACATCATCGCGCTGCACTTCTGGGATCGCGCCTTCGAGCTGCTCAAGCAGTCGGGCGCGGTCATCTACGAGCACGAGGGAAAGCACAAAGGCTGCTGGGTGATGAAGCTCGAGGGGAGCGAGGAGTTCGCCGGGATGGACGAGCCGGACAAGATCCTCGTCCGCTCCAACGGCACGGTCACCTACACAGGGAAAGACATCGCGTATCAGCTCTGGAAGTTCGGACTGCTCGACCGCACGTTCGGCTATCGCAAGTTTCCCGCGCCGTACACGCTGTGGGAGACGACGCATGACGATCCTTCGCAGTCGGGAGCGCCGAAATTCGGCGGTGCGGAAATCGTCGTCAACGTCATCGATGTGCGGCAGGCGTATCTGCAGAAGGTCGTCAAGCAGGGCCTGCATCAGCTCGGGCACAGGAAGGAAGCGGAGAATTCGATTCACTTCTCCTACGAGATGGTCGCGCTGACACCGGAGACCGCATCGGCGCTCGGCATGGAAATCACCGAGGAGGATGCGGCGAAGGCGTACGTCGAGATGTCGGGGCGCAAAGGCCTCGGCGTCAAAGCGGACGATCTGATGGATGCGCTCGAGAAGAAAGCGATCGAGCGCGTCGTCGAAGGAGGCCGCGGTGCCGAGGATGCGGAAGAAATCGGAAGGCAGATCGCGATCGGTGCGCTGCGCTACTTCATGCTCAAGTACGGCCGCAACAAGGTCATCGCCTTCGACTTCAACGAAGCGCTCGCATTCGAAGGAGACTCAGGTCCCTATCTCGTGAACTCGACCGTGCGCGCGAAGAGCATCTTCCGCAAGATGGCGGAAGAGGGCATCGACGCGATGATCAGCGACGACGCGGTCGACCGCCTGACGCTGAGTGAAGGGATCAACGACGACATGTGGGAGCTCGTGCGGATGAGTGCCGGCCTGCCGGCGTCGATCCGCCGCGCAGTCGACGGGCTCGAGCTCTCGATCATCACCCACGATCTCCTCGAGCTCGCGCAGAAGTTCAACAGCTTCTACCACAAGTACCCGATCAAGAATGAGAAGGACGACGCCGAACGCCAGCGCCGCGCAGTCTGCGCGGAAGTGTTCCGGCGCACGATGGTTGCAGGCCTGGAATTGCTGGGGATTGCGGTGCCCGAGCGGATGTGATGATGGATGGGACTATGGGACCTATAGGACCTATGGGACCAATAGGCGGAAGACCAATTGGGTTCCACCTATAGGTCCCATAGGTCCCATCCGTCCCATTGTCCCATCCTCCCATCATCATTCATGAGCTCGCCTCCCGCCGGCGCCTTGCTCTACCATTGCCGCAAGGTTCGTCCAATGGCCCCCATCGATTACGCTCTTCGTGCCCTTTTTCTGTTCGCTGGTGTTCTGTCCGCGATTGTCCTGACGGTGAAAGGGCAGGGGCAGGCTCTTGCGCCTCTTGCGATTGGCGCGACGCTCGGAGTGTTCGCGATGCGCGTCGGAACGTCCGAAGAATGAGCGTGTGCGGCAGGCGCCGCTGATTTACGACGCCTGCTGCTGAGAGTCGACTCGGTGTACGTTTTCCGCCTGCAGGCCCTTGGGACCCTGCTTCACGTCGAACTCGACACGCTCGCCTTCGTTCAGCGTCCGATAGCCTGACGCCTGGATGGCGGTGTGGTGCACGAAGACATCCTCACCGGTGTCGCGTTTGATGAATCCGTAACCCTTATCGTTGTTGAACCACTTGACCACGCCAATCTCCGGCATTTCCTAACCTCCCCGTTGGACGACGGTCGCAGGCGAAGAGGCATTGGACCGCCGTCGCGAGCTCTCGGAATCGTTCCGGGCAAACTGAATTACTGCAATGTTCGGGCCGCCGCCTCACCAAATCAAGGCTCGATTTACGCCGATCCGCTGGAATCCGAGTGATTCATAGAGCCGGATCGCCGGATTGTTGAAGTCGTTTACGAACAGAGTCACGGTCTTTCCCTTGCGGAAGAGATGGCCGCACACCTCGCGCAGCGTGCCGCGCATGAGGCCGCGGCGCCGGTAGCGGGGATGCGTCCAGACGCCCATCAACTGCACGGCCTCATCGGTCACCGCGGAAAATTCGCACTTCGTGGCGATGATCCCGTCCATGACCCGGATGACCGACCGCTTGCGATCGATCAGCTCGCGGATTCGTTCGCGATACCCGTGAGCATCTCGCTCGAGCGGATCGATTCCCACCTCCTCGCGGTGCATCGCCGCACACGCCGGAACGAGCGCATCGAGATCGTGCATGGACGCCAGCCGCGAATCATGAAGATCGGGAAAATCGAACCGCTTTCGAATCGCATAGACCGGCTGCGTCATGCGCACGACGGTCGGCGGATCGATACGGCTCTGCAGATGGCGCCACAGCTCCTCGACCAGTGTCGCCGGCGAGATGATCGCGCGCACCGGAATCATGCGCGTGATGATGCGATCGGCGACGAGTGCCACCGCCGATTCCGTGATCTCGCGCGGCGTCGCAGGCGCAGTACCGATCACGATGTTCGTGGCCAGCGACGCGATCAGCACGATCTCGCGATTGTGCCGGACCTCGACCATCTGGCTCGCGGCTAGCGCACGCTCTTCGATGAGGCGTGCGATGAGGTAGACGTTGATCAGCGGATCGCGCCTCAGAAACTCCAGCGCCGCCTCGATTCCCTCCTCGGAGAGGGTGCGAACCGACCAACGTCCTTCAGCCGGTAGCGTGACCATGATGCTGCCGCCAGATAACCGGGCATGACGATGACCGCCGGGCGAAACGCCCGCCGGCTGCGGACATGCTATCCGCGCTCCACTCAGAGCTGCCCATGGCCCAGGTATGCTATGCCATCGATCGCCTTGTGCCAAAGCGAGCGCGATTTCCATTCGGCGAACGTGCGCTGCCGTGACTCGCGCATGTCGTTCTCGAACGTCGCATGAACCTGTGCGGCGATTGCCGGATCGATGAGGCCGACGCTGATCTCATCGTTGTGCTGGAAGGATCGGTCATCGAAATTCGTCGAGCCGATGCACGTCCATACGCCATCCACTTCGATCACTTTCTGATGCAGCAGCGTCTTCCTGTACTCGTACACCTTGATGCCGCGCTTCAACAGCGTGCCGAACTGATGATGGCTTGCGTGCTGCACGATCGGGCTGTCGGTGGACGTCGTCGCCGGCACCATGATGCGCACGTCGACTCCGCGCTTCACCGCCGCGGCGAGAGACTCGATCGCCTGATCGTCCGGCAGCATGTAGGGATTCTGAATGAGGATCTCGCGACGCGCCGCGTTGATCGCCAGGTAATAGAGCACCTGCACTGATGAGACGCTGCCGCTGGGCGAGGTGAAGGCGACGTGCGCCGCGGTCGTGCCGGCGGCCGGAATCGGCGGAAAGTACTTCTCGCCCGCGGGAATCTCGCCCGTCTCTTCAATCCAGTTTTCGCAGAACGCGCCCTGCAGGCGATTCACGACAGGCCCGGTGACGCGCACGCCCATGTCGCGCCAGTGATCCTTGTCCTGTCCATGGCCGGTCCATTCCTTCGCGATGCCGAAGCCGCCGACGTACGCGACGCGGCCGTCGATCACCATCATCTTGCGGTGATCCCGATTGTTCATCCGCCCGAGATTGCTGATGCGCAGCGGATGAAACTTGCGAACCTGCACGCCGGCGTCGCGCATGATCGTCTCCAGCGTGCCGTCGAGCTTGTGGCCTCCGGAGGCATCCAGCAGCAGACGCACCTCGACTCCTTCGCGCGCTTTCAGCGCGAGGAGCTTCGCGAGCTCGTTGCAGATGTCGCCCTCCCACCAGATGTACGACTCGATGTGAACGCTCTGGCGGGCCGCTGCGATGTCGCGAAGGAGAGGCGGGAAGAACTCGTCGCCGTTCTGCAGCAGCACGACCTGATTTCCCTGATCGAGCGACGACTGCGTCAGGCCGACGATCGACGGGATGAGCGCGCGCAGCTCGCCCGGCTGCTTCACGTTCAACTTCGTGTCGCGCCCGCGCTCCACCGACCAGAGAAGAATCGTGAGGCCGATGATCGTCACGATCATCGCGACGAGGGCGATCGTCGGAAGATGCACAACGTGCGTTCCGCGCTTGTGCCAGATGCTCGGCTCAACGTGCTTGTTCACCGGCATCCTCCCGATTCCACCAGAGATCGACGACCACCGGCCAGTGATCGCTGGGACCGATGTGCGGCACGCGCGGGTTCGCCCACACCCAGCCGTGATCGGCAAAGATGTAATCGATGCGGCGATGGCCGAGGATCGAATGAAAAGTGTCTCCGATGTTCACGCCGCAGAGCTGAGAGCCGTTCTCATGCCTGAACGCGCGGATCTCGGGAGATTCGAGCGTGTTGTTGAAATCGCCGAGGAGGAGATAGGGATACTGGCTCGTGCGCACATGCTCGGCGAGGCAGTGCAGTTGCTCCGCGCGATTGTGCGCGTTGAGCGAGCCCCACGTCGTGAGATGGGTGACGTAGATGTTGACCGGCTGCCCGTCGAAGCGGACCAGCGCTTCGAGCAGCGTGCGCGGCTCGCCGACGCTCGGCAACTTGTGGACCACTTCCGATACGAGCTCGCCGCGCGTGAGGATCGCGTTGCCGAACGCTCCGCCATGCTGCTCGTAGCTCAGAGCGAAGAAGCCGTGCATGCCGGTGAGATTCGACAGCTCTTTCAGTTGATCGTGGCCGCGCGCCTGCCAGGTTGCGCGGTGCACTTCCTGCAGGCCGACGACATCCGGCTGGAGCTGATTGATCGCATCCGCGAGCTTCTTCACATGGCTGCCGTCGAGCAGTTCGTCGTGTCCCGCGATGTTGTACGTGACGACGACGAGAGGCTTCGTCCGGTGCGCGATTCGCGGCGGAAAGGGACTGTAAGAACCGCCAGGATGCGGTTTGCACTCGCCCGAGCGGACGGTGTACACCGCGAACACGCGATACACGAAGATGAGGAGCAGAACCAGAAAGGCAATGGCCAGCATGCGACGCTTCGACATCGGGCTGAGGTGTTAGCGAGGGACGTGCCCGGCGCGTGACGAAAGCACGGTCACGTCGGGGTGCAGGTGGAGCGCGCTCGCGGGAAACTGCTCGTTGATCTCCTGGCTGCGGAGGCGCTCGACCGCTGCCTCCTTCCCTTCGCCGCTCACGAGCAGGACGATGGCGCGCGACTCGAGAATCGTACCGATGCCCATGGTGATGGCTTTCGCCGGAACCTCGCCGTCGGCGAACAGCGCCGCATTCGCGCGGCGCGTCGACTCAGTCAGCGACACGACGCGGGTGCGCGATTCGAACGACGTCCCCGGCTCGTTGAAACCGATATGGCCGTTGCGGCCGAGACCGAGGAAGGTGACGCCGAGGCCGCCGGCCTGCCGGATGGAACGCTCGTAGCGCGCGCACTCCGCTTCGAGATCCGCCGCGCGGCCGTCGGGGATGTGCGTGCGCGAGCGGTCGATGTCGACATGATCGAAGAGATGTTCGTGCATGTACGTGCAGTAGCTGCCGGGATGGTTGCAGGCGATTCCCGCATATTCGTCGAGATTGAACGTCGTCACTTCGCGGAAGCAGTGGTACTTGCGCGAGCAGATCTCGACGACGCGCGCGTACATCCCGAGCGGTGTGCGCCCCGTCGGGAGGCCGAAGACGACGCGTGAATCTTCGTGAATTGCGCCGAGCGTCAGCTCCGCGGCGCGCGCGGAGAGTGAACCGTAACTATCGAACGTCTCCCACTTCATGACCGCGTACCAGCACCCGCTCGCATTCGAGGCGTTCGTTCAGGACGGCGAGGTCGGCGTCGTAGCCGGCGGCGATTCGTCCTTTACGATCCGCGACGCCCGCGATCTTCGCCGGTACCGCGCTGGCCAGTGGCAGCACGTACTCGATCGGGAGTCCTGCGAGCTCGACCATGTTCTTCACTGCTGCATCCATGGTGAGCACACTTCCCGCCAGCGTGCCGTCGGCTAGGCGCGCAGCACCCTCCGACACGGTTACCTCGTGCTCGTAGAGCTTGTACGTTCCATCGCTGAGGCCGCAGGCGCGCATGGCGTCGGTGACGAGCGCGATTCGATACGGCAGTGCGCGCGCTGCGATCCAGAGTGCGGCGGGATGAACATGGATTCCGTCCGCGATCAACTCCGCGGTCGCGCTGCTGGAGGCGAGCGCGGCGCCGGCGACGCCCGGCTCGCGATGATTGAACGGCGTCATCGCGTTGAACAGATGGGTGAAGTGCTGCGCTCCCCACTCGAGTGCGGCGACCGTTTCCGCGTGCGACCCGTTCGTGTGGCCGATGGAGAAGAGCACGCGGTCGCGGAATTGCGCGATGAGCTGATGGGCGCCGGGCAGCTCGGGCGCGATGGTCATCATCCAGCGCGAGTCGGGGGCCATCGCGAGAAACTCGCCGAGCTCGTGCGGATCGGGCACGCGAATCGACGCGCGGTCCTGTGCACCGGCGCGCCGCTCGTTGATGTAGGGGCCTTCGAGATGAATGCCGGCGATGCCGTCGATGCCGCGCATCGCGGCGATCGCGTTTCGCAGATCGGGGCGCGACGCGGACAGCGTCGTTGCCATCAGCGCCGTCGTCCCATGCCGCGCATGGAACGCGACGATGCTGCGATTGCGATCGGGATCGGCGTCCATGAAATCCGCACCATTGCCGCCGTGGACATGGACATCGATGAAGCCGGGCACGATGACGCCATCGACGCGCACCGCATCGCGTGGAGGCTTGGCGACCTGATCGATCGAAGCGATGGCGCCGTCGCGAATGACGACGAGGATGTCATCCTGAATCGCGTCGCCGATGAACGCGCGCCCATGAAGCGCGGGCGTCCCATCGTTCACAGGCATATCTTCCCCAGCACCGTCGGTCTTCCGCCGGTCGCGCCCGCGACGTTCGTGTGCATCCCTGCCACGGAGTCGTTCGCGATCATCGCCATGGCCATCGCTTCCTTGGCCTCGCTGGCCGTGTACTTCTTGATGTCGGCCTTCGGCATGCGGACGCGCAGCATCTGCACGAGCGTCGGATTGTTGGCGCCTCCGCCCGCGAGCAGCACCTCGTCGATCGGGCCGCGATCGGCGATGAAATCGCGATAGGCGCGCGCGATGCTCTCCGCCGTCAGCGCGGTCGCAGTCGCGATCAAATCCTCGGGCGAGACTCCGTTCGATTCCGCGCGGATACGCCGTGCAAACTGAGCGCCGAACAGCTCACGGCCGGTCGTCTTCGGCGGCGCTTTCGTGAAGTACGGATCCGCCATCCACGTCTGCAGAAGATCCTCGTGCACATGGCCTGACGCCGCGAGTGTGCCGTCGACGTCGAACGTCTGCTTCCCGTTCGTCATCACGTACGCGAGCTCGTCGATGATCATGTTGCCCGGGCCGGTGTCGAATGCGATCACGTCGTCCCAGGTTCCGTTCGGCGGGATGTAGGTGACGTTGCCGATGCCGCCGATGTTCTGGATGCAGCGTCCGCGTTTCTTGTGGCGCAGCAGAACCCAGTCGAAGTACGGCACGAGCGGCGCGCCCTGGCCTCCGGCGGCGACGTCGCGCACGCGGAGATCGCCGATCGTGATGATGCCGGTGCGCTCCGCAATCACCGCGGACTGCCCGATGGCGAACGTCGAGCGCGTTTCGATTGGATGATCGATCCAGGCGACATCCGCCTGCACGACGACCGGCTCCGGATCGTGCCAGATCGTCTGACCGGCCGCGGCCACGAGGTCGACCTTCGCCGGTTTCGTCTTCGTCTCCTCGCAGAGGCGAAGCACGGCCGCGGCGAAGAGCTCGCCGAGGATGAAGTCGTATCGGCAGATCTGATCGACGCGCGCGCGCTCGGGGCGAAAGAGATCGCTCACGGCGCCGCGGATCTTTTGCGGGAAGGGGAAGCTGCGGAAGTGTTCCAGCTCGATCTCCGCATCGGCGCCGTGACCGCGGATGACGACCATCGCCGCGTCGATTGCATCGAGTGAGGTGCCGGACATGAGGCCGATGATGCGGCGGCTGTCTTTCTTCGCCACGCTGACGAGGCGCTCGACGCGATTCATGCGAGCACCTCGCGCAGCGAGCGGGATGCGAGCAGTTGCCGCGCGTCGTCCGCGCTCACCTTCTTCTTCGCGATCACCGACGCGAGGCGCACGTCGCCATCCGCTTCGCGCATCGCCTGCACCGCGATGGGGCGTGTGACGCCGGCTGCAAGCTCCACCATGCGCACGGCGCGGCTGCGCAGCTTCTCGTTCGTCGCCGGCATGTCGATCATCAGATTCGAATAGACGCGGCCGAGGCGGATCATCACTCCTGTGGAGATGGTGTTGAGGATCATCTTCTGCGCGGTTCCGCTCTTCATGCGGGTCGAGCCCATGATCACTTCCGGTCCGGTCTGCGGAACGATCGCGATGTCGGCTTCGCGCGCGAGCGGCGATCCGGCGACGGACGTGATGCCGATCGTCAGCGCACCGAGGATGTTCGCGCGGCGTACGGCTGCAACTGTGTAAGGGGTGGTGCCGGAAGCGGCGATTCCGGCGAGGGCATCCTCGCTCGTCACCGCGTCGCTGACTGCAGCGATCGCGGCGTCTTCATCATCTTCCGCCCCCTCGGCGGCCGCGAAGTACGCGCGCTCGCCGCCGGCCATCAGGACGCGAACCATGCCGGGGTCGATGCCGTAAGTCGGCGGCAGTTCCGAGGCGTCGAGCATCGCGATGCGCCCGCTCGTTCCCGCGCCTGCGTAGAAGAGCCGTCCGCCGTTCGCGAGACGATCGGTGATCTGATCGATCGCGAGCGCGATCTTCTCCGCTTCCGCGGCCACTGCCTCGGCGACGAGGCGGTCCTGCTCCTGAATCAACCGGACGATCTCGATGGAAGATCGCCGGTCGATGTCGATGGTCGAGTCAAGCCGGTCCTGACTCATGGCTCGAACTGTATCATCCGCATCGTGGCCATCACGCTCTTGCAGAAGCTGCGCCTCGCATTCAACGGATGGGCGAGGCGGCGCGAGGAAGCGCAGAACGAGTTTCTCGCGAAGAACGCGGGTTGGGGTGCAGGACAGGCGCCCTCGCCTGTCCCGGGTCTCGGCAGGACAGACGAGGCGCCTGTCTTACACGAGATCGATCGCGAAGGATTGCAGGTCGCGTTTCTCGATGACTCCGGCCGCATCGTCTACTACCTCGATGTGGAGAGCGGCGAGGTCGTCGAATCTCGCGATGGCGAGAAGCTCGCGGAGCCGCGCTACCGGCGTGTACCGCGCCGCAGCGCCGCATCCGACGCCGCCGATCAGCGCGAATTCGTGACGACGCTCGAGCCCTCTCCGCTGCGCGATGCGCTGCGCGCCGCGCGCGATCCGGCGGAGTTTCGCAAAGCGCTCGCGCAGGATCGCAGGATCGAGCGCGCGTGGTATGTGTTCAAGAACGACCGCGCGACTGCGGCGATCGAATCGTGGCTGCGTTCACTCGGCCTTTGATCCGCCGCTGCGTTACGCGTTGCGGCTGACGACCACCAGCGTCACGTCGTCGCCCAGCGCGTCGGCGGCGCCGACATGCGCGATGACCGACTCCTCCACGATTCGTGCAATCGCCCCCGCCAGCGATCCGTGCATCGGCTTCAGTTTCTCCGCCAGCAGCGTCGATCCGAACTCGCTTCCGTCCGCATCCTCGGCCTCGGTCACTCCGTCGGTGAAGAGGATCAGCGAGTCGCCGCGGTCGAGCTGCAGTGTGCGCAGCGTGTACTCCGCATTCGTGACGACGCCCAGCAGCAGATCGGTCTCTCCGAGCTCGGTGACCTGGTTCTTTCCCATCAGCAGCGGAGGTGTGTGGCCTGCGTTCGCGTATTCGACGAGGCCGTTCTTCGTGTCGAGCCGGCCGAGGAAGAGCGTGACGAACTTCGATTGCGGGAGATTTTCTTTCAGCGTGACGTTGAGCTGCGAGACGAGCTGCGCCGGATCCGGATCATTCTTCGCGTAGATGCGGAACGCCGCCTGGAGGCCCGCCATCATCAATCCCGCAGTCACTCCCTTACCGCTCACGTCGGCGATCACGAAGTAGATCTTCCCGTCGGGCCGGACGACGAAGTCGAAGTAGTCGCCGCTCACGGTCCGGCAGGGACGATTGGCGCCGACGAACGTGTAGCCCGGAATCCCGGTCGGCGGATCGGGCAGCAGGCGGCGCTGAATCGTCGAGGCGGTCTTGAGCTCCTCGTCCATGAGGCGCTTCTGAATCGCATCCTCGCGAAGGCGGGTCGTCTCGAGCTTCGCGGCGGCGAAGCGGCCGATCTGTGCGACGAGCTTCACATCCTCCGGCGAGATCTGCCGCTGGTTGAACAGGTAATCGACATACAGCACGCCGACGACGGACTCGCCGATGATGAGCGGCGCGCAGAGAATCGAGTGGATGCCCTGCATGATGATCGACTGTGCGCGGCTGAGCTTCTCGTCGACCATCACGTCCATGAAGGCGAGCGCCTTCCTCTCTTCGACCACTTCCTGCAGCAGCGTGTGGCTGATCGTCAGCTCGGACGAGTCGTTGCGGTCCTGCCGCCGCACTTCGACCTTTACGAACGAGCGGCCATCAGCGCCGAGCAGTCCGAGCGCGGCGCGCGACGGCTGGAGATGCTGCATCACGCGATCGACGATGAAGCCGAAGAGCTCGTCCATCGGGCGGTCTTCGATGAGCTCGCGCGCGAGGAGGTTGAGCGTGGTGAGCTTATCGATGTCCGCGGCCTGCGGCGACTCATCGATATCGTGGATCGGGATGGCGATCGTGGCGCTGACGCGCGTGTCGGCGATGGCGAGAACTTTGTCGGTGTTCAGCTCCGCCGTTTCGAAGACGATCTCCGTATCGCCGAGGCGGATGCGGTCGCCGGCGCGGAGCTGGGAGTCGCGCTCGACGCGATTGCCGTTGAGGTACGTGCCATTCGCGCTGCCGAGGTCTTTGAGGACCCAGTGGCCGTCGACCTGCACGATCTCGGCGTGACGGCGCGAGAGGTAGCGGTCTTTGATCGGAATGCTGCAGTCGGAAGCGCGCCCGATCGAGATCGTCTCTTCCGTCAGCGGATGACGAAAAGGCGAGAAGAGCGGCGAGTAGATCGTCACCTCCGCCTTTGGCGGCATGGTCTCCATTCCGAAGGGCTCCCGAGATCCGGTCGATTGTAACCGATGGCTGCCATGCTACCGTCACGCGCGCATGGCGCTCCCGGACGACTACTTTCTCGAGATCGAATCACACTTTGCGCAGCGCCGCGGCACGCCCTTCATCCTCTCCGCCAAAGACTGGGTTCTGATGCAGAAGTGGGCCGCGGACGGCATTCCGCTTCCGGTCGTCATCGAAGCGATCGATTCGGTGTTCGACAAGGCGGCGGAGCGGAAGAAGATCGTGAACAGCCTGAGCTACTGCCGCCACGCGGTGAAGGAGTTGTGGGAGGAACGGAAGGAGCTTCAGGTCGGCGCGAGCTCCGCTGTTCCGGAGGAAGGATCGGAGGCGACGCTCGAGAAGCTCGCGGCTGCAGTGGCCGCGGCCGATGAAGAGATCGCCGCCGAGATCCGCGGCCTCGCGCGGGAGCAGAGCGTGCCGGCGATCGAGGATCGCCTGATCGACGTCGAGCGCCGGCTGATGGAGCGCGCGCTGGCGAAACTGCCCCAGGAAGAAGTGCAGGCGATGCGGAACGAGATCGCGTCGATGCTCGGCCCCTCACTGGACGAGAAGACCAGAAAGAGAACCGAGGAAGCGATGCTGCTGCGGATGGTTAGGGAGAAACTGGGAGTGCCGCGACTGTCGCTGTTTTGATGGATGGGATGGGATGGGACTATGGGACGGATGGGACCTATAGGACCTATAGGCGGAATCGTTTCTCCCCATAGGTCCCAAGAGGTCCCATGGGCGGAAACCGTATTCTCCCAAGAGCTTCCAGAGGTCCTATAGGCGGAAACATCTTCCCCCATAGGTCCCATAGGTCCTATAGGTCCCATAGTCCCATGGGCGGAAACCGTATTCTCCCAAGAGCTTCCAGGGGTCCTATAGGCGGAAACATCTTCTCCCCATAGGTCCCATAGGTCCTATAGATCCCATAGTCCCATGGGCGGAAACCGTATTCTCCCAAGAGCTTCCAGGGGTCTTATAGGCGGAAACATCTTCTCCCCATAGGTCCCATAGGTCCTATAGATCCCATAGTCCCATGGGCGGAA
The DNA here is from genome assembly GCA_021325515.1 of Acidobacteriota bacterium. Lineage (GTDB taxonomy): Bacteria > Acidobacteriota > Thermoanaerobaculia > Gp7-AA8 > Gp7-AA8 > JAJPHC01. The sequence goes on from JAJPHC010000041.1 coordinate 72,941, forward strand.
ACCGTATTCTCCCAAGAGCTTCCAGAGGTCCTATAGGCGGAAACATCTTCTCCCCATAGGTCCCATAGGTCCTATAGGTCCCATA
>JAJPHC010000030.1 GCA_021325515.1 Acidobacteriota bacterium
AGAAGAGGAAGTCGTCGATCTTGCCCGCGGTGCAGGAGCCCGCGTACGCGATGTCGATCGGCACCTCGCCGATCTCCGTGATCAGCGCGCCATTCGTCGGATCCGACTCCACGCCCTGGCTCGGGTTGCCCGGGTGCGCGACCATCGGCTCGATCGTCGAAAGATCGATGGTGTGCGTGCCGCCCGCGTACTCCGCTCCGGGATCGGGCGAGACGGCGCGCGCACGCAGCCTCTCGATATCCGCCTTGCCGCCGCGCATCTGGGCGATCCATTCGAACGTCCGCTCGTCCGCTTCCACGATCGCCGTGCGCGCCGAGCACTCCGTCGCCATGTTGGCCAGCGTCGCACGCTCGTCCATCGACAGCGAGCGCAGCCCCGGCCCCGTGAACTCCATGATGCGATCGAGCGTCAGTTGCGGCTTCGCGTAGTGCTGCAGGATGTAGAGCATCACATCCTTCGCCGTCACGTTCGGCCGCAGCTCGCCAACGATCTCGAAGCGGATCGACTCCGACACCTCGACCATCGTGAAGCCCGAATGCACGAGGTTCGCGTACTCCGTCGCGCCGACACCCCACGCGAGCGCGTTGTTCACGCCGCCCATGCAGGTGTGCGAGTCGGTGGCCTGGATGAAATCGCCCGGATCGATGAACTCTTCGCGCGCGACTTCGTGGCAGATCCCCGGCGATACCTTGTTCGTCGCCGAGTAGTCGCGGCAGCCGGTGTGCTGCTGAAACTCCTTCTGCAGTTCGCGCAGGCGGTCGATCTTCGGCAGAAACGGCCGCATCTTCGCCACTTCATCCGCGTAGATCAGATGATCTTCGAAGATCGCGAATTTCTGCGGATTCACGATGCGGTAGTTCGTGCCGTACTCGTCGCCGAGGAAGTAGTGGACCTGGGCGGTGGTGAACTCGTGTGTGTAGCCGCCGTCGACATCGACGACGACGGAGTCGCCCGGCTTCACGAATTCGACAGGCGAGGGCGCCTGCCCCACACCTCGCAGATGACGTGCGAGAATCTTCTCCCCCATCGTCATCGGGCGCTCGCGTGTATCGGTTTTCGGCAGCTCGATCTCGCCGCGCTCGAAGGCCTTGGAGAAGGGGAAGAGTCCTCCCTCCCGCACGATCAACTGCGAGATCGGATCGAGCTTGCGGTAGAACTCCTCGAGCGGAACGCCTTCGCCGGCCTGCAAACGGGCGAGCATCTCGTGCGTCCCCATCAGCAGCCCCTGGTTGATGTTGTTCCCGGCATGAATCGGCGCGAACGATGCCGCGATCGCGATCCGGATTCCGCTGAACACTTCTGCCTGCGTCGCGGTCTCGCGCGAGCTGCCGACGCCTTTGCGGTAGCCGCTGACGATCACTTCGAAATTGCCGTTGCGCAGCGCATCCGGCGGAACGACCCGCTCGCCGTTCACGATCATGCCGGCGTAGGCGTTGCGCGCGATGTCCTCCGGCTTGTAGTCGAAGCAGACCCACGCCGGTGTCATCACGTCGGTGTTGATGTCGTCGAGCAGATCTTCGACGCGCAGATCTTTCATCTGCAGATCGAGCTCACCGCGCAATTGGGCGCGAATCAGCTCGGGATCCTTAGTGAGAAAGAGAACGCGCTTGCCGGGTGTCAGGGTGACGATTGAAGGCGGCTTCATCGTGAGTTGAAACCTATCACCTTTCGCGTTTCATGCCCTCTCTCGCCCGCACGACGAAATGGACAGGGCAGCCAGCCAGCCCCAGCGCTTCCCGGAACTGGTTGTCGAGATAGCGCCGGTAGGAGAAGTGGAGCGGCTCGTCGATGTTCGAGAAGAGCGCGAACGTCGGCGGGCCCGATTTCAATTGCGTGCAGTAGTAGAAGCGGCGCGGCCGTCCCTTGACGGCAGGCGGCTGATGCCCGCGAATCGCCCGCTCGAGAATCTGATTCAGCTCCGAGGTCCGGTAGCGCCCGCGATAGGACGCTGCGATCGCGTCGATCTTCGGAAAGATTTTTTCGACGCGCCGCCCGCTCTTGGCCGAGATGAATTCGAGCGGTGCGTACTGCAGGAACTTGAGGCGGAAGCGCACCATCTCCTCGAACTTCTTCGCGTCGTCCTGCGCATGCTCGCCGACGTCCCACTTGTTGACGAGGATCAGCGCGGCCTTCCCCGCCTCATCTGCGTAACCGGCCACCGTTGCATCCTGCGCCGTCACTCCGTCGGTCGCATCGATGATGACCAGCGCGAGCTCGCAGCGCTCGATCGCCTTGCGCGCGGAGATCACCGCGAGCTTCTCTGCTTCGTCCGTCGTCTTTCCCTTGCGGCGGATGCCAGCGGTGTCGATGATCAGGTAGCGCTTCCCATTGCGCTCGATCTCGGAGTCGATCGCGTCGCGCGTCGTCCCTGAGATCGGTGAGACCACGGCACGCTCTTCGTTGAGGAGCCGGTTGAGCAGCGATGACTTTCCGACGTTCGGCCGCCCGATGATCGCGACTCTGAGTGGCGCCAGCGTCTCGTCCTCGCTCTCCTCATCGGCCGCCGCGGGGATGATCTCCTCGATCGCGTCGTGAAGGTCCTGCATCCCGTCGCCATGTTCTGCGGAAAGCGGAAAGACGCGCTCGAACCCGAGCTCGTAGAACTCCGGAACGCTCTCTTCCGCATCTTTGCGATCGGTCTTGTTGACGATGAGCACGGTCTTGGCCGCGACCGGCCGCAACTCCTGCGCGATGTCGCGATCCTCGGCGAGCAGGCCCGCCGCGCCGTCGACGACGAACAGCACGAAGTCCGCATCTTCCAGCGCGCGCTGCGCCTGCGCCTTGATCTCATCGGCGAAGGCCGACATCGGCGTCTCGCCATACTCGAGGCCGCCCGTATCCGTCAGCTCGTACTTGCGTCCGTCATCGAGAGTGACGATGTCGCTGAGGCGATCGCGCGTCATGCCCGGCAGGTCATGCGTCAGCGCGCGGCGCCGTCCGGCAAGGCGGTTGAACAACGTCGACTTTCCGACGTTCGGCCGGCCGACGATCACGATCCGCTTCACAGTGTGAATCCAAACATCGGAATGAAGTGTGTCGCCACGTAGAAGAACATCGCTCCCATCACTGTATTGAAGAAATTGATCACACCGTTCGGCACGACGCTGCCATGCCGCCGGTTCCAGACGCCGGCGAGACTCTCGACGTACGACCCGAGAAACGCGCAGATCGTGAGGACGAGAATGGTGCGGCTCTTGTTGATGACGAGACCTCCCAGGAATCCTGGAGCGAGATGATGCGTGATCGCCGACACGCCGGTGAGCGCGACCAGCGCTGCCGCGATGATGCCGGCCAGAGTCCCTTCGACCGACAGCGCTCCTTCAGTTCCCGGCTCGACACGCCGAAGCGTCGTTGCAAGAAACGCGCGGCGTCCGAAGAGCTGCCCGATCTCGGAGCCGGTCGTGTCGCAGGCGGCGGTCGCAAGCGAGGCGATGCCCATCATGAGCGGCAGCAGCACGTCGACACCGCGCCACATCGCGATCGCACAGAGTGCGGCAACGCCCACATTGGCGATTGCGTGCCCCGCGCCGCGTCGCCCGCCCCCTTCCTGCGCCAGACCCGCCGCTGCCTTGCGGCGGAAGCCGAGCTTCGTGCCGAGCGTGCCGATGATGAAGAACGCGAGCAGCGGCAGATAGAGCGCAGGTCCGCCTCCGATCACGATGATCGAGCCGAGGATCCAGCCGGTCACCATGCCGGAGAGATTCACGCCGCGAAGCGCGTAGCCGGCGATTGCGAGCAGGGTATTCGCGGCAATCCATTCCCACGCGATCGGCGGGAGCTCATGGCCGGGCATCGGCCGCGTGCCGAAGATCGCCAGCGCGGCCGCGGCCGAAAAGAGCACGGTGATGTTGTCGTCGACGCGCAGCGGCAATGACTCGACGATCGCCGCGGCGATGACCGCGAGGATCGCCGCGACTCCGAAGGGAAACGTGAAGAAACGCGCAGCAGCGAACGCCGCAGCCCCACCGAAGAGCAGAAATGCGAGTGTGCCTCCAAGGCTCTTGTCGCGATTCCAGGGAAGCGGGGCGATGCGAATGAACCGGCCGGCGAGCCCTGCGGCGCCATCGCCGAATGCCAGCAGCACCCACGGAATCGCGATGAAGACCGAGGAACGCTGAAACAGCAGAATGAGAATCAGGACGCAGAAGGGATAGAGCACGATGCCCGCGTCCCAGCCGCGCTCATGGCGCGAGACGCCCTTCCCAACAATTCGATGCAGCATCAGCCAGTTCGAAAACGTCGCGAGCACGGCGATCGCTGCAGCGCCCTGCCAGGTCAGGTACCTGAGCGCGAACGCACCGAGTCCGGCGAGGATGTGAACGGTCTTCCGAAGCGTCTCGTTGGTCTCGTGCATGGGTGGAACGGCGGCGATCATAGCCGAGTGGAGAGCGTGCGTCTCGCCCGCAGCGCTGGGGACGAGACGTCCGCTCTCCGCCTACAATACGCGCGCCGTGAGCGAGACCTCCATACCGACCCTCTCCGTCATCGTCCCCTGCTACAACGAGCGGGCGACGGTCACGGAATTGCTGCGCCGCGTTCGCGCCGTGAATATCTCCAAGGAAATCATCGTCGTCGATGATCGCTCGACCGACGGTTCGTACGACCTCGTCGAGAATCTCGCGAAGGAGTGGCCGGAGATCCGCCACGTGCTGCAGCCCGTCAACCAGGGCAAGGGCGCCGCAATCCGCCGCGGCATCGAGGAGGCGCGCGGAGACATCGTTCTCATTCAGGACGCCGATCTCGAATACGACCCGGTCGACTATCCGAAGCTCATTCAGCCGATCCTCGACGGTCACGCCGACGTCGTGTTCGGCTCGCGCTTCGCCGGCTATCCCCGCCGCGTCATGCTCTACTGGCACCGCCTCGGGAACACGTTCCTGACGTTTCTTTCGAACGCGACCACGAACCTCGATCTCACCGACATGGAGACCTGCTACAAGGTCTTCCGCCGCGAAGTCATTCAATCGATCAAGCTGCGCTCGAACCGTTTCGGGATCGAGCCGGAGATCACGGCGAAGGTCGCGAAGCGGGGCTATCGTATCTACGAGGTGCCGATCTCGTACTACGGCCGCGATTACTGGGAAGGAAAGAAGATCAACTGGAAGGACGGCTTCAGCGCCCTCTGGACGATCCTCAGGTACGGACTGTTCGACGATCCTGCGACGGAGCCCGCCGGCTACAAGACGCTGCGCCGCCGCGCTGGACTGGCGCAGTACAACCGGTGGATCTGGGATCGCGTGAAGAAGTACGTCGGCCAGCGCGTGCTCGAGGTCGAGGCGGGAACGGGGGCGATGACGCGCTTCCTCTACGGACGCGAGCTCGTCGTGGCATCCGACAAGGAGACGCCCTACGTCGACCGCCTGCTCAATGCCTTCCGCCGCCATCCCGGAATCCGCGTCGAACGATTCGACCTCGAAGAGGATGACGCCCAACGCCTCGCCGAGTACCGCTTCGACACCGTGTTCTGCATCAACGTGCTGGAGCATGCGCGTGACGACGGCAGGGCGCTGCGCAAGGCTAACGATCTGCTGCACCCGGGCGGCCGCATCATCGTCTTCGTGCCGGCGGATCCGTCGTTGTTCGGAACGCTCGACCAGGGCATCGGACACCTCCGCCGCTATACCCGCGAGGAGCTGGAGACGAAGCTGCGCGAAGCAGGATTCGACGTCGAGGAGAGCGGCTACCAGAATCGCGCTTCACGCGCTGCGTGGATTCTGAATTCGAAGATCCTTCACCGCAGCGAGCTTCCGCCGGCACAGTCGAAGTTCTTCGATCGTCTCGTGCCGTTGTTTCGCGCGCTCGACGGCCCGAATCCGTCGAAGGGTCTGAGTCTGATCGCGATTGGGAGAAAACAGGGATGACACGTGCGGCACTGATCCTCGCCGGCGGCGCGGGAACGCGTCTCCGTCCGCTGTCGTCGGACGATTGCCCCAAGCAGTTCCTGCGGCTCTGGCACGGGCGCTCGCTCATCGGGATGACCTTCGACCGTCTCGCGCGCGTGGTGCCGCCTGAGCAGATCTTCATCTCGACGAACGAGCGCTATCGCGATCTCGTCATCGAGCATCTTCCGCGGCTCGATGCCGCGAATGTGATCGCCGAACCGGCGCGCCGCAACACCGCCCCTGCGATCGCTCTCTGCACCTTCGCGATCGCCGATCGCCTCGGCGATCCGGCGATCGGCTGCTTCGCCTCCGACCACTTCATCGCAGATGAGGCGGAGTTCGGACGTATCGCCGATCGCGGGTACCGGTTCGCAGAGACCCACGACGAGCTCGTGGCGATCGGGATCTCTCCCACCGAGCCGAACACCGGCTTCGGATATCTGGAGCTCGGTGAGGAGCTCGAGCCGGGCGTCATTCGCAACGTGCGGTTCACGGAGAAGCCGTCACCGGTGAAGGCCGAGGAGTTTCTGCGCGCGGGCAACTACGTCTGGAACGCGGGCATGTTCCTCTGGCGCAGCTCGGTATTTCGCGCAGCGCTTCGCGCGGCGGCGCCGGAGATCGCGAGCGTGACGCTCGCAAACTACGAGTCGATGCCGAACATCTCGATCGACTACGCGCTGATGGAAAAAGCTCCGAACGTTGCCACGATTCGCGGCGACTTCGGCTGGAGCGACGTCGGCTCGTGGGACGCGCTTCGCGCATCGGGTGCGGAGATCCCGGAACACATCGTCCCCGAGGGCTGAGGCGGCGGTCAGGCGCGCAGGTAGCCGAAGAGCCTCTCCGCATTGGCGAGGAGAATCATCTGTTCGATTTCCTCGCCGAGACCGAGCGCGCGGAAGTCCTCGACGTTGCGCTTCGGTGAGACGACGCCGGGCGACGGCCAGTCCGTTCCCCACAATGCCTTCTCCGCCACGGACGCGAGGCGCGGGATGTACTGCAGCAGCGCCTTGGGCGGAATCCCGGAGAGATCGAGGTAGACGTTCTGGTGGCGCCGCGCGAGAAAGAATGCGGTCTCGCCGTACATCGGACGTCCTGCATGCGCGAGGATGATCGGCAGGCTCGGGAAATCGATCGCGACGTCGTCGATCGGCATCGGATCGGCGAACACGTTCCGCGCCTTCGGGAAGATCGACGTGCCGGTGTGAAACATGACCGGCACTCCCCTCGCCTCGCACTCGCGGTAGATCTCGGCGAGCTGCCAGAGATCGCCGCGCTTGTACGCGTTCGGCGAAAAGAGCTGATGCGGCGGATGAATCTTGATCAGGCGGATGCCGAGATCGAGCACACGGCGGATCTCGTCGCGCACGTTCATCTCGTGCAGCGGATTGACCGAGCCGACAGGCAGCAGGCGATCGCGATGCCCGCTGGTGAAGTTCGCGATCCAGTCGTTGACGCTGCGCGTGAACCCCATGACGTCGGGCGACACGTAGTTGATGCAGCAGGCGCGCTCGATGTCGTTCTCGTCGAGGAAGCGGAGCACGTTGTCGGGAGAGGAAAGCACTTCCTTCGCCCCCGCGTGCGAGGCGTCATCGATCAACGCGAGCACGTCGGGGCTGACCATCTCCCATGGCTGAATGTGCAGGTGGACGTCGAAGACTCGCATAACGATGTTCATGCTGAGGAGCGAAGCGACGAAGCATCAACAACGGCGCCGCGCTGCCCACGCAACATGATCTTATCGCGCTATGGCGGGCCGCGAAGCGCGTATCACACGAGCATCACGAGGCGCATGCAGATCGCGCTGTCGGGGCATCCCCTTGCCGGCATGCTGAGGAGCGAAGCGACGAAGCATCAACGACGGCGCCGCGCTGCCCACGCAACCTCGAAGCGCGTATCACACGAGCATCACGAGGCGCATGCAGATCGCGCTGTCGGGGCATCCGCCCTGGAACTGGGAGGAAGCGAGAATCTGCGGGTGCACTTCATCGCGGTCGATCGTCTTGAATCCCCGCTTGCGGAAGTACTCCTCGCCGTCGATCGTGAGGAGATAGAACTCGCGCAGGCCGCGCGAGGCGAGACGGTCAAGTAGTTGACGAACGATCCGGCGCCCGATTCCCTGTTTGCGATATTCCGGATCGACGGCGATCGAGCGCAGAACCGCCGCGAACTGAAACGGCTCGGAGCCGCCGCAGCCGACGACCTTCGTCCCGTCGCGCGCCACGACGAACATCTTCCACTGCTCGTCGACGCCATCCGTGGCGAGATTTGCCTGGCTCAGCAGGGACTTGATGAACGGAACGTCGGCCTCGCCGGCAGCGGTGATGCGAATTTCGTTGTCCATGGAAAACAAAGCGATCATAAACGAAAAGGCCGCGCGAATTGCGCGGCCTTCCGTCGTGCGATATCGCGTCTAGCGTCAGTGCTCGTTGCTGCTGTTGCTGCCACCGCGGCGCGAACCGATCTCCTGCTTGCCGAGGTCGCTCTTGCTCGAATCCAGCTGCGAGCGCCCCTGGCTGCCCTGCATGCCGGACGACGAGTCGACCGAGCCCGAGCGGCGGCTGGGCTCGCTGCCGAGGTTTTCGGAGCGCCCGATGTTCTTGCCGAAGTCCGCCTGGGACTCGTTCTTCGATTTGTCGAGGTTGGAGGACGTCGAACGGTTCACATCGCCGGTGCTCGTGCTTCCGACGTTCTTGCTCATCTTGTTGTCTCGATCACGGTTTTCCATGTGGGTGTTACCTCCGTTTTGGTTTTGACTACGGGCTTTTCAACCCACCTCCCTAAAGTGCAACGGAGGTGCCCACATGTCGAGCTAAACCATTGAAATTGCTACCGTAATTCGAAAATCACCGAGACGGAATATGCATTCTCCTGCACCCCCGCCTCGACCGGCACCTGGCTGACTGCCTCGGCTTTTGCGGCCATGACCATTCCGTAAGGCCGCGGTTGCGGCGGAACGGCAGCGCCTCCTTCCACGATCTGGATCGCGGCGCCCACGGTGCGGCCTGCGGCCTGCGCGAGCGTCGTCGCCTTTGCTTTCGCATCCTCGAACGCGGCCTTCAATCCGGCGTCGCGTCCGCGCGACGGATCGGACACTTCGAAGGCGAGTCCCGAGGCCTGATTCACGCCCGCGCTGATCGCCGCCTGGAGCAGCTTGCTCGCCTCGGCCGGATTCGGCCGGGTGACAGTGATGCTGTTCGAGACGTTGTAGCCGAGGATGCGCGGCACGTTGCCCTGCGAGTAGTCCTGCTGCGGAAAGATGTTGAAGTTGGATGTCTTGATATCGCGATCGGTCGCGCCTGCCCGCTTCAATGCTGCAATCGTCGCGGCCACTTTTGCGTTGTTCTCGTTAACGGCCTGGTCCACTGTCTGGCCGACCGTCTGCACCGCGACATTGAATGTGACACGATCAGGAACGACCGTGGTCCGGCCCGTGCCGGTGACCGAAATGGTCTGTTGCTGTGCGGCCGCGCTGGCCGCGATGACCAGCACAAGGGGAAAAATGAACAAAGCTCGCTTCATGGAACAACCTCCTTTGAATAGAATGCGCCGTTCTCATGCCCGACCCCAACGATAGAGTCCCAGGTCAGCCCGCCGGACGTTACTACGTCGATACGCAGTGCATCGATTGCGATCTCTGCCGGGAAACCGCCCCCGCCAATTTCATGCGCAACGACGAAGAAGGCTTTTCGTACGTGTACAAACAACCCGAGACCGCGGATGAGGAATCGCTCTGCAAAGACGCAATGGACAACTGTCCGGTCGAGGCCATCGGCAATGACGGTTAAGAGAGTGACGAGTGAAGAGTGTTAGTGAAGAGTGACGAGTGACCAGTGAAGAGTGACCAGTAACTCAGCACTCAGCACTCAGCACTGGTCACTCATCACTCGTCACTCGTCACTAACTCATCACTCATCACTCCTCACTCGTCACTGCTCCTTAGTGCAGCTTCTTGTCGACGCTCACCTGTTCGTGCCAGTCGTCGGCCAGCAGCACTTCGATCAACTCCTGCAGCTCTTCCATGTGAAAGGGCTTCGTGAGTGCCGCGGTCATGTTGTTGCCTTTCGTGATCGTCAGGATGTCGCCCTTTCCCGATGCGACGACGACCGGCGTCTGCTTTCCCTGCTGCAGGTACCAGGCGATCCACTCCTCGCCGCTCATCCCCGGCAGGTTGAGGTCCAGCAGAATCAGACGCGTATCGGGATTGCTCTGCAGGAGGTTCATCGCCTCGAGAGCGCCGGACGCTGAGAGCACCTGATAACCCCGCTTCTGCAGATACGACTTGTAGAGGGCGAGGACTTCGGGATCGTCCTCGATTGCGAGAATCTTCTGGTTGTTCTGCATTCGATCTCCCTACGGCTGAGCCCAATGCGATAATCGGGCCGAATGGGCATCGCACTCTGGCTGACGGCCGCAGGCACCGCCGTCGCTCTGGCCCGCCTGATCCCGCTCCTGAAGTTGCGTTTTCGGTGGGAGCTTGCCGGCCTGTTTCCTTACGCCTTCATCCTTGGTGCCATCGCAAGCGCGCTCGACTTCGGCGGATGGCGCGAGCCCGACTGGCGCGCCGCCCTTTTCGTGCTCACCGGCTCATTCGCTCTGATCGGGATTCAGCGCCTTCTCTTTTTCCGAGATCCTCGGCCACTCGATGCGTGACCTGTCGCCGCGAGAGCGCGCGGCGATCTTCGGCAGCAGTGCGAGGACCTCGGCGCGGAGGCGCGCAAGGTCGAACCCGAAGTCGTCGGTCACTTCATCGATCGCGCGAATCCCTTCCTGCAGCCGCTCGATCGCCGCCCGCAACTGATTGCGCTCCACATGATGGATGCCGGTCGCGACCTGCATCAACGCGCGAACGAACGCCACTTCCGCACGCACCGCCTCGAAGAAGAGCTCTTCGAACACGTCCGCCGCAAGATCGAAGTCCCCCGCATTGAAATGCACGATCGCCCCATCCAGCCGGCTGTCACTCATCACTCGTCACTCATCACTCGTCACTTCTCTTCGTGTATTGTCGCTGCTGATGCTTCGCGGCCTCGCGACGATCGTCCTTCTCTTTTTCAATCTTCTCTTCTGGGGCACCCTCGTCGTCCTCGGAGGACTCGTGAAGCTGTGCATGCCGACCAAGCCGAGCCGAACCCGCATCGTGCGTCTGCTCGCCTGGCTCGCAGAACACTGGGTCGGCGGCAACGATGCAATCTTCGATCTCCTGCTGCCGACGAAGTGGGACATCAGCGGCATCGACGACGTCCGCTACGAAGGGCGCTATCTGATCATCAGCAACCACATCTCCTGGGTTGATATCTTCGCGCTCTTCCGGCTCTTTCACGATCGCACGGCGTTCATCCGCTTCTTTCTGAAATCGCAGCTCATCTGGTTCCCGATCGCCGGCCAGGCGTGTGCGGCACTCGAGTTTCCCTTCATGCACCGCTACACGCCGGAATATCTGGCAAAGCATCCCGAGAAGCGCGGCAAGGATCTCGAGACTTCGCGCCGGCTCTGCCGCCGCTATCGCTTCATCCCCGTCGCGATACTCAACTTCTGCGAAGGCACCCGCTTCTCGCGCGAGAAGCATGCAGATCAGGCGTCGCCTTATCGCCACCTGCTCCGCCCGCGGGCCGGCGGCGTTTCCTTCGCGCTCGCATCGCTCGGCGAGAACCTCGACGCGATGTTCGATGTCACCCTCGCCTATCCCGGCCACGACATCACGATGTGGGACTTCGTCTCGGGCCGCGTCGATCGCATCGTCATTCGCGCAAGGAGGCTCGAGGTGCCCGCACAGTTTCTGAGTGCTGCGGTCACCGAGCCGGGCCCGGTCCGCGAAGAGTTCAAGACCTGGATCGATCAGGTGTGGCGTGAGAAGGACGAGTTGCTGGACGAGTTGCTGAAGGGAGCGGCTGCAACGAATGGTTAGGCGCGAGCGCGCTCAATGCCTCGCGGACCGCCTCCGCGACGCCGCGGACGGCTGCCAGCCCAATTGCACGACTTCGAAATCGCTCGCCTTGATCGAGGAGAAGGCCGGGTTCAGTACGTCATTGTCCCAGCGCGTGTCGTAGGTGCCGCTGACGTACATGTCGCTGCCGTTGTCGGCGACGATCAGCCCATACGTCTTCATCGCCTGAAAGATCTTCTGCACATACGGCGCGAAGCGGCTGATGTCGACATTCGCTTTCAGGCGGAGTCGCGCACCCATCGGCAGCGCTCCGCTCGTACTTCCGGCTCGATGCGAGGCGGGATAGACGTATCCGTTCGTCGAGCGCACCGTGACGCGGAAGGCATGCCGGATCGGATCGGGGCCGAATACCTCGTCGTAGCGGATCAATCCCGGCAGAATCGCCAGCCCTGCGGCGTCCGCACTCGTCCATCCATCGGGACGCCGCGCATTCGAGTCGAGCGGAAAAATCGCGCCGGATCCTCCTTCCCAACGCGACGCTGCACCATTCCAGCGCGTCGCGTAGATCTCGAAGAGGAGCCGGTTGTCGCGATCGACGATCAGCATGTGGCGATCGCCATCGGCGTTTGGATCATTGCCGGCGAGTCCTCCTTCGATCCACTTCTGCTGCGTCTTCGCTTCCTCCGGAATCGGGTATCCGAGGGGGCGGCCCGGCGCGCCGTAATCGCTCTCATCGTCGTAATCGAAGGTCACCGGAACGAGCGGCTGCGAACCTCCCACGACGATGAACGGCATGCCGTAGATCGGCGCCGACGGATCGCCGCTGTCGCCGCCGAAGTCGGGATGCATGCCGCGCGACGCGCCGATGAAGGCGATGTAGCTCAGGCTCTTCGGATCGACGGGTGCGGCCGAGATGTCCGCGTTCCACCAGTTCGACAGCGGAAAGAGCGGCAGCGGCCCCGGCAGATCCCCATTGCGCACGGGTTGCGCCGCGGCAGAAAGAGACAGCAGGAGCAGTACGCCCGCAACTCGCATGAACACATTCTCCGCACACTTCGAGCCGAGATTGTGGCTTGCGTCACGGCAGCGTCATTGTTTCGTCGTCAATATGTTTGTGGTTACAATCCTCGCAGATCCAAATAACACAATGACTGCGGTAACCAATTTGAGGTGAGAGAGAGGGCGGCTTCATGACTGGAAGCAAAACCGCGGGTGCGCGCCGGTCGCGCATACTCATGACATCACTCGGCGCCACGACGGCTGCCGCAATCACAGTGCTCGTCGTCCTGATGCTCTCCGGTGCGACGGCGGAGGCGGCGAACACCTGCACCCTCTCCTCGACTGCAGGCACGTTGAACTGGAATGCGCCGTCGAGCTGGCCCGGCTGCACGAGTCCGGGGGGATATCCGAACAGCGGCGACACTGCGATCGTGAACACCGGCCCAACCAACACGCTGGTGGTGAACATCCCGGTCGATGTGATCCTGCAGCTCAACAATCAGGTGACGACCGTCGACGTTCAGAACACCTTGACGCTCGAGCCTTCGAGCACGTCGGTCAGCGGCTCGGGCATCACGATCAACAGCGGCGGAACGTACACGATCCCGGCCGGACAAACCGCCGGCAGCAGCATTCAATCGAACATCACGCTCAACAGCGGCGGCGTCTTCTCGATCCCTGCCGCGAGCACGTACACGTTCGGCGCAAGCTCGAACTTCACCTTCGCCGGCGGCACGATTCAAGGGCCGGGCAATCTGATGAATCCCGCGAGCCACGCCATCACGATCAATGGCAGCAGCGGCGCGATGTCGATGTCGAACCTGCTCTTCGACAATTCGGGAGTCGTGAACTACACGACCGCGACCAACTCGCTGTCGATCGACAGCGGGACGCAGTTCAACAACCAGAGCGGCGGAATCTTCAACTTTCAGAGCAGTCCGCCGATCCTGACGAATGGCAGCGGCGCGTTCAACAACCAGTCCGGCGCGACGGTCAACGCCGCCAGCGGCACGAATCCCGAAATCGATGCGCCGGTCAACAACGACGGCTCGATCCTCCTGCTCGAGACCAGCCTGTCCCAGACCTTCAAGCTGCTCGGCGGCGGCACGCACACCGGAAACTTCGATTCCGGCAATCCCGCAACGGGCACGTTCGTCTTCAACGGTCCGCACAACTTCAACGCAGGCTGGACGTGGACTTCCGGACCCTCGAGCGTCTTCGAAGTCGACGGCGGCGTGACGACGCTCAACACGAGTCTCGTCACCGCGTATCTCACGCAGAACGGCGGCACGATCACAGGGCCGGGGAACATCAGCGTCAGCAGCTTCCTGAAGTGGAATGCCGGTACGGAATCGGGCACGGGGTTCACCGACATCAGCGGACTGGCGCACCTCGACGGAACGCAGCCGCTGACGCTCGATGGCCGCCTGATGAAGATCTCGGGCGGCACCTTCAGCTACATCAACGGATTCACCTTCGCGCGGCGCAACGCGCGGCTGGCCAGCAGCGCAATCACCGGATTGAGCATGCTGAACAGCGCACAGCTCAACATGAATGGCGGTTCGATCGATCTTCAGGATGATGATCCGATCTCCACCGATGGGACGGCGTCGATCGTGATCTCCAGCGGCTCTCTCCTCAAGAGCAGCGGAACGAAGATCACGATCCATCCGCCGGTGACCATCGGCGGGTCGCTGATCACCATCCAGCCTTCATCGACCGCGATCCTCGAGTTTGCCGGCGGCGGCTCGATCGGCGCAGGCACGTCGATCGATACATCCACAGGGTCGTCTCTCGAATTCTCCGGCGCCTCGATGACGGTGAGCAACACGCCGACGATCAACTCGGGGAACTTCATCGTCAGCGGCGCGACTCTGGCCGTCAACGCTCCCTTCTCACTCGCGACGCTCACGTTCAGCGCAGGAACGATCAAGGGCTCGTCGACGCTGACGATCAACACGACGTACAACTGGTCGGGCGGAACACTCGATGGCGATACCGGCGGCACCGGCATTCTCGCGATCGGCGCCGGTGCAATCGCGAACATCACCGGCTTGTCGCCGGTCAAGGTGATGCACAAGTTCACGCTGCAGAACGCGGGGACCGTCAACTACACGCCGGCCAACGCGCTCGCGGTCAACACAGGCGGCCAGATCATCAACTCGGGAACGTGGCTGCTGGCGAACGCCGCTGCCGTGACTTCCGACAACACGGCGTATCTGTCGATCGCTCCTGCGTTTTCCAATTCCAACATCCTGCGAAAGACTGCCGGGGCGATCACCACGTTCGCACCCTATCTGATCAACACCGGCACCATCGACGTACAGTCGACGTTCATCAGCTTCACCGGCGGCGGGACGATGACGGCGGGCTCGATGCCGGGTTCGACACCCACTGCAGGAGTCGAGTTTGCCAGCGGCACCTACGCGATCAGCGGAGGAACGCTGAGCGGCGCAGGCGGAATCAAGATCAACGGCGCGACCGTCAGTCTCGACACGATCAATTTCAATGGCCCGAATTCGTTCGCGCTGCTCACCGGCAATCTCACGACAGCCGGCGGCGGCAGCCTGACGATGACCTCCGGCACTTCGGCGCAGATCTTTGGCGGCAACATTACAGGCGGCCTTCAGGTCAATGCGAACAGTGGCAGCACGTTCACATTCAACACGACCGCACCCGTCGGAATCGACGGCGCCATCATCAATCTGGCCAGTGGTTCAACGGCGAGTTGGAGCGGCGCGAGCCCGATCACGATGTCCAATGGCGCCCAGATCGGCGTCACCTGCAATTTCACATGGACCGCGACGGCGCCGATTGCCTACACCACCGGCACGATGCCGCTGATCAGCGTCAACACCGGCGGCACGCTCTACAAGACGGGCAGCAGCAGTCCGATCGGCGTCGCCGTTCTCCTGCAGAACAACGGCGGCCTGATCAAGTCCGACAACGGAGCCTTGCAGCTCAACACGACCGCGGGAAGCATCCACTCCGGCACCTTCAATCCCATCTCCCCCGGCTCGATCGAGTTCACTACGGGAAGTCACACCTTCAACACGATCACTGAGACCGGCACCGGATTCATGAACTTCCTCAGCGGCACGATGACGTTCAACAATCCGGCGACGCTCGTGAATCTCTACATGGGCACCGTGACGCTCGCCGGCGCAGGACCCCTCACCTTCACCGGCACGTTCAACTGGGATGGTGGTGCGCTGAACGTTCCCACGACGAACAGCGGCGGCACGCTCAACCTCCTCGGCGCTTCGTCGCAGATGGACCTCGGGGCGAATCTCAGCAGCGGCGCGAACTTCTCGTCCGCATCGAGCGCGTTCGCGATCGGCAGCGGCGTGACGTTCACCAACACAGGAACGTTCACGATCACCGGCAACGCACCGATCAACAATGCCGGCACGTTCACGAACAACGCCGGAAGCACGTTGACGAAGACAGGTGGAACGAGCACGACGATCTTCACCACGTTCAACAACAACGGGACTGTCAACGCGGTCACCGGCGCGCTGAACTTCATGGGCAACGGCACGGACACCGGAACGTACAGTTCATCGGCCGGCGCCTCGCTCAACTTCGGCACGTCCACGCGCACACTCACGAGCACCGCCTCCATCGGTCCCAGCGCGAACGGCGCGACGATCCTCGGTCCCGGCCTCACGTTCGTCGTCAATGGAATCTTCACGCCCACGGGTCCCGTGACGATCAACGGCGGCAGCGCGACCTTGAACACGACCGGCACCGCGACGATCAGCGCGCTTACGATGAGCAGCGGTTCGCTGGCGGGGACCTCGCCGCTGCAGCTCAGCGGCACATCGAACTGGAGCGGCGGGACGATCCAGGGATCGGGATCATTCACACTCAACGCAGGCGGCGTGCTGAATCTCAGCGGTGCCTCGACGATCCTCGACGGCCGCACGCTGACGAACTCCGGAACGATCAACGTCAACAACGCCGGCACGGCTCTCACGATCAACAACAACGGGTCGATCGCGAATCAGGCCTCGGGCCTCATCGCACTGATGAATGACGGATCGATCATCTCGATGACCGGCCTCGGTACCTCGAGCATCAACAACGCGGGCATCTTCAGAAAGAGCTGCTGCGCCAGCGGCACGAGCAATGTCGACGCGACCTTCAGCAACCTGAGCGGTGGCATGCTCGATCTGCAGGCCGGCACGGTCAACTTCACCGGCTTCATGGGACAGAGCGGCGGCACGACGAAGCTCAATGGAGGAACATTCGCTGCGACGAGCCCCGCGAACTTTACGGGCGGCATTCTCACCGGCAGCGGTTCCTTCAACGCATCACTGCTGAACAACGGCGCGACGATCAATCCGGACAGCGGCATCGCCGGCGTTCCGGGCACGATCACCATCGGCAGCGCCTGGACGCAGACGGCGGGCAACGTGATCATCGATTTGTTCGGCAACGGCTCGAACGACCTCGTGACCGTCCCGACGTCGTCGGCTTCGGTCGGCGGGACGCTGACCATCCAACTCGTTTCGCCCTACGTTCCCGTCAGCGGCCACACCTTCAACGTCCTGCATGCTTCCTCGCTGTCCGACACGACGACGAAGTCCTATCCGGTATACGGCCCCTCGAACACCGGTTCCTTCAACGCGACGGCCACGGCCTCCGATCTGACGCTCACCGCGTTCCTGAATCAGGCGGATCTTTCGATCACGAAGTCGGGACCGGCAACTGTCGGCGCGGGAAGCAATGCGGTCTACACCGTGACCGTGACGAACGGAGGTCCGGTTGCAGCCTCCAGCGTCACGATCACCGATCCCGCCGTTGCGGGCCTGACGTTCGTCAGCGCCAGCGGCGCGTGCACTGCGTTCCCCTGCAACCTCACCTCACTCGCCGCGAGCAGCTCCGCAGCGATCACTGCGACGTACTCGACTTCGCCGTCCGCATCGACGACGGCCACGAACACAGCGACGGTGTCGTCGGCAACCAACGATCCGAACACGACGAACAACTCGGCGAGCATCACCACCGCGATCGTGCCGAGCAGCGACATCGCAGTAACCGTGACCGGGCCGTCCACCGCACTGCCAAACTCCAACGTCACGCTGACCGTGAAGGTCTCGAACCTCGGGCCGTCGAACGCGACGGGCGTCTCGGTCTCCTCGTCGATTCCGTCCGGCATGACGTTCGTCTCCAACAGCGGCGCATGCACGACGAACTATCCGTGCGCGATCGGTGCGCTGAATGCCGGCCAGTTCGTGACGATCACATCGGTCTACTCGATCGGCAGCAACGGCGGCACGACGCTCAATCCCAGCTTTACCGCTTCATCGGCAACGGCCGATCCGAACAACGCGAACAACACTGCCACACGCACGATCATCGCGGCCTGCCCGTCGTCGGCGCCTTCCTCGCTCTCCCCCGGCAACACGCAGACCGGAGTTCCGGTCGGTGGTGCGCTGTCGTGGAATGACGTCAACGCAGCGAAGTACAACGTCTACCTCGGCCCGATGGGCAGCGGCTGCAACGCGCCGTACGGCACCGTCGTCATGGGCCCGGCGCGCGTGACACAGCTCAATTACTCAGGCCTCGACGAAGGTGCGACGTACGAATGGGCGGTCGAAGCAGTCACACCGGGCTGCCCCACGCTCAAGTCGTCGTGCGTGCGCTTCCAGACGCTGACGACCTGCAACGCGACTGCTCCGACACCGCTCACTCCGAACGGATCGATCGTCTCCTCGCCGGTCACGTTCACCTGGACTGCATCGGCCGGTGCGACGCTCTACACCGTAAGGAATGCGGCGAACGATGCGGTGATCGGCACGTCGACGACGACATCGCTCTCGAACATCACCGTCGACAACGGCCCGATCAGCTGGTACGTCGTGGCCGACGTGCCGGGCTGCGGCGCTCTCCGTTCGGCCACGGTCACATTCAACGCCTGCACTCCTCCGCTCGCGCCTCTGGCAGGTGCGGTCGCCGAGGCGGCGACGGGACAGACGTTCGCGGTGCAGTGGGATCGGCTGAATCATGTGACCTCGTATTCGCTCGAGGAAGCGCGCAACGAAGCCTTCGACAATCCGGTGATCACCGTCGTCGCACAACCGGCGGCCGGCGCCGTCACTGTTCCATTCACGAAGCAGACGACTTCCGGCGCCGCGACATTCTTCTATCGCGTCCGCGCGAAGTCGGACTGCAACGACAGCTTCGGCCCGTACTCGATTCCGATCCGCGTCGTCGTGCTGCCGCCGCCTCCTCCCACACAGCACAATCCGAACGTCACGGTGCCGGTCGGCAGCAAGCTCGTCGTCGTGCAGCAGGTGTTCATCCCCGGCATCAACGACGGCATCGTGCACACGTTCAGCGCGACGGTCGACAAGCCATGGCTGACAGTCATTCCATCGGCAGGCATTCTGCCCGCGGACGGCATCACGCTCGATGTGAAAGCCGATCCGTCGACGCTGCCGAATGGCACGGCCACCGGCACCGTCATCGTCACGATCTCCAGCGGCACGGGCAAGACGGGCTCGAACGGCTCGTCCACGGTCACGGTGCCGGTCTCCGTCAACCTCGTCACTCCCGTCATTCCGTCGACGAAGGATCTCCCGCCCGACAACGCATTGATCATTCCGGCGGTCGGACATCTCGACGGTTTGAGCTCGCACTGGCAATCCGATATCCGCCTGGCGAACACGGGATCGCAGAAGCTTCAGTACGCGCTCAAGTTCACGCCGGCGGATCCTGCGAGCGGCGTCAAGACCACGACGATCGATGTCGACGGCGGCGCGACGACGGCACTCGATGACATCGTCCGCAACTGGTACGGCATCGGAACGCTGGGTGAGAGCGCGAACGGCTCACTCGAGATTCGCCCGATCGTGCCGCAGTCGAAGACGGGCAGCGACGACACACCCTCCATCTCGAAGGTCACCGTCGTCTCCTCGCGCACCTACAACGTGAGCGACAACGGCACGCTCGGCCAGTTCATCCCGGCGATTCCGTTCAGCTCGTTCATCGGCAAGGCGGCGCAGAACGCCGCGGCGTCGGTGCTCAGCCTGCAGCAGATCGCGCAGTCGCAGCAGTACCGCACGAACATCGGCATCGTCGAAGGGGCAGGCGCAGCAGTGAACGTGCTGGTCACGGTGTTCGATGTCAACGGCAACAAGCTGAAGGACGTGCCGCTCGCGCTCAAGGCCGGCCAGCAGATGCAGGTCAGCAACTTCCTCGCGAGCGTCGGAATCCCGACGCTCAATGACGGCCGTGTCGAAGTGAAGGTGACGAGTGGTGAAGGCCGCGTCACCGCCTACGCGTCGGTCGTCGACAATCAGACGTCCGATCCTCTGCTCGTCTCCGGTGTGAAGCTCGGCGCCGCCAGCGCGAACAGATACGTGCTGCCGGGCGTCGCCGACATCAACACCGGCGCCGCGAACTGGCGCACCGATGTCCGCGTGTTCAACGGCGGAACGGCGGCGCAGAACGCGACGCTGACGTTGTTCCGCTCAGGAGCCGCGCCGCTGACGCAGCAGCTCGTAATCAACGCCGGCGAGATCCGCACACTCGACTCGATCGTCGCGTCGATGTTCGGCGTCACCGGAACGGGCGGCGCGGTGCACGTGTCGACGCCGTCGAGCTCGAACCTGATCGTCAGCGCCCGTACGTACAACGCGACCTCGTCCGGAACGTACGGACAGTACATTCCCGCGGTCACTGCTGCGGACTCGATCGGCAACAGCGATCGTCCTCTGCAGATCCTGCAGGTCGAGGACTCGGTGCGCTACCGCACGAACGTCGGTCTCGCCGAAGTGACGGGCAAGCCGGCAGGCGTCGACGTGAGCGTGAATCTCCCCGACTCGAAAGTCACGCCGGTGTTCCACATCAATCTCGGCGCGAATGACTTCCAGCAGTTCAACGTCTTCCGTGCGCTCGGGTTGGAGAACATCTACAACGCGCGCATCTCGATTCGCGTGACGGACGGCGACGGCAAGGTGACCGCGTACGGCTCGGTCGTCGACATGCTGACGCAGGACCCGACGTACGTTCCCGCGCAGTAGGCTGCACCGCTCTCATCCCCTCTCCCCGCTTCGGCGGGGCGAGGGGAATGCGGGGCGGCGCTACTCTCCGCGCGCCGCTTTGATCAGCGCTTCCATGTGATTGAGGTAGCGCTCGAACGCGCGGCGGCCTGCGGCCGTCAGTGAAAACTCCGTGCGGGGAACTCGCCCTTCGAATCCCTTCCTGCACGACACGTAGTTCGCTTCCTCGAGCTTGCGCGCATGGACGCTGATGTTTCCATCCGTCGTATTCACGATGTCTTTCAACTCGTTGAAGGTGAGGCTCGAATTGACGGCGAGTGCGCTGAGAATCGCGAGGCGCGTCTTCTCGTGAATGACGCGATCGAGGTCGCCGACATGCACCGGCCTGACCGCTGGTTCCGCTGCGAATTTCTTTGCTGCCGCTGACTTAGCCACCGTAACTCCTTGCGATGACGAAACCGAAGATCACGTGCAGCCCGCCGAATCCCACCGTCATGAACAGATTCCCCGCCTCGGGAATCACGGCGGCTGCAACTCCGAGAAGCATGTAGAGCAATCCCATCACGGGAATGACTCGAATGGAATGCGCGCCGCTCGTGACGAACGACGCTCCGTACAGAAGCAGCCAGAGCGCCGGCATCGCGAGGTACTGTTCCGCGCGCCAGAGGACGAAGGTCAGAATCGCGCCGGCGATGAGCGGCGCGAAATAGCTCGCAAAAAAACGGCGTGCCGGCGCGGCGGTGAAATCGACTCCGGCGCGCTTGCCCTTGATCGCCATCGTGACGATCGCGATGGCGGCAGCGATCAGAGCTTCGATCAGCCAGCCGCTGAGCCACGCCTCGCCCGTTCGATTGCGCACGGCGATTCCGGCGCCAACCGCCGTGATTCCGATCGCGAGCCCGCCCCATCCCGGAATCGAGGTGAACGACCCGGCGCGCTCCATCGTTTCCCGGATGTAGCGCAGGTTGTCGAGCGCATGATCACCAATACGGACGGGCTCGGGCATTGGCGCCTATTTTACGCCTCCACCGCTACGGCGCCGCGGCGCGATCGACGAACCACCACGTCTCCGTCCCGCTGGTCGCCTGCGCGATCGGATAGTCTGCACCGCTCTTCACCTGTGCGAGGACCTCTCGCTTCGACGCGCCGGCGACGAACACGAACCGCTCCGCCGCCGCGCGGATCTCAGGCTTCGTCAGCGTCACGCGCCACATCGACAACTTTCCGACGTATGTCGCCGTTGCGATTCCGCTCTCGACACTCAAGGCCGTGGTGCCGGGGAACAGCGACGCCGTATGCCCATCGTCGCCCATCCCGAGAGTGATCAGATCGAGATGCTCGAGCCCGAAGGCCTTCCACTCCTCTTCGAATGCCTTCACCGTCGCCTGCGGATCCTCCAGCTCGGTCCGAAAACGGAGAAAGCGGTGCGCGGGAGGCATTCCGTTCGCGAACAGCGTCGCGTTGATCATCCCTGCGTTCGACTGCGGATCGCTGATCGGCACGTACCGTTCATCCACGACGACCCAGGTGATCGGGATCGAGTGCAGCTCCTGGTTAGCCCCGAGGAGGTTGTAGAGCGGTTTGGGAGTCGAGCCGCCGGAGAGGGCGATGCTGCGCGCTCCCGATTTCACCCGTTGCAGGATCGTTTCGGCCGCGCCGCTGATCAGGTCATCCGGCGTTTCGAAAATGCGGAGATTCATCGAACCATCCTCGTCGCGATTTGCGCCGCCGCCGGCAGCGACTTCACCAGCATGCGGTCTGCTTCCGGCTGTTTGAGCTGTCTGGAGATCAATTCATGCGGCCGGTTCAGCAGCGAGCGCGTCACCGCTTCCGGAGTCCGCTCCACGCCGTCGATCGCCGAGGTGAGCACCGACCGCTCGCGATCGCGCCGGATCGTGGCCGACGTGCCGTCTTCGAAGGAGATCTCGACGAACGCGATCCCTCCGCCGCGCGTATGCAGCCGGCGCTCGAATTGATAGTCGGTCGTAGCGGCCGTCAGCCCTCCCTGCACGGAGAGCCAAGCCGCAAAATAGAGCGCACCGACGTTCTCGCCGAACGGCGGCGCATCGCTCGATGCCGTGGCGACGATCCGGATCCGGCGGACGGACTGCAGCCGCGGACGCATCTCGCGTGCGTCGAAGATCGAGGCGGCTGCAAGACGCCACTCCTCGAGCCGCACCCAATTCAAGTCCGCCGGCGCCGTCGTCGTCTGCTCCGCGATCTTCGTCAAGAGTGCAAGATCGGCCGGACTGTCGAATGCCGCCGAGTCGATGATCAGCCGGTCCGCGGGATCGAGCATCGCGTGCACATACGCCTCGTCTTCGTGCGGCAGATCGCCGACCCACCAGACCGCGACGGGCATGTCCGGAATCAGCAGCGAATTCATCAGCGGCGGCACGCGATGCACGAGCTCCCCGCCGGCGATGATCGCGATCTCTTCCGAGCAGACCTGCTTGTCGCCGTTGATCGGATGGCAATTCACGCCGATCCACGACGTCAGCTCCGCCTTCGCGCGCGGATCGGAACGGATGATGACAGTCCGCTGCGGCACCGACGCCGACGCCTCGCAGAGAACCTCGGCGGCGTTCGCATGTTCATCCGAGGTACACGTATGCGCGATCACGTTCCACAACGCAGCGCGCGTCACCGCCTCGTCGCGGTTCTGATTGCGCCAGATCTCGGAGAGACTCCGTTCAATCGCCCCGACGTCGACGCGCAGATCCTCCGACGGCATGATGCCTCTGCCGCCTTCTCGGCCGGCTTCGCTCACGGCCTCCTCCACCGCCGGCCGTCACGCTCGAGCAGCAGATCCGCTTCCGGCGGTCCCCACGTGCCGGCCGGATACAGCGCCGGCTCTCCGTCGCCGGCCCACGCAGCGAGCAGCGGATCGAGCCACGCCCAGGCCGCCTCCACTTCGTCGCGGCGCGCGAACAGCGTCGAGTCGCCGAGCATCGTCTCCAGCAGCAGCCGCTCATACGCCTCGGGCGGCTCTCCGCCAAACGATGTCGCGTAGCGAAATTCCATCGTCACCGGAGCGCTCCGAACCGCGGGCCCGGGCACTTTCGAATCGAACTTCAGCGAGATGCCTTCGTCGGGCTGAATGCGGATCGCGAGGATGTTCGGCTGCACGCGAACACCCGGCACGCGGCGGAAAAGAGGATTCGGCGCGGGGCGGAAGTGAATCGAGATATCGGTCACGCGCTTCGGCATCCGCTTGCCGGCGCGGATGTAGAACGGCACGTCCGCCCAGCGCCAGTTGTCGACGAACGCCTTGATCGCGACGAATGTTTCGGTGCGCGATTCAGGAGGCACGCTCGGCTCGTTCCGGTAGCCGACGGCCTTCTCCCCCAGCGCGGAGCCTTCGCCATACTGGCCGCGCACGACGAACTCCGTCTGGCGCTCGACCGGGAGCGATCGGAGCGCACGAATGACTTTCACCTTCTCGTCGCGGATCGCATCGGCCTCGAACGCCACCGGCGGTTCCATCGCGACCAACGACACGAGCTGCAGCATGTGGTTCTGGACGATGTCGCGGGTGATGCCTGCGCTGTCGAAGTAGCCGCCGCGGCCCTCGACTCCGATCGACTCCGCGACCGTGAACTGCACATGGTCAATGTATTGACGATTCCAGAACGGCTCGAAGATTCCGTTCGCGAATCTCAGAACGAGCAGATTCTGAACCGTCTCCTTGCCGAGGTAGTGGTCGATGCGGAAGACCTGGCGCTCGCGGAAGGTGGTGACCGCGACGCGATTCAACTCCTTCGCCGAGGCGAGATCGTGTCCGAACGGCTTCTCGATGATGACGCGCGTGTAGGGGCCGCCCTTTTCCGGATCGGTGACCATGCCCTGCGAGCCGAGGATGTCGGAGATCACGGGAAAGAAGGCGGGAGGTACGGCGAGATAGTAGAGGCGGCGCCCTCCGGTCCCGCGGGTGCGGTCGCACTCTTCGAGCCTCTGCTTCAGCCGGACGTACGACTCCGCTTCGCCGAACTCCCCCTTCACGTAGAAGAGTCCCTTCGCGAAGTTCTCCCAGATCGCGTCGTCGACGGGCCGCGTGCGCGAGTACTTGTTGCACGCCTCTTTGATCTCGGCGCGGAACGCATCATCCGTGTAGTCGGGACGCGAGAAGCCGACGATCGTCAGACCGGCGGGCAGCAAGCCATCGTGCGTGAGCGAGTAGAGCGCGGGAAGCAGCTTGCGATGCGTCAGATCGCCCGACGCGCCAAAGATCACGAGGCACGACGCCTCGGGCACGCGCTCCTGCTCGAGACCCTCGCGCAGAGGATTCACTTCAGGAACGGGGGGAGCAGCAACCGGCATGGGTGGGGCACCTCCGTCAAGCGCGATTGTAGTGCTGACGAGTGACGAGTGATGCGGACTCGGTGCCCGTTCTCCCCCACTCCTCACTCGGCACTCATCACTCGGCACTGGTCAGTGCTATCCTCCCGCGCCGGAGACGCCTACATGTGGCAATACACGCCAAGGGTTGCGGTGATTCGCGGTCTGCGCACACCGTTCGCAAAATCGGGGACTCACTTCGGTCACCTCTCCGCGCTCGATCTCGGGAAGATCGTCGTCGCCGAGTTGGTCGAGCGCTCGGGGATCAATCCGGATCAGATTGAAGAAGTCGTATTCGGCAACGTCATTCCTTCTGTGAAGGCGCCCAACATCGCGCGCGAGATCGTTCTCGGCACCGGTCTCCCACGCAGGATCCCCGGCTACACCGTCGGCAAGGCGTGCGCCTCTGCGAATCAGGCGATCACGGCGGCCGCGGACATGATCTTCCGCCGCTACGCAGACATCGTCGTCGCCGGCGGAGCAGAGTCGCTCTCCGACGTGCCCATTCTCTTCTCCAGGAACTTCGCTGATTCGCTGGTGAAAGCGAGCAAGCAGAAGAGCATGGGCGGCAAGCTCGGCTCCTTCCGCGGACTGAAGATGAAAGACTTCGCGCCGCAGACTCCGGCGATCGCCGAATCGACGACCGGCCTGACGATGGGTGAGTCGGCGGAGAAGATGGCGAAGGAAAACGGCATCACCCGCGAGGCGCAGGATCGCTTCGCGTACCAGAGCCACACGCGCGCCGCTGCTGCGATTGCGAGCGGACGCTTCAACGACGAAGTGATGACCGTCGTCGTTCCTCCGACCTACGAGAACGTCGTCGAGACCGACAACCTCGTGCGCGGCGACACGACGATCGAAGCACTCTCGAAGCTGAAGCCGGTCTTCGACCGCAAGTTCGGCACGATCACGGCGGGCAATGCATCGTCACTCACCGATGGCGCAGCAGCCGTGCTGCTGATGTCCGAAGACCGGGCGAAGGAACTGGGACTGAAGCCGATCGGCTTCATCCGCAGCTACGCCTACGCCGCGACCGATCCATTCGATCAGCTGCTGCAGGGGCCGGTGTTCGCGCTGCCGCTTGCGCTGGAGCGCGCGAAGGTCAAGCTCGAGGACATCGGCGTGATCGAGATGCATGAGGCATTCGCGGCGCAGGTGCTCTCGAACATTCAGTGGATCGGCTCGAAGAAGATCGCGCAGGAAAAGCTGAACCGCAGCGAAGCGATCGGCGAGATCGATCCGGAGAAGATCAATCTCACAGGCGGTTCCGTGGCGCTGGGACATCCGTTCGGCGCGACCGGCGCGCGCATCGTGACGACGGTCTGCAATGAGCTGCAGCGAACCGGCCAGCAGTACGGCCTGGTGACGGTCTGCGCAGCCGGCGGAATGGGCGTGGCTATGGTGCTGGAACGAGAATAGGGATGGGACGTATGGGACCTATAGGACCTATGGGACCTATAGGTGGCTGCCGCCCATAGGTCCCATAGGTCCTATAGGTCCCATACGTCCCATCCTCCCATTGCCCCTACAATCGTCACCATGAGTGACGAGCTCGAGACCGTTTCCGTCCCCGAGCAATTCGCCTCCATCTTTCTTCGCGCGCAGCAGCACGTCGCCAGCTACTTCGCAAATCGCGTCGAGAATCCGCGTCAGAGCACGATCCTCATCTCCGGCGAGCGCTACATCCTCGTGCGCGCCGCATCGATGTCGGTCGAGTTCTTCGATCTCGTCACGCGCCTCTATCGTGAGCGCGGCGACATCGAAGCGCGCAACGTCGCCAGCAATCTTCTCTTCGACATCGCGCACGCCATCGGCCGCGCCGACGCGCGCACGTTTCACGCGCGGATGAATGTCAGCGATCCGGTCGAGAAGCTCTCCGCCGGCCCGATTCACTTCTCGTACTCCGGCTGGGCGTTCGTCAAAATCTTCCCCGAGTCGAATCCTTCGCCCGATGAGAACTACTACCTCATCTACGATCACCCGTTCTCCTTCGAGTCGGACGCGTGGATGCTGCGGAAGAAGCAGACGGACTTCCCGGTCTGCGTCATGAACGCCGGCTATTCGTCCGGCTGGTGCGAAGAGAGCTTCGGCCTTCCGCTCGTCGCGGCGGAAGTCGAGTGCCTGGCGGCGGGCGGCGAGCATTGCCGCTTCATCATGGCGCCGCCGTCGCGCATCGAAGCGCACGTCGAACGTTACGTCCGGGAAAAGGGACTCGATTCGAAGACGATCGTTTCTCCTGCCTCCATCACCGTTCCCGAATTCTTCCAGCGCAAGCGAATGGAAGATGAGCTCCGCCGCTCGCGCGATCAGCTCGAAGTGCGCGTGCAGGAACGGACGGAGAGCCTGCGCCTCTTCGAGTCGGCGGTGCAGAACGCGATCGAAGGCATCCTCCTCCTGAGTGGTGAGCAGCAGCCGCGTGTGCTCTACGCGAATGCAGGCTTCGAGAGGCTCACCGGCATCGCCGCTGTCGACGCGACCGGCCAGCCGCTCACCATTCTCCAGATCTCTCCCGAAGAGACCGAGATGCTCGACCGGATGCAACTGCATCTCGCGCGTGAGACACACTTCCAGGGAGAGGCCGCCGCTTCGCGCAAAGACGGCGTGCGCTATGTGCTCGAAGTTCACATCATGCCGATTCGCGCTCAGGAGCGGCTCACGCACTGGGTCTGCATCCTCCGCGATGTGAGCGATCGCCGCGCGCATCTCGCAGCGCTCGAGCATCAGGCGCTGCACGACGTGCTCACCGATCTGCCGAATCGCGTGCTGCTGCTCGATCGTCTCGAGCAGGCGATCCTCGCCTCACAGCGCCAGGGCTATTCACTCGCGCTGGTGATCATGGATCTCGATCGCTTCAAGGAAGTGAACGACACCTTCGGCCACCACATCGGCGATCAACTGCTGATGCAGGTCGGACCGCGCCTTCGCAGCCAGATCCGCGTCGCCGACACGATCGCACGCCTCGGCGGCGACGAGTTCGCGATTCTGCTGCCGATGATCAGCGACATCGAGTCGGCGATCACCACAGGGCGCAAGCTCGTGCGGGCGCTCGAAGAACCGTTCCTCGTCGACGAGCACGCCTTCGAGGTCGGCGCCAGCGTCGGCATCGCCATCGCTCCCGATCACGGCACCGATGCCGCGACGCTCATGCGGCGCGCCGATGTCGCGATGTACATCGCCAAGCAGTCGAACAGCGGCTATGCGGTCTACTCCGCGGAGCAGGACAGCAACTCGCCGACGCGGCTGGCGCTGATGAGCGCACTTCGTTATGCGATCGATCACGGACAGCTCCTGCTGCACTACCAGCCGATCATCGATCTCGGGACTGGAACGTTCAAGCACCTCGAGGCACTCGTCCGCTGGCAGCACCCGCAGCACGGCCTGATGACTCCCGATCAGTTCATTCCGCTCGCCGAGCGCACGGGGCTCATCGTGCCGCTGACGTCGTGGGTGCTGAACGAGGCACTCGCGCAATGCCGCGCGTGGCGCGATGCCGGACTCTCCCTCGGCGTCTCCGTGAACCTCTCCAGCCGCACGCTGCAGGATCCCGCACTCGCCGATCTCATCGCGGACAACCTGCGCCGCTGGCGCCTCGAGCCATCGGCGCTGAAGCTCGAGCTAACCGAGAGCAGCATCATGTCCGATCCCGATCGCGTCAGCGCGATGCTGGCCCGGCTGCGCGCGATGAACCTGCGGTTGTCGATCGACGACTTCGGCACCGGCTACTCATCGCTTTCCCATCTGAGGCTTCTTCCGGTCGATGAGATCAAGATCGACAAGTCCTTCGTCATCGACATGCTGACGACGCCCTCCGATGAAGCCATCGTCCACTCCACGATTCAGCTCGCACAAAACCTCGGCCGCCGCGTCGTCGCCGAGGGAGTGGAGAGCAAGCCGATCTACGACCGCCTGCAGCAACTCGGCTGCGACGACGTGCAGGGCTTCTATCTCGCGAAGCCGATGGATGCGGCACACCTGCAGGAGTGGATGCCGAAGGTGCCCTGGAAACCGGCAGCATGATGATGATGGGAGTATGGGACGGATGGGACGGATAGGACGGATGGGACCCGCGGCGCTATCCCATCCGTCCCATCCGTCCCACACTCCCATCATTCGCACTACAATGTCCCCCAATCACCCCAAACAGGAGGAATTCATGCGTCCCATGCTCCGGTCGCTACTCGTTCTCCTTGCAGTGGGCCTTCTTCTCCCTCTCTCTGCATACGCACAATCGCAGGCAACCACCGGTGTCATTGAAGGAACGGTGATGGATGCCACCGGCGCGGTGCTGCCGGGCGTCACCGTCTCGCTCAAGAACACCGCCACGAACTACGAGCAGACGCAGGTGACTGACAAGGAGGGGCGCTTCCGCGGTGTGCTGCTGCCTCTCGGTCCTTATCAGGTCACTGCATCGCTGGAAGGATTCGGCTCGCAGTTGCAGAAAGGGCTGCAGTTGCAGGTCGGCCAGACGCTGACGCTCACCTTCAAGCTCTCGCAGGCCGCGGTGGCCGAGCAGATCGTCGTCACCGCCGCGGCGCCGCTGATCGAGACCGCGCGCACGGAAGGTGCGACGCGCATCGATGACAAGTCCGTCGCAGGCTTGCCCAACAACGGCCGCAACTTCCTCGACCTCACGAAGCTCACGCCCGGCGTCAGCATCGTGCAGGGGCCGGATGGCGACGAGCTCTCGATCAACGGCCAGAAAGGCATTCAGAACAACGTCTCCGTCGACGGCGCCGACTTCAACAATCCCTTCTTCGGCGAGCAGCGCGGCGGCCAGCGTCCGGCGTTCACGTTCAATCTCGATGCAGTCAAAGAGATGGTCGTCGTCGCGGATGGCGCCAACGCGGAGTTCGGCCGTTCGCAGTCGGGCTTCGTCAACGTCATCACGAAGTCCGGCACGAATGAAATGGACGGCACCGCTCACTTCACGCTGAAGGATGATTCGCTCAGCTCACGCGCGAAGGCAGGCGACGGCACGACGGCGCCGAAGTTCGCCTCGCATCAATATCAGGGCGGATTCACATTCGGCGGCCCGTTCGTGCGCGACAAGCTCTTCTACTTCGGCTCCGTCGACGTGCAGCAGGCGCGGTCGACGAAGCAGACGGATCCTTCGCGAATCGAGCAGCGCGTCGTCGACGCACTCGCCGCGCTCGGAAGTCCGAATGAAAACGGTCCAATCAGCCGCACCAACGACGCGCGCGTTCTGCTCCTGAAGACCGACTGGAACTCGAGCGCGAAGAATCTCTTCACATTCCGCTACAACTACACCTGGGCCGAACAGAAGAACGGAACGTTCGACGTCGACTCGTGGGGCCGCAGCGCGAACGCCATCGAGCGCGACTCGTCGCATGCACTGACCGGCGCACTGGTCTCCACGTTCGCCGCCGACCTTCTGAATGAGTTCCGCTTCCAGACGGCGAAGGAAAACCGTCCGCGTCCCTACAACGGCCCGCAGATCACGGGTCAGGGCCGGCCCCTTCCCGACACCGCATTCGACTTCGTGCACAGCTATCGCTTCGGCGAGCCGTTCTTCATCCCCGTGAAGTACTACGACACGCGCCTCCAGTTCAACGACAACATCTCGTATCTGCGCGGAGCGCATTCCTACAAGTTCGGCGTCGAGTACAACAAGGTGAACTCGGTGCAGACCTTCGTCGGATTCGCCAACGGCCGCTGGATCTTCGATTCCACCGACGGATTCCTCGAAGATCTGAAGAACCACACGAACAAGCACGTGCTCCTCTTCCTGCAGCAGGCCGGCGTCGGCGGGCTGAGTGTGGAGGAAGCGGGAACGCAGAGCATCCCGCAGAAAGAGCCGGCGGTATTCGCTCAGGACAGCTGGCAGGCAACGCCGAATCTCAACGTGCAATACGGCCTGCGCTGGGAAGCGCAGATCGAGCCCGATCCGATCACGCCCGCCGACCAGGTCTTCTACGCGAAGTTCATCGGCACGACGAGCAAGGGACAGGAATTCCCCTCCAACGGCAAGATTCCTTCCGACCGCAAGATGTGGCAGCCGCGGCTCGGCATGTCGTGGAATCCGAACGGCGACGGCAAGAGCGTGCTGCGCGCGAACGCCGGCATCTTCTACGGCCGCGTGCCGGGACTCAGTCTCGCCTCGTCACGCTCGACCAACGGCAGCCGCGGTCAGACGATCTTCCGCAACAGCGGTTTCAATCCTGACGGCTGCCTTCCGATCTATCCGAATCCTCTCGCGGCATCGTGCATCTCGTCGCCGTTCGATCCCGATGTCTTCGTGTTCGACAAGAACTTCGAGAATCCGCGGACGAAGTCGGCCTCGGTCTCCTGGGAGCAGGAAGCGATCCCCGACTACGCCGTGCTCGTGAAGTACAACTACGCGAAGAGCGATCACATCACGCGCTTCATCAATGCCAACGATCCTCTTCTCGGTTCGCCATGGTCCACAGGCCTCGGCGCCGACGGCAAGAACGGCATTGGTACGCTCACGGTGGTCCAGTCCTCCGCGCGCAGCCTTTACCAGGGCGTCACGCTCGGACTGACCAAGCGTCCGTCGCACAACGTGCAGTTCCAGCTCTACTACACGTATTCGAAGGACAAGTCGGATGACGACAACGAGCGCGATCCGTTCTCGTTCCGCTACGCGAAGATCACGAATCTCGGGCCGGAGTACAGCTACTCCGATCGCGATCAGCGTCATCGTGTGAATGGCTGGCTGCTCTGGAATGCGCCGGCTGGCCTCGACGTGAACTTCCGTTACTCGTATCGCTCGGCGCAGCCGCAGTCACTCTCGTGTGTGGTGAGCGAGGCGTTCTGCGGAAAGGACGCATTCGGCAACTCGCGCTACAAGCAGGTCGCCGCGTCGCCGTCGGACCGCATCAATCCCGACGGTTCGGTCACGCAGCGCAATCTCGGCCGCAAGGACAATCAGTATTCGTCGCTCGACTTCCGCATCTCGAAGCCGTTCAAGCTTGCGAGCGGACTCACCGCGGAACCGTCGATCGACATCTTCAACGTGTTCAACAGCAAGAACCTGAAGCACCCCGAGGTGACGAGCCTCGTCTTCAACTTCGACGGCACGGTGCAGAGCGGCCTCGGTGATCCGAGGCAGGCGCAGCTCGGCGTCCGGTTGATCTGGTAGCAATGTGCTCCTGGCGTGCGGTGGCCAACACCGCACGCCAGTGGAGTGCGGACGCCTCGTCCGCACATCGTTCACCCAACAGAGCACCGCTGCCTCCACGGCGCGGACTCCGTGGAGTGCGGACGTCCTCGTCCGCACATCGTTCAACAGAGCACTGCTGCCTCCACGGCAGCAGTTCGCGGACGAGGCGTCCGCGCTCCGCACCTTACTCCGTGGGGTGCGGACGTCCTCGTCCGCACATCGTTCCATCCACCAGAACACTGCTGCCTCGACGGCAGCAGTTCGCGGACGAGACGTCCGCGCCCCACACCTTCTCCGTGGAGGTACGCACATCGTTCCATGACACCGTACGCGATGCCGCGATCCTCGGCGATCAGTGAGCGCTCGCCCGCCGGTGAACGGCGGGAGGCTTCACCGGTTGCTCCGCATTTGCGCCGAGAAACGAAAGCAGTTGCGCGTCAGTAACAGCGACGGGAGTCGATGAATCGTTGAACTCGTCGCTCATGCCCGCAAGATCATCGGCAGCGGATGGGGCGAAGGGAAGGAACAAGAGGACGAGTGCTGCGAGTTGCATCGAACACAATATGGAGACCTCCCGCCGTCTGAGGCAACTCGAAAATCGCCGTGCCGTCATCTTCGATTGGGACGGCACGCTCGCCGACACCGCGGAGGCGAGCTACCGCTGCTACGTGCGGCTGTTCGAATCCTTCTCGCTGCCCTTCGATCGCGAGACGTATGCACGCACCTACTCGCCGAACTGGTATCACACGTTCCGCTGCCTCGACCTGCCTGAAGAGCATTGGAGCGAGGCCGACCGCCGCTGGCTCGCCTTTTTCGCGGAGGAGACGGTCGCGCTGATCGATGGCGCCGCCGAGGTCATCACGACGCTCGCCGCGCGCGGGATCGCCACGAGTGTGGTGACCAGCGGAAGCCGCGAGCGCGTCGTGCGTGAGATCGATGCGCATGGCCTGTCGCAACATCTCCGGCATCCGGTCTTCGGCACGGATGTCGAGAACAAGAAGCCGCATCCCGAAGCGCTGCTGCTCTGCCTCGAACGGTTATCGGTCAAGCCCGCCGATGCCGTCTACGTCGGCGACAGCGCCGAAGACATCGCAATGGCGCGCGCCGCCGGCGTCTGTTCCGTTGCTGTACCAGGACCCTATCCCAATCACGATTCGCTGCACGCCGCGAATGCCGATGTGACACTGCGATCACTCAAGGACCTCCTGGCCTCATGACGTTTTGGACAACCTGAGAGGTTGTCCTACACTCCGTCGAATGCCCACCACGATCCGCGCGGTTTGCCCCCACGATTGCCCCGATACCTGCGGCATGCTGGTCACGGTCGAGGATGGCCGCGCGATCCGCATCGCCGGCGATCCCGATCATCCCGTCACGAACGGTTTCCTCTGCACGAAAGTCTCGAAGTATCTCGAGCGGACGTATCACGACGGGCGCCTGCTGCATCCGCAGATCCGCACCGGTGCAAAGGGTGAAGGAACGTTCCGGCAGGCAACGTGGGACGAGGCTCTGTCCCTCATCGCGCAGAAGCTCAACGCGATTCGTGCGGAGAATCCGCAGTCGATCCTTCCCTACTCCTACGGCGGCACGCTCGGCTCGATCCAGGGCGACTCGCTCTCGATGCGCTTCTTTCATCGCATCGGCGCGTCGCTGCTCGACCGGACGATCTGCGCCACCGCGGGGATGACGTCCTGGAACGCGGTGTACGGCATCCGCATGGGCACCGACACGGAAACGATCGCGCAATCGAAGCTCATCATCCTCTGGGGCACGAACACACTCACGTCGAACCCGCACCTCTGGCCGTTCATCCGCAAGGCGAAGGCGAACGGTGCGACGACGATCTGCATCGATCCGCTGCGCACGCGCACTGCGGATGCCTGCGACGAGCACATCGCGATTCGTCCCGGCACCGACGCGGCCCTGGCACTGGCCATCGCCCACGTGCTCTTTCGCGACGATGCCGTCGATCGTCAATATCTTGACGAGATGACGACGGGGTGGGAGAAGCTGCGCGACCGCGTGCTCGCTGAGTACTCGCCGGAGCGCGTCTCTGCGATTACGCGCGTCCCCGCGGCCACGATCGAGAGCCTCGCCCATCGCTACGCCGCCACTCGCCCGTCGTTCATCCGCCTCAACTACGGATTGCAGCGGCATGGCGGCGGCGGCTCGGCCGTCCGTGCCATCGCGCTGCTGCCGGCGCTCACCGGCGACTGGAATCTTCCCGGCGGCGGCGCGCAGCTCTCGACCTCGCAGGCATTCGCCCTCGACAGCGCGTATCTCGAACGGCCGGACCTGATTCCTCCCGGCACGCGCACGATCAACATGACGCGTCTCGGTGAGGCGCTCACCGAAACGGACAATCCTCCCGTGAAGGCGATAATCGTCTACAACTCCAATCCCGCGGCCGTCGCCCCTGATCGCGAGCGCGTGCTCGCCGGCCTGCGCCGTGACGATCTCTTCACCGTCGTCCTCGAACATTTCCAGACCGACACCGCGGATTACGCCGACGTGCTGCTGCCGGCCACGACCCAGCTCGAGCATGAAGACCTGCACAAGGCATACGGCCACATCTATCTCTCCTACAACCGTGCGGCGATCGCGCCGCTCGGCGAGTCGCTGCCGAACACCCAGATCTTCCGCCGGCTCGCGGCCCGCATGGGACTCGAAGATCCGGAGTTGCAGGAGAGCGACGAGTCGATGATCCGCCATGCGATTGCGCGAGTGCCGGGAATCACGTTCGATGATCTGCAGCGCGACGGCTGGATCCGCTTGAAGGTGCCGTCGCCGCATCTGCCCTATCGCAGCGGCACGAAGCTTCCGACTCCCAGCGGACGGATCGAGATCGAGTCGTCGCGCTTTGCGGCGGAAGGGCTCGATCCGATTCCGTCGTACGTGCCGCCGCATGAATCGGAGGAGCGCTCGCCGGAGCTCGCGCGGCGTTACCCGCTCGCGCTCATCTCGCCTCCCGCGCATTCGTTCCTCAACTCGACCTTCGTGAATGTCGCGACGCTGCGCCGCGCGGCGGGCAAACCGACGCTGGAGATTCACGCCGGCGATGCCGACCGCCGCGGGATCAAGCCCGGCGATCGCGTACGGATCAGCAACGATCGCGGCTCGTTCACCGCCGAGGCGGTGATCAGCGATCGCGTGCGCCCCGGCGTCGTCAGCGCGCCATCCGTCTGGTGGCCCAAGATGACCGAAGATCGGACGAATGCGAATCACACGACGTCGCAGGCAGTCACCGACATCGGCGGCGGTGCGACGTTCTACGACAATCTCGTCGAGGTGAGCCCCGCGTGAGTTATCTCCTCGCTGCCGTTTTCACGCTGCTCGTCTCGGCCGGAATCATCATCGCGAATGAGCGCTTCGGCCTTCTTCGCTGCGACGACTTTGCATCGCGCGCTGCGAAGATCTTCGCCTACCTCTGGCTCACGTTCTTCCTCGTCCTCCTCGGTCTCGTCACGATGATCTCCGCCGCGCATCCGCCGAGCCCGCAGCAACTGGCGAAGATCCCGTTTCTCCAGCTCTTCCTCCCGCACTTCGCCTTCATCATCTTCCTCCTCGGATGGTGGCTCGCCACAGGCCGTCCGGCGCTGCGCACATTCCTGAACATCCCGCGCGAGCGAACGGGTGAGGCCGTCCTCGCCGGCTTCGCACTCGGAATCGCCGGCTGGCTCTTTACGATCTTCATGCTGCTGGCCGTCGTCGCGATCCTGAAGGCGGCCAATCTCTTCCCGGATGGCATGCAGCCCTCGCCGATGATCGGTTTCTTCGCGCAACTGCCGTGGTGGAAGAAGCTGTTCATCGTCGTCTCCGCGATGACGATCGAAGAAGCGCTGTTCCGCGGCTTCTTCCAAAAACGGATCGGCCTCATCGCGTCAACGATTCTCTTCGCGCTCGCGCACTACAGCTACGGCCAGCCGATGCTGCTCGTCGGAGTGACGATGATCTCGCTCGTGATCGGCGCCGCGTTCTATCGGACGAAGAACCTGATTCCGGGCGTGATCGCCCATGGAGTGTTCGACGCGGTGCAGATCTTCGTGATCATCCCCGTCGCGCTGAAGCTCGCGGGGATTTGACGTGATCCCGTTGATCTCCCGTTCCCCTCGCCCCGCTTGCGGGGAGAGGGGCCAGGGTTGAGGGGCTGCGGAGTTTAGACCTTCGGCGTCTTCGCGCCTCAGAGCGTGGGAAGCTTCGAGAACCGAGGTGGAGTCCGGACGTCTCGTCCGCACACTGTTCGGCATCGGCTCGCGGACGAGACGTCCGCGCTTCTCTGATCCTCAAAGCGTGTGAAAAATGCGCTTTTGGTTCCCCTGGTGGAGGGACAGGCGCCTCGCCTGTCCACCCCGAGCTCGCGGACGAGACGTCCGCGCCCCTCTGATCCTCAGAGCGTGTGAAGAATTCGAAACCGACGTGGGGCGCGGACGTCTCGTCCGCACACTGTTCGGCCTCAGAGCACCGCTGCCTCGACGGCATCGGCTCGCGATATGGGGGTCCTTCGCTTCGCTCAGGATGACGGAGGTGGTCGATACCCACTGAAAACCCGGACCATCCCTTTTCTCTGCCTGCTGCTCCGCTGATCCCTCGCTCCGCTCGGGATAAACGGAAAGCACTACTGTTCCGAGACGACGACGCCGTCGCCTTCGAAGCGGATCTTGAATCCGGCGTCGTTCTCGTTCTCGATCATCACGTTCTCCAGCGACTGGTCGTCCATGACCTGCGGAATCAGATTGCCGGTCCAGGCGA
Source organism: Acidobacteriota bacterium (assembly GCA_021325515.1). Taxonomy (GTDB): domain Bacteria; phylum Acidobacteriota; class Thermoanaerobaculia; order Gp7-AA8; family Gp7-AA8; genus JAJPHC01. The sequence continues at coordinate 37,006 of JAJPHC010000030.1, forward strand.
CGAGGGCATTGGATGAGATCGAGAGCGGATACTCGCGCGTGACGCGCAGCGTGAGCGGCTCGATCGAGGTCGAGATCGCGAGCGAGCCCTTGCCGAAGATCTTCACCGTGTCGATCTTCCGCTGATACGTGGAGTCATAGATCGGCTCGACGCGATACGTCAGCGTGTCTTCCAGCGCGAGGAGATTGTGGCCCTCGACGTAGATGAACTCTTCGTTGAGATCGAGCAGGAACGTCTTGCGGCCCTTCTCGTAGACGAAAATCTTCCCCTGGCCGACGGCCTTCACCAGCGTCTGCGCGGTGGTGCCGACGAGTCCCGACTCGGCGACGAACTTCAGATTGCCGGAGTAGCTCGAGACCGTGCCGCGCTTCACATGCACGCTGCGTCCGAAGTTGATCTCGAGGAATCCGTTCTCGTGCAGCGCGAACGTCTTCGACGCCCCCTCGATCTTGTGCGCGAGGTCGAGGCGCTTCTCCTCGATCGTCGGAGTCTCGTCCACCGCCTCCTGCAGCTTGCGCGCGGCGGTCTGCGCGGCGATCTCCATCGCCGGTTGAACCGGCGGCACGGGCGGTGGTGGTGCAGCCGGTGGTTGGGGAACAGGAACGGTTCCCGGCTTCGTGCGCGTGTCGGCGGCCGGAGTGATCGGTTCCTGCAGCGCCATGATCTTCGCGGTGTTGACCTTGTCGATCTTCATCGCGAGCGTCGTGCTCTCCTTCCGCTGCGGAGGCGGCGGCGCTGCGGGAGCCGGCGGAGGCGCAGCAGCAGCGGCAGCCGCAGCGGCGGAAGGCGGATGCTCGGCCTCTACTTCCTTCACCAGTTTGTCCGCGCCCGCGAACTTCAGATGCTCGAGCGCCTTCGGGAACTTTCTCTTCTGCCGATAGAGCAGCCCGAGATAGAGATGCGACTTCGCGTAGTTCGGCCGCAGCTCCACCGCGCGCAGCAGGAAATGCTCCGCCTCGTCGAGCTTCCCCTGCTTGAAGAGAATCAGCCCGAGGTTCGAGTGCAGGATGAAGACGTTGGGATTCTCGTGCGCGAGACGGCGATAGATCACTTCCGCCTCGGGAAACGCATTCGTTTTGAAGTAGACGAGGCCGAGGAGATTCAGAACGTCGGAGTCGTCGGGACGAAGCTTCTGCGCCCCTTCCAGCTCGCGGCGAGCTTCCGCATACCGTCCTTCCTGAAACGCTTCGCGGCCCCGGTTGTAATGGAGAAGAAAAACGCCCTGGTCGAACGGGGCTGCAATCACGGGATCAGGCATACCGTGGGGGATTGTAGCGGCTGCCGAGGCACTGTGCACGTGTGTTGGTCACACACGTGGGAACTTATCGCGTGCCGAGATACCGAAAGCCGGGAATCACAGCGGCCGCAGCAAGCGGTGCGGCAGCCTTGAAGCCGCCGCGGAGAAGACCCCCGCCGCGGCCGCCGGCGAACGACACCGCTCCGCCGCCGTAGGGTCTGCCGTAGTACACCGTCAACGCGCGCGTGACGTACGTCCGCGTCTCGCTGTACGGCGGAATGCCGCCGTGCTTCGTGACGGCGCCCTCGCCTGCGTTGTAGGCCGCGAGTGCGCGCGGGAGATCGTACGAGAACATCTCCAGCAGATCCGACAGGTACGCCACGCCGCCGCGGATGTTCTCCTCAGGATCGAAAATACGCGAGACGCCGTAGCGCTTCGCGGTCTCGGGCATCAGTTGCATGAGGCCGCGCGCACCCTTGTTGGAAACGCATGCCGCGTTGAAATTCGACTCGACCTGAATCACGGCGCGCACCAGCACGGGATCGACGTTGTACTGATCGGCGTAGCGCTCGATCATCTGGTCGTACGGCGAGCGGCGGTCGCGTTGCTTCGCAAGCCATTTGAGATCCGACGCGCGGCCGTTGCTCGCAGGTCCGATGTTCGAGATGACCTTCTTCCCATCGCCCCTGACCACGAGCTGCACCTGCGCAACGGCAGGGACACTGATCGCGACGATGACGACAAGGGATGCAAAGCGCATTGCGCGAAGATGGTAGCACAGCGTCCGGTGCGAGAATTGCGGCCATGAGCTTCGAACCGATGCAACAGCAAGTGGACGACTGGATCACGAGCCACACCCATGGCTACTTTCCGCCGCTGATGATGATGGCGCGCCTCACGGAAGAACTGGGCGAGCTGGCGCGAGCCGTCAGCCACAAACATGGCGACAAGAAACCGAAGCCCGGCGAAAAAGAAGGAGACGTGGCCGAGGAGCTGGCGGATCTGATCTTCGTCGCGGTGTGCCTCGCGAACTCGGAGGGCATCCGGCTCGATGATGCCTGGAAGGGATTGATGGAGAAGCTGTATGTGAGAGATGCGAAGAGGTGGAAGTGATCACCGGTTGCACATCGCATACGCCTCGCGGAACGTCGGATTCTCGATCAGCGCGCGATTCACTTCGAAATAGCTCCTGACGACATCGTTGGTCTGCAGCAGGCGGCGGCGCAGGTCGATGGCGATCGCCCGCCAGAACTTCGCACCGGCGGCCGGCTGACGGCGCATGAACTGCGCAAGCTCGTGCATCGACACCGACAGCACTTCGGTTTCCGTCACCGCGCGAAGCGACGCGGATGCGACGCCGTCCTCGATGATCGACAGCTCGCCGAAGGTTTGTCCCTCGATGAGATCGCAGAGGGAAACCTCCCGGTCGTTCACCTTGCGCGAGACGCGAATCCGGCCGCGCACGACCACGTGCAGCGCGCGATTCGCGTTCCCCTCCTCGAGCACGAGATCGCCCGGAGCGAAGCGGCTCATCTGCATCGAACGCCGGATCTCGTCCAGCTCCGCCGGCTCGAACTCGGCAAAGAGTGTGACACCACGAAGAAAATTAACGTCGCTCACGACTCTCTCCTGTCCGAAATGGGGTTAGAATCCAACTACACCTTACAAAACAATTTATGCGCTCGCCGCGCTGCAAGAGTACTGCGGACGGCGGGAGTCGTTCAACGGCCGCTGGCAGGACAGGAGAACCGAGAATGGACGGTCTTCTTCGCTCACTGGTCAAGACGGTTCGGCGACGCCTTCGCGATGATGAAGAAGTCAGCGTTGAGGCCGTCACGAAAGAGCTCGGCTACACGCGGCAATACATCTCGGGGCGCTTTCATCGCGTGACCGGCCGGCTCCTCAGCCATTTTCTGAAAGAGAAGCGCCTGGAGAAAGCTGCGCGGCTGCTCCGAAACGGCAACCTCCGCGTCTCGCAGATCTCACGACGATGCGGCTTCGATTCGGAGAATTACTTTCGCCAGCAGTTCCGCGAGCGCTATGGAATGTCCCCCCGCCAGTTCCGATCGTACAAGCCGGGCAAGGAACTGCGCAGACTGACCACGATCAACGCATAGGAGCGCGGGCGTCCCGCCCGCAGTCGTCGGGCGTCCCGCCCGGCGACTATGGCTCGCGATCGGACGAGACGTCCGATCGCTGCGGACGAGACGTCCGCTCTCCGCTCATGTCGTAGGCGGCTTCGATCCAGAGATAGCGGAGCGTGCCGCGGTCGAGTGTCTTCGCCGCGAGCGCATAGCGGATGAAGAGCAGCACCCGCCGCAAGCTCGAGTGCGGCACTCCCGTTTTCGCAAGATACTCGCGGTGCTCCGCCGGCGACGCGAACGTCGTGGCCTGAAACGCACCCGTGAGACGGACGACCGTTCCCTGCACCGCGACCTCGCCCCGCCGAAGAAAATAGCGGCGGTGAAAGAGCCGCAGCTCGCCATCGTCGCGGCCCACGCGCAGCGGCTTGCCTGCATACAGTGGAACGGTGCGGATGCGAAAGCCTCTCGCCTTTCCATCACGGATCGCATTCGCAATTTCCACCGCGAGCTCGTCGCCGATCACTTCCCGCTCGCGCACGATCAGAATCCAGTCGCTCGATCCGGCATCGATCGCGCGATTCAACTCGGCGTGATGATCCGCAAGCACCACGCGCGGATGCACATCGAGCACGAGCTGCTCGAGCTTCGTGAAGTGCGGCGTGAGCGCCGTCAGATCCTCGGCATGCACATGACCGAGCGTCACGATCGACAATGTGCCGGCGGAAGCATCCGGACGCACCGCATCGGTGAGACGATCCCACGCCTGCGGCACGGCGCCTAATCCTCGACGCGCTCGTGAATGCGCACGATGCGCGACGCGCGTCCGGTCTCTTCGTCGATCTCGATCATCGCGCCGGAGAGGCGGATGTCGCGCTTCGCAACCTCGAGCTTGCGCGGCGTGTTGTAGAGGAAGCGGTGCAGCGCTTCGTCAGGACGGAATCCGATCACCGAGTCGTAGGCGCCGCTCATGCCGACATCGGTCTGATAAGCCGTCCCATTCGGAAGAAGGCGCTCGTCGGCGGTCGGCACATGCGTGTGCGTCCCGAGCACCGCGGAGACACGGCCATCGAGATAACGGCCCATGGCCTGCTTCTCCGAGCTCGCCTCGCCGTGGATGTCGACGATGATCACCTTGATCCCCTCGAGCTCTTTCAGCTCGCGGTCCGCGACGTGGAACGGGTTATCGCACGGCGGCATGAAGACGTTGCCCATCAACTGCAGCACGGCGACGCTGGTGCCGGCCGCGGTCTGGCGGACGACGCGCCCCTTCCCCGGATTTCCGGCCGGATAGTTCGCCGGCCGCACGACGTGCTCGTAGTGCTCGTAGTTGTCGACGAAGTCCTTCTTGTCCCAGATGTGATTCCCGGACGTGTAGGCATGGATCGGCAGCTCTGCGAGCTCCTCCATGATCGCCTCGGTCACACCGAAGCCACCCGCGGCGTTCTCGATGTTGACGATCGTGAAGTCGATCTTCTCGCGATCGACGACCGATTCGAGTTTCTGATGCAACGCGCGCCGCCCCGGCTGGCCGACGACGTCACCGATGTAGAGGACTCTGATCATGGGATGCGCGGACTCGCGGGCTCGCGGGCTCGTGGTACCTGGTACCCGCGAGCCCGCGTAACCGCGCGACTACTTGGCGAACTCCGTAGCTCTCATTTCGCGAATGACCGTCACTTTGATCTGACCCGGATACTGCAGCTCCGATTCGATCTTGCGCGCGACGTCCTTCGACAGCCAGATCGACTGTTCGTCGGAGATCTTCTCGCTGTTGACGATGATGCGCAGCTCGCGGCCGGCCTGAATCGCGAAGCTCTTCGAGACGCCTTCCATCTGATTCGCGATCGACTCGAGGCGCTCCAGACGATGCACGTAGTTCTCGAGGATTTCGCGCCGTGCGCCGGGGCGCGCCGCGGAGAGCGCGTCGGCCGCGTTCACGAGGACCGCTTCCACCGTCTGCGGATCGTAATCGCCGTGGTGGCATTCCATCGCGTGAATGATCTCGCGCTTCTCGCCGTACTTGTCCAGCACCTGGCGTCCGAGCTCGAGATGCGTACCTTCCATCTCGCGGTCGATCGCCTTGCCGATGTCGTGCAGCAGACCGCCGCGCTTCGCAATCGTGTCGTTGACGCCGAGCTCAACGGCCATCAACGCCGCGAGCTGTGCGACCTCCAGCGAGTGAACGAGCACGTTCTGTCCGTAGGACGTGCGGTACCGCAGCCGGCCGAGGAGCTTGAGAACTTCGGGATGGATGTCGGTGATGCCGAGCGAGAACGCCGCAGCCTCCCCTTCTTCGAACAGCTTCTGATCGAGCTCCTGGCGAACCTTCTCGACGAGCTCCTCGATGCGCGCCGGATGAATGCGTCCATCCTGCATGAGGCGCTCGAGCGAGATGCGGGCGATCTCGCGGCGGATCGGATCGAAGCCGGAGAGAATGACCGCTTCCGGCGTGTCGTCGACGATGAGATCGACGCCGGTCGCCAGCTCGAGCGCGCGGATGTTACGGCCTTCGCGTCCGATGATGCGGCCCTTCATGTCCTCGCTCGGGAGATCGACGACGGAGACGGTGTTCTCCGCGACGTAATCCGAAGCCATGCGCTGAATGGCCATGCCGAGGATCTTCTTGGCTTTGAGGTGGCCGAGCTCGTTGGCTTCGGTCTCGATGCGCTTGATGATCTGCGCTGCTTCGAGCTTCGCATCGTTCTCGATGCCGCGGATCAGTTCCTTCTTCGCCTCTTCGACAGTGAGGCCGGCGACCTGTTCGAGCTTGTGGCGCTGGCCTTCGATCAGTTCCTCGAGCTCGTTCTCACGCGATTCGATCTTCTTCTCGCGTTCGTTGAGCGAGCGGTCGCGCTTCTCAACTTCGCCCATGCGCGAATCGAGCTGTGCCGTCTTCTTGTCGAGATTTTCCTCTTTCTGCTGGAGCCGCTGCTCCGACTTCTTCATTTCGTCGCGGCGTTCCTGCGCCTTGCGATCGAAGTCGCTGCGCATCTGCAGCAGTTTTTCTTTCGCCTCGAGGTCAGCTTCCTTGACGCGGGCTTCCGCCTGCTTGCGGGCGTCCTCGACGATGCGATCCGCGGACCGGCGGGCCTCTTCGACCTGCGCCTCGCCGCGTTTGCGATAGACAGCGGCCCAGGCCAGGGCGGCTGTAATCGCGCCGGCAATCACGCCGGCCACGACACCAATCAGAATCGTAGTAATCACTCGCTCCTCCCGGTGGGGAGGCCTGCGCAGCGAAGGAAAAAATCGGAGAACCCCGCCTGAGCCGTGTGAGGATTCTTACTTGAACCTGCCAAGCAGGTGGGCGCTCTACTGGGACCGGTTAGCTACCTTCCATGCCATCACATGAATGGCGAAGGCGTGCACGCGGTTCACAGACGCGAGCACCCGAAGTAAGAAAGCATCGGTTCAAGCGTTAGATCATTCATCACGCACTCTGCAGGGACTCCGAAAAACAACTGGACGTCATTGTACGTCCGGCTCAGCTTATGACCTTGCCGAGCCGCTCCGATATTTCCTCCGTTTTCTCGATCCAGATTCCCTTGGCGCTTTCGCGCTGTTTACGGAATCGAGAAAACTCGTCGGCGATGTTGAGAGCGGCGAGAATGGCGATCTTCAATGGATCGACTGTGGCCACCTGGCCGGCAACTTCTCGCATCCTCCCATCAACAAACCGCGCAAGCTCCGATAAGTACTCCGGGTCTCCTTCCCCACGTACGTTATACGTTTGTCCAAAGATCTCGACGATGGTCGAGTCGTTTTTCTCCATCGGAAAAAATTACCTAAGAGACTGCGACGCAGTATAACAGACGACTCGCCGCCGGGCATATTTTGACGAACCTCTCACGTTCCGCAGATAAATCCATCACATCTTTGTAAGATCATGACCCACTGAGAGCTAGTGTTCTCATCGTCCGTAGGTTCGGCTGCCGGAATCTGCCCGGCGGCGATCTCCAGATCGCCGGTGTACTCCAGCGAACGTGTGCCCGTCAATCCCGTTCGAGGTTCCTTATGAAAAAAATCATTCTGCGCATCCTGCCGTTGATCTCCCTTCTTTACGGTGCCGGCACCCTTCATGCGCAAGTCACCTTCGACGCCGCATCGAACGCCACACCGGCTACAGCTTCGGCAGCCAATCCGGTCCTCGTTCAGTGGAACCACACGGTCGGCCTGTCGAAGAAGCCTTATCTGGTCGTCAGCGTCGCCATCGATCGCTCCGGTAGTGCCAACCCGGCCGTCACCGGCGTCATCTGGGGCAACGAGGCTGGCGGACCGACCCAGAACATGGTGCTGCTCGGCGCGATCAACAACGGGAGTGTGGTTCGCTCCGAGCTTTGGGGGTTGTCCAATCCAACGCCGGGCACCCATCAGATCCAGGTTTCCGTGAGCAACACCGGGGCGGCTACGATTGCCGTCGTCGCCGGTGCTAAGTCCTTCTTCAACGTGTTCCAGACTGCTGCAGCGAGTACAGCGGTCACGGCCATCGGTACTTCGCTGACGCCCAGCGTGGCGGTGACGAACGGAGCGTTCGACTACGTTGTCGACTCGGTTGCCTACAACGGAAACTCGGCACTCACTCCCGGCGGCTCGCAAACGAACGCATACAACGTCCCAAACGCTGCTCCGGCCTTTTCAGGTGCCGGCAGCACCCGGACGGGCGCCAACAACGTCACGATGTCGTGGACAGCGACCGGCGCAGCACAGGCGTGGGCGACGGTCGCGGTAGCGCTCAAATCGGCGACTCCTCAGATCGTCTTCGATCGAACCAGCAACAACACCTTCAGCGGGAACACGAACGGCTTTACCGGCTCGTGGAATCACACGGTGACGAATGCTGCGAACCGGATCCTCGTCGTCGGTGTTTCTCTCGATCGCTCGGGCAACGCCAACGTTCAGGTCTCCGGCGTGCGCTACGGAACGGAGGGTGGCGGCCCTAACGTCGCGATGACACTCATTCCGGGAACAGCAGTCAACAACGGGACCGCGGTCCGGGTGGAGATGTACTACCTTCTGAACCCGTTACCCGGAAACCATCAGATCACGGTCACCGTTCAGAACACGAGCAACGTCAATGTAACGGTGATCGCTGGTGGCCAATCCTTCAGCAACATCGATCAGTCCAATCCGTTTGGAACGGTCGCCTCAGCCACGGGCAATTCGGCGACACCAACGGTAGCGGTCACGAACTCCGCATACGACTACGTCGTCGATGAACTTGCGTTCAACGGGAACACTGCGCAGATCGAAGGAGCGCAGCAGGACCGCCGCTACGCGAACAACACGAATACGCTGACGAACTTCGCAGGTGCAGGCAGCGGTTCGCGGGGCTATCTCAACACGACCATGAGCTGGTCCAACGCTACGGCAACCTCGCAGAACTGGGCGCTCGTGGCGGTTCCGCTCCATCAGGTCACAGTCGGTCTGCAGAAGACTGCATCCGCGGACGTCATCAAGCTCGGTGGATCGATCACGTACACGATCACCGCGACGAACTACACGAATGCCGCGGTCAACAACGTGACGATCACCGACAACCTGCCGGCAGGCTCGGCCTTCGTCTCGCAAACTGGTTGCGCTGGTACGGGACCAGTGACCTGCAACATCGGCACGCTGGGAGCCAACGCGGTATCGGCGCCGATCACGATCACCATCACGCCGAATTCCGCCGGCACCACTTCGAACAACGCGACGCTGACCTACACAGGTGCGGCAACGGCGATCTCCTCGGAGACCGTCAACACGCTGGTGGAAGGCCGCGTCTGTGCGACGCCCGGCAAAGACGGCGCGGGTGGCACACTCGCAGGTATCAAGAATGATTACTGGCCGGGAACGTCGAGCCCCGTTGCCGGCGCAACGACGATGACGATCGGCGCGCGCGTGGGAGGAGGCGGCGGCAATACGATCAGCGCCGGCGATCTCCTCATCCTGATGCAGATGCAGGACGCCGCGTTCGACACGACGAACGACGAGACCTACGGCGAAGGCACAGGCTCGACGAAAGCCACGGGTACCGGCAGCGGCGCGGCCACGACGCTCAACAACGCGGGCCGTTGGGAATACGTGATCGCCGCAAACAGCGTGGGCGCCGGCGGCGGCACTCTCAACATCAATGGCGGTGGTGCAGGTGGCGGAACGCTCTATGGCTACACGAGCCAATCGTTCGCGACCACGACTACTCAGGGACAGCGGACATGGCAGGTCATCCGCGTTCCGCAATACACGACGGCAACGCTCAGCTCGACGCTGATGGCGCTTCCATGGAACGGCTCGACGGGCGGTGTGCTCGCCATCGACGTGAGCGGCACGCTCTCCCTGGGAGGCGCAACGGTATCCGTCAACGGACTCGGGTTCCGAGGAGGCGCGGGCCGCGTCCTCGGGGGCGACGCAACAGCGGGCCTTGCGGCCACGGACTTCCGCACCCTTGCGACACTGACGACCAACGGATCGAAGGGCGAAGGCATCACCGGCACTCCGCGCTACGTCTATCAGAGCGGCGCAAACATCGGAGCTCCGGGCGCCAACAGTGCGCTCGACACAGGTGTCGAAGGATATGTCGGCGGCAGCTATGGCCGCGGCGCACCGGGAAACTCCGGCGGCGGTTCGACCGATGGTGATCCTCCCGGAAATGATGACAACAGCGGCGGCGGTGGCGGCGGCAATGGCGGCAACGGAGGCGCCGGTGGTTTCGGATGGAACTGCCGATGTGCATCAGGCGGTCAGGGCGGCGGAAGCATCTCGCCGAGTCTGACGCGCATCAGCATGGGCGGCGGCGGCGGCTCGGGAACGTCGAACAACGGTTCCGCGGCGGATGCAACCGGCGCAGTCATCGCCGACACAGGCGGTCCGAATGCTGCGGGTGCGAATGGTTACTACAGCAGCGGCGCGAACGGCGGCGGCGTCATCATCATGCGCGCGCTCCAGGCTACCGGAACGGGAACGCTCACCGCGAATGGCTTCAATGCAGCGAACGTCGGCCGCGATGGCGGCGGTGGCGGCGGCGCCGGCGGTGCCGTCCTCTTCACCACGCAGGTCGGCACGCTGACCGGTCTCACCGTGCAGGCCAACGGTGGCAATGGCGGCAATGCATGGCTGCAGCAGCCCCCGGGCGGCAACCCCGGCGAGCGTCACGGACCGGGCGGAGGCGGTGGCGGCGGATACGTGCTGCTCTCCAGCAACACCGCAGCATCCGTGACCGTCAACCCAGGCACGAACGGTCTTACTGATACAGCGAACGACTCCTATGGTGCGCAGCCGGGAACGACTGGCATCGTGCAGTTCATCACCGGCAACAACGTGCTGCCGGGCGGCGATGGCGCGAGTTGCGCGATCACCGACCTCGCGGTGACGAACACCGACAGCCCCGATCCTGTGATGGCTGGCAACAACATCACGTACACGCAGACCGTCACGAACAACGGGCCGAGCGCAGCCGACTCCGTCGTCTACATGGCGCCGATTCCGGCGTACTGCACGTTCCAGTCGGTGAGCGTTCCGGCAGGATGGACCTGCATCACTCCCGCAGTCGGCGGCACGGGAGTCGTCACCTGTACGACGCCGACGCTTGCCAGCGGCGCGACTGCGAACTTCTCGTTGGTCGTGACGAACACGGCACAGTCGGGCTATGTGATTCCCGAGACGAATTCCGTCTCCTGCAGCACGCCGGATTCGAACCCGGCGAACAATCAGGCCACGACGACGACGCTCGTCATCTCGCCGCAGGGTGAATACGCCGACATGGCGGTAACCATCAGCGAGAACACCGCGCTGCCAACGCCCGGCTCGAACATCAATTACACGCAGACCATCACGAACAACGGCAACTTCACGGCCACGACGCCGAGCTATTCGTTCACGACGCCTCCCAACACGACGTTCCAATCACTGACGCCGCCTGCAGGCTGGACGTGCATCACGCCGGCTGTCGGCGGCACGGGGACGATCAATTGCAGCGCCGCGTCGATGGCGGCAGGCGCATCCGTCAGCATGCCGCTGACGCTCAAGGTCAATGCCGGCACTCCGCCGGGAACCGCGATCACCGCAACGCCAAGCGTCTCCAGCGTGACCACGGACACGTATCTGCCGAACAACACGGCGAGCGTGACGGCCACCGTCGTCGCGGCCGGCTCGGGCGACCTCGCGATCACGATCTCCAACAGCCCGTCGCCAGTCGCGCCCGCAGACACCTACACCTACACGGCGATCGCGACGAACAACGGACCTTCGGCATCGCCGAATGTCACGGTGTCGATACCGATCCCGGCCGGAGTCGGGTTCCGATCGCTAACTCCCCCGGCCGGCTGGGCGTGCGTCACTCCCGCCGTCGGCGCGAGCGGTACGATCACCTGCACGATCGCTTCGCTCGCATCGGGCGCAACCGCGACGTTCTCTCCCGTCGTCCAGGTGAATGCCTCGACGGCGAGCGGCACGACGCTCAACTGCACCGCCACGATCAGCACGACAGGCACGGACAGCATCGCCGCGAACAACACCGCGTCATGCTCGAACCTCGTCACCGCCGCGTCGAATGCGGACATCGCCATCGTCAAGACCGATTCGCCGGATCCCGTCCAGCAGTTGCAATACATCACCTACCGGCTCGCGGTGACCAACAACGGTCCCGCCGTCGCCAACAACGTGACGATCAACGATCCGCTGGATGCGACCACGACGCTCATTCGCGTCAACCCCAGCGTCGGCACCTGCGCCGGCACCACGACCATCAACTGTTCCCTCGGCTCGCTGGCCGTCGGAAACACGCAGTACGTCGATCTCGTGGTTCAGGCCAACAGCGCCGGCACGGTGACCAACACTGCCACGGCGGCGACGTCGACCACCGATCCGATCCCCGCCAACAACACTTCCACGGCTCCAACCACGGTCGTCACGATCACGCTGGTCCGCCTCCGGACGACGAGCGCCGTGCAGAACAAGGAGCACGTTCTCATCACCTGGCAGACCTCGTTCGAATCGAACAACCTCGGCTTCAACCTCTACCGCGACGTCAACGGCGTACGGACGAAGATCAACAAGAAGATCATCGCCGGCTCGGCCCTCGCCACGAAGAAGAACAATCCGAGCGCCAGCTACTCGTATCGCTACAACGACAAGGTGCCTGCGAATACCTACCCGCAGTACTGGCTGGAAGACGTCGACATCAACGGCACTCTGACGATGCACGGCCCGATCGTCCCCTCGGGGGGGACGATTCCCGACGGCGAGGACAGCCCCGCGCTGTCCGGCCTGGGAGCCAGCGGCAGCGTGCTGCAGTCGCCGGTTGGGATCGGCGTGCTGCAGCCCCTGGTTAGACCCGCGCCAACCGACAAACAGACGAAGACGCAGCTCGATCTCGCCTCCGATACCGCGCTCAAGATCTTCGTCTCCCAGGAAGGCTGGTACCGCATCTCGACGGCGCAGATGACGGCGGCCGGCTTCGATCCGGGCAAGGACGAAAAGAAGCTCTCGCTCTACACGGGCGGCACCGAGGTGCCGATCGTGGCCGGAAGCGACGGCATCGAGTTCTACGGGCTTCCGCTGGATACCCCCTCGACCGGCGCACGTACCTACTGGCTGCGCGCCGGCAAGGGCAACGGCGCACGCCTCGACGTCTCGAACGTCAAAGGCGGCGATCCGGTCAGCGGCTCGCTGCCCTTCGTCTACGACCGGAAGGAGCGCTCCGTCTTCTTCTCCGCTCTGATCAACAACGGCGACGCGACGAATTTCTTCGGCGCGGTCATCGGCAACTGGGGACCGTCCACCGAGGAGTTGATCACCGGTGCACTCGACCCGGCGTGGGGCGGCAACGCATCGCTGACCATCACGCTTCAGGGCGGGACCGAGCCGATTCGCCACATGGTGGATCTCTCGATCAACGGCCACGACATCGGAATCGCCACCCTCGACGATCAGCAGCAGAAGACCCTCACGCTGAGTTTCCCGCAATCGTTCCTAACCAGCGGCAGCAACACCCTCTCGATGATCGCGCTCAACGGTGACAACGACATCAGCGTCGTCGCCGATGTGCGCCTCACGTATCAGCACCTCCTGACGGCCGACAATGGCCAGCTCGAGATCGCGGTGCCGGGCGGGCGTGCCGTCAGCGTCAGCGGCTTCACCAGCAGCGCAGTCCGTGCGATCGACGTCACCAATCCGGAAAATCCGGTGGAACTGCAGACCACGGTCGCGAACGGCACGGCGACGTTTACACCGGCAGCCTCGGGCTCGCGCAGCGTGCTCGTCTTCGACGCTTCGCGGATCCTTTCGAACGCGGAGCTCGCGCTCAACCGGCCATCCTCATGGAGCGATGGAAAATCGGGCGCCGATCTGCTCATCATCACCAATCCGCTCTTCAGTTCCGCGGCATCGTCGCTGGTTGCCGCGAAACAGCGCGAGGGAGTTCGCGCCGCGGTCGTCGATATCGACGACGTCTACGACGAGTCCAACTTCGGCGTCCGCGATCCGCAGGCCATCCGCGCGTTCCTCCGGAATGCGGCGCAATGGAAGACCCCGCCGCGCTGGGTGCTCCTCCTCGGCGACGCCAGTTTCGATCCGCGCAATTACCTCGAGATGGGAGCGTATGACTTCGTTCCCACGATGCTCATGCCGACGGCGTACATGAAGACCGCGTCGGATGACGCGCTCACCGATTTCGACGGCGACGGCATCGCCGACATTCCAGTCGGCCGCATTCCTGCGCGAACCGCGGCCGATGCATCGCTCGTCGTCAATCGCATCGCGTCGCGCGGCACGCCGAGCGGCCCCTGGGCCAGCAACGCGCTGTTCATCGCGGAGCCGGCGTCCGACTTCGACTTCCCCGCAGCCGCACGGGCTGCGGCGGGCAAGCTGCCGCCATCGATCGCCAGCCGCGTGATCGGTTCCAACGTGGCTTCCGCGATGAATGACGGTGCGCTGCTCGTCGATTTCATCGGTCACGGATCTGTCGAGCTCTGGGGCGAGCCGCTGCTCTACACCTCGGCCGACGCGACTGCATCGACCAACGCCAATCGCCTCCCCTTCGTCGTCGCGATGACGTGCCTCACCGGCTTCTTCCACGATCTCTACACGACGAGCATGGCCGAAGCGCTGCTGCAGGCACCCAACGGAGGAGCGATCGCCGTCTGGGGCTCGTCGACGCTCACAGAGCCCGATCAGCAGGCGTTGATGAACAACGAGCTGATGCGCCAGCTCTTCACACCGGGTGTCACGATCGGAGAGGCTGCACGCCGGGCGAAGATGGCGACCGCCGATCGCGATGTGAGAACGTCGTGGATTCTCTTCGGAGATCCTTCGATGAAGATCAAGTGAATCTCTGGTCTCGCGGGCTCGCGGTTTCGCGGGCCCGCGGGGCCGCCGTCCTCTCGCCATCCCGTAAGAGCTTTTCCGCAGCCGAGCCGGGCTTTCACCTTGCCTTACGCCTCATTACCGCCTACATTAGTAAGCGCGGAGCGACTCCCCAATGGCTGCGCCAGCTCAACGTCTCGACACTCAGTTCGCCTTTCTTCTTCCCCAGCCTGAACGCCCGGTCCTACTTCCCGATCTACCACCTGTAGAACCGCTTGCACCAGACGGCATCCGCGACGACGTTCGCCGTCTCCGGGAGAGTCTCGAGGTTGCGGTTCGCTCCAAAGTCATGAGTGCGAAGGAGTTACTCCGCGCGCTCGATCGCCGGCGGCGCGACGATTTCCTCTCCACCACCCTCGAGCCTCTCGATGCCCTCCTCGGTGGCGGCCTCCCTCGCGGCAGGATGGTCGAGCTCGCAGGCCGCCGCTCCGCAGGCCGCTTCTCGATCGTCATGGCGACGCTCGCCGCTGCCACCAGCGCCGGCGAAGCCGCCGTCCTCGTCGATCTCGGCGACAACCTCGATCCGCAGATCGCGGCTGCCAACGGCGTCGATCTCCGGCGGCTCCTCTGGATCCGTCCGAAGACGTTGAAAGATGCCGTGCATGCCGTGGAGATGATCGCCGCCACCGGCTTTCAACTCGTGGTGCTCGATACAGGTCTGCCGCCCATCCGCGGCAAGCGAGTGCCCGAAGCGGCGTGGGTCCGGCTGGGGAGGACGGCGGAAGCGCAGAGCTCCGCGATGCTCATCTCGACGCCGTATCCGATGACCGGCACGGCCTCGGAGATCGTCCTCAATGCCCAGCGCCTGCGGGCGAAATGGAGCGGCCGCGGCAAATCGCCGCGTGTGCTCGCCGGCCTGACGATCGACGTGGCGGTGACGAAGCATCGCCATCAGAAGGAAGGGTGCAGCGCGCGGTTAGAGTTCCTGACGCTGGAGTATTCAAATTCATGACCCGCCTCGCCTCTCTTCTCGTTCCGATGTTTCCTCTCGCCGCGCGTTTGCGAAGCGAGCCGGAGCTGCTCGAAGAGGCGCTGGCCATCGTCGAAGGGAACGGGAACAACGCGCACGTCGTCGCCGCGACGCGACGCGCGCGCCGAAAAGGGATTCACGCCGGCCTCTCGCTCGCACAGGCCCGCTCGATTCTGCCGAAGCTCATCGCGCGCGGACGCGATACGGAGTGCGAGCGCACCGCACAGGAGGCGCTGCTCGAAGTCGCGGAGACGTTCTCGCCTCGCATCGAAGATGCCGGCGAAGGGATCGTCTTCATCGACATCAGCGGCACGGAGCGCCACTTCCCCTCCGAGCGCGAGCTCGCGCTCGCGGCGATTCGCGCATGCGATGCCGTGGGTTTGCCCGCGCGATGCGGGATCGCTTCGAGCAAGCTCGCCGCGCGCATCGCAGCGGAGCTGCCAAAATCTCCCACCATCGTCGAGCGTGGCGGCGAAGCGGCGTTTCTCGCGCCTCTGCCGCTCGTGCGTCTGTCGCCGGAGCTCGATGCCGCCGCAACGCTGCAGCGCTGGGGACTGACCTCGATCGGCGAGCTCGCCCACCTTCCCGAAAGCGAAGTCGCCACACGCCTCGGCGAGCTCGGACGCGAATTGCACTACGCCGCGCGCGGCATCGATCCCCGTCCGCTGATTCCGCGCGGGCTCCCTCCCGACTTCCGCGAGGGAATGGATCTCGAGTGGCCGCTCGTCGCGCTCGATCCATTTCTCTTCATCGCCAACGCCGCACTCGATCGCCTGGCGAAGCGCCTCGAGTTCCAGGGCTTCGCCTGCCGTCGTCTCGAGCTGACGCTGACGCTCGATCCCGATGGCTACGACGCGCGCGCCATCGATCTTCCCGCGCCGACCCGCGACGTGAAGACGATGCTGACGCTCATCCGCCTCGAGCTGGAGAAGAAAGCGCCCGGAGCGCCGGTCACAGGTTTCTCTTTCGTCGCGATTCCCGATCGCCCGCGCCGCGCGCAGCTCTCGCTGTTCGGCCCCGCGGCACTCTCGCCGGAGAAACTCGCCACGACGATCGCACGCCTGATCTCGATGCTCGGCGAAGAGCGCGTCGGCATGCCGCAGACCGTCGACGGCACTCTCCCCGATCGCTACGCAATCGCGCCCTACGATCCGCCGCCGCCACCCGACATCGCGCGCCCTCCGCGGAAATCGCGAGGACTGGTCGCAGTGCGCGTGTTCCGCCCGCCGATTCCAGTGGAGGTGATCGTCCGCGATGGACACTTCATCGCCTTGAAAGGCGAGATCTCCGGCGATGTCGTGCTCTCCTCCGGCCCCTGGCCCGTGGAAGAAGGATGGTGGAAGGAAACGCCGTCATTTCGCGAGTACTGGGACGTGGAGATTCCGAGCGGAGTCTACAGGGTGTATCGGGATGTCGAGTGGATCGTGGATGCGCGGTATGAGTAGCTACCTATTGTGGATTAAAAGCGAAATGCAGAACGCAGAACGCAGAATGAAGAATTGAGAATGAAAGGCGTGCAAGACATTCACGAACGCGTTTTCGAATTCGCATGCCGCATCGTGCGGCTGCATCGTGAGTTGATTCACATCCGTGGTACGAACCGCGTCGCCGCAAATCAGCTGCTCCGTTCCGGAACCGGAATCGGATCGAACCTCGAAGAGGCGAAGGCAGCGCAGAGCAAACCAGATTTCATTGCAAAAACACGAATCTCGCTAAAGGAAGCACGCGAATCAAATTATTGGCTACGCCTGATCGAGGCAACGGAGAAACTTACGCCCGATCGCATCCACCCACTTGTTCAAGAGTCGCATGAAATCGTGGCAATCCTCACATCGATCGTTAAAAGCGCAAGCACTCCCAGTTCTTAATTAATTCTTCATTCTGCGTTCTGCGTTCTGCGTTCTGCGTTCTGCATTTCGCTTTTCGTCCCCCCCATGCCCTCATTAAAAATCACGTACGGCCCTCCCCTCTCCGGCGAATACGACGCGCTGAACTACGTCAACTCTGTCCTCAACAAAAAGCCCAAGGAAGAAACCCACAAACGCGTAACGACCACAAAACGCCCCTACGCAGAACTGAGAGCGGCCTCCTCCTTCTCCTTCCTCGAGGCCGCCTCTCTTCCCGAGGACCTCATCGAAACGGCGGCGGACAACAGCATTCCGGCGATGGCCATCGTCGATCGCAATGGTGTCTATGGCGCGCCGCGCTTCTACACCGCGGCGAAGAAGGCGGGCATCAAGGCGCTGGTCGGCTCGGAGCTCGTCATGGACGACAACCGCCGCGTCACGCTGCTCGTCGGGAGCCGCGCCGGTTACAAAAATCTCTGCAGGCTCATCACCGCCGGCGCGATGAATCATCCCAAGGGCGAGGCGCGCTACACGTGGAAGCTCCTCGAAGAGTACGCCGCGGGGCTGCACTGCCTCACGCGCGACGACGAAGCGACGATCGACAAGCTCGCCGGCATCTTCCAGGGCCGCACGCATGTCGAGCTGCAGCGGCATTTCATCCGCGAGGAAGAGCACCGCAATCAACGGATGATGACTCTCGCGCGCCGCATGCGCCTCCCGCTCATCGCGACCAACGGCGTCCGCTACGCGCGCCCCGACGAGAAGGAACTGCTCGACGTTCTCACCTGCATCCGTGAAGGTCAACATGTTGACAAAGCCGGCCGGCTCCTCGGCATCAATCGCCATCGCCACATCAAGAGTGCCGAGGAGATGTGCGCTCTCTTCAGCGATATCCCGGAAGCCATCGATCACGCCTGGGAGCTTTCGCAGACGCTCGACTTCACCCTCGCCGATCTCGGCTATCAGTTCCCCGACTATCCGCTGCCGCCCGGCGAAACGAACGACTCCTTCCTCCGCAAGATGACGTGGAACGCGGCGAAGGTCCGCTTCCGTCCGCTCACCGCGCGCGCGCAGATGCAGATCGAGAAAGAGCTGAACATGATCCAGAAGCTCGATCTCGCCGGCTACTTCCTGATCGTCTGGGACATCGTGCAGTTCTGCAACCGCGAGAAGATTCTCGTGCAGGGGCGCGGCTCCGCCGCGAACAGCGCCGTCTGTTACGCCCTCGGCATCACCGCCGTCGATCCGGTGAAGATGGATCTCCTCTTCGAGCGCTTCCTCTCCGAAGAGCGCGGCGAATGGCCGGACATCGACCTCGACCTTCCCTCCGGCGATCAACGCGAGCGCGTCATTCAACACGTCTATCAGCGCTACGGCGTGCATGGCGCGGCGATGACGGCGAATGTGATCACGTATCGCGACCGCTCCGCCGCGCGCGAAGTCGGCAAGGCGCTCGGTTACTCGGCCGAACAGGTCGACAAGCTCTCGAAGACGGTCAGCACCTGGAGCTTCGGCGAGATCCGCGAAAAGATCGAATCACTCCCGAACGAGCTTGCCGGCAACGGCTTCGATCCCGAGGATCTGCGCGTGCGGCATTTCATGCGGCTGTATCTGCAGATTCAGAATCTGCCGCGCCATCTCGGCCAGCACTCCGGCGGCATGGTGATGGCCAAAGGACGTCTCGATGAAGTCGTGCCGCTCGAGCCGGCGTCGATGCCCGGCCGCGTCGTCATCCAGTGGGACAAGGAAGACTGCGCCGATCTCGGCATCATCAAAGTCGATCTCCTCGGCCTCGGCATGCTCGCCGCGATCGAGCAGATGATCCCCACGATCCGGACGAACGAGAAAGTCGACGTCGATCTCGCGCACCTGCCGCAGGACGATCCGAAGGTCTACAGGATGCTCAACGATGCCGACACCATCGGCACGTTCCAGGTGGAGAGCCGCGCGCAGATGGCCTCGCTGCCGCGCAATGCGCCGAAGACGTTTTACGACATCGTCGTGCAGGTCGCGATCATCCGTCCCGGCCCGATCGTCGGCGGCATGATCCGGCCGTTCTTCGACCGGCGTCAGGGAAAGATCCCGGTCGAATATCCGCATCCCTGTCTCGAGCCGATCCTCGAGCGGACGCTCGGCGTGCCGCTCTTCCAGGAGCAACTGCTGCGCATCGCGATGGTCGCGGCAGGCTTCACTGGCGGTGAAGCCGAGGAGTTGCGGCGCGCGATGGGCTTCAAGCGGTCGATGCAGCGGATGGTTGAGATCGAGAAGCGGTTGCGGGCCGGCATGACCGAGCGAGGCATCGGTGCCGAGGCTCAGGATCAGATCGTGAAGTCGATCACGTCGTTCGCGCTGTATGGATTCCCGGAGTCCCATGCGGCGAGCTTCGCACTGATCGCGTACGCGAGCTGCTATCTCAAGGCGCATCATCCGGCGGCGTTCTACATGGCGCTGCTCAATGCCTGGCCAATGGGCTTCTACCATCCGGCGACGCTGGTGAAGGATGCGCAGCGGCACGGCGTGGGGATGCTGCCGGCCGATGTGAATCACTCGGGGTGGATGTCGCGCTGGGAAAAAGGCGGCGTGCGGATGGGCCTGCGCTTCATCAAGGGACTGCGTGCGACGACCGGCGCTGCGATCGAGCAGGCGCAGCCATTCACCTCCGTCGACGATCTCGCGCGACGCT
Source organism: Acidobacteriota bacterium (assembly GCA_021325515.1). Lineage (GTDB taxonomy): Bacteria > Acidobacteriota > Thermoanaerobaculia > Gp7-AA8 > Gp7-AA8 > JAJPHC01. Next base: position 57,164 of record JAJPHC010000030.1, read on the forward strand.
GCAGGCTTCGCGACGATCAGATGACGAAGCTCGCGGATGGCGGAGCGCTCGCGTCTCTCGGACTGACGCGGCGCGCGGCGATGTGGCAGGCGGCGCGAGTCGCGAAACCGGCGGGCGATCTGTTCGAACAACCTGGAGTGCGGACGTCCGCGCCCGCACATGCTTCCCCTCTACCCGAAATGTCCCCCGTCGAGGAAACGCTCGCCGACTATCGCTCGGCCGAGATCACGACCGGTCCTCACCTGCTCGAGCACTATCGCACGCAATTGACGCGCGACCACGTCCTCGCCGCCGCCGAGCTGCAGCGCGTCCCCAACGGCAGCCGCGTTCTAACTGCCGGCGCGGTGATCGTCCGCCAGCGTCCCGGCACCGCAAAGGGATTCGTCTTTCTCACGCTCGAAGACGAGACCGGACTCTCGCAGGCCATCGTCAATCCGAAGCTCTTCGCCGAATGCCGCTCCACGATCCTCGGCCACTCAGGCCTGATCGTCGAAGGCATCGTGCAGAACGGCGAAGGGCAGGCCTCGGTGCGCGCCGAGCGCTTCTGGCCCCTCGAGGGATTGCACGACGTTCAGAGCCACGATTTTCATTAACGCTACAATCATTGCGATGACGTCCAATCCGCTCGTGCCTGTTCATGACATCGAGGAGCCTGCCGTGGCATCGCGACCTTCCTACGAAGAGATCGCGGCCTGGCTGCTGATGTCGCTCTTCATCGTCTATGTCATGTTCCGGCATCTCGTACCGGGCCTCGTCGCAGGACTGGCGCTCTATCTCATTCTCGATCGCGTCTCGCGATCCTTCGCGAAGCGGATGCCGCACACCGCGGCGCGGCCGCTGGCGCTCGCACTCGTGACATTGATCGCCGGCGGCGCCGTCGTAGGCCTCGTCGCGCTGTCGATCACGTTCCTTCGCCGCCATGCCGGCAACGTGCCGGCGATGATGACGAAGATGGCCGAGATTCTTCAGTCGACGCGCGCCTGGCTCGGCGGCTACGGCCATGACTTGATCCCCGAGGTGATGACGGATGCGGAGACGCTGAAGCTCGGCATCGTCGCCTGGCTGAAAGAACACGCCGCGACGCTGCAGCTCGCCGGCAGCACATTCAGCATGGGCCTCGTCCACGTGCTGATGGGTGCGCTGCTGGCCGTGCTCGTCTTCTTCCGCCACGTCACGAAGCACACGCATGAACGCGGCCGTCTCGCGCAGCAACTGACGGCGAAGGTAGAGCGCTTCGCTGACGCCTTCGCGCGGATCGCCACGGCACAGATCAAGATCTCGCTCGTCAACACGAGCCTCACCGCGATCTATCTCCTGGTCATCCTGCCGCTGTTCGGCAAGCACATCCCCTTCGCCACGACGATCGTCTTCGTCACGTTCATCTGCGGATTGATCCCCGTGCTCGGCAACCTGATCTCGAACACCGTGATCGTGATCCTTTCACTCGGCGTGTCGGTCGGCACCGCGGTCGCCTCGCTGGTTTTTCTGATCGTGATTCACAAGCTCGAGTATCTGATCAATTCGCGCATCGTCGGCGGCGAGACCGACTCACAGGCGTGGGAGATTCTCCTCGCGATCCTCCTCGGCGAAACAGCATTCGGCGTGTCGGGCGTCGTCATGGCTCCGATCGTGTACGCGTTCCTCAAGCGCGAGCTGCGCGAGCGCGGTCTGGTGTAGGACAAGCTCTCAACTTGTCTCGACCGGTGGACGAGCTGAGAGCTTGTCCGGCACCTGTCGCATAATATCGGCATGCTTCGGTCCTTTCTCGCGCCCCTTTGTCTGCTCCTCGTGTGTACTCCGCTGCTCGCTGAAGGCAGCAGCACGATCTCAGGAACGATCTATCTCGATCCGCCTGCGCTCGCCGTTCGCGGCCAATTCGTTCCGGCCTCTGCTGTCGTAAAACTGTATCGCGAGGATGGGACGGCCGTTGCGGCGACGAGCGCCGCGAGCGATGGGCACTATCGCTTCACGCAGGTCCCGGCAGGAACGTACTGGGTCGCGGTCGACTCGAAGTCGATTCGCGGCACGGCCGCGGCGACGGCCCATGTCTGGGCGGAGCAGACCTTCGGCCCTCCGGGTGCGGTTTGCGCGCAGACGAATGGCTCGACGCGCACCAACTTCTTCGAAGGCTCGTGTGTCGGCGGCCGCTCGCTCGCGTCGGACGACGCATCGGCCTTCGCCACTTCTGAACATGTCGCGCGTGTGACGAGCGGCGCCTCCGATGTCGACTTCGCGTTCAGCTTCAACATCGTGACGTCGATCGAAGACTCGACCGCCGCGCCGATTCAGGGTTCCCTGCGCCAGTTCATCGAGAATGCAAACTCGATCAGTGGTCCCAACGCCATGCGCTTCGTCCCGCTGACGCGTGCCGTGCAGGCGCAGCAAGCCCCGGGCCTCGGACTCCCCCAGCGCTGGTGGACGATGACGCTCAAGGGTGCGCTTCCGGTCATCACCGATGCCGGAACGACAATCGATGGCGAAGCGCACAATATCCTCTCCACCGCGTCGGTCATCGACGTGAACGAAGGACGCATCGAAGAACCGGCCTATCTCCGTCTCGGCGATCGCCAGAACGATCCACGCGAAGAAAAGCCGGAACTGGAGATCGTCGCCGCCGGCAATGAAGGCTTCGTCTGCGATGCAGCGTGCGAAGTGCGCGGTCTCGCGATTCATGGCGTTCCGAATGCGATCGTCACACGTGCCGATGCGCGCATCGAGCAGGTCGTCGTCGGCGCGCACGCGGACATCGAAGACGGCCCGCGTGCCGGCAACGTCGGCGTGCAGGTCGAGCGCGGAACGACGGCGATGCGTTTCGTCTACATCGTGCAGCAGCAGACGGCCGGTGTCGCAGTCGCCGCGAGCGGCGCGCGTGTCGAAGCCGACTATCTGCAGATCATGCGCTGCGGCGCGCCGGCATCGGGTGCCGGCATCGTCGTCCTATCGGACGGCAGCACGATTCGTCATTCGCGCATTTCCGCCAACTACGGCGCAGGTGTCGTCGTCGGTTCGCCGGAAGGAACGCAGACGGCGAACGGCAACGTGATCGAGGACTCGATCATCAGCAACAACCTCGCCGGCATCGTGCTGACGCCGGGATCCTCGCGCAACACGTTCGCGCGCAACCAGATCACCTGGAACCGCGTCGGTGGTGTGACGGCATCGCCGTACGGCGCGAATCCGCCGCAGTCCAATCGGATCAGCGCGAACATCTACGATGAAAACGGCGGGCGGCCGATCGCGCTCAACGCCGAGGAGAAGCGCGACATCCTGGCGACGGCGACCGGAACGTGCGGGCGTATCGACACGATTGCGAACCACGGCATCAACGCGCCGGTCGTCGCGCGCGCGGAGCGATCGAATGACAAACAGACCGTGACGATCATGGGTAAGGGCTGCCCGGGCCAGACCATCGAGCTTTATCGATCGTACGTCACGTCCGACATTCGAAAAGCCAAGGACAACTCGCGGCTCATTCGCAAGACGAAGACCGGCGAAACGATCACGATCGACCAGCAGCAGTTGGACTCTTATCCATCCATCGGTGAATTCAACTACGTCGCGACGACGGTGGTTGACGCCGACGGCTCATTCGCGGTGACGGTGCCGATCGAGACGGTGGTCCGTACAGGGCGCGCCGCCACCTCGGACGACGTGATCATCACGAACGAAGAGGCGCTGCGCGGAAACGAGACGGACCGTGCCTACTCTGCGATCGCGATCGATGCCGAGGGAAACACCTCGGAGATGAGCGAGCGGAGACGCGTTCACATCTCGGGTCGTTGACGGCCGTGGAGCGCGCAAGTCCTCGTCCGCGAGCTGCTGCACTGGGACGACGGCAAGGTGGAGCGCGGACGCCCTCGTCCGCGAACTGCTGCACTGGGACGACGGCAAGGTGGGGCGCGGACGTCCTCGTCCGCGAGCTGCTGCCGTCGAGGCAGCAGGCAACTTCGCTCCTCAGGATGAAACGTACTGGCGGCCTGACAATCGCCTGCACGCTCGCAGCAGCGCGAAGATCACAGGCGGCCGGCGGCGCGTCCGGACGCGGCCGATCAGCGCCGACGCATCGAATGGCTCATCATCTTCCGGCGTGTTGTCGCCGCGCATGACGAAGTGGATTGCTTCCCCCTTCGCGAAGATGCGGACGATGCGATGAGCCGTCAGGCCGCGCGACAGACGCGCGAGCACGACGTCGCCGCGGCGGATCGCCGCGGGATTCACGCGCTCGACCTCCAGCAGATCGCCGGGGCGGATCGTCGGCAGCATGCTGTCGCCGCTTGCACGGAATCGCGCCGAGGCGCCGGTATCGAGTACATCCTCGATCACGGTTGCCGCGTCGATCATGCAGCCTCGCGAACCATGTCGATCGCCGAGCGATCGAGCGTAAAGCGGAACTCGCGCACCGGGACACGCGTCACGATACGGTCGAGCATCGACATCGTGAACGCGATCGCGCCGGCATCGTGAAAAGGCGGAAACGCGCAGGCGAACAGCCGCGCGATGCCGTCGGCCCTGCTCAATGCACGAAGCTCGTTTTCGGCGGCCTGCGCCAGGAGATACACGCCCGCGAGCGGCGCGCGCGCCGGCGACGACAGCGACGCCTCGCCGTGCCACGGCGTGCCGTACATCCAGAGCGTTCCCTCTTCCTCGCGCACGACGACGCGGTCATCGCTCACGATGTCGCGCGCATCGTCGCCCCACAGACGCGCCGTCGTCGACTTCCCCGCCCCCGACTGCCCGACGAACAGATGCCCGCGGCCGTGATGATCGACCACACCGCATCCGTGGAGCTCGACGCCGCGCCCGCGCGCGAGCAGATTCGAGAGCAGGACTTCATCCAGCGGATACGCGAGCGGATCGACCGTGCCGCCGAACACTGCTGCGTCGATGCGGATCGTGCCGCGGGTGAAGTCGTCATTGAAGACCGCGACGTTGTAAGGGTGATCCGACATCACCTCGGAAAAACAGTCGATGCGGTAGCCGGCCGGATCCTGATAGATGCGCCAGACGCCGCCGGACTCGAAGAGCAGCGGGCCGGCCGGCGGATCGAAGCGATCGAGATGAAAAATCTCGAGATCGACTTCAGCAGGCGATGAAGGCACGATGAAGCGAGTGACCGGTTCGGAAAACTGACAGGGAATCCGCTCGTCGCGGCAGCGGACCGCCAGCGTGATGCCGGCGATCCGCAGGAACGTGTCCGGCATGATTCTAGGAACCCGGAGTACTGCAGTTGCCGACATTGCGGCACTGCCCGCCGTTCGGCCCGGCGGCAACCGACGACTTGCAGAAACCGAGCACCGCCTCTTCAGGCCGGAGCGGGAAACGCGTCACCGTCGGCTTCTGATACGTCTTCTTTGCAGCAGGCTTGTTGTTTTCCATTGGATCCCTCGTCAGCGCGCATGAATGCTACATGCGCCGCAGGTTGAACTTCCACAGGAGGATGCATTGACGGCGGGCACCGCATTGCGCGCCGCCTCGAGCGCATCGAAGTTGCGCGAGCGCACCAGCGCCGCGAGCTCGTCGATCACATGCCGCTCGCTGCTGCCCGGACAATACTCGCAATCGCCATGCTCCGGCACTTCGACGTCGAACATCTCGGCGCGGAGATGCGCGGTCTGGCAGAGAAAATCGACAGGAGTCTCCGCGTCGCCCGCTTCGAGCTCGCCGTTGGCGGCGCACTGTCCGCACAGCGAGCGCAGCGCGCAGCGCGTGCACTTCGTGATTCGAGATGCCTTCTTCGCACGGACGCTGCGGAGAAACTTCTCCCACCCTTCGCTGAAGGTCCCGGTCCGCACGTTGTACTCATCGACGTGCGACAACACGCAGATGGTCAGATTTCCATAAGGATCGATCGCCCACGAGTTGACGCCGCCGCCGCAGCTGTAGACCTGCGCATCGGCATCGGTCTGCGGCGGAACGGGTGCGCAATCGACGGCGAGCCGCCGCCACTCCGCGACGCGCTCCGGATCGTCGAGATCGAGCGCGACGATTTCCGCCGGCGAGAGCCGCACTGCGAGCGGGCTGGAGGAGCAGTCGATCCGCGGATTGATCATCGAATCGAATTTGAACTCGAGTCCCAGCTCCTCGGAGATCGACTTCATCAGCGCGATCTCGTGCACGTTGAGCGAGACGGCAACCGTCTTCAGCTTCAACGGCAGATTGCGATCGAGCAGCAGCTTGATCCCGCGGAAGCATTTCTCGTACGAGCCGGGGATGCCGGTCAATGCTTCGTAGGTTTCCTTCGTGCCGCCGTACAGCGTGATCTCGATCGAGAACGGCGGAAGCTCTTTCAGATAGTCCGCGATGCGCTCCGTGATCATCGTGCCGTTCGTGAACAGCGTGATCAGGAAGCCCTTCTGCTTCGCGTAGGTGTAGATGTCGAGGAAGTCGTGCCGCGCAAAAATCTCGCCGCCGGTGTAGAGCAGCCAGAGGCAACCCATGTCCGACAGCTCATCGAGAACGCGCTTGTGATCGTCGAGCGACATCTCGCGCCGGCGCGCGGAGACGTCGTCCATCGGCAGATTGTTGTAGCAATGCGCGCAATCGAGAGGACAGCGGTCGGTGACTTCGATCGTGCCGTTCACCGGCACGCGCAGCGGGTTCAGCATGTCGTGCAGCGACTTGCTGAATTCTCCGTAGGTACCACTCTCGATCATGACGACACCCGGTTCACGAGCAACGCCTGCTCGAGCTCATCGAGGAGTTGCGTGACATCCGAAGCCGCGGTCTCGCGATCGACTTCGAATTCTGCGCAGACGGCATCCACGATCGTGTCGACGGCCGCGGGGCCGTCGAGCGTCTGCCAGATGCGGGCGGCAACCGGCGAGAGGACGAAAATCGACTCCAGATCGCCTACATGATTACGAATCGGCACCAGAATCGACTCCGTTCCAACCTGCCGGCAAACGACTTCGCCGGACCGCTGGTATGTCTTCTCTGCGGTCATCCCCACCTCGAGTTATTCGGACCCTTGATCATGATGACATTCTCGCATTCCTGAATCAAACAGTCACAGTTTGTCGATCTTCGCCGCGAGAATGAAATCGGCGCGCGTAATCGCATCGGCGTCATGCGTGCGGATCGAGAGATCCACCTTGCCCCATCCCAGCAGAATATCGGGATGATGCTGCAACTGCTCGGCGATCTCGCCGATCCGGTTGGTCATCGCCAGAGCCTCCGCGAAGTTCTTGAAGCGAAAGCTGCGCCTGAGCTCATGCGCATTGTGATAGGTCCAGCCGGAATGCAGCTGGCTCATCAGCGCACGGATCTCGTCGTGAGCCAGCGGCAGACGCGCTTTCGGCATCGGCTCCTCAGCGAGCACAGCCGGCGCGGCGCCGCGTATGTATGCGGCAAATGCCTCCGGTTCGACGGAGTGGCGGAACGCTTCCACGCCGTTCACGAAGATGACCGGCACGTCATCCGTGAACCGCTCCTTCAACTTCGGATGTTCGTCGATATCGACTTCGACGATCGTCACCCCGGTTCCCGCGGCGGCGATCGCGCGCTTCGCCTTCTCGCACAGTGAGCACTCGTTTCGCGTGTAGAACGTGACCTGCATGGGAAGACGATACACTCCGCCGCCATGCAGACGAACACCCTCGACCTGACGAACAAGGTTGTCCTGATCACCGGCGCGTCGCGCGGAATCGGCCGCGAGACCGCGCTCCACTTCGCGCAGGCCGGCGCACTCCTCGCACTCAACTACCGGCAGAGCGCGCAGGAGACCGCATCGCTCGTCGCGCAGATCGGCGAAGAACGATCCTTCGCGATTCGCGCCGACCTCGCGGATCCGGCCCAGACGGAAGAGATGATCGAGGCCACGGTAAAACGCTTCGGACGGATCGACGTGCTCGTCAACAACGCGGCGATTTTCGACCTGAATCCGTTCGACGGCGGCGACTACCTCGCATGGCAACTCGGATGGCGCCGCACCTTCGACGTGAATGTGTTCGGGGCCGCGAATGCAGCGTATCTGGCGATGCGCGCGATGCGTGCGAATGGCGGAGGCCGGATCATCAACGTCTCCTCACGCGCCGCGTTTCGCGGCGAGACGGAGTTCGCCGATTACGGCGCGTCGAAAGCGGCGCTCGTGAATCTCACGCGCTCGATCGCACGCGCATGCGCGAAGGACAACATCATCGCGAGCTGCGTCGCCCCGGGATTCATCGAGACGGAGATGGCGCAGGAGGAACTGGCGAAACATCGCAAAGAGATCGAGGCGCAGATTCCGCTCGGCCGCGTCGGCACGCCCGCCGACGTCGCCGCCACGATCCTCTTCCTCGCATCACCGCAGGCAAGCTACCTCAACGGAGTCACGATCGACATCAACGGAGGCTCCTGGTTCCACTGACGGCACCTTGATTCCGGCAACCCGATTGCACTCTCTCTCGGGTGCAATGTCGATCGTAATGACCCTCATCGTGATTGCTGCAGCGCTACTGCTCGCGCTCGGCCTCGCATACGTGCCCATGCGCCTGCTGATCGCTCAGATGGCGAAGAACATCCGGCAGTTCATCGAGCGCCAGCGGGACCGGCGGCTGCTTTCCCGCAACACGCCCGACCGGCGAAGAGCCTGATTACTTCAGCGCGTCTTCGAGTGCCTGCTTCAATTCCGAGTCGACCGTGACTGCGCCGAAGCGCTTCCAGACGATCTTTCCCTTGCGATCGATGAGGACCGAGGTGGGGATGACGGTCGTCTGGAAAACGTTGGCGAGATTGCCTTCCGGATCGAGCGCGATCGGATAGGTCATCTTCTGCTCGGTCACGAACTGCTGCACCGCGTCCTTGCCGCCTTCGTCGAGGCTGACGCCGACGACCTTGAAATTCTTCGACGCGTATTCATCGTGCAGCTTCTGCAGTTCCGGGATCTCGAAGCGGCATGGACCGCACCACGTCGCCCAGAGATTCAGGAAGACGACGTTGCCGCGCTCGGCAGCGATGTCGAACGGTTTCCCGTCGAGCAGAGTCGCCTTGTAGGCCGGCATCATCGCGCCGACGGCGGTGCCGGTCGCAGTCGCAGGCGTCGCAGGCTCCTGCGATTCCGCCTTCGCGGTTGCGGTCTGTGCAGATCCGTGGGTAGCCGTCTGCGTCTCGGAGGTCTTCTCGGTTTTGGTGCAGGCGATGACCAGACTCATCAGCGCTGCGATCGTGAGGAACTTGCGCATGCGCGCATTGTAGAAAACAAAAGGCCCGCTTGCGCGGGCCTTCGTGTGAAATCGCTGTTGAAGAACTACTTCTCGTCTTCGACTTTGCCCTTCTTGATGACTTCGGGCTCGGCCGGTGTTGCTGCCGCCGCTTCCGCTGCCGGCTCTGCTTCGGCCTTGGCGTGCGTCACGCCGACGACCACGCGCTCCTGATCGTCGAGAACCTTCACGCCTTCCGGCAGCTTCAGGTCGGAGATGCGGTAGTACGCATGGCCGCCGAGCGGGGTGACATCGACGTCGATCGAGTCGGGGATCGCATTCGGGAGGCACTCGACATGAAGCTCACGCACCTGCCAGTCGAGCAGGCCGCCTTCCTTCACTCCGAGCGCCGTTCCGGTCACGTGCACCGGGATCGTCACGCGCACCTTCTCGTCCATCGCGACGCGGACGAAATCGATGTGCGTCATGCGGCGCGACACCGGGTCGATCGTGATGTCCTTGATCATCGCGTGGCGCTGCTGATCCGTGCCCGTCATCTTCAGGAGGAAGATGGAACGAACGCCGTGCTCGCTCTTCTGAATCAGTTCGCTGACCGCCTTGCGGTCCACTTCAATGGCGACGGACTCCTTGTGTCCGCCGTAGACGACCGCCGGGACTTTCCCTGCGGCGCGCAGCTTCTTCGCGATCTCCTTACCGGATTTCTCGCGACGCGTAACTTCCAAAGTGACCTCAGCCATGAATGAAGCTCCTCAGACGTAATCCGAACAGAACGATAAGAATGGACGGGAGGAAGAGTTTATTCCGTAACCCCCCGCACCCATTGCAGATAATCGGGCGCCGGCAGGCGTTCCGGAGCCCGGCCTACATCTCGAACAACGACGACACCGAGTCCTCGTTGTGAATCCGCTTGATCGCCTCGGCCAGCAACTCCCCGATCGACAGCGTCTTGAGCTTCGGGCAATCCAGCTCCTTGTCGGCCGTCGGCATGCTGTTCGTCGCAAGCACCATCTGCAGTTGCGACTTGTTGATGCGGTCGATGGCCGGTCCGGAGAGCACGGCGTGCGTGCACGAGGCCGAGATCGACTTCGCACCCTTCGCCATCAGCGCCTCCGCGGAGTGGATCAGAGTGCCTGCCGTATCGATGATGTCGTCGACGATGAACACGTTGCGTCCCTCGACCTCACCGATGATGTTCATCACCTCGGTTTGATTCGCCGCGACGCGCCGCTTGTCGATGATCGCCAGCGAGGCTCCGAGGCGTTTGGCGTACGCGCGCGCGCGCTCGACGCCTCCCGCATCCGGCGAGACGATCGTCACATCTTCGAGACCGAGAGTCCGGAGATGGCCGACGATCACCGGCGCGGCAAAGAGATGATCGACCGGGATGTTGAAGAAGCCCTGGATCTGCGACGCATGCAGATCGAGCGTCAGCACGCGATCGGCGCCGGCTTTCGTGATCAGATCGGCGACGAGCTTCGACGTGATCGGAACGCGCGGCTTGTCCTTTCGATCCTGCCGGGCATAGCCGTAGTACGGCAGCACCGCCGTCACGCGGCTGGCACTCGAGCGTTTGAACGCATCGAGCATGATCAGCAGCTCCATCAGATGATCGTTGACCGGCGGGCACGTAGGTTGGATGACGAAGACGTCCGCACCGCGCACGTTCTCGTCGATCTGGACGTAGTTCTCGCCGTCGGAGAAGCTGTAGAGCGTCACCCTTCCCGGCTCGAGGCCGACACGGGCACAGATCTCCTCGGTGAGCGAGGCGTGTGCGCGACCGGAAAAAATCTTCAGCGGACCGTACAAGCGGGGGGATTATACCTACTCATGATCGAGGCAATAGCTCATACCGCGGATGTTCGTTTCCGAATCAGTGCCTCGTCACTCGACAATCTGTTTTCCGAGGGGTTGCGGGCGCTCACGGGGTTCATGAATCCGTACTGGCTGCGCGCGTCTGCCAGCGTTGAGATCGAGATCGAGGCGCGCGATCGCACCTCTCTGCTGATCGACTTTCTCAACGAAGCGCTGACAAAAAGCCACGTCCGCCGCGAGGCCTACGACACGATCGAGTTCCACTCTCTCGAGGAGACCTCGCTCCGCGCGACTCTGCATGGTGCGGCCGCCGAGTCGTTCGAGGAGGACGTCAAGGCGGTCACCTATCACGAGGCAGAGCTCGTGCAGCAGGACGGGGTGTGGAGCACGATGCTCGTGCTCGATATCTGATGCGGAAACAGGATCTCGTTCGCGTTCACGACCATCTCTGGGAAATTCCGCAGAGTTTTCGCCGCGACATGCGCGTGCCGGCGCGCGTCTACACCAACGAGAGGATGCTGGAGCAGGTCGTCTCCGACCGCTCGCTCGACCAGCTCGTCAACGTCGCGACGCTGCCCGGCATTCAGCGCTACGCGATCGCGATGCCGGATGTGCACGAAGGCTACGGCTTCCCGATCGGCGGCGTCGCGGCAGTCGATGCGCGCGAAGGGGTGATCTCGCCCGGCGGCATCGGCTACGACATCAACTGCGGTGTTCGCGTTCTCCGCTCGCAGCAGCATCACGATGACGTGAAACCGGTGCTGCGCAAGCTTGCGCGGGCGCTGGCGCATGCGATTCCATCCGGCATCGGCCGCGGCGGGGCAACGACGCTGCGGCGCGACGAGCTCGATCGCGTCCTGCGCGACGGTGCGAAACGCGCAGTGGAGCTCGGCTTCGGTGTGCCGGAGGATCTGAATCACATCGAATCGCAGGGCCGCATCGCGCCGAACGATCCGAAGTACATCTCCGACGATGCGAAGGAGCGCGGGCGCGATCAGCTCGGCACGATCGGATCGGGCAATCACTTCGTCGAGATCGACGTCGTCGATCAGATTCTCGATGCCGAAGCCGCGTCGGGCCTCGGCATCAGCGAGGGACAGATCGTCGTGCAGATCCACACCGGATCGCGCGGACTCGGCCATCAGGTCGCGACCGACTGGATCCGCTCGATGATGAAGGCGATGCCGAAGTACGGCATCTCGATCCCTGATCGCGAGCTCGCCTGCGCACCGATCGAATCCGACGAAGGGCAGAAATACCTGCAGGCCATGGCCGCGGCCGCGAACTTCGCGTTCGCGAACCGGCAGATCATCACCGCGGCCGCGAGGCGCGCGTGGTCGGAGACGCTCGGTTCCTCCGCGCAGCTCGGCATCCTCTACGACGTCGCCCACAATGTCGCGAAGTTCGAGGAGTACGGCGGCCGGCTCATGCTCGTGCATCGCAAGGGCGCAACGCGCGCGTTCCCCGGCCAGCCGGTCCTCATTCCCGGCAGCATGGGAACCGCGTCCTATCTATTGATGGGAGAGGAAGGCGCGATGCGGGACACCTTCGGCTCGAGCTGCCACGGCGCAGGGCGCATCATGTCGCGCAGCGCTGCGAAGAAGCAGATCAACGGCCACGAATTGCGAGAGCGGCTCGAGAAGATGGGCATCGTTGCGGAGGCAGGGTCGGTGAAGGGCCTGGTGGAAGAGGCGCCGGAAGCCTACAAGGACGTCGACGCTGTGGTGAGCGTCGTGGCGAAGGCCGGCATTGCGAAGAAGGTCGCGCGTTTCACTCCCATCGCGGTAGTGAAGGGATGATGGTGTCGCGGCTCTCATTGCGACCACACCTCCACTCTCCCCTTCCCGTTTGCCTTCGCGCGATACATCGCGGTATCGGCGCCGCAGATGAGCTGTGCAGCGCTCATCCCGCGAGGAGGAATCGTCGCGACACCGGCGCTCGCGCCGACCGATACCTGCGCTGCTCCGGCATTGACCGGCGTTTGCAACGTAGCGATGAGTTTCTCGGCCACGGCCGCCGCCTCTTCAGCGGAACCTGTGCCGAGCATCAGCACGGCGAATTCATCGCCACCGACGCGTGCCACTGTGTCCGCGGCGCGAAGCGCAGCGCGAAATCTCGCGGCGACGACGCGCAGCGTCTCGTCCCCCGCCGCATGGCCATACAGATCATTCACCGGTTTGAATCCGTCGAGGTCGACGAATGCGACCGCGAGACTCGACCCGTTCCGCTCGACCTCCTTCAATGACTGGTTCAGACGCTCCATGAACAGCACGCGGTTCGGCAGGCCGGTGACCGCATCGTGCGTCGCGTCGTGTGCCGCCTTCTCTTCGCGCACCTTTCTGCTGGTGATGTCGAGGATCGTCGACTCGATTACCTTTTGACCGGTCGAGTTTTCGACGACCAGCGTCGCATTCACGAGAGCCCAGAATGCCGTTCCGTCTTTTCGCCGCAGCATCGCTTCGAGATCCGACACGGTGCCGTTGCTCAGGAGCGATTCGAGGCACAGACGGCGCGCGGTATCGTCGTGATGCAGCATCGCCATCGAAAGGCTGCGCACCTCTTCTTTCGAGTCATAGCCGAGCATCCTGACGAACGCGTCGTTCACCTCGAGAATCGTCCCTTCGATCGTCGTGCGGCAGACGCCGGCGAGATTTCTCTCGAACAACATCCGGTACTGCTCTTCCGACTGCCGGAGCCGGCGCTCGGCGTTGATCTTCTCCGTCACATCGCGTGCTACGCCGCGGACGACGAGCGCGCCCGGCGTCGACTTCAGCGTGTTGCGGAATTCCCAATATCTCGAGCTGCCCTCGCGCGTCCTGACGCGCATCAGCCCTTCGCCTGTCCCTTTGCTGACCACTTCCTCGATGTAGCGAGGGAAGTGCTCGAGATAGCTGCCGACGAGAAATTCGCGCAGGTTGCGTCCGATGATGTCGCTCGCCTCTTCGTAACCGAGAGCCTTCGCCGAGGCCTTGTTCGCGGCGATGATCTGGCCGTCGAGCGTGTGCGTGCAGAAGAGATCGAGGCTGTTCTCGACGAAGTCGCGATAGCGCTCCTCGGACTCCATGACGGCCGCTTCGGCTCTCTTTTTCTCCGCGATGTATCCGATCTGTTTGCAAACTTCGGAAAGCACGGCGAGCAGCTCGGAATCGGCGCGAGTCACGTGGTCGGAGAAAAACTCCAGCACGGCAACGACGCTCGGCCCGGCGATCACCGGCAGCGCGATGATCGTGCGGACGCCCGGCGGAACGGCGGCGCTTCCGCGAATCTCTTCGCGATGCGCCTGGACATCGTCGATCCAGAGTGGTTCGCGCGACGCGGCCACGCGTCCCTGGAGCCCTTCGCTTTCCGCGAGCACGAGATTGCGCGTCATCCGGACGAGAGACTGAAACTGCGCCGGCTGGCAGCGGAACCATTTCCGCGAAGGAAACAGCGTCCCGTCGTTGGAGACCATCCAGAAATGTCCCGCGGGCCATCCCGTGAGACCGCAGATCTCGCTCACCGCGATGAAGAGCGCATCTTCGATCGTGGCTGCTGCCGTCGACTTCATCGCCACGGAGCGCAGCAGATCGAGGTGCAGCACCTTTCGCATGAGCTGCAGCTCGAGCTCTTTTCGCGCACTGACGTCGGCCACGACCGCGATTCCATGCGAGATCGTTCCATCGGACTTCACGAGAGGCGCGGCATCGACTTCGACGATGTGCCGCTCGCCGCGCGTGGTCCGTATTTCGATGTCGTCGACCGCCGATGTTTCGCCGTTCAGCGCGCGAACGATCGGAAGCCGCTCGGGCGGATAGACATCGGCGGTTCCCTCGACGAACGTCTGTCCTCCTTCCGTGAGCTCCTGCAGGCGTGCGAACGGCCTCTTCGAACCGAGCAGCCGCCGGTTCACCTTGTTGGAAAAAACGAATTCGCCGCTCTTGTTCATCACGCAGATGCCGACGGGCAGCTGCTCGAGGATCGCGCGCAAGAATTGCTCGTGTTCCTGCGCATTCGCAGCCTGCGCAAGCCGGCTCCGGAATTCGAGTTGCGTCACGACGCCGCGCGCGAGAATCGAAAGGATGTTCTCCGACGATTTCGAGAGCGGCTGCGGCTTGCTGTCGAACACGGAGATCGTGCCGATGCGAAAACCGCCGGGAGCAATCAGAGGGACTCCCGCGTAGAAGCGAATGCGAGGTGCGCGTCTCACGAGCGGGTTATCGACGAAGCGTGCATCCGCTCGCGCGTCGGGAACGACGAGGAGATCGTCCTCGACGATCGTGTGCGTGCAGAACGAGGTCGCCCGCGGCGCCTCGACATCGAACAGTCCGACTCTCGCTTTGAACCAGATCCGCTCCTCGTCGACGAACGAGATGAACGCCCCGCGCGTACCGCATGCCTCGGCCGCGATCTTCGCCAGATCGTCGAACGCTCGCTCCGGAGGGGTGTCGAGAATTCCGTACGCACGCAATGCCGCGATCCGCGCATCTTCCTGCACACGTTGCGGCGGCAGCGGCGGAGTAGAGCTGTGAAACGATTTGGCTGATTGCACCAGGCACCTCCAACTGCTTCTCGGAGGTTCTCTAGGATCAACCGGGGTGCCAGTCGCCTTTGCGCGGCTTTCGATCGGTTAAGCGATGTGTTCCGTGGAACTTGCGCTTGTTCGCGCGCGAGGGCCGAGACGCATCTGCGACGTCAGCGAGTGGACGACTGTTCGAAAGCTGGACGTGTACGTCAGCGTTCTTCCAACGCGCGCAGCTCTTCGTCGGCGGCACGCAGACGACGCGCCGTCGCGAGCGCGAGATGTTCGAACACGGCCGCTGCGGCCCGCGGATGCGCGCGTGCGCCGTCATCGAACGTCTTTCTCGAAAGAGCGAACAGCTCGGTCTCCGTCGCCGCCTCCGCATCCGCTGAGCGGACGCCGCGATCGAGAAACGCCATCTCACCGAAAAACTCGCCGCGGCTGAACGTCGCGAGGTGATGGCGCTTGCCGCCTTCGAGCGGAAGAAGAATGTGAACGCGTCCGCGGCGCACGAAGAAGATCTCGTCTCCCGCATCGCCCGCGGCGAACACGCGCGCTCCGCTCGGAACGAGGAGGTTGCGGCCTACGCGCTCGAGGTACTGGATCGATTCCTCATCGAGACCGCGGAGAAACTCGATCTGCCGCAGCGTCATCGCTGCAGTCGCTTCGCCTGCGACCCAACCAGCCGCGGCGAGGATGCGATCCTCGATCCACTCCAGGGCAGCGTCGCGCGTATCGAAGACGGGAATGCCGTCGTCGTTGCCGACGAGGCCGAGCTGGCCCATGTAGTGCTCGATATCCTGATGCGATGGCAATCGCGACGGGAGGCCGCTGAAGAGCAGCCGGCCGCCGCGCTCGCGCAGCCGCCCGTCCATCTGCGTGAAAAGATGCGCCGCCGTGTAATCCATCGACTGCACTCGTCTGAAGTCGAACAGGATGTACTTGCACTCATTCAGATCGTGTTCGAGTTGCGTGAAGAGCTGATCGGTCGTGCCAAAGAAGAGATCGTCTTTCAACTGCACGAAGATCGCCTCATGGCCATGCTGGTCGAGGACCTTCATCGCGTCCGGCGAGCGTCTCCGCTTCGAGCGGATGGCGCTCAGATCTCCTTTGCGAAGAATCACGGAGCCGCGCATCTGATTGCGGATGAAGAGCACGATCGCGAGTCCGACGCCGGTCAGCGAGGCCTCGATCAGGCCGACCGATTCGGCAACGACGACGACGGCAGCGATCACGAGAAAATCGAGACGCGTCGCCGGCGACAGGAGCAGCTTGAACATCTCGAAGCTGAACATGCGCCAGGCGATCACCAGCAGAATGCCGGCCAGTGCGGCGATCGGAACCCACGCGATGACACTCCGCAGCGCGAGCAGCGCCACGAGAACGAGCGCACCCTCACCGACTCCGCTCCAGATCGAGCGGCCGCCGCTCGTCACATTGATCAGCGTCGGCCCCATCGTTCCCGAGCCCGGCACACCGCCGGCGAAGAACGACGCGACATTCGCTACGCCTTGCCCGATCAACTCCCGATTGGAATTGTGACGGCTGCGCGTGACCGCATCGAGTACGACGCCCGTCTTCAGCGTGTCGATCGAGAGTAGCGCGGAGAGCGTCAGCGCCGGCCCGATGACGATCAGCAGATCTCTGGCGTGCAGCGACGTCAGCGCCGCGAGCCGCAGCGACATGCCGGAGAAGAACGAACCTTCGATGTGAATCGGACCGACGATCAGAGGATTGTTCGCAAGGTGCAGCAGGCGCGGCTCGAATTGCGCGACCACGAAATAGGCGCCGATTCCTGACGCGAGTCCGATGATCGCCCCCGGCACTTTCTTCGTCATGCGTGTGGCCAGCACCATCGCGAGGATCGTCACCGTTCCAACCACGATGCTGGGCCACTGCCAGTTGTGCGGTGTCACCAGCGCATCCGGCAGCGATCGCGCACGTGCGCCCACGAACCTCGGGAACTGCGCGAACGCGATGATCACCGCGACACCGGAGAGATATCCGTTCACGACCTGATAAGGGATGTACTTGATGATCTGTCCCGCGCGCACGACGCCGTAGAGGATCTGCAGCAGCGCGGCGACGAACGCGGTGAGCGCGAGCAGCATGATGATGCGTGCGCTGGTGAGAGTACCGAGGCCTGCGAGTTGCGTGGCGAGGCCGGACATCACGGCCGCCGCGGGGGCGCATGGCGCCGTGATCAGCGCACCATTGCGGCCGGTGAGCGGCGCGACCATCCCGAGAGCGGCTGCGCCGAGAATGCCCGCGAGCGCGCCGGCGCTCGCCAGCGACGGCGACGCCGCAGTGAAGATGACGACGCCGAACGCGATCGACGACGGCACCGCGACCAGCATCGCCGCGATCGCGCCCCAAAGATCCCCCCCGTGTGGCCGCTGCTCCATCCCCCCGAATGTTAAGTTGGTTTTCGGGGGTCACACCTGGAAAATCAACTTAACGAGTTAAGTTGATTTTCCAGGTGTGACCCCCGGGAACCAACTTAACGGCGGCAGATGCTGGGCTCTGGACTGGTATGCTTCCCAGCATGGCCAAGTTGAGGAAGATCACCGTGGAGGTTCCGGAGGCCACGCTGAAGCGCGCGCAGCGTGTCGCTGGGGAAGGTGTGACCGGCACCGTGCGTCGCGCGCTCGAGGAACTGGCACGGTCCGACGTATTCGACGAACTGCTCGCGCAGAAAGGGCTGGCGCGCTTTACCGAAACGATCGACAGCATTCGCGAGGACCGCGAGTGATCGCGATCGACTGCAGCTCCATGCGACGGTACCTTTCGGGAGAAGAGGGCCGCGACGTTGTTCTCGTTACGACAGCGATTCGATCGCGTCGCGCCGCACTGCCTCCCATTGTCCTGACTGAGCTGCTGAGTGAACCGACGCTTCTCGAAGCCACTCGCCTCGCCCTCGCCCGCACTCCGCTGCTCCCGTTACACGATGGCTACTGGCAGCGCGCCGGTGAGCTTCGAGCCTCGCTTCGAAAGCGAGGCGTGAAAAGCCGCGTGGCGGACTGCCTTGTTGCGCAGGCATGTCTCGATGCAGACACTCCCCTCGTCACACTCGATCGCGATTTCCGGCACTTCGAGCCCGCAGGGCTCGTTCTGCTATAGCCGAACGATCTTCTACGATGTCGCGCTGTACGCCACCGCCTGGCGATCCGCCCTCCGCGTTGCGAGGAGCGTGAACAGACAGATCATCGCGAAGGCCGCCAGCAGTTCGAACCCGATCGTGAACGAGCCGGTCGTTCTCTTCACCATTCCCAGCAGCAGCGGCGGGAAGAAGCCACCGAGACCGCCGGCGGCGCCGACCAGTCCCGTCACGCTGCCCACCGTCGTCGGGAAGTACTCCGGCACCAGCTTGAACACCGCACCGTTTCCGAGTCCGATCGCGGCCGCCATGCCAAGCGCGCCGATGCTGAACACGACGATCGACTGGAATGCCATCAGCACCGCCATCGCCGCCGTGAACGGGAACACCCAGCGCAGCACCGACTGGCCGCCGATCTTGTCCGCCAGCATGCCGCCGATGGGACGCATGCCCGTCGCCAGCAGCACGAATCCCGCGGTCCGCAGTCCCGCATCCGTGGGAGTCAGCTTGAACAACTCGGTGAGGAACGTCGGCAGATAGACGCCCATCGCCACGAAGCCGCCGAACGTCAGGAAGTAGTAGAGGCTCAGCACCCAGCTCTTGTTCTCACCAAGCGGCGCGAGCGCTTCGCCGAATGTCTTCGGCCTCACGCGCACCGGCGCGTTCTCCGCCTTCAACGCGAACACGATGAGCCAGACGAACGTCAGCGATGCGAAGAGCCAGAAGCCCCACGAGAATCCGAATGCCTTTGCGATCACCGGTGCGCCGAACGCCGCGAGCGATTGCCCGATGTTGCCCGCACCATAAATGCCGAGCGCTTTTCCCTGCGTCTCGGGCGGATACCAGCGGCTGACGAACGCGACGCCGACGGAGAAGCTCGCGAGCGCGATGCCGACGAAGAAGCCATACGCGAGCAGCTGACCGTAGCTGCTCAGCCATCCGAGCAGCACGGCGGGAATGATCGAAACCGCCATGACCGTCGAGAAGACGATGCGGCCGCCGAAGCGGTCTGTGAGGATGCCGAGGGGAATGCGGCCGATGCTGCCGAGAAGAACGGGAAGCGCGATCGCGATCGAGACCTGCACCGGATCGAGGTGCAGCATCTTCTTCAGGATCGGCATCATCGCGGAGACGGATCCAAACACTGCGAAACAGACGGCGAACGCGCCCGTCGCGAGCGTGAGCTGCAGCGCGTTTCCGCGCGGAGTGTCTTGCGTATTCATACCGGGGACCTCCCACAGCGAATTCTCCGCACTGTGATTCATCGCGCCATGACGGATGTCATACGGGGCAACAACCAGCCTGATTACAGAGGTGTATGACAAATCGCATGGCGCGCCGCTCTGCCGGGCACGACGATGCGAAACATGAAGATTCAACTGCTGGCGGCCGTCCTGCTCGTGTTTCCCGCCGCGGCTTTCGCCGCCGACCCCGGCGCGAAGTTGTTCATCGACTCCTGTTCCGCCTGTCACTCGATCGGCGAGGGTCCGCGCGCCGGGCCTGATCTGATCGCGGAGGCGAAACGTCCGAAGCCGGACGTCGAGGCGGCTGTGAAGCGGATGCAGGACAACGCCGGCCCGCTCGATGCGGCGCAGATCGCCGCACTCGTCAACCTGTTGACTTCTCCTGATGCGGCCCGGCGCATCGCCGCTCCCGACTCGACTCCGGTCGAGGCGGTCAGCGGCGACGCCGGCAATGGCGGAAAACTCTTCTACGGCGAACGCTCCTTCACGAACAAAGGAGTTGCCTGCTTCGCCTGTCACGCTGCCGGCGGGCGCGGCGGAAGCCTCGCGGCCGATCTGACGAACGCCGATGAGAAGCGCGTCCTCGCCGCCGCCCAACAGACTCCCTTTCCCATGATGAAGGCCGCGTACAAAGATCATGCGATCACGGAGGCGGAGGCGCACGATCTCGCGGCGTTCCTCCGGCAGTCGCCGCCAGCATCCGAACGCCGCGGCCTCGTCCACACACTCGCCAGCGCACTCGTCCTCCTCGTCCTCGGCGGCGTCGCGTTCGTGCGCAAGACCTCGAAAGGAAAATGACATGAGCTGGATTCAGGACGTCTTCGATCCAAAGAGCCGCTCGTGGGAGGAGATGTACCGCAACCGCTGGGCGCACGACCGCGTCGTCCGCTCGACGCACGGCGTGAACTGCACCGGCTCGTGCAGTTGGAACATCCATGTGAAGCAGGGTCTGGTCGCCTGGGAGTATCAGGCGCTCGACTATCCGCGCTTCGATCCCGACACGCCTTCGTATGAACCGCGCGGCTGCCAGCGCGGCATGTCGCAATCGTGGTACATCTACTCCGCGCTGCGCGTGAAGTATCCGTACGTGCGCGGCGCGCTCCTCGATCTCTGGAACGAGGCGCTGATCACGCACGGCGATCCGATCGCCGCGTGGGAATCGCTGGTCACGAACGACGAGAAGCGCGCGGCATGGCAGAAGGCGCGCGGCAAAGGCGGATTCCGCCGCACAACGTGGAACGAAGTCCTGCCGATGCTGGCCGCCGCGAATCTCTCGACCGCGGCACGCCACGGCGCCGATCGCATCATCGGCTTCTCGCCGATCCCCGCGATGTCGATGATCAGCTACGCCGCCGGCGCGCGCTATCTCCAGCTCCTCGGCGGCGTCTGTCTTTCGTTCTATGACTGGTATTGCGATCTGCCGCCCGCATCGCCGGAGATCTGGGGCGAGCAGACCGACGTCGCCGAAAGCGCCGACTGGTACAAGTCGCGCTACGTCGCCGTCGTCGGCTCGAACGTGCTGATGACGCGCACTCCCGACGCGCACTTCCTCGTCGAGGCACGGCATCAGGGCGCGAAGGTCGTCGTCTTCTCCCCCGACTTCAACCAGACATCGAAAGTCGCGGATGAATGGGTGCCGATCCATCAGGGTCAGGACGGCGCGTTCTGGATGTCGGCGACCCACGTGCTGCTGAAGGAGTTCCACACCGACCGGCGCGTCGCCTACTTCGACGACTACATGCGCCGCTACACCGACGGCCCGATCCTCGTCGAGCTGATCGACGACGGCAGCGGCGCACTGCGGCCGGGCCCCATGCTCCGCGCCTCATCGATCGGCGAAACGAAATCGGAAGAGCTGAGCGACTGGAAACTGCTCGTCTTCGATGAAGAGCTGAAGCTGCGGATGCCGATGGGCACCGCGGGCCATCGCTGGCAGAAGAAGAAAGGTCAATGGAATCTCGAATCGCGCGACGCGCGCGACGGCGCGGAGTACACGCCGAAGCTCACGCTCTTCGGCGCATCCGATGAGATCGCGGAGATCGCGATCGACGACTTCACTCTGCCGGGACCGCCGCGCACTCTCAAGCGCGCGGTTCCTGCGCGGCGCGTCATGACCGTCAACGGCCCGCGGCTCGTCACGACGTCGTTCGATCTACTGCTCGCGCAATACGGCGTCGATCGTGGCCTCGGCAAAGGCGAATGGCCGCAGAGCTACGACGATGCCAGCCAGCCCTTCACTCCCGCATGGCAGGAACAGTTCACCGGCGTCAGCGCAGCGGACGTCATTCGCTTCGCCCGCGAGTGGGGCGATACCGCGGAGACGACGCAAGGGCGCTGCTCGATCATCATCGGCGCCGGCGTCAATCACTGGTACCACAACAATCTGATCTATCGCGCCTGCATCACCGCGCTGATGATCACCGGCTGTATTGGGCGCAGCGGCGGCGGCTGGAATCACTACGTCGGCCAGGAGAAGCTCGCGCCGCAGGGCTCATGGGCGCCGATCGCGTTCGCACTCGACTGGGGCGGACCGGCGAGGCTGCAGAACGCTCCGTCGTTTCACTACATGCACACCGATCAGTGGCGTTACGACCGTGCGTTCAAGGATCTCTGTCCGGTGACCGACGAGAAGCATCCGATGGCGACGGGCCACACCGCGGACCGGCAGGCGATGGCCGTGCGCAACGGCTGGCTCCCCTGCTTCCCGCAATTCGATCAGCCGAATCGCAGTGTGCTGGAAGGCGCGCGGAAGAGCGGCACGGAAGACATCGGTGCCTACGTCGCCGCCCAGTTGCGCGAGCGCAAGCTCCGCTTCTCGATGGAGGATCCCGACAACCCGCAATCGTGGCCGCGCGTCTTCTACATCTGGCGCGGCAATGCGCTGCAGGCCTCGGCCAAAGGTCACGAGTATTTCCTCAGGCACTACCTCGGCGTCGACAGCGCGGTGATCGCCGAGGAGCAGGCGAAGGACGACATCCGCGACGTCACCTGGCGCGACGAAGCGCCGCGCGGAAAGATGGATCTGATCGTCGACATCAACTTCCGCATGGACACCTCGGCGCTCTACTCCGATGTCGTACTCCCGTCGGCGTCGTGGTACGAGAAGGACGATCTCAGCTCCACCGACATGCACACGTACATTCACCCGCTGCAGAAGGCGGTGAATCCATGCTGGGAGTCGAAGAGCGACTGGCAGATCTTCCGCGACCTGGCGAAGCACACACAGGATCTCGCGCGCGCGGCGAAGATACCGGCGTTCGACGATCTCGTCGTCACGCCGCTGATGCACGACACTCCGGCGGAGATCGCGCAGCCGGCGGTGCGCGACTGGACGCGCGGCGAATGCGAGCCGATCCCCGGCCGCACCATGCCCAACGTCACGATCGTCTCCCGCGACTACGCGAACATCTACAACCGTTTCATCTCTGTCGGCCCGAAGTTCCGCGACATGGGCCTCGGCGTACATGGGACGAAGTACGCCGTCGACGATGTCTATGACGAGTGGCTGCGGAGCGAGCCGGTCGAGACGTGGGATGGCCGGAGCTATCCCTCGCTGCGCGAAGACAGAACGGCATGCGATGTCATCCTCCGTTTCGCGGCGGAAACGAATGGCGAGCTCGCCTGGCGCGCATTTCAAAATGAATCGGAGAAGAGCGGGCGCGATCATTCGCATCTCGCCGCCGACACGCGCGGTGTGCGCTACAGCTTCGATGATCTGATCCAGCAGCCGCGGCGCGTGTTCACGACGCCGTTTTGGACCGGGATCACGACCGGGGGCCGCACCTACGCAGGCTTCGCGCAGAACATCGAGGAGCTGCTGCCGTGGCGCACGCTGAGCGGACGCCAGCATCTCTACCTCGATCACGAGGTCTATCGCGCGTACGGCGAGCATCTGCCGACGTACAAACCGCGGCCGGATCAGGAGGCGATCGGCGATCTCGCCGTCATGCAACCGCAGGACGGCCTCGTCCTCAACTACCTCACGCCGCACGGCAAATGGCACATCCACTCGACCTACGGCGACACGCTGCGCATGCTCACGCTCTCGCGCGGCACGGAGCCGGCGTGGATGAACGACAAGGACGCGGCCTCCGCCGGCATCAAAGACAACGACTGGGTCGAGATCGTCAACGATCACGGCGTCGTGGTCACGCGCGCCTGTATCAGCGCGCGCATCCCGCGCGGCATGTGCCTCATCTATCACGCGACGGAGCGAACGACCGGCACGCCGAAGACCACCGCGCGTGAAGGCAAGCCGATGCGCGGCGGCGCACACAACAGTCTGACGCGCGCGCGGCTGAAACCGCTCTTCATGATCGGCGGCTACGCGCAATTCACCTGGGCCTTCAACTACTGGGGGCCGCAGGGCATCAACCGCGACACGTATGTGGTCGTCCGCAGAATGAAGGGAGCCCCGCAATGGTGAAGCTCGACGTACGCGCTCAGGTGTCGATGGTGTTTCACCTCGACAAGTGCATCGGCTGCCACACCTGCAGCCTCGCCTGCAAGAACCTCTGGACCGAGCGGCCCGGCGCCGAGTACATGTGGTGGAACAACGTCGAGACGAAGCCGGGCACGGGATATCCGAGCAACTGGGAAGATCAGGATCGGTGGCAGGGCGGCTGGAGTGTAGGACAGGCGCCCTCGCCCGTCCTCCGTTCCCAGGGAAAACTCACGGGACTGCTCAAGCTCTTCTACAACGCGAATCAGCCCGGCCTCGACGACTATTACGAGCCATGGACCTATCGCTACAGCGATCTGTTCGATGCGCCACAGGGCGATGTCCAACCATCCGCTGCACCCATTTCGCAAATCACGGGAAAGCCGATCGACATCAAGCGCGGGCCGAACTGGGATGACGATCTCGGCGGCTCGCCGCTCTATGCGGAGAACGATCCGAATCTCGCGTCGCTGACGGAAGACGAGCGGAAGTCGCTGTTCGAAGTCGAGCGGATGACGATGATGTACCTCCCGCGCATCTGCAATCACTGCACGAATCCGGCGTGCGTCGCAGCATGTCCGTCCGGTGCGCTCTACAAGCGCGGCGAAGACGGCATCGTGCTCGTCAATCAGGATGCCTGCCGCGGCTGGCGTGCGTGCGTCGCCGCCTGCCCGTACAAGAAAGTCTTCTACAACTGGAAAACGGGCAAGTCGGAGAAGTGCATCCTCTGCTATCCGCGTCTCGAGACGGGACAGCCGCCGGCCTGCTTCCACTCCTGCGTGGGCCGCATCCGGTACATGGGAGTCATCCTCTACGACGCAAGCCGCATCGCGGAGGTCGCGAACGCGCCGGTCGAGAAGCTGATCGACCTGCAGCGCTCGATGCTCCTCGACCCGAATGATCCTGTGGTCATCGCCGCCGCGGAAGAGAACGGAGTGAGCGCCCAACTACTCGCTGCAGCAAAGCAGTCGCCGGTCTGGAAATTCGTACGCGAGTGGGAGCTCGCGCTGCCGCTGCATCCGGAGTACCGCACGCTGCCGATGCTTTTCTACGTGCCGCCTCTCGTACCGGTGATGGGGCATCGCGAGGAGGGCCTCTACACACGCGCCGGCGATCGCGAATCGATCTTCAATGCAATCGACGAAGCGCGGCTGCCGGTCAAGTACCTCGCGTCGCTCTTCTCCGCCGGCGATCCCGAGCCCGTCAAAGCGGCGTTGCGCAAGCTGATGGCGGTGCGCTGGCACCGCCGCTCGCTCGAGTTCAAGACCATCGACCCGCAGCAGATCCTCGCCGACGCCGGCCTCACCGTCGAACAGGCCAACGCGATCTATCGCCTCACCGCGCTGTCGACGCTCGAAGAGCGCTTCGTCCTGCCGCCGCTGCAGCGCGAGGAAGCGCTCAGCACATTCGGCGACACCGCTGCCGAAGACTGCCGCCAGAGCTGCGGCCTCGGGAGGACGATGTGACCCTGTCAGCGCTGTTTCGTTATCCCGAGCGGCCGGTGGCCGCCGGCGAGCACGATCTCGAGCGTTTCGACGCCGAGATGTCCGCGCTCGACCTGCAGACGCAGCAATCGCTCTACACCTCGACGTTCGATCTCGCGCCGTCGTGCACGCCGTACCTCGGCGTGCATCTCTTCGGCGATGAGAATGCCGATCGCGCGCGGCTCATGGTCGGTCTGCGCCTCGCCTACAAGCGAGCCGGCATGAGTGAAGGCGGAGAGCTGCCCGATCACATCGCCGAGGTGCTCGACTTCGACGCACGCGGCGTGGAGGAGAAGGAGGAGCTGCGCCGGCTCATCCTCGTCCCCGCGTTGACGAAGATGAATGAGCTGCTCCAGCCGACGTCGAATCCCTACAGACATCTCGTCGCGGCAACGCTGCACCGAATGGAGGAATCCCGTGAGTCGTGATCTGCTGCTCGTCGCACTCCCCTACGCGTCGGTCGCGATCTTCCTCGCGGGGACGATCTGGCGCTTCCGCTCCGCGCGGACGATCTCGTCGCAGTCGTCGCAGTTCCTCGAGCGCCGCTGGCTGGCGTGGGGCACGATTCCCTTTCACTTCGGGATCTTCGTCGTGCTCGCCGATCATCTCGTGCCGCTCGTCGCGCCGGACATGTGGCGCGTCCTCGTATCGAAGCCGTGGGGCCTCCTCGCGGTCGAGAGCCTCGGCGCGGGCGGGGCGATGCTCGCGCTGCTGGGGCTGACGATTCTCCTGCTTCGCCGCCTCGGCACAGGCGTGGTCCGCGCGTCGTCGAGCTTCGGCGACATCGCGGTCGTCGTGCTGCTGATCGCTCAGGCCGCACTCGGCTTCGCGGTCGCGTCGCTGCATCGCTGGGGATCGGTGTGGTCCGTAGGCACGACCGTTCCGTACCTGCGCAGCCTGCTCGCATTCAACCCTGATGTGACGTATGTCGCCGGCGTGCCGCCGCTGATGCAGTGGCATCTCGCCGGAGCATGGATCATCCTCGCGCTGCTCCCCTTCACGCGATTGGTCCACATGTTGACCTTCCCGCTGGGATATCTGTTCCGCAGACCGCAAAAGGTGGTCTGGACGACGTAAGGTAAGGTGCCTTCTCCCCTCCACGAGGGGAGAAGGTGGCCGCACGGCCGGATGAGGGGCGGTACTCAGTGCGATGGGCGCCGTCTTGCGCGCGTCGTCGTCGTACCGGTCACATTCGCGATGTTCAACGTTGCCGTCGACGGACTCCCCAGAGTCGCGCCGTTCGTCGGCGATGACAGCCGCAGCGACACCGTCTCCGTTCCTTCGCTCTGCGTATCCGAGAGCAGCGTCACGCGGAATGTCTTCGGGTCGGAGTCGCCGTCGGCCCACGTCAGAGTGCCGCTCGCCGGCGCGTAATCGGAGCTCGTCGCGCTGCCATTCGCGGTCGAGTACGACACCGACACCGTCCCCTTGTTCCCGCCGAGGCGGACGACGGTGATCGTCGCCGCGGAGCCTTCGTTGCCATTGAACGCCGCGCCGCTGAAGGACAGCGATCCCGGCTGCGTCGTCGGCCCGGAATACGTACCGCGGCGATAGATCACCGGATACGCCGCGCCGCTCAACCACTGCGCGGGATTGCCGGAGGGCGTCAGATGATCCGCCGCGAGCTGCTGGATCGCGACGCTCGAGCCACTCGCGTTCGACGCGCCGTAGCCGTACACGATCGCGCGATCGTCACCGGTATACGACGGCGCCGCGAATGCCCCCGTTTCCTGTCCCACGAACTGCAGATCGCCATTGTCGAGATTCGTCGCGATCACGTACGTCTTCGCGGCGCCCGCGTCGTAGGCCTCGAACGTCAGCAGGTCGTCGCTCGTGTGGCCGAGCGCCGGGAAACCGAAATCGTAACCGCCGTCCGGAGGGATGACGCCGTACGTCGTCGCGTCATCGAGCGCGATGGCGTAGATGCTCCACGCGCCCCATAGCTGTCCGTTCGTCGTCAGCTCGTTGAACGCATCGAACAACAGGAACTGTCCGTCGTGCGTGAACGCCATCGCGTCGGCGTAGTCGATCGTCGTCACCGAGGTTCCGTCGTAGGTCGGCGTATCGACCTGATACGACGTCTGCTGATTCGTCCCGAGGTCGACGACGATGATCTTGTTGTCGGGGTTCTTCTGCGCATCCATCAGCACGAAGGCGAACTTGTTTCCATCCGGCGACATCGCGGTCGACGAAACACGGATGCCGCTCTTCGGCAGATCGAGACAGACTTCCGCCGCGCTGCCGTCGGTACGGATCAGGCACATGTCGTTGATCGAATCGACGAACGCTGCGAGCGTTCCGTCCGCCGATACGGAAGGGCGCGACTGCGCCACATCGAAGTGGCTCAGGTACGCGCCGGCCGTACCGTCGCTCGGGAGCTCTTTGCGTCCGAGGAACCACGACGCGTTGTCCTTGAAGACGAAGAGCGTGCTGTCGGTTCCGCTGATCACCGGAATCGACGGCTGATCCGGCACCGGCGGCGCGGCGAAGATCTCGACGGCATCGAACGCCTCGCCCGTCTTCGCGGCCTGCACGGAATTCGTCCCGAATAATTCCTGCGCGGACGTGACCGCGGCGATGCGTGCGTCGATGAACTGCGAGTCCTTCGTGAGGTGCTGCGTCAGCGCGCGATAAAAAATCTTCTCCGCGTCGCGATTGCCGATCGCTCCCGGCAGCCCCGCCGCGAGCAGGTAGTACGCGCGGTTGATGATGCCGCTGTTCGTGTGCACACCGCCGTTGTCCTGCGTGGTCACGAGGAACTGGCTCATCTTCGCCGGATCGCCGAACTGCGCAGGATTCGCCATGTTGCGGATCTTCCCGCGGAGCTGCGAGCCGATGATCCAGTCGTTGCTGCCGAACGTCCTCGCCTCGGCCATCTCGCCGAAGATGTCGGACATCGCTTCGTTCAACGCTCCCGATTGATCCTTGTAGACGAGTTTCGCCGTGTGCGACGTCACGCCATGCGTCATCTCGTGCGCGATGACATCGAGCGAGCCCGCGTAGGAGTCGTCGTCGCCGAAGACCATGAACTGCTGCTCGTCATCCCAGAACGCGTTGGGAAAACGCTGGCCGAGGCGAACGATGCCGGTGAGTGAGCCGCCGTTGCCGTCGATCGAATTGCGATTGTGACGTTCGAGGTAGTAGTCGTACGTCTCGCCGATCCAGACCGCGGCGCTGACCGTATCGGGGACATTCCAACTGTTCGCGCTGCCCGACGTTGCGACGGCCAGTCCCGGCGGAAAATTCTTCGGCTCGGATGATGCCGGCTGATTGCCGGCGTCCGCGACGAAGATGCCGCCGCGCGTCTTCTGCGGGCTCGGAGCCTGCGACGTTGTATCGAACATCTTCTTCGTCGCGTTGAGCATGTAGTACGTCGGGCCTTCGAGCCAGAGGTCGAGCGTGCGCGTCGTGCCGCCGAGGTCGCGGCCGGAACCGCGCGCGGTGGAGGTTTCGACGGTGTTGTAGCGAGTCAGTTCCGCGCCGGTCGCAGCGTCGATGAAGACCAGCCATCTCGCGGCGAGTGACTGAAAGACGCTGACCTTCCATGCGAGACGCGGGCGGCTGCCGGCGCGCGCGTAGATGAGCAGCTCGGCCTCGCCGGCGAGTGCATCGTTCGCCGCACGCTGCTTCGCGCTGTCCGCGGTGATCTGCGGCTTGTTCACGACACGCCGCGGCGTGGGCACGTACGCACCTTCGACGAGGTCGATGTCACCGCGAGGATTCGTGTGCACGAGCAATTCAGACGGCCAGACTTCGAGTCCGCGATAGCGCTGTGAGAAGCGCAGCAGCGCGCGGCCGTCGTCATCAACGCTCGCCGTGGACGCAACGAGCTCGGTATCGGGATCGTTGAGGCGTAACGCACGGCGATTCTCGCGGAAGAACGTACGCGCGGTCTCGAGATCATCGCGCACTGCGTCCGCCGCGAACTTGTGGACCGCGGGCTGCAGTTGTTCGCCGCGGATCTGCCGCGGCGTGCCGTTCGTGCGATAGAGGCCGTCGAAGTCGCGGCCTGCGGGCGCGGCCTTGAGAGCCGGCGTTTGCGCCGGATGACCGCTCAATGCTTTCTGAAGCCGCTGGCTGATGTCGATGGCGATGGGGTCGTTGGTGGAGAGAGTGGCAGCGAGAATCAGCGTCCCGAGCATGAAATAAATCTTAAGACCGTGCGGCGATTCCTGCCACACTCTCCATGCGATGAAGCGCCGCTGGATCGAAGTGTCGGACCTGATGCAGGACCAGTACGTCTACGCGCTGACCGAACCTGAAGGACGCAATTTTCATCCCGATTTCAAACCGCAGCTCACACCGCGCGAGCTCCTCGCGCTCGGGATCTTCGGCGGCCGCTACATGACGGACTGCGGCGCGGAGTTTCCCGCGAGCTGGTACGAGAACGCGAAGCTCTGCTCCGAGCGCCACGACCCCGCGCTGAATTTCTTCGGGGTCAATGCCTCGCAGCCGCTTGCCGAATGGCAGCGGAAAGGATGGATTCGCGATCAGGATCCGCGCGGATGGTTCCAGTGGTACTGCCGTTATTTCCTCGGCCGCCGCAGCGACGATGACGAGCGGCAGATCAAGCGATGGAAGGCGATGACGCGCCACATCGCACAGATTCGCCAGGGTTGTCCCGACGGCAATCTGGAGTGCCATCGCAAGCAGCGCCAGGCGCTGCTGCACTGGGCGTACGACTCACGAAAGATATGACTGCGCCGCCGTATTGCGCACGGACATCGGCGTCACGTGATTTGAAACCTTCCCGCTCGCCTTTCGTTCATCGCTGCGTGCGTTTCTGCCTGTTGTTTCTCCTCAGCCTTCTCGCGCTTGCGTCATTCGCGGCCGAGCCACCGAGCGCATTGCCGTCGCCGATTCCGGTCCCCGCTGCCGCCCAGCAATCCGCGCACTTCGATCCCGAAGCGGCGACGACGGCCTATCTCGCCGTGATGCCTCCCGCGGCGAAGGCGCGCTCCGATGCGTACTTCGAGGGAGGCTACTGGCTGATCCTCTGGGATTTCCTCTACGGCGCGGCGATCTCGATCGCGCTGCTCGCATTCGGCTGGTCCGCGCGCATGCGCAATCGCGCGGAGCGCATCACAGGCAACGTCACCCTGCAGACCATCTTGTATCTCCTGCAGTATTTCGCGGCCGTTGCGATCGCCACCTTTCCGCTCGCGCTTTACGAGACCTTCTTTCGCGAACATCAGTACGGGCTCTCCACGCAGACGTTCGCCCAGTGGCTGCGCGACTCGAGCGTCGAGCTCGCGGTCGATGTCGTCATGGGGGCGATCGTCGCGTCGGTTCTCTACGCAATCGTGCGCAGGCTGCAGCGCACGTGGTGGATCTGGGGCGCGGCGGCAACGTCGGCCTTCGTGATCGTTCTGCAGCTCGTCTGGCCGGTCTTCATCTCACCGCTGTTCAACAAGCGCATCCCGTTGCGAGACCGGCGAGTGACGGAGCCGATCCTGCGCATGGCGAGAGCGAATGGCATCCCGGCCGATGACGTCTATCAGATCGATGCATCGCGGCAGACGACGCGCATGAGCGCGAATGTCTCCGGCTTCGGCAGCACGATGCGCATCACGATCAATGACAATCTCCTCCGCCGCGGTTCACCCGAAGAGATTCAGGCGGTGATGGGCCACGAGATCGGGCACTACGTGCTCAATCATTCCTATGACCGCGCATTCAAGTTCACGATCATCATCGTCTTCTGGTTCATTGCGCTGCGCCTCTCTCTCGGTTGGGCGCTCGAACGCTGGGGCGGACGCCTCGGCCTGCGCGGCATCAGCGATCCTGCCGCGCTGCCGCTCGTCGTCCTGTTGTCCTCGCTCTTCTTCTTCGTTCTCACTCCGGTCATCAACACGATCATCCGGATGCAGGAAGCGGAGGCGGACATGTATGGGCTCAATGCCGCACACGAGCCGGACGGATTTGCGCAGGCCGCGCTGCACCTCGGCGAATACCGCAAGATGAGTCCCGGGCCGGTGGAGGAGATCCTCTTCTTCGATCATCCAAGCGGCCGCGAACGCATCTTCGCCTCGATGCGTTGGAAGGCGGAGCATCTGCAGGAGTGAGAGCGCCCGTTTGGGGACGCAGCTCGCCGCCTGCCATTCCCGAACGTTCGCGGGAGCTCGACCGATGACGACGCTCCGCGGAGTCCCGGCCATTCGGACTTACTGCCCCTGACGAAGTAGGGTCAGCGGCAGCAGCTCAACCGACGTCGGCGTGCCGCATCAGCTCTTCTACATCCGGCACGATGCACAGCTTGCCATCGAGCCGGATCAATCCCTCGACCTGCAATCTGCCGAGGTTGCGCGAGACGAGCTCGCGCACGGTGCCGATCGTTGCCGCGATTTCCTGATTCGACGGCAGCGTCACTTCGGTGCCTCGCTGCGTGTGCTCGCCTGCCGTCTGCGCCAGGCGCACAATCATCATCGCCAGCCTGCTGCGCACGGTCGTGAACGACAACTCCTCGATGAGTGCCACGAGTCTGCGCAGCCGGCCGCCGACATTCTTCAGCACCTTCAACGCCACTTCGGGATGCTCGAGAATCAACGCGCGAAACTCCCGCTTGCTCAGAAACAGCAGCACGCTGTCGACCGTGGCCACGGCCGACGCCGGATACGGCCCGCCATCGAATACCGGAATTTCCGCGATGGAGTTTCCCGCGCGGTCGATCGTCAGCACCTGTTCGCGCCCCGAGGCCGAGGTCTTGAAGATCTTCATCTCGCCCGATTCGACGACGAAGAAGCCCTGGCACGGATCTCCTTCATTGAAGAGGATCTCCCCCTCGTGCACATGCTGCTTCGCGACGCGATGCGCGAGCGCGTGCAGTTCCTCCTCCGACAGCTCTGCGAAGAGCGCGACGTTCGAGAGAACGGTGTACGGATCGAACACTACGCCTCCTGTGCCCGGCGGGCCTCCAGGTATGCCTCGAGAGGTGACCCGGTCGTCAGGGTCATCAACAGGTTCACAGCGAAGAGCGTGACCGCGGTCATTTCGATGATCGCAGAAAGTGCGAGCGCGCTCCACGCATGCTCCGAGATGTGCTGATACGCGAGGATCTGTCCGCCAACACGCAGCGTGCAGCCGATGTTGATCAGTCCCAGCACGACTGCCATGAGTCTCGTGCTCCAGAGCCGCCGCACGTTGAAGAACGCCGGCAGCACGCGCGGCCCGATCGTGAACACCGCCGCCGCGAAGAATCCGACCGTGAGCGCGTGGCGCGACGCGCCCGCGTAGCCATTCGGCGCCGGCACGGACGCGGCGACGATCGCCAGCGCGCCTGCGACCACCGACCAGAGAAACGCGATGCGGATGAACAGCGGCGTCGATTCATGCACACCGCGCAGCTTCGGCTCGCGCTCGCTCCTCTCGAATGTGCGCAGCGCGATTCCAAACATCAACGCCGCAATCGTCAGAATGACCGCACCGGCGATCAGCGAGAAGAACGACGTCGCGACGCCCGCGAAGAGTATCGCCATCACCGGGATCAGCATCGTCTTGCGCGTTTTCTTCAAGCCGAGCAGCGGCGGAAGCCATCGCGAGGCAAAGCCCCAGATGAACGGCACGACGAAGCCCCACGTGATCAGCACCAGATAGCGCTGGTTGAATGCGGCCGGGAATCGGGGCGCACTGCCGGTGAGCGCGACTCGCAGCGATTCCGCGGCGTTAACGGCGATTGCAACGACCATCGACGCGCCGGCGCCGCTGATCAGCAGCACCGACTTCCGCCACGAGTCATCCAACGCACGCGGCCGCGCGAGATAGACAGAGACGGCGAAGATGCACACCGCGATCAGCTCCAGCGCGCCCGACAACGGCAGCAGCACGCGCCA
Organism: Acidobacteriota bacterium; assembly: GCA_021325515.1. Lineage (GTDB taxonomy): Bacteria > Acidobacteriota > Thermoanaerobaculia > Gp7-AA8 > Gp7-AA8 > JAJPHC01. The sequence continues at coordinate 90,709 of JAJPHC010000030.1, forward strand.
TTGCCACGGCCACGTACCGATCGCCCAGCGCATCGCGACGCCCGCGGTCCACAACGGGTACGTCGTCCATGCCGCGAGGTGCGAGAACGGACTGAGACGCAGGCGCGGAATCGTGTAGTAGCCGATGCCGAGGATGAAGGTGCCGAGCCAGCCGAAAAGCTGGGCATGACCGTGGGCCTGCACCCACGCCGCGTCGGCGGCGGACGAGGTGTGTGCGCTCGCGATCTTCAGCAGGGTCATCACGCCGGCGAACGTGCCCGGCAGCAGCATGAACGCGAGCCCGGTCGCGATGTAGACCTTGAGCATCCGCGAAAGATCAGGATCGTGCGGCTGGCTGAGAGAACGGCAACGCGGCATCGGGCGGGCCTCCGATGCGTAACGTACCGCGCGCCGTGCAGCGGCGGCATGACGGATGTCATGTCGAAGCGGGCAGCAGCAGGATCGGCCACGTTGCTTCCCGCGAAGCCCTGCCTCTCGCCCGCTTCGTCACATCCCCCCCGGGACCAAAGTCATCGCACCTTGCGTAGCCGATGTCTTCCAATGCGTCACATGATGTCCAACACCTATCGACGCGCTCTCCTGGTGGCGGCGACGGTGACTCTCATCACCGCATCGGCCCGCGCCGCCGACGAAGCGGCCACGTACTTCCGGCAGAACTGCATGAGCTGCCACACGATCGGAGGCGGCCGTCTCGTCGGCCCTGATCTCAAGGACGTCACGCAACGGCGCGACAAAGGCTGGCTGCAGAAATTCGTCGCCAATCCGAAGTCGTATCTCGACGGCGGCGATCCCTACGTCGCGAAACTGAAAGAAGACGCACGGGGCGCCGTGATGCCGAACATCGCCGGCATCGACGAAGCCCGAGCGCTCGCGCTGCTGGAGATGATCGAGCGCGAGTCGAAGCTTCCCAAATCGCAATTCGCCGGTCTCAATATCGGAGACCAGCCATTTACTCCATCCGACATCGCAAATGGACGGGCCATCATCCTCGGCGAAAAGCATCTGGCCAACGGCGGCCCGGCCTGCGTCTCCTGCCACTCCGTCGACAACATCTCCATCCTCGGCGGCGGCAAGCTCGCGCCCGATCTGACGAAAGTCTTCGAACGAATGCGCGGCCGGAAGAATCTCGCGTCATGGCTGCAGGCGCCGGCGACGCCGACCATGCGCCCTCTCTTCGCCAATCAGTCGATGACCAACGACGAGATCACGCAACTCGTCGCTTATCTCGAAACGACCGCACGCAAGCCGCAACAGACCGGCGACACCGCAACGCTCTCCTTCTTCTTCCTCGGCCTTGGCGGCTGTGTGCTGGGCTTCATCGGCGCCGACACCGTCTGGCGCAAGCGGCTGCGCGGCGTTCGCAAACCACTCATTGAAGAAGCTCGGCGAGGTGACCGATGAGCATCGGCTGGATTCAGGACGAAGCAACGCCCAACGGGCGCTCCTGGGAAGAGTTCTATAGAAACCGCTGGCAGCACGACAAGGTCGTCCGCTCGACCCACGGCGTGAATTGCACCGGCTCCTGCACGTGGCAGATCTACGTCAAGAACGGGATCGTCACCTGGGAGATGCAGGGACTCGATTATCCCGCGCTCGAGAACGGCCTCCCGCCTTATGAGCCGCGCGGCTGCCAGCGCGGCATCTCCTACTCCTGGTACCTCTATTCGCCATTGCGCGTGAAGTATCCGTACATGCGCGGCGCACTGATCGATCTCTGGAAGAGCGCGCGCAGTGCACACGAGGATCCCGTCGAGGCCTGGGCCTCCATCATGGACGACCCCGAAAAGCGCCGGCGCTTTCAGAAAGCGCGCGGCAAAGGGGGATTCCGCCGCGCGTCGTGGGACGACGCGCTGGAATTGATGGCCGCCGCCAATCTGCACACGATCAGGAAATACGGGCCGGACCGCATCAATGGCTTCTCGCCGATTCCGGCGATGTCGATGATCAGCTACGCATCCGGCGCCCGGCTGATGCAGCTCATGGGCGGCGTCTCACTGTCGTTCTATGACTGGTATTGCGATCTCCCCAATGCGTCGCCGGAAGTATGGGGCGAACAGACGGACGTTCAGGAGTCGGCTGACTGGTACAACGCCAAGATGCTCGCCGTCATGGGGTCGAACCTCAACATGACGCGCACGCCCGATTGTCATTTTGCAGCCGAGGCGCGGCACAACGGTTCGAAGATGTGGGTCTTCGCGCCCGATTTCAATCAGGTCGCGAAATACGCAGACGAGTGGGCCGCCATCAATGCCGGACAGGATGGCGCGTGGTGGATGGCGGTCAATCACGTCATTCTCAAGGAAGCGCATTACGAGAAACAGACACCGTACTTCATCGATTACGCGAAGAAGTACAGCGACAGTCCTTATCTCGTCGAGCTGATCCCAAGTGCAGGACAGGCGTTCAAGGCCGGCCGCCTCCTCCGCGCCAATCGCCTCAAGGCCTACCAGAACGTCGAGCACGGCGACTGGAAGTTCCTCATGTGGGACGACACATCCGATCAGCCGAAGATGCCGATGGGCTCCGCGGGCTTTCGCTGGGGGCGTGAAAAGGGCAAGTGGAACCTGCTGCTCGAGGATGGTCTCTATGGCGACAAGATCGAGCCGGCGCTCACCTTCCTCGGCCGCGGCGACGTCGCGGTCAACGTCGAGTTCGACGATTTCGGCGCCGATCGCCGCTCGTTCCGCGGCGTGCCCGCGCGGTCCGTCGAGCTTGCGGACGGCTCGCGAGTGCTCGTCGCCACTGTTTATGACCTGCTCATGGCGCAATACGGCGTCGACCGCGGTCTGGGCGGCGATTATGCGGGCTCTTATGACGACGACGGGCCGTTCACTCCCGCATGGCAGGAGAAATACACCGGCCTCTCGCGCGACATGGTCATCAAGTTCGCGCGCGAATGGGCGCGCACGGCGGAACTGACACAGGGGAAGTGCACCGTCATCATCGGCGCCGGCATCAATCACTGGTACCACGCCAATCTGATGTACCGCGCGGCGATCCACGCGCTGATCTTCTGCGGCTGCATCGGCGTCAATGGCGGCGGACTCGCCCACTATGTCGGCCAGGAGAAGCTCGCGCCCGGCGAGCCGTGGGGCGCAGTCGCCTTCGGCAAGGACTGGATCCCCTCCTCGCGCCAACAGAACGCGCCGAGCTGGCACTACGTCCATTCCGACCAGTGGCGTTATGAGCGATCGTTCACGGAATACCACCGTCTGCCGCGCGAGGCGAACGACTCGACGAAAGATCACACGATCGATCATCAGGTTCGCGCCGTCCGGCGTGGCTGGCTCCCCTTCTATCCACAGTTCAACAAGAGCTCGATCGAGATCGTGGCCGAGGCCGAGAAGGCGGGCTGCAGAAGCGATCAGGAGATCATTGATTACGTCGTCGCGCGCCTGAAATCGAGCGAATTGAAATTCGCGGTGGAAGATCCCGACGCGGAAGAGAACTGGCCGCGCGTTTTCTACATCTGGCGCGGTAACGCACTCATGTCGTCGGCCAAGGGCCACGAATATTTCCTCAAGCATTATCTCGGCACGCACAACAACTCCGTCTCACAGGATCTCGCCGGAGATTCCGTGAAGGAAGTCGTGTGGCGGGAGCAGGCACCGGAAGGAAAGATGGACCTCATCGTCGATCTCAACTTCCGCATGGACACCTCGGCGCTCTACTCCGACATCGTTCTGCCCGCCGCCACCTGGTACGAGAAGGCCGACATCAACTCGACCGACATGCACAGCTTCATTCATCCGCTGTCGAAGGCGGTGCCGCCGTGCTGGGAGTCGAAGAGCGACTGGCAGATCTTCCGCGCGCTGGCAAAGAAGTTCTCGGAGCTTGCGGCGAAGCACTTCCAGGCACCGGTCCGCGATCTCGTCGCGACGCCTCTGGCACACGACAGCGCCGCGGAGATCGCACAGAGCGAACCACGTGACTGGTTCCGCGGCGAGTGCGAGGCGATTCCCGGCAAGACCATGCCCGGCCTCAAGATCGTCACGCGCGATTTTCGCGATGTCTACAAGCAGTACATCTCCTTCGGACCAGAAGCGCGCAAGAACGGACTCGGCGCACATGGGACGCACTATGCGATCGACGACTTCTATGACGCCATGCTCACCGAGAAACCGACGGTGTGCTGGAATCACGAAGGCTCGTCGAAGCCCTGCTTCGCAATCAATGGCACGTCGGGCTGCAAGCGCTATCCCTCGCTCCGTGAAGATGAACATGCCGTCGATTTGATCCTCCACCTCGCCACAGTGACGAACGGCGAGCTCGCCTGGCGCAGCTACAAGGAGATGGAAGCCAAGGTCGGCCTTCCGCTGACGCACCTCGTCGAGAAACAGCGCGGCGTCAGGGTCTCTTACGCGGATCTGCAATCCAGGCCGCATCGCTTCGTGAATTCGCCGATGTGGTCCGGCCTCATCGAAAACGGCCGCGTCTATTCGCCGTTCACCTACAACGTCGAATGCCTCGTGCCGTGGCGCACGCTCACCGGCCGCCAGCACCTCTATCTCGATCATCCGACCTACATCGAGTTCGGCGAGCATCTGCCCACATACAAGCCCAAGCCCCTCCCTGCCGAATATGCCGACCTCCGCTTCGCGGAGCAGAACACGAACGCGAAGATGCTCAATTACCTGACGCCCCACGGCAAGTGGCACATCCACTCGACGTACGGCGACAACCAGCGCATGACGACGCTGTCGCGCGGCGTCGAGCCGTTCTGGATGAACGACAGCGATGCCGACGAGCTGGGCATTCAGGACAACGACTGGGTGGAAGTCTTCAATGACCACGGCGTCGTGGTGACGAGAGCCGCGGTGTCGGCGCGCATCCCGCGCGGCATCTGCATCCAGTACCACTCGCCGGAACGGACGTACTCCGTGCCCAAGTCGCCGCTGCGCGGCAACAAGCGCGCCGGCGGCCACAACTCGCTGACCAGAACACGCCTCAAGCCAAACCTGATGATCGGCGGCTACGGCCAGTTCACCTTCCACTTCAACTACTGGGGACCGACAGGCTGTAACCGCGACACACATGTACTGGTGAGGAAACTGCCCGAATTGAATTGGTGATGAAAGGGCATGAGACAGATAGGACCTATGGGACCTATGGGACCTATAGGGAGCCACCCATAGGTCCTATAGGTCCCATAAGGTCCCATAAGTCCCATCGCTGCCACGAGGAGCCAATTATGGATGTCCGATCCCAAATCTCCATGGTCTTCCACCTCGATAAATGCATCGGGTGCCACACCTGCTCCATTGCGTGCAAGAACATCTGGACCGACCGCAAAGGCACGGAGTACATGTGGTGGAACAACGTCGAGACCAAGCCGGGCACCGGCTATCCGACGCGCTGGGAAGATCAGGAAAAGTACAGCGGCGGCTGGGAGCTGAAAGGCGGGCGGCTGGAGCTGCGCTCGACGTCGAAGTCGAAGATCGTCTTCAACATCTTTCACAACCCGCACATGCCGTCCATGGACGACTACTACGAGCCATGGACCTATGACTACGGCAATCTCTTCAATGCGCCGGAGGGATGCGACCAGCCGACGGCGAAACCGATCTCGCTGGTCAACGGCAAGTACCTCGACATCGACGCCGGGCCGAACTGGGACGACGATCTCGGCGGCTCACGCGTCTATGCAGCGAACGATCCCAATCTGGAAGGGATGAATGAAGAGCAGCGCGCGCAGCTCGCGGCGGTCGAGCGGCTCGTGATGTTCTATTTCCCGCGCATCTGCAATCACTGCCTCAATCCGGCGTGCGTGGCCGCCTGCCCCTCGGGGGCGATGTACAAGCGCGGCGAGGACGGCATCGTGCTCGTCGATCAGAAGCGCTGCCGTGCCTGGCGCGCCTGTGTGGCCGCCTGCCCCTACAAGAAAGTCTTCTATAACTGGCAGACAGGCAAGTCGGAAAAGTGCATCCTCTGCTTCCCGCGGCTGGAGACCGGACAGGCGCCGGCGTGCTTCCACTCCTGCGTCGGCCGCATCCGCTACCTCGGCATCCTGCTCTATGACGCGGAACGGATCGAGGAGATCGCGAAGAGCTCCGACGAGAATCTGATCGACGCCCATCGCTCGATCATTCTCGATCCGTACGATCCGCAGGTCATCGAAGGCGCGCGTGCCAATGGAATCCACGATTCCGTCATCGAGGCCGCACAGAAGTCGCCGGTCTATCTCTGGGTGAAGCTCTGGAAGCTCGCCCTGCCTCCGCACATAGAGTTCCGCACACTGCCGATGCTCTTCTACGTTCCGCCGATGTCTCCGGTGATGGCGCAGAAGGATGGTGACATCATCTCCCACACCAGCGACGATCTCTTCCACGACATCGATCAGGCACGCCTGCCGATGCAGTACCTGGCCAGGCTGTTCGGCGCCGGGCACGACGGCAAGGTTCGCTACGCACTGCGCAAGCAGAAGGCCGTCCGCGCATACCGGCGCTGGCTAACCGTCGGCGACATCAGCGAGGCCACGGTCGACCGCATGCTCCGCGAGGCGGATACGACTCGCGACGAAGTCGAGGCCATCTACAGGCTAACGTCTCTCTGCACCTTCGAAGACCGCTTCGTGATCCCGCCGATGTACCGCGAAGAAGCGATCGAGATGCTGCAGGATCCGATGGAGGCGAAGCAGTCCGCCGGCTTCGGCTTCATGGAAGGCCCGTCGAGGGGGTTGTAATGAACGCAGGATCGCTCATCCGCCTCTCGTCGCTGCTTTCCTATCCGCACGGGCAGCTCGTCCGTCGTCCCGATGATTGCGGCCCCATCTCCGACTTCTTCGACGAGATCGAGTCCGTCGAGCCGTCCGGTCTCGAAGAGCTCTATACGACGACGTTCGATCTCAATCCGGTGGCGACGCTCGAGGTCGGGTGGCACCTGTGGGGCGAGCAATACGAGCGGGGGCGATTCCTCGCCGATTTGCGCGGGCTGCAGGCCGAGCACGGCATTCCCAATGACGTCGAGCTGCCTGACCACCTGACCGTGCTGCTGCCGACCCTCGCTGCCGCCGGCACCCCGGAGCTCCGCGCGCAGTGCGCCAAAGCCATCGAAAAAATCCTGCAGCCGCTCGAGGAGCATGGCAACCCCTATCGCCATCTGCTTCGCGCGGCAATGGAGGCGGCACAATGACGACCTTCGCGAATTACCTCGACACCGTACTGTTCGCCGTCTTCCCCTATGTGGCGATGGTGCTGTTCCTGGTTGGGACCATCCACCGGTATCGCAGCGAATCGTTCACCTACTCCAGCCTTTCGTCCCAGCTCCTGGAGAACAAACAGCACTTCTGGGCCGTCGTGCCGTTTCACTACGGCATCATTACGGTACTGACGGGGCACATCGTCGCCTTTCTCATTCCGCGGCAGTTCCTGCTCTTCAACAGCAAGCCGCTGCGGCTCTACATTCTCGAAGTCTCGGCGTTGATCTTCGGCATCACTACGCTCGTCTCGCTGCTGGCGATCATCGCCCGCCGCTTCACAGACCCGCGGGTACGCGTGGTCACGACGAAGGCCGACTGGTTCCTTTATGGGATGCTGCTCCTGCAGGTCTTCTGCGGCGTCTATGTGGCCATCTTCTACCGCTGGGGCTCGGCGTGGTTCGCGGCATCGGCATCGCCTTATCTCTGGTCCCTCCTCAAGCTTCGGCCGGAAATCGCCGTCATTGCCGCCATGCCCTTCGCAGTGAAGCTGCACATCGTCAATGCCTGGCTCGTGATTGCCTTCTTCCCGTTCACGCGCCTGGTTCACATCCTCGTCGTTCCGAATCAGTACCTCTTCAGAAAACGGCAGGTCGTCCGGTGGTACCGCCGGCCGCAAATGGCGCGGAGCTGATGCGATGAATGGCCGGATCCTCACGATCATCCTGTCGGTGGCCGTGGTCTTCTCGGCCATTGCACTCGTGCCGCGCCTCATCGCCATGCGGCTGCCCGGCGATCACTCCGGCTTCGAACCGGAGCAGCCGATCGCCTTCTCGCACCGTCTTCACGCCGGTGAGCTGAACATCAACTGCCAATACTGTCACGCGACGGCACAGCGGAGCCGCTATGCGGGGATTCCTTCCGCATCGGCCTGCATGAACTGCCACAAGTTCATCACCTCGCGCCGCGCCGGCATCCGCGCCGAAGAAGAGCAGGCCAAAAAAGAGCACCGCAAGCCGAATCAGGTCATCGCACCCGAGCTCAACAAGCTTTATCTCGCGATCAAGACCTCGACACCTGTGCGCTGGAACCGCATTCATCAGGTTCCCGACTTCGTCTACTTCGACCACCGGCCGCACATCGCCGCGGGGCTCGATTGCCAGCGCTGCCACGGCCCGGTGGAGACGATGGAGCGTGTGCGCCAGGTCGAAACGCTCAACATGGGCTTCTGCGTCAATTGTCATCGCGGACGCGATGGGACGACGCTCAATGGACATCCGGTCAAGGCCACGAGCGATTGCAGCGCGTGCCACTTCTAAACGCCATGAAGACTTATTACAGAAGCATCGAAGAGCTCGAGACGCCGGTTGCGCCACGCGATGCGAATGACGACGGCCGCAATGAGGTCGATCGCCGCGACTTCCTGAAGCTCGCCGGATTCTCCGTCGCCGCTGTTGCTGCAACGGCTTGTCAGAGATCCTCCGTAGAGAAGGCGATTCCGTATCTCACTGCGCCGGAGGAGATCGTCCCCGGCCGCGCCTACTACGTTGCATCGACGTGCCACGGCTGTCCCGCGCGTTGCGGAATTCTCGTCAAGTGCCGCGACGGCCGGCCGATCAAGATCGAAGGGAATCCCGATCATCCGCTCTCCCGCGGAGGCCTCTGCGCCATCGGCCAGGCCACGGTTCTCGGTCTCTATGATTCGCTGCGCCTTTCCGGCCCGATGCTCGGCGGCAAACCTTCGGACTGGCAGCAGGTCGATGCACTCATCGCACAGAAGCTCTCTTCTGCACGCCGGGTGCGCGTGCTGACATCGACGATTCCCAGCCCTGCCACCAAACGGTCGATCGATGCCTTCCTGGCCCGCTTCGCCGACGGAAAGCATGTCGTCTACGACACTCTCTCCTGCAGCGCGATTGCAGACGCGCACGAGGAAACGCACGGCGTCCGCGCGGTTCCGCACTATCGCTTCGACAAAGCCTCCGTCGTTCTCAGCCTCGACGCCGACTTTCTCGGCACATGGCTCTCGCCGGTCGAATTCACGAAACAATGGAGCGCGCGCCGGCCGTGGCATATCCAGCTCGAGCCTCGCATGTCGCTCACCGGATCCAACGCCAGCCAGCGGCTGCGGATGCATCCGGCGGAGGCGGGCCTCGTGCTCGCCCATCTCGCAGCCGCGTTCGGGGCACCGTTTTCGAACCTGCCCCCGCTGCCCTTCAAGCAGGTCGTCTTCGATCGGATCGTCGAGCGGCTGCGCGCGGCGAAAGGAGAGTCGCTCGTCGTCGCCGGCGGCAATGACATCGAGGTGCAGCGGCTTGTTAACTTCGTCAATGAGGCGCTGGGCAACTATGGAGCGGCCGTCGAGATCGGAGCTCCCTCGCTGCAGAGGCAGGGAAACGAGCGGGATCTGGCGGCGCTCGCCGATGCGGACGCGCTCTTCATCGCCGGCTGCAATCCCGTCTATGACCTGCCGCAGGGCAGCGAGCTCGCAAAGCAGCTTGCGGCGATTCCCCTCGTCGTCTCGTTCGCAACGCACGCCGACGAGACGTCGAAGTACGCGCATGCCATCTGTCCCGACCATCATTTCCTCGAGTCGTGGGACGACAACGAGCCTGTGGCCGGCGTCTACTCGGTGACCCAACCAGCGATTGCACCTCTGCGCAACACGCGCGGAGTCATGGAGAGCTTCGCCACATGGAGCGGAGCACCGGCGAGCGCGTATCAGCAGATCAAGTCGCAGTTCACCGGCGACTGGGACAAGACCCTGCAGACCGGCGCCGTTGTCCGTGAAGTGCGGACGTCCTCGCCCGCACGTACGAATTTCAAGCCCGAATATGGCCCACGAAGTGCGGATGAGACGTCCGCATCCCACTACACCCTTGTCCTCTATCCGGCCGTTGCCATGCTCGACGGCCGCCACGCACACAATGCCTGGCTTCACGAGCTGCCCGATCCGGTCACAAAGGTCACCTGGGACAATTACGCCTCCGTCTCCCCTGCCACGGCCACGAAGCACGCGCTCAAGGACGGCGATATCGTCCGTATCGGCGACGTCGAGCTCCCGGCGTTCGTCCAGCCCGGCCAGCACGACGGCGTCGTCGCCATCGCGATCGGTTACGGTCGCATCGGTACCGACCGCTTCGCGAAGAGCGGGCCGAAGTGGCTCCTCGGCCGCACATGGCTGCATCGCGGGGAGACCGTCGGCAAGCGGGTGATCCAACTGGCGAATCAGCCGGCCGTCACGATCACGAAGACGGGACGGAGCACAGCACTCGCCTCGACGCAGCTTCACAACAAGGCAGAGGGCCGGCCGCTGTTCGGCCCTGAAGAGAAGAGCACAGCCGGCAATGGACTCTGGCCCGTCAAGAACAAGGGCCAGCATCAGTGGGCAATGGCGATCGATCTCGCCAGATGCACCGGCTGCTCGGCATGCGTCATCGCCTGCCAGGCCGAGAACAACGTCCCGGTCGTCGGGAAGGACGAAGTCGTGCGCGAGCGCGAGATGCACTGGATCCGCATCGACCGCTATTACGCCGGCGAAGGCGATGACCTCGAAACCGTGCATCAGCCGGTCATGTGCATGCATTGTGGCAACGCGCCGTGCGAGACCGTCTGCCCGGTGCTGGCTACAGTGCATTCATCGGACGGACTCAACCAGCAGGTCTACAACCGCTGCGTCGGAACGCGCTACTGCGCGAACAACTGCCCCTATAAGGCGCGCCGCTTCAACTGGTTCGACTATCCGCACGACGACCGTTTCGCGAATCTCGTTCTCAATCCCGACGTCACCGTGCGCAGCCGGGGCGTGATGGAGAAGTGCTCGATGTGCGTGCAGCGCATCGAAGAGGCGCGCATCGAAGCGAAGCAGAAGGGCATCGCGATTCCCGACGGCGCCATTCGAATGGCGTGCGAGCAGTCGTGTGCCGCCGACGCGATCGTCTTCGGCGATCTCAATGACCCGGCGAGCAGGATCAGCGCCGCGCGCAGGAGCAACCGCCACTTCCGCCTTCTCGAAGAGCTGAACGTGCAGCCGGCGGTGGGCTATTTGGCTCTCACTTCATCCCGAGCCGAAGGCGAGGGATCAACGACGGCGCCGCGCGAATCATGATCGGAGGATGCACGTGACCGCTACCACAATCGACTCCAGCGCGGCTGCTCCGTTGATGCCTCACTCCGTTCGGCATGAACTTGTAGAGCCCCTAATCCTCGGCAAAAAATCGGCTGCGGATGTCACGAACGACATCTGCGCTCCGCTCGAGCGCCGGGCCACACCGCTCTGGTGGATCGCGTTCCTCGCATCGACGGCATTGATGATCACCGGCCTCATCGCGATCGCTTACGAGATCAGCACAGGCATCGGCACATGGGGCCTCAATAAGACCGTCGGATGGGCGTTCGACATCACAAACTTCGTCTTCTGGGTCGGCATCGGTCATGCCGGCACGCTCATCTCCGCGGTTCTCTTCCTCGTCCGGCAGAAGTGGCGCACCTCGGTGAATCGAAGCGCCGAGGCGATGACGCTGTTCGCGGTGATCTGCGCGGCGATCTTCCCGCTCATTCACATGGGCCGCCCGTGGCTCGCATTCTGGGTCTTCCCTTATCCCAATACACGCGGCTCCCTCTGGGTGAACTTCCGCTCGCCGCTGTTGTGGGACGTCTTCGCAATCAGCGTGTACTTCACGGTGTCCGCGGTGTTCTGGTTCATCGGGCTGATTCCCGATCTCGCGTCGATCCGCGACCGTTCGCGAGGTTTGCGCAAAGCGATTTTCGGCGCGCTCTCCTGCGGCTGGAACGGATCGCTGAAGACATGGACGCGCTACGAGAAGATGTATCTGCTGCTCGCCGGTCTTGCGACGCCGCTCGTCCTCTCGGTGCATTCAATCGTTAGCTTCGATTTCGCCACGTCGCTGCTTCCGGGCTGGCATGCGACGATTTTTCCGCCTTACTTCGTCGCCGGCGCGATCTTTTCCGGAATGGCGATGGTCCTGACGCTGATGCTGATCGCCCGCGCCGTCATGCCCGCCCTGCGCGACTACCTGACACACAACCACATCGACGCGATGACCAGGCTCGTCCTGCTCACCTCCGGCTTCGTGGCACTCGCTTACAGCACGGAGTTCTTCACGGCGATGTACAGCGGCAACCGGTACGAGCGCTATGTCTTCATCAACCGCGCGCTCGGCCCCTTCGCGTGGGGCTACTGGACGATGGTCACCTGCAATGTCGTCATCCCGCAGCTCTACTGGTTCCGCCGCGTGCGCCGGAATCTCCTCGCCGTCTTCGCCATCTCGATTTTCGTGAACATCGGGATGTGGTTCGAGCGCTTCATCATCATCGTCACGTCGCTGCACCGCGACTACCTCCCGTCGAGCTGGGCGAACTATTCGCCGACCATCATCGAGATCCTCACGTTTGCCGGAACATTCGGCCTCTTCTTCACTGCATTTCTTCTCTTCTGCCGGTTCCTGCCGATGGTCGCCATGGCGGAAGTGAAGGGCGTGCTGCACCGTCCGGAAGAGGCGGAGCTGGCCCGCGCGGTGCGCGACCTCAAGAGGAACGGCTATGACATCGAGGATGTCCGGACGCCCTATGCGGTGCATGGCCTGGAGAAGGTCGCGGGCATTCCACCGAGCCGTCTAGGATGGGCGTGCGCGATCGGCGGCTTCAGCGGCGCGGCTCTGATTCTTCTCTTCGAGTCATGGACGTCGGCATCGAGCTGGGCGCTGGATGTCGGCGGCAAGCCGTTCAACTCGATCCCCGCCTTCATCCCCGTCACCTTCGAGGTCGGCGTTCTCCTCGGCGCCTTCGCGACCGTGCTGGCGTTCTTCGTCCGCAGCCGCCTCTGGCCCGGCCGCAGGGGCGAGGCGGTCAACGAAGACTTCACGATCGTCGTGCGTGCGCACAATGCCGCGTTCGACCGCAGCGAGGCCGAGCGGATCACCACGGCCACCCAGACCCTGCTCGTGGTGCAGGAGGACTAACCATGCGCCGCACCATCATCAATTCACTGCTGCTGGCCGCGACTGCCGCCTTCCTGTCGCTCAACTGGATTCTTCAGGCCGATCCCAATCAGCGGAATTTCGAGGTCCTGCCCGACATGGCGCACTCGATTCCTTATGACTCGTATGCGTCGAATCCGAATTTTCGGGATGGCATGACGCTGCGCCTGCCCGTCGCCGGTACTGTGATCCGCGGCATCACGCCTCTGCACTATGCTGCGACGCCCGCCGATGCGGAGCGGGCCGGGCGCGTGCTCGTCAATCCTTATCCGGCGACGGATGCCGCGGCACGCACGCGCGGCGCCGCCATCTACAACACCTATTGCGAGATCTGCCACGGCGTCAGCGGCAAGGGCGACGGAATCGTCGCGCAGAGAGGCTTCCCCACACCCCCGTCACTGCTCGCGCCCAATGCCCTCGGACTGCCCGACGGGCGCATCTTTCACATCATCACTTACGGCCAGAAGAACATGCCTTCTTACGCATCGCAGATCGATCGCGATGACCGCTGGAAAGCGATTCTCTACGTGCGCTCGCTGCAGAGAGGCAAATGATGAATTCGCGCATTCTCTTTCCCGTTCTCACACTGATCGCGTTCGCGACAGGAATGGCCGTCACCGGCGCCGTGCTCGCACCGGACGATGTGTGGCCGAACGTGCTCGTATCGGGATTGTTCCTGACGGGAATCGGACTCGCCGGCGGATTCGTCGTCGCGGTCCACGATCTCAGCGGCGCGCACTGGCTGGGGCCGCTGCGCCGCATCGCCTGCTCGTTCACGCGGCTCGTTCTCCCCGGCGCGGCGGTCGTGCTCGTCGCGATCCTCTTCGGAGGCTCGCATCTCTATCCCGCATTTCATGAGCACCTGCCGGGCTTCAAAGGCGTGTGGCTCGGACGGACCTTCTTCACACTGCGCGCATTCGGATACGCAGCCGCGTGGGCCGTGGCGCTCCGTCTGCTGCACAAGAAGCGCGCTTCCGCGTTCTATATCGTCGTCTTCGGATTCACGGTGTGGCTGTCGGGCGTTGACTGGGTCATGTCGCTCGAGCCCCACTGGTCGAGCACGATCTTCGGCGTCTATCACTTCGCCGGACTCGTGACGGCGGGTCTCGCCGCGATCATCATCGTCGCCGTCCATCGCTCACGGACTGATTCCGCGATCACCTCAGACCATCTGCACGATCTGGCGAAGCTGCTCTTCGCGTTCAGCACATTCTGGATGTACATCTGGTTCAGCCAGAGCATGTTGATCTGGTACGGCAACATGCACGAAGAGACCGGCTATTACCTGCTGCGCGCCTATGGCAACTGGGGCGTGCTGTTCTGGACGACCGTCGCTCTGATGTGGGTGATCCCGTTCTTCGTCCTGCTGCCGGAGACGACGAAACGCAATCGGACGATTCTCACGCGCATCGCCATCGTCATCCTCGTAGGGCACTGGCTGGATCTGTATGTGTCGGTCGTGCCGGCAATCTCACCCGACGCCCGATTGACGGGATGGGAGCTCGCGCTGGCACTGGGTACGTTTGCCGCCGTCGGCCTCGCGGCAACACGGCGGGAGCGCGACCTGGAGGAAGCCGTCGTCGTGCTGGACCTCGCACGTTGAGAGTGGAGAGCGGACGCCTCGTCCGCACATGGATCACGCGATGCAGACGCGGTTTCTGCCTGCGCGCTTGGCTTGATAGAGCTGCGCATCCGCTCGCTCAACCAGCGACTGCACCGTGTCGCCTTTGCGCAGCGATGTGGCGCCGAGGCTGATGGTGGCGCGCATCTGGTGATCGTCGAACTCGAAGATCGCGCCGTCGATCATCGCCCGGATTCTCTCGCAGAATCCCGCCGCTTCGTCGAGGCCAGTCTCCGGCAGCACGACCGCGAACTCCTCGCCGCCGTAGCGCGAGAAGAGCTCGTCGCGCCGCACCGACGCGGCCACATATTGCGCGATGCCCACCAGCATGCGGTCTCCTGCAAGGTGGCCGAACGAGTCGTTGATCCGCTTGAAGTGGTCGATGTCGAACATCACCAGCGACAACGGCCGTTCGTGGCGCACCGCGCGCGCGATCTCGCGCTCGAGAAAATCGAGCAGATGCCGCTTGTTCGCCGCCTGCGTCAATCCGTCGGTGATCGCGAGGTGGTAGATCTCCTCGTGGTACATCGCCTCGACATTTCCGCCGGCGATGAACTTCAGCACCGAGCCGCCGCAGCGGATCAGATCCCCGTTCTCCAGCCGCCGCGGCCCTTCGATCGGGGCATCGTTGACGAATGTGCCATTCGTGCTGCCGAGATCCTCGATGCGATAGACGTTGCCGGCGAGAAAAATCCGCGCGTTCGCGGCGTGCATCGCGCTCTGGTTCATGGTCGCGTCCTTTCTCGCGTTCCACGCGATGTTCGACGCATCCGAGTTGCTGCGTGGCACGTGGATGATGGAACGTTGTCATGTTTCGCCGCGGCGATGGGTGCAGATCACGACGTGCCTCGAGCAAACCATGCTGCCGCTCGAGTCGCTCTTTCCGGCAGCCACGGGATGCGTGATCGATGTCTTCGATCCGCTGGTAACGACGGAACCGGCACTCGCGAGGGCGCGTCAAAGCACTCGAGCTGGACGTCGACCATCAACGCCGTCGAAGATGGCTCCGCAGACCTCGTGCTGATCATCCTGTCCGCGCACGAGATCCGCGATCGGCGCGAGCGCGAGCGCCTCTTTCACGAGAGCGCGAGAATGCTCGCGGACTCGGGGCGGATCGTTCTCGTCGAGCATCTGCGTGATGTCGCCGCGGCGCTCGCATTTGGACCGGGGCTGTTTCACTTTTACCCGCGCAGCATCTGGCTGAAGCAGGTTGCGTCGGCGCGGCTCGCGATTCGCGATGAGCTCGCGATCACGCCGTTCGTGCGGGTGTTCGTTCTGGAGCGAGTGTGACGAATGAGATTCAACTTTTTTCGCCAGGGGCACGCCGACGGCGGACGGCGCTGCGCTCACCAATACGCCTCGAGGCTGAAGCTTTCGAGACGGTTCGAGAGCTTGCGGTCGAAGGTCGCTACAGCGTCGTATCCGTTGGTGGTGGCGAGCGCGACGATCACGGCATCGGTCAGGCCTGCAAGAGATTCAGGCCAGATCTCCAGCACGCGCCGCCACGCGCAGTCATCGACGATCTGCATGCCGGGAAATTCGGTGATGGCCTGGACGACGGTTGCCACTTGTCTCGACGTCAGCCCGTACTGGCTTTGCAGGACGTACACAATCTCGAAGATAACGGACTGCGGAATCATGCCGGCGATCTCGCCTTCTTCCGCGGCGGCCAGCAGAGCCTGCGCGGCGTCTTGCTGCGCCTTGTTACGCTCGACGAAAAATGAGACGAAAACGTTCGCGTCGGCGACTACGCTGCGCACGTCAGACGCGACCTCGCGTCTTGCGAGCCTGTGCGACGGCGGTCAATGCGTCGGGGCCATGTTTGATGAAGCCACGCAATGAGTAGAGCGCCGGACGCTCGGTGGTAATGGCGACGCGGCCGCCTTTGATCTCCCACGTCAGTTTGTCGCCGGCGCCGATGTTGAGCGCTTCTCGAACTTCCTTCGGGACCGTCGTCTGGCCTTTGCTGGTGATTGTCGAGGTGGGCATGGCACGCTTCTCCTTACATATCGTAACGCAAGTAAGGACACGGCGAAGGCCGCAGAGAACTTTCACGAGGGTTGGTGCGCCCAGCAGGATTCGAACCTGCGACCTTTAGCTCCGGAGGCTAACGCTCTATCCAGCTGAGCTATGGGCGCATCGAGGAGGTGCGGATTGTACGGGGTGCAACGTCCCCGGGCAACCATGCATTTCCGCGCCTACTTCGCCAGATAGCGCGCGAGGGCCGGAGCCTGCATCTCGCGATACGCGGTACAGATCTCGATCTGCTCCTTCGCCGCGCGGAGGCGCCTCTCCGCGCCCGGTGCGGAATGCGCGGCGAAAAACTCGTCGATCTCCTTCTCCGTCTTCGCGTCGCACGCCGCGGAGAGCCCGCCGACCGCCGACTCCAGTGCCCAGTACGGGAAGTGTTTCGACACCTCGCTCCACTTCGTCCGCATCCACTCCCATGTCGCGGCGCGCGTTGCGGGATTCTCGAGCAAAGCGCCGAGGTAGCGCGGCGAATCCTGCGAGCGGACCTCGCTGCCGGTCACGAACTCGAGCTCGCGATTCGCGAGCGCGGGATCGCGAAAGCCCATCAGCGCAAAGCTCCAGCGCGCATGGCCCTCGGGCGTCTTCGCCTTGCGCCGCGCCTCGACCATCCGCTCGAAGAGCGCCGCATCGCCATGACGCGCCGCGATGCGAATGGCGGCGCTGGCCATCGTCGGATCGAACGCGCGCGGATCCTCCAGCAGCTTCGCCGTCATCTCCTTCGCCGTCGCGATCACCGCGGCATCTTCCGCGCCATTGCCGAGCATCGTCAGCACCGCGGCGCGCGCCTCGCGCTGTTCGTCACTCTCGTTCGCCTTCGGCGTCCAGCCGCCCTCCGGCAGCCATCGCTTCGCCGTGGCGCTCACCCACTGCCGCCATGCGGCGCGCTGCGCATCGCTCACGAGCTCGTTGCCGATCGACTCGATTCGCTCCGCGACCGCGACGATCTCGCTGCGCGAGGCGTTGGCCGGCAGTGCAGCGACCAGCGCGAGATCGTCTCCGATCTCGCGCCGCCGTGCACGGACGAGCATCCAGTCGTCGCCGAGGAGAGCGATGCGCTCCGGAGCGGAGAGTTGAGAGAGATGCTCGCGCAGCCGGGCGAGATCGCCCTTCGAATACTGCGTGACGTAGAAGCCGGTGCCTTTGGCGTTCAGCAGGAGCGGCGAGCCGCAGCCCTGGAACGTGAACTTCTGTACAGGCTTGTCGATGAGGGTGCAGCGCTCGGTCAGGCTTCCGGTGCTCCTGACACAAACCGGAATCTGCCAGACCGCCGCCTGTCCATCCGGCGCACCCGCCATCAGGAAGCGCTCCTGCTTCACCTCGACGACCCGCGCATCCCGTTCGCAGGATTCGCTCGCGGTGATCACCGGAACGCCGGGCTGCGTCACGAACGACACCATCACGCGGTCGACGGGCTGCTTCACCGTCGCCGCCATCGTGTTCCAGAAGTCCTCGCCTGCCGCATTGCTCCACGAATACTTCTTCAGGTAGGCGCTGATGCCGTCGCGGAACGGGTCCTCTCCCACCCAGTGCTCAACCATCCGCAGCACCGCGGCCGTCTTGCCATACGCGATGCCGTCGAACAGCTCGTTGATCTCGGAGCTCTTCGTGGCGTCGGTGCGGATCGCTCGCGTCGCACGCATCGAATCGATCTCGACCGAGTGCCTCGACGACGCAGCGTTGGCCGCGTCCTGATTCCAGTCGGGATGTGCGGCGGCCAGCGCCTTGGGCGTCATGAACGTGGCGAAGCCCTCGTTGAGCCAGATGTCGTTCCACCACTTCATGGTCACGAGATCGCCGAACCACTGATGCGCGATCTCGTGTCCGATCGTCCCTCCGATACGCCGCTTCATCTCCGGCGATGCCGAGGGCGAGGCGAGCAGCGCGACTTCGCGATAGGTGATCGCGCCTGCGTTCTCCATCGCGCCTGCCTGAAAGTCGGGAATGCCGATGTTGTCGAGCTTCGCGAACGGATACCTGATGCCGTAGTAGGACTCGTAATAGCCGAGCGAGTCCTTTGCCGTCTGCACCGCCCACTGCGTCAGCGCCGCATTCTCCGGCGTCGCGCAGACGCGGATCGGCACTCCGTTCTGTGCGCCATCCGTACATTGGAAGTCGCCAACCAGCATCGCGACGAGATACGTCGAGATGCGCGGCGTGGTGGCGAAGCGCACTTCGTGGCGGCCATCCGGCAGATTCGTATCCGACACCACCGGCATGTTCGAGATCGCGTTGTCGCCCTTCGGCACAACGATCGTGATGTCGAACACCGCCTTCATCGCCGGCTCGTCGAACGAAGGGAACGCGCGGCGCGCGTCCGTCGCCTCGAACTGCGTGACCGCGTATTTCCTCCGCGAAGTCGTGCTCAGGTAGAACCCGCGGAGCTGCTGTTTCAGCGTTCCATCGAAGGCGATGGAGATCGAGGCTTTGCCCGGGCCGGCCGGCGAGGCGAGATCGAGCGTGGCCGTCTCGGCCTTCGGATCCATCGTCACCTTCGCCGCGATGCCGTTCACGCTCACATCATGCAGATCGAGCGTCAGCGCATTCAGCACGATCGACTGCACGCGCTCCTTCAGCTCGACGTCGATCGTCTCCTCTCCCTTGAACGATTCGTGCTCGAGATCCGGCTCCATCCGGATCGCGTAATGGACCGGCACGACATTGCCCGGCAGCCGCTGCGCGCCGGCCGTGGCTGCGAGGAGGAATGAGGCGAGGATCAGAATCTTCTTCAACGTGTCTCCTTCTGTTCGAGGATGAATGACGCCACCAGTTCGATCGCCGACTTCATGTGTTGTGCGTGGGTGAATCCCGACTGCTTGCGCGGCTTGAAGGAGTGATCGCCATCGGCGAGCCACTCGATGTGAATCGACTTCGACAGTTTGTACTTCGCGACCTCCTCGGGAGTGCCGAAGGGATCGCGCTCGCCCTGCACGATGAGCGCCCGCGTCTGCAGCGATTCGAGATGCTTCGTGCGCGTCTTCTCCGGCGCGCCGGGCGGATGAAAGGGATAGCCGAGGCATGCCAGGCCGCGGACGGAGAGCTCGTCGGCGACCATGCTCGCCATGCGGCCGCCCATCGACTTGCCGCCGATGAAGACGTCGCTGCCCATCGTACGCACGACTTCACGCCAGCAGTCGAGCAGCACATCCTGACGATCCGGTGCACCTGCCTTTTTTCCCTCGCGGCGCGCAGCCATGTAGGGAAATTCGAACCGAACCACGCGAACGCCGCGCGCAGCGAGCCCGCGCGCGATGTCGTTCATCCACGCCGAATCCATCGCGCCGCCGGCGCCATGCGCGAGGATGAGAGCCGGTCCGTCATCAGGGCCGTCGATCAGAAACATGGAGCCGGCATTTTAGGGCAGGCCGCAGGCAGCAGAGCGCGCGGGAGGAAAAGGAACGATGACAGTTTTTCCTGCTGCCCGCTGCCTGAATCGGGCACAAGTTGAGCAACAACCACGGCCATGATCTCCGGCTGGCGGCGGGGTGATCCAGAGGAAGCGCTCCTCAGACGCGAATGGCTCGTGACCAACGGTCTCGGCGGCTATGCGAGCGGCACGATCGGTGGTGCGTGCACGCGCCGCTTCCACGGCTTTCTCATCGCGGCAATGCCCGCGCCTCTCGGCCGCGTGATGATGTTCAATCACCTCGAAGAGCATCTCGTCATCAACGGAGAGACCACCTACCGGCTGAGCGCGGACGAGCACAACACGCCGTCGCCGATCCGCTATCCGACGTCCGACATCCTCGAACAGCTCGTGCTCGAGAACGGGTTGCCCGTCTGGCACTACGCACGCGACGGCGTGCACATCGAGAAGCGCGTCGTGATGCCGCACCTGCAGAACACGACGTACATCATCTACAGACTCGTGACCGCGCCGCACGCAGTCACTCTCGAGCTGCGGCCCTCGCTGCACTTCCGCCCGCACGAAGGTCTTCTGACGGAGGAGGTTTCGCAGAAGTGGACGATCACGCCGCATGAGAACGGAGTCGAGATCAGCGACGGCCGTCCCTACCCTCCACTCCGCCTCCAATTCCTGGGGCGCGGCGAGTTGCATCGCGAGCAGATCGTGCACAACGGCGTGATCTATCGCATCGAGCGCGCCCGCGGCTATGAGTTCGAAGGCGGGCTGTGGAGTCCCGGCGTGATTCGCTTCACGATCGAGCCGGGGCATGAAGTGGGTCTGATCGCCTCCGTGGAACCGTGGGATGCGATTCGCGCCATGGACGCCGGCGATGCCTGCGTCGCCGAACACGCGCGTCGCGGCAAACTGAAGACGATCGCGAAGAGTGCGAACGGCGACGAGTTTCGCAGCCAGCTCGTGCTCGCCGCGGACCAGTTCCTCATCTCACCCCGCACGCGTGCCGCCGATGAAGCGCGCGCGCACGCCACGGGCGACGACCCGCGGACGGTGATCGCCGGCTATCACTGGTTCACCGACTGGGGCCGCGACACGATGATCAGCCTCGAGGGACTCACGCTCGTCACGGGACGCCATCGCGAAGCCGGCAACATCCTCCGCACGTTCGCCTCCTACATCCGCGACGGCCTCATTCCCAACATGTTCCCCGAAGGTGAGCATGAAGGTCTGTACCACACCGCCGACGCCACGATGTGGTTCTTCCACGCCGTGGCGCGCTACATCCGCTACACGAACGACCGCGACACACTGCGGCAACTCCTGCCGAAGATGGTCGAGATCATCGACCATCACATTCGCGGCACGCGCTTCAACATCCATGTCGATCCCGAGGATGGGCTGCTGTCGCAGGGGGCGGAGGGATATCAACTGACGTGGATGGATGCGAAGGTCGGCGACTGGGTCGTCACGCCGCGGCGCGGCAAGGCGGTGGAGATCAACGCGCTGTATTACAACGCCCTCTGCATCCTGGAGGGGTTTCTGCGCGAGGAGGGCGATGAGGCCAACGCCGCACGCATGCAGCAATACGCGGCGAAGGCCCGCGCGTCGTTCAATCAGCGCTTCTGGAACGAAGAAGGTCAATATCTTTACGATGTGGTCGATCCGAACGACCCCGCCTGCCGTCCCAATCAGATCTTCGCCATCTCACTCGACCATCCCGTGCTGAATGAATCGAGGTGGAAGCGCGTGATCGGCGTCGTCGAGGAGCGGCTGCTCACGCCGTACGGGCTTCGCTCGCTGAGCCGCGATCATCCCGATTACAAGAAGGCCTACGACGGCGATCTGCGCGCCCGCGATGCGGCGTATCACCAGGGGACGGTGTGGGGCTGGCTCATCGGCCCCTTCATCGATGCCTGGCGGAAGGTGCATCCCGGCGAGGATGCGAGCCGGTTTCTCGCAGCATTTCCGAAGCATATGGAAGAAGCCTGCATCGGCACGATCGCCGAGATCTTCGACGCCGAGCCGCCGTATCACCCCAGAGGATGCGCAGCGCAGGCGTGGAGTGTGGCGGAAGTGTTGCGGTGTGCTGGTGAGTCGGTCACGCGGTAGCGCGGGCCCGCGGGCTCGCGGTGGAAACGGCGACGAAGAACTCGAAATCGCTTAAACCGCGTACCCGCGTAACCGCGAGCCCGCGCAACCACCTACGAGCCCGCGCAACCACATTACTTCTTCTCCGCCGCCCACTTCATCCAGAGATCGGTGATGTCGAAGTAGACCGTGTGCTGCGAATGATCCGGCAGCTCGACGGTGATGATGTCGTAGTGGCGGTCGTTCTGATGAGCGACGGCGAACTTCAGGCGCCGGAAACGGCCGAAGCGGTCGTAGATCCAGTTGTTCTCGAACTTGACTTCGTCCCCTTCCACGGGAACCGGGACGGCGGTCGTCGTGGAATCGCCGTACGTATCCTTCAGCGCTTCGGCGGAGACGGCCGGAGGTGCAGCGGCTGGTTGGGGCTTCGGCGCCGGAGCCGGTTTCGGCGTGGCGCAGGCGATGGTGAGGAGGATGAGGATCAGAGCGCGCTTCATGGTTGTCCTTCTCAGTGTAACGCGCGAGCTGCACGAGGTGAGCACTAGGCGAGATCCTCGTACAGGCGCAGATAGGTCTCGTATCTCGCGGCATTGATTTCCCGCCGCTCCAGCCGTTCCTTCACCTCGCAATCCGGCTCGTGGACGTGCGTGCAGTCGGTGAACCTGCAGTACTCCGCGGGCTCCTCGAACTCCGGGAAGTAGTCGCGCAGCGACGCGCGATCGAGATCCCACAATCCGAACTCGCGGATGCCGGGCGTGTCGATGAGATACGTCCCGCCGCCGAAGTCATACAGCGTCGATGCCGTCGTCGTATGCCGTCCGGTACCCCGCCGGTGCAGCGTGTTCGTCGCGAGCTGCAGGCGCTGATCGATCGCGTTGAGAATCGACGACTTCCCCACCCCGCTATGTCCCACCAGCGCCGTCGTCATCCCCTCTGCCTCGGCCCGCAGTGCGTCGAGACCCTCTCCCGTCCGGGTCGAGCAGGCGATGACAGGAACCTCCAGCGCGCGATAAACGTCGAGCCGCGCAAGCTCTTCGCGCCGGTCCTCGTCATCGAGGAGATCGATCTTGTTCACGCAGATCACCGGCCGCGCGCCGCCGCGCATGATCGCGATGAGGTAGCGGTCGATGAGCCGCGGCCGCAACGGCGGCGCCTTGACCGACACGACGTGCACGACGACGTCGATGTTCGCGGCGATGAGGCGCTGCATGTGCGGGCGCAGCGGATCGGGCCGCGCCAGCGCGCTGCGGCGCGGCAGGATCGACTCCAGCCGCCACGCGCCGGCCTCGCCCGCGACCACGATGCGGTCGCCGACGGCGAGCATGCTCTTCTGCTTCACGGCGATGCCGGAGGGAACGACGACGTCGATCTCCTCCCCGCGATACACCGCGCGGCAGCGCGCGCTGCCGACATAGATCACGATCGCCGTCTCGCCGCGGGGTGCATCCACAGCTCCGCCGGGGGCGAGGAGCTCGTCCCAGCTTCCCTCCGGCCGCTCATGCTGATGCCGGAGCTCTCCGCTCTTTCTGCCTCTTTTCATCTGGAAAAATTCTTCTGTGTAGAATACCGTCCGTTCAATTCATGACAACGAACGAGAAACCCGTCGTCCTTCTCATCGACGATAACGAGGCGACCTGCACGCTCATTACGGCCGTGTTGCAGCGCGAGTTCGTAACGGATGCCGTACCTGACGGGGCCGACGCGATCGAACGGCTGAAGACGAGGCGGTATGCGGCGATTCTGCTCGACCTCCGCATGCCGAACATCGACGGGTACGCCGTGCTCGAGCATCTGAAGAGCACGCGTCCGGATCTGCTTCCATCCGTCCTCGTCGTCACCGCCTCCCTCACGCAGCGAGAGTTGTCGCGCGTGCATGGCTACGATGTACACGGCATCGTCGCGAAGCCGTTCGACGTCGAGGAACTGCTCGCCGCGGTCAAGCGCTGCGCGAACCCCGCACCGCCTCCCGGCGGTGCGATTCTCAACGGCGCGATGCTGCTGTTTCTCGCGGATCTCATTCAGAAGCGATTGATGTAGCGGAGCGGAGACATCCGCGCTCCTTCTCACATCTTCGCCAGCATCGCGATCAACGGGCCGCCCGCGATCATCGATGCGATGGCCATTGCGCCCAGCGGGCCGCGCCCGCGGATCTCAACGCAGGCGCGCACCAGCGTCGCGACATCGCGCGGATCGAACGGCTTGCGGATGATGCCGTGCACCAGCCTCGCGTCGAGCTCGTTCACCATCGACTGATCAGCGCCCGTCACCACCAGCACGACCGGCGAATCCTTGCGAACGGCTTCCAGGAGCTGGAAGCCGTTCATGGCCGGCATCATCAGATCCATCAGCATCACCGCGTAGCGGTTCGCATTCAGAAGCTCGAGCGCGTCCAGACCATTTTCCGCGGTGTCGGCTTCGATGCCTTCCTGCGCGAGAGTCGAACGGAGCAGCCCACGGATCTCTGCATCGTCATCGACGATGAGCACACGCATCACCGTACCCCCTCCGGGAAGGGAATGATGGGATCGACGTCGACCGGCAGGTCCTTCGCCGCTTCGAGCGCCCCCTTCAACTCCTCCGGCATCCTGTCGTACTTCGCAAACCACGCCTCGGCCCGCGCGCGGTCGCCCGCGGCCTCGATCTCCAGCAGCTCTTTCGTCAGCGCGGCGATCGAGTCCGGCATCTTCTCGAGCGCCATTTCATATCGCCCGCTGCTGTTGCGCGTGATCGCGCCCCGTTCACGCAGGAAGTTGAACTCCATCATCTCTGCGCGGCCATGCGCCTCGCCGACGCCAAAGCGAACCGTGCGGAAGATGCCGGCAACGTACGACGCGTAGTACTCGTTGAGGCGCTCCTGCGGCAGCGCGCCATGCTCGACGAGCCACTTCAGACCGTACATGCCGGTGATGTCGGCCTTGGCCTCTTCCAGCGCGGAGTAGATCGGGCCGACGGCGGCGCGAATGTCAACCTGTTGACCATTCTGGCGCGCGAAAGCCGGGCCCAGCCCGTGACAGATCTCGTGCATCATCACCACGGTCAGCGTCCCCTCGGCCGACGCCATCGCGGCCTGGTCCTGCCGCATCACCCGCTTCGCGACGGGCAAGATCACATCGTTCACGCGCGCATCCATGTAGTTCTTGAAGAAGATCTTCTTGCTGCCCGCCTGCTGGTGGATCTTCGGATCATTCGGCAGATTGTCGGCAACCGCCTGGTAGCCGTGCCGCAGATCGCCGGCGCGGAACGGCGTATCCATCACTTCCATCGGCGACGCGTGGCCATGTTTCGACGGCCGGTCCTCGGCGGGCAGCGGAAGCGCGTCCTGAATGTCCGGAACGTACTTCTGAAACACGGCGAGCTTCCGGCTCTCCGGCTCGTTGCGGATCATCACCGCCGCGCCGTACGAGGTCTTCACGCCGAGGAGGCCGTCGAGGTAGGTTTCGTAGGGAGCGAAGATGACATCGATCTTCGGGTCTTTCATCTCCGCGACCCACACCAGATCGCTCGGATAGTAGTTGTCGTCGAGCAGCGCCTTGGCGCGGAGGCGGAGGAACCTGGCGAACGTCCTGTCCGGCGTGGCCGCAGCGGCGTTGCGCAAGTGCGAGGCCGCGCTGACGAGCCACTTGTGGTACTTCACGTGATAGGGCGTCGTCTTGAGCTTCAGCGGATCGCGGCTCACTAGTTCGACGACGGTGCGTTCGTCGTAGATCGCCTTCTTCTGTTCCGGATGTGCGGCGACGTACTTCTCGATGTCCTCGCGGGTGAGCCCTTCGGGATAGAGGCTGCGGCCGGGCGGCATCGGCTCGCTGCCGTAGAACGGGCGATTCTCGTCGATCTGATCGTAGTGGCTGCCCTGAATCCAGAGGTAGTGGTGCAGCGCCGGGTTAGCCTTGGCCGTCGCGTGATAGAGCTCGATGTCCGAGGGGGTCGCCTGCCGCCAGTAGATCTCTTCCAGATCGCGGCTTGCGGCAATCAGCTCCTGAACGGCCTTCCGTTCACCGGCAGAAAGATCGGAGCCGGTGAAGGTCATCTCCACCTTCTGAAACTTCTGCAGACGTTGTTCGATGTCGGGAGCAACCTTCGACGGATCGTAAGGCGCCGCGGCGAGCAGCAGGACCGCTGATAGGGCGAGAAGGCCAAATTGAAACTTGAACATTGAAAATTGAAAATTGGCCAGCGACTTCTTCATGCGCGAGATTGTAGTCCGCACACTGGCATTTTCAATTTTGCTCCACGCTCGTGCTCGCTAGTGCGAAATTGAAAATTGAAAATTGAAAATTGAAAACGAAAGGCGGATCTTGCTTCGTTTTTCAATTTTCAATTTTCAATTTTCAATTTCGAAGCTCCACGCTCGTGCCCGCCTGCAGCAGTGTCTCGAAAGCTTCGGCCGACACCGGCCTGCTGATCAGGAAGCCCTGCGCTGCCGTGCACTGTTCGCGCTGAAGGAACGCGAGCTGCTCCTGCGTCTCCACTCCTTCCGCCACCACGCGCAGCCGCAGCGCCCGCGCCATCGAGATCACGGCCGAGATGATCGCGCCGTCGCTGGAATCGGCGGAGAGATCGCGCACGAAGTCCTGATCGATCTTCACAGTGTCGATCGGGAAGCGCTTGAGATAGTTCAGCGAGGAGTAGCCGGTGCCGAAGTCATCAATGGAGATGCGGATGCCCATCTCCTTCAACCGCTTCATGATGGCCAGCGACAGATCGGCGTTCTGCATCGCGGTCGACTCGGTGATCTCGAGGTCGAGCAGCTCCGGCGGGAAACCGGTCTCTTCGATGACGCGCTCCACCATGCGCGTGAGATCGCGCTGCTGGAACTGGCGCGGCGAGAGGTTCACCGCGATGCGCAGCCCGCCGTGCCCGGCGTCATGCCACTGCTTCATCTGCGCGCAGGCGGTGCGCAATACCCACTCCCCGATCGGAATGATGAGCCGCGTCTCCTCGGCGATGGGGATGAACTCGTCGGGCGGCATCATTCCGAATTCCGGATGGCTCCAGCGGATCAGCGCCTCGGCTCCCGAGATCGTGCCGGTGGCAAGATCGATCATCGGCTGGTAGTGCACGATGAACTCCTTGCGGTCGAATGCGTGATGCAGGCTGTTCTCGAGCGTCAGCCGCTCCGCCCCTTCCATCACCGTCACGAACTGGAAATTGTTGCGCCCCATCTCCTTGGCGCGATACATCGCGCGATCGGCGTTCTTGAGGAGCGCTTCCGCATCCTCTCCATCGTCGGGAAACAGCGCGATGCCGAGCGAGGTGGTGACGAAGAGCTCGTGGCGCTCGACGACGAACGGCTGGCCGATCGAATCGAGCACTTTCTGCGCGACTCCGATCGCCGCGCGCCGGTCGGCAACATCGCTGAGCAGCACGGTGAACTCGTCTCCCCCCATCCGCGCGACCGTATCCTCGGCCCGCACGCAGTTGACGAGGCGATCCGCCACCGCCTGCAGCAGCCCGTCGCCCACCGTGTGGCCGAGTGTGTCGTTCACGAGCTTGAACTGATCGAGATCGAGGAACATGACCGCGGCGACGCGTCCGCTGCGCCGGGCGCGCGCCAGTGCGACCGTGATGCGGTCGCGGAACAGCAGGCGGTTCGGCAGGCTGGTCAGAGCATCGTGATACGCCTGCCACTCCATCTTTTCCTGCGCGGTCTTGCGATCGGTGATGTCGATGATCGTCCCTTCGATCACATTCCCATCGAGCACCGCGACGTTCTCGAGAACCCACACGGGAGAGCCGTCCCGCCGCTTCATCCGCCTCTCGACGTTGGTCAGCGACCCCTGCTCCTGCAGCGCCTGCAAGTACCTCTTCCGGTCATCCGGCTCGAAGTAAAGATCGAGTGCGGATGCCACGCGCATCAGCTCTTCATTCGAGTCGTAGCCGAAGATGCGCGCCATCGCGTCATTGCATTCGAGCATGCGCCCTTCGACGGTGCTGCGGAAGACGCCTGCGAGATTGCGCTCGAAAAGGAGCCGGAAGCGCGCCTCGTTCGATTTGCGCTCCGTCACATCGCGCGCGATGCCCTGCACTCCGATGCTCTTGCCGTCGCGGAACACGAGGCGTGTATTGACCTCGACCGGAATGCGCCGGCCGTCCTTGGCCTGCAGATCGATCTCGTACGATGTGGTGTGGGTTTCGTCGGCGACCTTGCGCCGGAAATTCGAAGCCGCACGCTCGACGTCATCGGGTGCAATGAACTGTTGGATCGTCATCGAGAGCGCTTCGTCGAGCGTGTAGCCGGTCGTGCGAAGACCGGCCAGATTCATCGACGTGATGCGTCCCTCGAGGTCGTGCGTGTAGACGATGTCGTTCGCGTTCTCGAAAAGATCGCGGTAGCGCGTCTCGCTCTGCCGCAGCGAAGCCTCGATCGCTTTTCGTTCAGAGATGTCGCGGGCCACGACCTGAATGGCCGGCTTCCCATCGATCTGAAAGGAGATCGCTGCGACTTCGACATCGACGGCGGTGCCATCGCGCTTGAGGAACTTCTCTTCGATCAGCGGCACCTCGCGTCCTCGCGACAGCACGCGCAGCCGGCTTCGCACCGTCGTGCGATAGTCGGGATGCACGAGCGTCATGATGTCGCGGCCCACGAGCTCTTCCGCTGACGCGGCTCCAATCAGCCTCACCGCGGCGGTGTTGACGAACGTCAGCTTGCCTTCCTGATGCACGAAGATCGCATCAGGGCTCAGCTCCACCACGTTCCGATACCGCTCCTCGCTCTCGCGCAGTCTCTCTTCGGCGCCCCTCCGCTCGGTGACGTCCTGCGCGATGACGAGCCGCGAGCGCTTTTCACCGAAGAGGAACTCGAACGAGGTGATCTCGACGTCGATGATCTTTCCGCTGCGGATGCGATGGCGGAAGAGCGCGCGATCGCGCTTCTCCGGCGGATTACGCAATGCCTCTTCCATCTGCGGCAGATCTTCCTGCGGGCGGATGTCGAGGATCGTCATCTCCATGAATTCTTCGCGGAGGTAGCCGTAGTGTGCGATCGCCGCATCGTTCACTGCGATGAACCGCAAGGTGTCGAAGTCGTAGACCCACATCGGCAGCGGATTCGCGTCGAAGAGCGTGCGGTAGCGCGTCTCGCTTTCGCGCAGCGCTTCTTCCGCCCGCTTGCGCTCCGTGTAGTCCGTCGCGACGTAGATCGCGGCGACGGGAGTGCCATCCGCCTGGCGCACGAATGACGACTGCGCGAGCACGTCGAGCGCCGAGCCGTCCGCCGTCCGCCAGAGCATCGTCTGCTCCAGCACGCCGGTGCTCTCCAGAATCTGCGCGGTGCTCGTCGCTTCGTTGCGCTGGATGATGTTGCGGATGTGGAGGCCGACCATCGTCGGCGCGTCGAAGCCGAGCATCGCGCCGGCCGCGCGGTTCACGACGCGGATCTTGCCATCCATGTCGACGACGAGCACCGCCCCCTTCATCGTCTCGAGGATCTGTCCCGCCGCGAACTCCGGGGTGAGGTCGATGACTTCGTAATTCCAGACCGCGCGCGCCGCGACGATGGAGAACGCGAGCACGGCCATGTAGCCGACCGGGTACATGTCGATCCCCATCGAAGGGAAGACATCGACGAGCGCGAGACTGCCGACGGCGAGCGCGAGCAGCATGAGCCCCGTTCGCTCGCGCGTCTGCCCCTCCGATTGCTGATGCGCATTCCAGAGAAGGCGCATTGCATAAAGGAGGATGAGGCCGTAGGTCGCCGCCCAGATGAAATTCAAGGGCGAGCCGTTGGCGTACCAGCCCCAGGAGTAGTGGCGCACGGCCGGGATGAGAATCGGCGACGCTGCGCCGATGAGCGCCACCGTGATGCAGAAGAACCAGGAGAGGCCGAGGCGGACTCGCAGGCGCTGGCGGGTGCCGGTGTAGACCGAGACGAAATTCAGAATGATCGCCGGAATGAGCGCGGCTGCCACATGGCCGGCACGCGCCCACAACAGAGCGACATGCGGCGAGAGCGACGAATACATCAGCGCGAAACAGCCAAGCCACGCCGCGGCACTCGCTGTGATTAATGAGAAGAGGATGCTGCCGCGCGCGCCGCGCCCCCGGAGGGCGACACCAGCGCCGAGACAGAAGGCGACGGCTGCCGTGATCGCAGTCGCAAGCGCCAGAGGGTTCGCCGCGTACATGCCACGCGAATCATCGCACGGCGGCGCGCGCGCCTACTCGTAATCTCTCTCCCTGAAAAATCCTCCGCGCTTCGCTCCGCCCGGCGTACCGGTCACCTTCCGCGCCGGCTGCTCGGAATCGGGAATCGGTTCGGCGCGTCCCGGCGGATCCGTGTCGCCCGGCTGCTTTGCGATCGCATCGACCTCAACTGGGGCCGGTGCAGGACGATTCACCGTCTGTCCCGTCTTTCCAGTGAGCCACTCGTCCTGACTGCCGTAGCTCTGCGGTTCGTTCTTCATGAGAGGGATGGAGTGCAAGTCTCATCCCGTCTTTGGCCCGAAGCTGCGAATCACCAGCCTCGCGTGGGCTTCCATTCGGCGACGCATTCGTTGTTCTCGATCACGTGATAGCGATCGAACATCGCTGCGGTCAGGCAGGAGTGATTCGGGATGATCCGCACCTTCGTGCCGACGGGAAGATGGGCGATGCCCTCGAGCTTGCCATGCTCCTGCGACAGCGACGTCAGCCGCACAGGCAGCGGCTCGAGATCGAGATCGCAGACGATTCCGAAGCTCACATCCGGATCGATGTGATCGGGCCCGAGGTCTTTGGAGAGAGCGAGCGCACCGGCGTCGATGATCGCGCAGCGCCGTTCCGGATAGGAGCCGATCACCGTCGCCAGCACGGACACCGCGACATCCTCGGCACGGCACGAGCCGATCGCCGTCTGGAATGCGTCATAGAAAATGTAGTTGCCGGGCCGCACCTCATCGACTTCCGTGAAGCGCTCGACGACGGAGGCCGTCGGCGTCGAGCCGGCGCTGCGGACGAGAAAGCCGAGCTCTTCGTCGAGCGCGCGAAAGCGCGTGAGGCAGCCTGCCTCCTCCGCCGCGATGCGCCGCACGTCATCGGTATTGCGCGCGTGATACGAGTGTCCGGCGTGAGTCAGGATTCCGTGAAACCGGATCGTCGGCGAGCGCATCATCGCGCGGGCGAGCGCGAGGCTGTCGGGACTGTCGGGACTTACACCGGCGCGGTGATACCCGCAATCGATCTTGAGAAAGACTTCGAAGGGATAGCCGCGCTGCTCCATCGCACGCAGCGCCATCTCGGAATCGATCAGGAGATTCAGACGATCGATCCGCGAGGCGAGCGCCGCGGCGCGGTCGAGTTTCTCCGGGGCGATCGGAACCGCATAGGTTATGTCCCTGAACCCGCCGCCGGCGAAAAACTCCGCCTCCGCGAGAGTGGAGACCGTGATCGGCCCGAAATTTCCTCCATGCTGTAGACGCGCACCTTCGATGGTCTTGTGCGTTTTCACATGAGGCCGGAACACAACCGCTGATGCGCGGGCCTTTTCCTGCATGCGGAGGCAATTGGCCCGCGCGCGCCGGATGTCGACGAGAAACGAAGGTGTCGGAAGCTCGGTTACGATCGGCAAGGTGCGCAAGATTATCCACATCGACATGGATGCGTTCTACGCCTCTGTCGAACAGCGCGATGAACCCTCGCTGAAGGGAAAGCCGGTGATCGTCGGATGGCCGGGCGAACGGAGCGTGGTCTGCGCTGCGTCCTACGAAGCGCGCAAATTCGGCGTGCACTCGGCGATGCCGGCGACGCGCGCGCGCCGTCTCTGTCCGTCGGCCGTCTTCATCCATCCGAACTTCGACAAATACCGCGCGGTATCGCGCGAGATCCGCGAGATTTTCGAGCGGCATACGCCGCTGGTCGAGCCGCTCTCGCTCGATGAGGCGTACCTTGATGTCACGCACGAGCTGACCGGGATTCCCACGGCGACCGAAACCGCGGAGTGCATCCGCCGCGAGATCCGCGAGCGGACGCAGCTCACGGCATCCGCCGGCGTCGCGCCGAACAAATTCCTCGCGAAAATCGCATCGGACTGGCGGAAGCCGGACGGCATGTTCGTCATCCGGCCGCATCAGGTGGAGCGATTCCTGATGCCGCTGCCGGTGCGCAAGATTCCGGGCGTCGGCAAGGCGACGGAGAAGATCCTGCTCGAGATGAAGATCGAGACCGTCGGCGATCTTCATCGCTTCACGCAGGAAGAGCTCGTGGCGCGATTCGGAAAGTGGGGCACGCGCCTGTGGGAACTGGCGCGCGGCATCGACGAGTCGCCGGTCGAGCCTTCGCGTCCGCGCAAGTCGTGGTCGAGTGAGACGACGTTTCCGAAGGACATCCCGTTGAATGAAGTCGCGGAATGGATCGGGAGCGAGGCGCGCCATCTCTGGGAGACGCTGCAGTCGAAGGGAATGCACGGCCGCACGGTGACGGTGAAACTGCGCACCGGCGATTTCAAGACGGCGACGCGGCAGATCACGCCCGAGTCGCCGCCGGCATCAGGCGATGACCTCGCAGGAATCGGAGTCGAGCTCCTGTCGCGATTCACGTTCGCGGCGGAGGCGAAGTACAGGCTCGCAGGCATCGGCGTTTCGAATTTCGTGGAGGAGGAGACCGAAGACTCCGAGCCCGAAGAAGTCCCGCTGTTTCATTCCTGACGCGGGGTCTGCATTCGCACGTTAGCCTCCGGCACGAATCGATCAGCAACGGCGGCGGCAGCGGTGCTATCTTTCCCGCCGCCATGAACAGACAGCCCATTACCGTCGCGCAATTCGGCATCGGGCCGATCGGCGCGGAGATCGCCCGCCTCCTTCTCACCAAGCCGTGGATCAAGCTCGTTGCCGCGGTCGACATCGATCCGAACAAGATCGGGCGCGATGTCGGCGAAGTCATCGGACTCGGCAAAGAGACAGGCATCAGAGTCACGCGTGATCTCGAAGTGAAGGCCGATGTCATCTGCCACTCCACCGGGTCGCGGCTGGCCGACGTCGCAGCGCAGCTCAGGATGCTGCTGGAGCGCGAGGCTCACGTCGTCTCCACCTGCGAAGAGCTCTCGTTCCCGCTCGACGCCGGCATCCGTGCCGAACTGCAGCACGTGGCGCGCGCGCACAACGTCACGCTCCTCGGCACGGGGGTGAATCCCGGCTTCGTGATGGACAAGCTGCCGCTCACCGTCACCTCGGTCTGCCAGCGCGTCGACTCGATTCAGATCATTCGCATCCAGAACGCATCGACGCGTCGCGAGCCGCTGCAGCGAAAAGTTGGGGCCGGAATGACCGTCGCCGATTTCCGCAGCGCCGTCGATGCCGGGCGCATCAAGCACATGGGTCTCAAAGAGTCCCTCCTGATGGTCGGCAACGGCCTCGGCATCGATTTCGAGAGCGTGAGTGAAGAGCGGATCGAGCCGATCGTCGCCGGACGCGAGATCGTCACCGAGTACCTGCGCGTCGAGCCCGGCCAGGTGGCCGGCGTGCATCAGACGATCGAAGGCCGCGGCAGGATCAACGTGTCGCTCGATCTGCGCATGTACGTCGGCGCCGAAGACATCGCCGCAGACCGCGTGATCGTGAAAGGCATTCCCGATGTCGAGATGGAGATCAAAGGCGGCGTCCACGGCGATCGCGCGACAGCCGCGATGGTGGTGAACTCGATCCCGCGCGTCGTGAGCGCGCGGCCGGGATTGCTGACGATGGACGATATCCCGGTCAGCTTCCGATAAGGAGAGCGGGCGTCGCGGCCCGGCGAGAACGCCGAGGTAGAATCTCGACATGGGCAAATTACTCGATCGTGCCATCGCGGAAATGAACAGCCTGCCGGAGCCCGAGCAGGAGGCCATCGCGGCATGGCTTCTCGCCGAGATCGAATCGGAGAAGAAGTGGGACGAGCTCTTCGCAAAACCTTCCTCTGTTATCGAACGAATGGCGGACGAGGCGATTCGTGAGCACGAAGCCGGTCTGACAGAGCCATTGGATCCCGAGAAGCTGTGAAATCCTTCACAACGCCGGGGTTTCGAAAGCTGTTCGATAAGCTCCCCCGGAAATCAGAGATCAGGCGCGCTCGGCCTACCGGCTGTTCCGGGCAAACCCACGACATCCGAGTCTCAACTTCAAGCATGTTCACGGTTCGACACGCTTGGTCTCAGCACGAGTTGGTCTCCACTACCGAGTCGTCGGGACCGAGCGAACCGCAGGCGAGATTGTGTGGTTCTGGATCGGACCCCATGAGGCCTACGAAAAGCTGATCTACCAAGTGTAGAAACCGCGCCCGCTCCTCACCTTCTCCGCATCAGCGCGACCAACAGCGCCACGGCACCGGCCGCGCCCCACAACGCGATCCACCCCGCGGGCCACGAGCGCATCCAGTTCCACATCGCGAGCGTGAGCGCCCACAGTCCATAGACCAGCGCGAACATCGTCCGATGGCGGCGGTCATCGTCGATCCCCGCTGCGATCGAGCCGCCGAGGATGAGGAGCGGAAGGAAGCCGAGAACGATGTTGATGGCAGTGGTCATGGGTCTATGATTTTCGGATGCGCACTCTCGTGCTCGTTGCGCTTCTCTCCGCTCCCCTTGCGCTCGCGCAGAACGTTCCGTGCGAGTCGATCGACGGAAGCTATCGCGAATGCCGCGTCAGTTCGAGCGGGATCATACGGCTGACGTACGAAATGAGCGATGCGCGCTGCTACGAAGGTGTGACGTGGGGAACGAAAGAAGGCGGCGTCGTCTGGGTGAGCCGCGGATGCCGTGCGATGTTCATCGCCGATCGCGAAAAGAGCACGCTGCCTCCCGATCGCATCGTCTGTGAGTCGGAAAACGGCGGCCGCAAGGTCTGTCCCGCGAACACGCGCAACGGCATCCGCATCGCGCGCCAGCTCAGCGCGAAGCCGTGCAATCCGGAAGTATCGTGGGGCTACGACAAGAGTCACGTCTGGGTGGATGACGGCTGCCGCGCGGAATTCGTCCTCGGCCCTGAGCACGTGCAGGAACCGCAGCCCGCACTGGAAGGCGTCACGACATGCCAGTCGCTCGATGGCCGCCGCGTCGAGTGCAGGGCAGACACCTCTGCCGGAGTCCAATTGATCCGGACGTTCACGGCGGACAAGTGCTCCTTCGGCACCGACTGGGGCTACGACCGCAAAGGCATATGGGTCGCGAACCTCTGCCGCGCGGCGTTCGCGGTGAAGCGCACAGGGGCGGCGCGCGCATCATCCATCGTCTGCGAGTCGAGCAGCACGCGCAGCAACTGCGCGGCGGACACCATGTTCGGCGTCGCGCTCGCGCGGCAACTCAGCGAGAAAGCGTGCGTGCTCGACGAGACGTGGGGCTTCGACGCGACCGGCGTCTGGGTGACCGGCGGATGCAGCGCGCAGTTCGCGCTCGGCGGCTATCGCCTGCCGCCGGATGCCGTGCCGCCCGGAGCACAAAAAGTGATCTGCGACTCGCTCGACGGCAGCAGGAACGTATGCGCCGCGGACACCACGCGCGGCGTCGGCCTCGTGCGCCAGCTCGGCGACATCGAGTGCGTGCTCAATCGCACCTGGGGCTACGAGCGCGATGCGATCTGGGTCTCCGGCGGCTGCAACGCCGAGTTTGCGGTGGGTCACTGAGCATGTGTGCAGGACAGGCGCCCTCGCCTGTCAACAGCGGCAGCCCTACCTGAACAAAGCCGACAGGCGGGGGCGCCTGTCGTACACACAGCGGGCAGATGAGTTGCAAAGCGCCGGAGCAATGAATGCATTCGCCGCAGTCCTTCTCTCACTGACCCTGCTCAAGGATCCCGGCGCAAAAGCGCCGCGCATCATCAGTCACGATTCCTGGTCGTCGTTCCTCGCTGGTGCGGTCTTCGCGACTTCGGTCACGGAAACGGGTCCGGCCACCACGCGCAATGAAGTGTTCTCGACGAACTGGATCGATGCCGGCGCGGCGCGCGACTTCGGCGGCCGCGGAGTCAT
This sequence comes from Acidobacteriota bacterium, assembly GCA_021325515.1. Classification (GTDB taxonomy): domain Bacteria; phylum Acidobacteriota; class Thermoanaerobaculia; order Gp7-AA8; family Gp7-AA8; genus JAJPHC01. Next base: position 126,855 of record JAJPHC010000030.1, read on the forward strand.
CGTCGCACGCGTCAAAGGTTCGCTCGAGCCGCTGACGATCAAGGACAGCGGCTATCCCCAACTGCTCCAGTACGTCTCGGAGCACCATGGCGGGCCGCTACTCGACTCGATGCCCGCGCACGATGCGCTGGAGGAGGCTTCGCTCGATGCGGGCGTCGGGATCGGCGGCGCCATTGCGCACGTGATGCTCGCTCCGGTTGCGGAGGCACCGCTCGGGCCCGCACCGTTCCAGCGCCGGGAATCCTCCGTCGATTTCGCCGAGGCGCCGTTCACGTACGAAACGGCGGAGAGCTGGCGGCGCGTGAAACGTCTCGTGGGTGCCGGTGTCGCCGCGGACTCCTTCCGCATCGATGCCGCGAGGTTCGACCACGATGCCTGGTCGGTGCGCACGGTCATCGCGCCGGTGTCTAACGTTTCGCTGCAGCTCTCTCGCGGACGGCTGGAAGACAAACGGACGATCAGCAGCGCGTCGCTCTCGTTCAGCGGCCGTGCAATCGCGGCGACGGCGCATTGGATCGAGAACGGCGGCGTGACGGCGTACGGCGTCGAGACCACGCTTCGAATCGCACGCAACACGCTGCTGGCCCGCGCCGAGTCCGCGCCGCTTCCCGAGCGGCGGAAGCACGTCACGCTCGGCTACCTCTTCGATTTCATCCAGCGCGAAACGTGGCGGACCGGCGCCGGCGTGAATGTCGATTACCACTCCGACACACATGCCATCAGCGACCGCTACGGGCACAAGCCGCAGAGCATCTACCTCTTCCTCCGCGCCCGCACGTCGTGAATGTTCGGTGACGGCGGTTGCACGGAGGATCAGGCGATCTCATATTCCTGACATGAGTCTGGCTGCCGTGCTCCTCTTCGCCGCCTCGCAGAACATCGCGAATCCGAACATCGACATGGCTGCCTATCTGCGCGCCGCATCCGAAGCGGCCGCCGAGCGGCAGACGCATCGCCTCACCGAGGATGAATTCATCGCGATGAGCCGGATGCCGGGGACGGTGATCCTCGATGCGCGCAGCGCTGAGATGTACCGGCTGCGCCACGTGCGCGGCGCGATCAATCTCAGCTTTCCCGACATCGCGATCGCAAGCCTCGCGAAGCTCCTGCCGGACAAGAACACGCGCATCCTCATCTACTGCAACAACAACTTCCGAGGCGATGAGATCGCGTTCGCGTCGAAGATCGCGCGCGCGTCGCTGAATCTCTCGACTTACATCGCGCTCTACAGCTACGGCTACAGGAATGTGTGGGAGCTCGGCCCGCTGCTGGATGTGAAGACAACGAAGATCGAGCTCGAGGGGACTCACTAGGGAACGACGAGCTCTCAGCTTGTCCTTCTCGCGACGAGCAGCAGGCCCGGCCCGAACGGCACCCACGAGAACAGCTCGTCGATCGTGAAGAGCGCGCGCACGAACGCCACGAGCATGCGCGACTTCCCTGCCCTGCGCACCGTGCCCAGCATCGCATCGTCATCGATCCGATGCTTCGCGCGGCGGCGGTTCATCGGCCGCAGCAGCACATAGTCATAGATCAGCGCGAGCGGGAAACCCCAGTAGCTCGCCTTGGCAACCCGCATCCCAGCCGATTGAAACAACGCGCGCAACTGTTCGCGCGAGTAGCGCCGGCGATGTTCGTAATAGACGTCCGACGTGCTCCAGAGACTCATCAGCGCGGGGACAGTCGTGACGCAGAGGCCATCCTCGCGCAGGACGCGGCGGATCTCACCAGCGGCTGCACCATCGTGCTCGAGATGCTCGAGCGTCTCGCCCGAGGTCACGCCGTCGAAGGCGCCGTCGCGAAAGGGCATGCGCGTCATGTCGCCGACGACCACGGGAATCGAGCTCGTCCGTTTCACGTGCAGCGCGGCCTCGAACGAATAGTCGATGCCGGTGACGCGGAAGCCGCGGCCCTGCAATTGCGCCGCGAGAGTCCCGAGTCCGACCGCGCCGTCGAGCACGCGGGAGCCGTCCGGCAGGCGCTCGACCTCACGCACGATGCGGCCGAGCCGGTGCGCGTGAAGCGGGCCAAACATCTCGGGCTGCGTGCCCCATTCGTGAGTCGGCATGATGCGCTACCGTATCGCTCGGGGCGCCGTCAGGAATTCCCGCGCGACCCTTCGTGTAGACTACGCGAAATGTCTCAACGCGTTCTTCTGATTGGCCCGCCCTGGGGCGATGTCTACGGCAACTTCAAACATGTGGCGAAAGTCGGCGTCTTCTACCCGCCGCTCGGCCTCTGCTATCTGAAAAGTCCCCTCGTCGCAGCAGGTTACGACGTCAAAGTCGTCGATGCCGAGGCGTCGGGCTTCTCGATGTCCGACATCCTCTCCGTCGTCGGCGACTACAACCCGGACATCATCGGCATTCAGGTCGTCTCGCCTCTGTGGGAAACGGCGAAGAGCATCGCCGCCGCAGTCCGGGAGCGCTTCCCGAAGATCATCAATGTCTGCGGTGGCCCGCACGTCACGCTGACACATGTCGATGCGATGAAAGAGGCGCCGCAGTTCGACTACGCCGTGCTCTCCGAATCCGAGGATGGATTTACGGAGCTCGTCGAAGCGATCACGAAGGGCGACTCGAACGATCTCGACAAAGTCGGCGGCATTCTCTATCGCCGCAACGGCGAGATCCGCAGGACGCAGCCGCGCACACTGCGCCCCGATGTCGACAATCTCCACTTCCCCGACCGCCGCGATCTCGATCACAGCAAGTACCTCTTCAGCGTTCCCGGCGCAGGCATCCGCCGCTTCACCACGATCATCACGTCGCGCGGCTGCCCCTACAACTGCACGTTCTGCACGGAGCCGCTGATGTACGGCCGCACGACGCGCTTCCGCTCCGCGCGGAACGTCGTCGATGAAGTGCAGGACTTTCACGACCGGCACAACATCAATCACTTCATCTTCGTCGACGACACGCTCACCACGCGCAAAGAGCGGATCATGGAGATGTGCTCCCTTCTGCGCGAGCGCAAGCTCGACATCACGTGGGAGGGGTGGACGCACGTCAACACCGTCGATCAGGATCTGCTGCACGAAATGCATGCGGCGGGACTGCGCCGCCTTTCGTTCGGCATCGAGTCCGGCAACGCGGAAGTGCTGCAGTCTCTCAAGAAGAACTCGACGCTGCCGCGCATTCGCGAGGCCTATCGCTGGGCCAAGAACGCCGGCATCGAGACCCGCGGCTCCGTCATCCTCGGCCTCCCCGGCGACACGCGGAAGTCGGCGCAGGAGACGATCGACTTCGTCGTCGGCCTCAAGGAATGCGATCACGCTTACTTCAACATCGCGATGCCGTATCCCGGCACCGAGATCCGCCGCCAGGCGCTCGCAGGTGAAGCAGGCGTTCGCCTGCTGACCGAGGAGTATTCGGAGCTGCGGAGACAGGGGCAGAAGGTCGTGATGGAGGTCAATGACCTCGACACGAAGGCGCTGCTCCAACTGCAGCGCCAGGCCTATCTCCGTTTCTGGCTGACACCGCGGCGCATCTGGTACAACGTCGTCCGCTCCGGCTTCAAGGCAGCGCTGCAGAATGGATGGGCGTTCTTCCGCTCATTCGTGATGCCGACGCGCAACGGCCGCATCCGCTTCATCTCCGAGATCACCGATATTTACGAGGCGGTGTCGGGCCGTGCGTGGAGCGCGCAGGAGAAGGATAAGGCGGCGTAGTTTTTGTCGCGGTTGCGGGGGCTCGCGGGCTCTGGGTTGCGCGGGCTCGCGGGTGCGCGGCGTCAACTACCAAGTAAGCCTAGCGCCTAGCGCCTAGCGCCTAGCGCCCAGCGCCCAGCGCCTAGCGCCCAGCGCCCAGACTCACAGATCCACCCCGCTCCCCGCGACCACCTGCGCGTGATTGAGTGCAGCGACGAGCAGCACACCTCCGATCACGTTTCCTGTCAGCGCGGGCAGCAGGAATCCCATCGCGAACTCGCTCCATGAGCTGCCGCCCACGAGCACGAGGAACGCGGTCTCGACGGCTCCTGCGATGACGTGGCTGAACTGCGCGAGTGCGATCACGTAAGTGATCACGCCGATCACCCAGACACGTGCGGCCTCTGCGAACGGCAGCAGCCAGACGGTCAATGCGATCAGCCAGCCCGCGAAGATGCCGCGCAGCAAGGTCGCCGCGAATCCCGAGGTCTGCGCGTGACGCGCCAGCTCCACCATGCTGCGGAAGGCTTCCTCATCGACGATTTGCGTCCGCGCCAGCACGAAGGCCATGACGAGACTGCCGGCAAGATTCGCTGCGAAGACGACGCACCAGAGCCGCACGACGTTGATGAACGTCGCGCGATTGCGATGCTGCAGGAGTGGAAGAATCACAGTCAGCGTGTTCTCGGTGAAGAGCTGCTGTCTGCCGAGAATCACGATCAGGAAGCCGACGGGATAACCGAGGGCGACGAGGAGCGGGCGCCATTGGGAATCGGGAAGGTGGGCGTGGATCAGCGCGGGCGTGATGAACGAGAAGCTCATCGACAGACCGGCGGCGAGACCCGACCACGCCAGCGCCTGCGATGGGCGCTGCAGCTCGCTCTCCCCTTCGCTGAAGATCGCCCGGTACACCACTTCGCCGGTCGGTGCACTTCGTTCTTCCGCTTCGTCCAGCGCTGCCTGATCGGTCACGCCGCGCTGGTTGTGCAAGAGGCGGCCCAGCCATCCCCAACTCGCCGCTGCACCCACCAATTTTGTATCCCAATTATGTATCATCGATCTCATGCGCAGACTGCTGATCGTTCTCTCGTTCCTGGCCATCCTCGCCGCATGCAGGAAGAAGGAAGCTGCCGCGACCGCGACGGCATCCTCCGCCGCTGCGACCGCAACTTCGCCGGCATTCACGCAGAAGACGCTTCCCGTGCACAACGGTGAAAACCTCGTGGCGCTCGCATCCGGTGCGATGCCTGTGATTCGCGCCGGCGCGCCCGAGCAGGGAGGCGAGGCGTACTACATGTTCGACGAAGATCCGCTGACGGGATGGGCCAGCAACGACGGCAAGTACAACGAGCCGACCGTCGTCGAGCTCGCGGATCGAAGCATCATCCACTCCGTCGAGTTCGACGAAAAGAACATCGCGTACGACGGCCGCTTGCCGCAGGGAGTGCTGATCGAAGTCTCCGACACGAGCGCCACCGACGGCTTCAAGCCGATCGCGAACGTGACGATGACCGAGATGAAGGACGGGCAGACCTTTCCCGTCTCCGCCGAAGTGCCCGGCCGCTGGGTGCGAATCTCCGTCAAGAAGGCCGCATCCGATGCCGCGATCGCGCAGATCATGGAGTTCCGCGCGTTTGGCGAGCGGCTCACGCACAATCCCGTGCCCGACATCACCGGCACGTACGAAACCAACGCAGGCAAATTCCATCTCAAGCAGCAGGGCACTTCGGTCACCGGCTGCTACGACAACGGCAGCGAGCCGCTGATCGGCGGGATGGAGGGACGCATCCTGAAGTTCCGCTACGCAGTCGGAGAAAACGGCAGCGGCCCTGCGCTTCTCGTCACGTCGAGCACCGGCGATGTTTTCGGCGGATGGTGGCGAACGGACAGCAAGGTGGTCGAGCATCCCACGCTCGATCCGATCGAAGGAAAGCGGATCAGCACCGACCCGGGCAACACCGCATGCCCGCAATGGGCAGCGCCGGAAGCGCAGATGGCGTCGGAGCTGAAGCAGAAGGGACGCGTGCAGCTCTACGGCATCAACTTCGACAGCGATTCGGATGTCATCCGCGACGAATCGAAGCCGGCACTCGATCAGGTCGTGGCGATGTTGAAAGCGGACGCAGGCCTGAAGCTGACAATCGAAGGCCACACCGATTCGACCGCAACGCCGGAGCACAATCTGGAGCTGTCGACGAAGCGCGCAAACGCGGTGAAGCAATACCTCACCGCCGCAGGCATCGACAGCGCCCGTCTCGACGCAGCCGGCCGCGGCGCCACGCAACCGGTGGCCACGAATGACACGCCGCTGGGACGCGCTGCGAATCGGAGAGTGGAATTGGTGAAGCGCTGAGGGTCTCGCGGGCCCGCGGTCGTTCACTGGATGACCGCGAGCCCGCGAGCCCGCGCATCCGCGTGACCAACAACGTCACCGATACCGAATATCCAACACCTTCCTCACGACGTCCTTCGCGACGCCGGGAAGGTTCTGCACTCGCGTCAGCACGTCGTTGAACGCGTGCGACTCGCCGCCGTGCTTGAAGCATTCGCCGCAGCGCGGGAGTTGCGAGAAGTCGCGCGCCTCGAACGCTGCCTTCATCTGCAGCATGCGATCGCTCTTCACGATCTCTTCCAGCGTCTGCGTCTTCAGATCGCCCATGACCTGATCGCCATGCGCGTCGTAGCAGCAGTGCGTGACGCGGCCATCGGCGAAGATCACGACCCAGGTGAAGAACGCCCCCTGCACGCAGCCGTAGAACTTTCCGTGGAGGTCCGTCTCCTCGTTGACATCGAGCGCCTCGCACGTCCGTTCGATCACGCGCGCATTCCTGTACTGCTTCAGATCGAAGAGGCGCCTGAAGTCATCCACCGACTCATCGAGCGTGAGCCGCGACCGCATCTTCTGAATCTCGATGCGGAGCGGATGTCCTTTCGCCTGCCTGAGAAACTTCCGCGTCAGGTCAACGAGCTGTTCGAAGTCGCCGCCGGTGCGGATGTGCGGATACACATCGGGATTGATCGAGTCGACGCAGATGCGCAGCCGCTTGAGCGGCGACGCGAGGAGCTTCGCTCCCACCGCCTCCGTCAGCACCAGCCCGTTGGTCGACACACTCGCCTCGGGGAACAGCCGGATCGCATCGTCGATGCGGGAGTAGAGCAGCGGCTCGCCCATCTCGTGCAGCCACTTCAGCTTCAGCCCGAGCCCGTGGATCTCGCGCTCCGCTTTCTCGACGAGCGGCCAGGCCATGTCTTCGTAGGGACGCCGCAGCACCGGCAGGGGGCACATGCCGCACCGCAGGTTGCACTTCGAGGTCAGCTCAAGGCCGACTTTGATCCGTCGCGGAATGACGCTCATCGGCTCACCAAGCGCGCAAACACGTTCGCGTATTCCTTCCACGAATACTTGCGCGCCGACTCGGCGGCGGCCTGCTCCATCGCCGCGCGATCGCGCGAGGTGCAGAACTCGTCCACCGCGCGCGCGAGTCCCGCTGGGTCTTCCGTGTCGATGAGCATGCCGTTCCTGCCGTCGATGATCTCCGGAAGCCCGCCGACGCGGCTGGCGATCACCGGCCGTGCGAAGTGGAACGCCGTCAGCGCGACGCCGCTCTGCGCCTCGGCGCGATAGGGCGCGAGGACGACGTCCGCGGCCGCGAAGTACGTCGCGATCTCGGAGTCGGGGATGTAGCGGTACTCGAGGCGCACGCGATCCGCGACGCCCATCTCCTTCGCCAGCGCGCTGTACTCCTCGTCCGCGCCCCACCACGCCTCCCCTGCCGCGAGCAGCAGCACGTCGGACTTCACCTCGCGCCAGGCGCGCAGCGCGATGTCGACGCCCTTGAATGGACGCATGTGGCCGAACGAGAGTGCAACGAATGGTTGGGAAATGCCGAGCTTCTGCCTCGCATCTTCGCGCGAAGGCATCTCGCCTCCCAGCTCATGCACGGGGAGGAACGTCTTGATCACATGGCGCCCCCGCGAGCGCCGCCAGGCCTCATCCGCTTCGGTCCGCGCATGGGTCACCAGCACGTCGCCGCGCCGCAGCACCGGATTCGTCATCGCACGCTTCCACCACGCCGGCTCCTTGTCGCCGACGTTGTGGCACTGCAGGATCACGCGCGTGCGGCGCCGCAGCATCGCCATCATCACGCGATACGGCAGCTTCCACACCCAGATGTAGAGGACGAAGATGACGTGGTCGTACTGGCGCAGCCGCCATCCCGCGCGCACCCAGGTGAAGGGATTCAGCAGGTCGACGATGAAGTCGGCCTTCGCACGCGGCAGCGTCGCGTCCATGTCGCTCGCCCCGCCGGGATAGAGGCTGCGCGGATACTGCCTCGAGAACGAGATCACATCCGCCGGCTGCAGCTCCTCGGCTAACCGAGTGGTGCAGTACGCGACCCCCGAGCGGTAGGGAAAGACGGGACCGACGATGGCGAGGTTGTTGTCGTTCATCCTGAGCGCAGCGATGGATCAGCCAAGGCGCAGAGAAGACGACGCCGATTCGCGCGGCGCCTTGATTGACTCTTCGCTGCGCTCAGAGTGACCGGACAGGAAATTCACCACGGTCGATGCGAAGTACGCTCCCCACGTCCGCACGTCGAAGACGAGCGACGACGACATGAAGCAGGAGTGCGTGCAGTGGCACTCTTTCGCCCGGATCGCGGCGCGCTGGGCGTCGGCCGCCTCGGAATACCAGAGCTTGTTGAAGTCGAAGCCATGCTCGCGCACGTTGCCGACCGCATCGCGAAGCTCGCACATCCGCACCTCGCCGCGCGCATCGAGCACGCCCGACACACGGCCGGCGTGACAGGGGCGCACCTGCGTCTCCTGCTCCAGCACCGCCAGCTCCATCCGCCGCGAGTAGATCTTCACGAACTTCAGGAAGCTGTCGTAATGCGGATAGGAGTCCCAGTACGCCTCGAGCTTCGGCAGCAGCTCGCGATAGCGCTGCGTGGTGATCGGCTGGATGTTCTTGTCCGGCTGGTCGCCGCGCAGCATCTCGAACGAATGAAAGGAGACGGCCGGGAAATCGCGCTTCACTCCGGCACACAGCTCATCGAGATCCTCCGCGTTGTACGTGCACAAGCAGGTGTGCACGTTGACGGTGAGGTTCTCGTACTTGTCGCGCAGCGCGATCAGCGCGGCGTAGGTCTTCTTCGCTTTCTCGTAGTTACCCGGCACGCCGCGGATCCAGTCGTGCTTCTCGCCGATGTGATCGATCGAGAGATTGACGACGATCTGCGTGTCCGGGCAGCGCTTCAGCGTCTCCTCGGTGTTGCGCGCGATGAGATCGCTCGCGATCGCGCCGGTCGGGATCGTGATCTGCTTCACATGATTCTTCTTCGACAGCGTCTCGCAGACCTCCGGCAGATCGCGGCGCAGGAACGGCTCGCCGCCACTCATCACGATGAAGAGGAGATCGCCGAGGGAGGCGAAGGTCTTCTGAAGCTCCTCGAGGGAGAGCTCGTGCTCCTTGTTTTTCCGCAACTGCTCCCAGTTGAAACAGGTGCGGCAGAACGAGTTGCAGTCGTACGTCAGCCCGATGATGAGGTAGACGGGTTTCATCCCCCGCTTGTCGACGAGGAAACGCAGATACTGCAGTTTGTCGGTGAACTTCATGTGCGCTAACGAAACGGCCGGGACGGATCATACAATCCCGACGATGTCCGTACGTGCCGCTCAGGCGCTTTATCACCGGTTGATTCCCGCCTCGATCCGCAATCCGATCGGCGCATTCCGGCGCCGCCTCGGCGATCGTGTGCGCCGGGCGAGCGTGCCGTATCCGCTTCCCCCTGCGCGGCTTCTGCGCAATGTGCAGCTCACGCCCTACGTCAAGGAGTACCTCTCGGTGGGCCGCAAGTCGGCCGAATCGATCATCGCCGCGCTCGCTTCGCGGAGCCCGGCTCGCGTGCTCGATTTCGGATGCGGCTCGGCACGCACGCTGCGGCATCTGCGCAACACGGGATGGGAGCTATACGGCTGCGACATCGACGCGGACGCGATCGCGTGGTCGCGCAGCGCACTTCCCTTCGCGCGCTTCGATGTCAACGGCGCGGAACCGCCACTCCCCTACGCCGGCGCGTTGTTCGACGCCGTCTACACGATCTCCGTCTTCACGCATTTCCCGCCGGGACAGCAGGAGCGCTGGGCTGCCGAGATGGCGCGCGTGCTGCGCACCGGCGGAACGCTCGTCGTCTCGAGCGTTGGCTTCACGGCACTCCAGGCATTCGCGGGCAGCGCGGAGAATCTCGCGCAACTGGAGGCGGAGGGAACCTTGTTCATCCGCGGCACCGAGGAGTTCAACGCGAGCGGCATGTACCACGCGCGGGCCGGACTCGAGCGGCTCTTCGGCCCTCACTTCACGATGGATGTCCACGAGGAGCGCGGGCTGGATGGCTTTCAGGATCTGACGATCTTCACGCGCCGGTAGTGCTCTCTCCTCGAATCAGTCCCCAGACGATTCCGCAGAAATACGTCGCGTGATGTGCCGCGAAGGCGGCCGGGATCACCGGCCAGTAGCGCAGCGGCAGGCGCGTATGGCGTGCGCCGAGAATGAGCGTGGCGATGACGTAGAGCGGCAGGGACACGGGAAGGGCGAGCAATCCGATCAGACCCAGCAGCAGGAACGCGCGCACTTTCGGCGGTCTGATTCCGCGCTCGCGCATCATCCGTCCGGTCTTCACGCGATAACGCCAGCGCTGCGCGAGATACGCGCCGGGAAACGCGCGGCGGCGATGGAAGACTCGCACCGTGTCGCTGTAGACGGCGTGCGGCAGCAGTTGCGTGAGCAATGCGGTGTCCTCGCCGATGTAGCCGATCGATTCGTCGAAGCCGGTGAATGCCGAGCGGCGCACGAAGAGATTCACCAGCGCGATATCGCTGGGATGCTGCAGAGGGAACGTTCCGCGCCGGTTCTCATGCGCCGCGACGCCGCTGCCGATGAGCGGCGTGGCGAGGAGCGTGTCGGAGATCAATTCGGCAATCGACGAGTCCGGCGGCGCGGGATCGGGACCGCCCAGCGCGAGCACGTCGGGATGCTCGTCGAGATACCGCACGGCATTCGCCAGCCAGTGCGGATCGGCGATCGCATCGTCGTCGATGAACGCCAGCAGCTCCCCCTCGGCGACGGAAGCTGCTCGATTTCTTCGAGTTGCGGGATTACGATTCGCCTCGACGACGTTTCGTACGCCGGTTCGTGCACACTCGGGAAGAGGCGCCGCCGACACGACGATCAACTCGTACGGAAATGCGGCTTCCTGATTGAGTACCGACGCGATGGCTCGTTCCGCGTCGCCGCCGACCCGCTCCACTGGCATGATGACGGAGACTCGAAGAGTCGAAATTGAAAATTGAAAATTGAAAATTGAAAATTCGCTCCGTCCCCCATTTTCAATTTTCAATTTCCAATTTTCAATTTCGATTCGCGAAGAACTGAGAAAAATGAAGCTCATTGTTCAAATCCCTGCTTTCAATGAAGAGGGCACGATCGCGGCCACGCTCCGCGACATCCCGAAGAAGATCGACGGCATCACCTCGATCGAAACGCTGGTCATCGATGATGGCAGCAGCGACAAGACGGTGGACGCAGCGCGCAAGGCCGGCGCGAATCACGTCGTGCAGCTGAAGACGCATCGCGGACTCTCCTCCGCCTTCGTCGCCGGCATCGACGCCGCGCTTCGCCTCGGCGCCGACGTCATCGTCAACACCGACGCCGACAATCAGTACGCCGCCGCCGACATCGCCAAGCTCGTCGCGCCGATCGTCAAGGGCACGGCGGAAGTCGTCGTCGGCGATCGCGAGGTGGCGAATTCGCCGCACATGTCCGGATTCAAGCGCATGCTGCAGCGCCTTGGAAGCTGGACCGTGAGCCTCGCCTCCGGCATCGACGTCGCCGACGTCACCAGCGGCTTCCGCGCCTTCTCGCGCGAAGCGGCGATGCGGATCAACGTCTTCAACCCATTCACCTACACGCTCGAGACCATCATTCAATCCGGCAACCACAACCTCGGCGTGCAATCGGTCGCGGTGCGGACGAACGCGCCGACGCGTCCCTCGCGTCTCTATCGCGGCATCGGGACGTACCTGCGCAAGTCGGTCGCGACGATCTTCCGCATCTCCACCGTCTATCGCCCCCTCAAGACGTTTGCCTGGCTCGGCTTCGCACTCGTCTTCGCCGGCGTTCTCCTCGGAATGCGCTTCGTCTGGGCATTCTTCTACGGAAATCGCGCCGGCCATGTGCAGTCGCTCATCCTCTGCGCCGTCTTTCTCGTCACCGGATTCCAGACGTGGCTCATCGCGCTCGTCGCGGACCTCATCGCCGTGAATCGACGGATCAGCGAAGACGTGCTGCTGCGGTTGAAGCGGATGGAGATGGCGCAGGAGCAGCGGAGGCCGCGGCGCGATCGCGATCGCGATCGAGACCGCGACAGGGAGCGCGAGCAGCGACCGCGTCCCCAACCAGCCGTTGCACCTCCGCCCCCGAAGGAGCCGGAGACGCAGTGGGTCTGGCTGCACGAGCCGGAGCAGGCGGAAGAGATTCCGGCCGTCGAAGAGAGTCCGGCGCCGGGCGGAGCACCCAGCGGAGGACGCAGGCGCCGCAGACGGCGCGGTGGTCCGCGCAATCATCCGGAGCTGCCGGGCAATCGCGGCAAGCACCTCGAGTAGAGATCGGAGCGCGGCGCGCTTACGCGTACGCGTTGCAGAAGTGTGCGGCGAGCTCGCCCGCCAGCGACAGCTCCTTCGGCACCGTGATCAGCGGATGAATCGCGTTGAAGGTGTGCGTGCCGTTGCCGATGATCATCTTCGATACATCGATGGCGCGCGCCGCGATCCGATCCGCTTCCGCGACCGGCACGCTCTCATCGCGCCCGCCGTGGACGACGAACAGCGGCACGTGCAGGCGCGACACGGCGGCACCGATGTCGAGCCGCGCGCCGTTCGCTTCGACGTCGTCGAGCATCCGCGTCGACATCCGCATCACCTGCTTCGTCCTCGCGTTCACGACGTCCAGGAACCCTTCGCGGCGCCACTGCGCGATCGTCGGGGCGTCCCAGCGATCGACGTGTGAGATCGCGTTCCAGGTGATCACGCCCGCCAGCTCTTCAATCTCCCCGGCCGCGAGCAGCGCGACGCCGCCCCCGCGCGAATGGCCGAGGAGGAAGGTGGGGAGCGTCGGGAACTGCGAGCGGCAATAGCGCGCCACCGTGCGGAGGTCGGCAACCTGCGCGGAGTACGTGTCGCCGGCGAAGAGATCGAGTCGATCGAATTCATCGCCACGGCCGCCGATGCCGCAGCGCGACATGTTGAAGCGGCAGACCGCGAGCTCATGCTTCGCGAGATGCTCCGCGAGCCAGGGAAAGAAGCCCCAGTCCATGAAGCCCTTGAATCCATGAACGACGATGACCAGCGACCGCGGATGCAGCGGAAGCGTCAGCTCGCCGTGGATCTCGAGCCCCTCGTCGGATTGAAGAACGAATTTCATCAGGTGTGCGTGTAGGACAGGCGCCCTCGCCTGTCGGTCCCATGGACAGGCGAGGGCGCCTGTCCTACACGTTGAATCGGAACAGGATGACGTCGCCGTCCTGCACCTCGTAGTCCTTCCCTTCGCTGCGCATCTTACCCGCGGCCTTCGCACCCTGCTCCCCGCCGAACGCGACGTAATCGTCGTAGGCGATGGTCTCCGCGCGAATGAAGCCCCGCTCGAAATCGCTGTGGATCACGCCGGCCGCCTGCGGCGCCTTGTCGCCGCGATGAATCGTCCAGGCGCGCGCCTCTTTCGGCCCCGCGGTGAAGTAGGTCTCGAGATTCAGCAGCTTGTAGGCGGCGCGCACGAGAAGGTCGAGGCCCGGTTCCGGCAGCCCCATTTCCGTCAGGAAATCCTTCCGTTCCTCGGGCGGAAGCTGCGAGATCTGCGCTTCGAGCTCGCCGCAGATCACGACGATCTCGCCGCCCTTCGCCTTCGCCACTGCGCGCACCTTCTGCAGGAGCGGAGTCTCGCGGCCGAGATCGCCTTCGGCGACATTCGCGACGTAGAGCACCGGCTTGAGCGTGATGAGATTCAGTTCGCGCAACGCCTCGCGTTCTTCATCGTTGAATGAGAGCGCGCGCAGCGGAGTGCCTTCGTTGGCGGCAGCGATCGCTTTCGTGAGTGCGTCGGCGGCGGCCTGCGCGTCCTTCTGTCCGACGCGGGCGAGCCGCACGACCTTGTCGGCGCGCTTCTGCAGCGCGTCGAGGTCGGCGAGCAGCAGCTCGGTCTCGATGATCTCGATGTCACGCTCCGGATCGACGGAGGTCTCGACATGCACGACGTTCGGATCTTCGAAGCAGCGGACGACATGCAGGATCGCGTCGGTCTCTCTGATGTTCGCCAGGAACTGATTGCCGAGCCCTTCACCTTTGCTCGCGCCGCGAACGAGACCGGCGATGTCGACCACGCGCAGATCGGTGTAGATGGTCTGCCTGCTCTGCGCGAGCTCGGCGAGCTTGTCGAGGCGCTTGTCGACGACCGGCACGATGCCGACGTTCGGCTCGATCGTGCAGAACGGATAGTTCGCGCTCTGCGCTCCCGCTGCAGTCAATGCGTTGAAGATGGTTGATTTGCCGACGTTCGGCAGTCCGACGATGCCTACACTGAGTCCCATGCGAGGCGAACCAACCTCGCGCGGCGCGCCCGCATTCCTACCGCCGCGCCATCTCCGTCGCGCCGATCAATCCGACTCGCGGATTCGCGATGAGATTCACCGGAATCCCGCGCAGGATCTCGCGGAAGCGTCCCTTGCGCAGGAAGGCTTCCATGAACCGGCCGTCCGTGAACCACTCCACATTGCGCGCCGCGATGCCCCCGGCGAGGAACACCCCTCCGCGCGTCAGCGCTCTCAGCGCCATGTTCCCCGCCTCCGCACCATAGATGTCGATGAAGATCGCGACCGCGCGGCGCGCGGCATCATCACCGCGCTGATAGGCCGCGGCGATCTCCGCCGGCAGCACATCGTCATACTCCCGATCGACGCCGTTCACGAAGTTGTGGATGTTCACGAGCCCCATTCCGGAGACCAGCCGCTCCCAGCTCACGTGTCCGAGCTTCGCATGCAGATAGAGGAAGAGGCGCGCCTGCTCTTCGTCCTGCGGCGCGAAGTCGGCATGGCCGCCTTCCGATGCCAGCACGTTCCAACGCGCACCGTCGTGGATCACCACCGCTTCGCCGAGACCGGTGCCGGCGCCGACGATGCCGATCGGCGCGGCCGCCAGGCGCGTTCCCTTCTGAATCGGCGTGACGTCGTTCTCGGCGAGAAGCGGCACGCCGAGCGCGACCGCTTCGAAATCGTTGATGAGCGAGACGCGGCCGATCGAGAAGTCGTGCGCGAGCGCATCCGCGTTCATCGACCAGCGCAGATTCGTCACCGACGCCGTACGGCCGAGGACCGGACCGGCGACGGCAAAGCAGGCGGAATCGACGGGCGAGGCCGCGCGCGAGAGGAAATCGCGCAGCAGCTCATCGAACGTCGCATACGCTCCGCTCTCGTAACGCCGTTCGATCGAGACCCCATCCTCCCCGACCAGTTGAAGCAGTGTCTTCGTCCCACCAATATCCCCAGCAATGACGCGCATCCACACTCCCGTTAAGTTGGTTTTCGGGGGTCACACCTGGAAAATCAATTTAACTCGGCACCGGTGACCGCCGTTAAGTTGATTTTCCAGGTGTGACCCCCGAAAACCAACTTAACGGGTTGGTTGAACTCAAGAAAGGTGGATGAACGGATTGCTGCCTCGGAGGAAAAAGTACGTTACACTTCGGCATATTCCATGGTCGGGACCCGAATCCGCGAACTCCGCTCAGCCCGCGGTTTGTCGCTCAGCGAAGTAGCACATCAAGCCTCAATCAGCGCGGCCACACTCTCCCGGATCGAGACCGGCAAGCAGAACATCGACGTCGGTCTGATGACCCTGATCGCAAAGGTGCTGCACGTCTCTCCCCACGACTTCCTCGAGAAGCAGGGGCAGGACGAACAGAACCTCGTCGAGAGGATCGCGACGCTCCAGCCGAACGACCGCGCGCGGATCTGGCGTGAAGCCGGCAGCCGGCGCAAGCGCGACAAGCAGACGCGCGGGTACGAAGAAATCGCGTCGCAGCTGGAGGAAGTCCTGGCGCAAATCGATTTCCTCAGAACCGAGGTCGAGCGCCTCTGCATCGGATTGCGCACGCAGCGGCGGAAGTAAGGCCAGTCGAAATCAACGGGATGACGTCTCTCCCGGAGGAAATCCGAAACTGATGCGCACCGCCGCATACTCGCGATGAACCTTGCCGTCGATGCAGCGAACGGTTAGAGGCGATTCGACCGCCAGCGGCTGACCGACAGCCAGATCTTCCCTCCGCATCGCGCCGAACAGCGAGATCAGCGGCATCTCCCCTTCCTTGAAGATGATGTCGCGTCTGCGCAGCAGGACCAGCCCGCTGTCCTCCAGCGCGCGATCGACATCCGCCAGCCGCAGAAACGGAAAGACGAATGCGAAGAGGCCGCCGGGAGCGAGGATCCGCGCCGCCGCCGCCGCGTAATCGCTGATGTTGCCGCGCACTTCGATCCTCGCCGGGATCGCCTGGGAGTGTGCCGCCTCGGTGGCCGTCCCCGGCGGAAAATACGGCGGCGATCCGGTAACGAGATCGAAGGGCGCCACATCGGCGAGAATCTCCGGATCGCGCAGGTCGCCCTGCCGGATCGTGAAGCGCGCCTCCAGACCGTTGTAGCGAATGCTCTTCCGCGCGAGCCGCACCGATTGCTCCTGCGCCTCGACAGTCCAGAAACGCGCTCCCGGCAAACGCCACGCCGCCACCAGCGCGACGGAGCCGATCCCCGATCCGAGGTCCGCCGCCTTCTCCACTCGCGGCGCCCACTGCGAGCCGTACCAGCCGGTGATCACATCGTCGGTCGAGTAGCGATGACCCTTCGTGTATTGAAAGATGCGGTAATGGCCCGAGATGTAGTCGAGCGACTCGCCATCGTCGAGCTCGACATCGCCGGGAACGCGAGGGCCGGGACGGCGCCAGCCATGGAAGTAATCGTCGGACATCACTTCACCCGATATCCCAGCTTTCTCAACTCCGCCGCGATCGCGTCAACATGCTCGCCCTGCACCTCGATCTCGCTCCCCTTCGCGGTGCCGCCGGCGCCGCACTTCTTCTTCAACGCCGCCGCGAGCTTCGACAGCGTCTCCGGTGCATGCTCGAAGCCGCTGGCCACGGTCACGCTCTTCCCCGCGCGACGCTTCTTGTCGATCGTGACGCGGATCGTCTGCTTCGACGGCTCGGCATCGCGCGGCTCTTCCAGCTTCCCTTCCACGCGCAGCTTCTTCGCCAGTTCGGGATCGCTCGTCCATACGAGTTTCGTCATGGGCCGTGATCTTAGCGCGGTGTATCCTGCGGCGTTCGTTCACCCAAGGAGGATTCATGCGATTCATTCGCATCACGATCGGACTCCTGCTCCTCGCCTTCAGCGCGACCGCGCAGGATCTCGCCTCATTCGAAAAGAAGATCACGGTCAGGAAACTCGACAACGGTCTCACCGTGATCATCATGGAGCGCCACGATGCGCCGGTGTTCTCGTACGCCACCGTTGTGAATGCCGGCTCGGCGCAGGACACACCCGGCAGCACAGGCCTCGCGCACATGTTCGAGCACGAGGCATTCAAGGGCACCGACACGATCGGCACGACCGACTACGCGGCTGAGAAAGCCGCGCTGGAACAGGTCGAGAAGGCGTATGCCGCATACGACAGCGAGCGCCGCAAGCCGGTGGGCCGCGACGACGCCAAGGTCGCGCAGCTCGAGAAAGCCTGGAAGGATGCGATCGCCGCGGCCGGCAAGTACGTCGTGCCGAACGAATACTCGAAGATCGTCGATCGCGCCGGCGGCGCAGGCATGAACGCCTTCACCGCGCCCGACATGACGGTCTTCTTCTTCTCGATGCCGTCGAACCGGCTCGAGCTCTGGGCCTATCTCGAGTCCGAGCGGTATCGCAATCCCGTCTTCCGCGAGTTCTACAAAGAGCGCGACGTCGTTACGGAAGAGCGCCGCATGCGGACGGAGAGCACGCCCGTCGGCCGCCTCGTCGAGCAGTTTCTCGAAGCGGCCTTCGTCGCCCACCCCTACCACCAGCCGGGCGTCGGCTGGGCGTCGGATCTCCAGACGTTCAGCGCCACCGACGCCGCCGCGTTCTTCCGCAAGTACTACGTCCCGTCGAACATGGTCGTCGCACTCGTCGGCGATGTGAACACGGCCGAGGCGATGGCAATGATGGAGAAGTACTTCGGGAGGTTGCCGGCGGGACCGCAGCCGGAACCGCTGCGCACCATCGAGCCGCCGCAGAAGGCGGAGCGGCTGGTCATCCTCCATGAAACCTCGCAGCCGTATTACCTCGAGGGCTATCACCGTCCCGCCATCACCGATCCCGACAACGCGACGTACGACGTCATCTCGATGCTGCTGTCGAACGGCCGCACGTCGCGTCTCTACAAGTCGCTGGTGCGCGACAAGCGCGTCGCCGCCGGCGCATCCGGCTTCAACGGCTTCCCGGGCACGAAGTATCCGAATCTCTTCGCGTTCTTCGCGGTGCCGACGCCGGGCCACACGCCGAACGATGTCGCGGAACCGATTCACTCCGAGATCGAGCGTCTGAAGAGCGAAGACGTGGCTAACGATGAGCTGCAGTCGGTGAAGACGCGCGCCAAGGCCGATCTGATCCGCAAGCTCGAAGGCAACAGCGGCCTCGCGCTGCAGCTCGCGATCTACCAGACCCGCTTCGGCGACTGGCGCGAGCTCTTCCGCTCCGTCGAGCGCATCGACAAGGTCACGGCGCAGGACATCCGCCGCGTCGCCGCGGGCGTGTTCACGCCGAACAATCGCACCGTCGGAGAGGTCGAGTCGGTGAAGGGAGGTGCGAAATGAGGCAGCAGGCGTTGAAGCTCAACTTGATTGCGGCAGCACTCCTCGCCGCGACGTCGCTCTTCGCGCAGGTGAAGGACTATCGCGACATCAAGACGCCGCCGATGAAGCCGTTCACCCAGGCGTCGCCGAAACGCATCGAGCTCGCCAACGGCATGGTGATCTTCCTGATGGAAGACCACGAGCTGCCGATCATCCGCGGCTCGGCCACCATTCGCGGCGGCGAGCGCGATGTCCCCGCCAACCTCGCAGGCCTCGCCGAAATCTATGGCGACGCGTGGCGCACCGGCGGCACCGAGAAGCAGACCGGCGATCAGCTCGACGACTTTCTCGAGTCGCGCGCGGCGCACCTGGAGACGGGGGCCGACGACGACTCGAGCTCCGTGAGCATGAACGTGATGAAGGGCGACTTCGACACGGTCTTCCCTCTCTTCATCGATCTGCTGCAGCATCCGGCGTTCCGCCAGGACAAGATCGATCTGGCGAAAACGCAGACGAAGACCGGCATCAGCCGCCGCAACGATGACGCGAGCGACATCGCGGAGCGCGAAGCGGACAAGCTGGTCTACGGCGCGAATTCCTCCTACGAGCATCAGCCCGAGTACGCCACGGTCGATGCGATCACGCGCGAATCGCTCCTCGCCTTCCACGACCGCTTCGTTCACCCGAACAACATCATCCTCGGCTTCTCCGGCGACTTCGACTCCGCCGCGATGGAGAAAAAGCTGCGCGCTGCGTTCGGCTCCTGGAAGAAAGGTCCACAGGCGCCGAAGAGCGCTCCGGCGGACATTCATCCCGCGCCGCCGGGCGTTTATACGGTATCGAAGGACGACGTCACGCAGAGCAACGTCTATCTCGTCCACCTCGGCGTGCGCAGCGACAATCCCAATTACTACGCGATCAAAGTCTTCAACGAGATTCTCGGCGGCGGCTTCAGCGGACGTCTGATGAACGAGATCCGCACCGCGCGCGGCCTCGCCTACGGCGTCGGCGGCGGCATCGGCTCGTCGATGGATCATCCCGGCATCTTCTCCATCAGCCTCGGCACGAAGAGCGCGTCGACGGTCGAGGCGATCAACGCGACGAAGAACGTCATCACGGCGCTGCAGACCACGCCGGTGACGGCAGAAGAGCTCGCGGCCGCGAAGGACATCCTCATCAATCGCTTCATCTTCACGCGCGATTCACGCGCAAAGGTCCTCAGCCAGCGCGTCATGCTCGAGTTCTATGGCTATCCCGCCGACTGGTACGACCGTTACGTGCCGGGCGTGCAGAAGGTGACGGTCGCCGACGTGCAGCGCGTCGCGAAGCAGTACGTGCATCCGAACGAGCTCTCGACACTGGTCGTCGGCAACGAGAAGGATTACGACAAGCCGCTGTCCACGCTCGGCAAGGTGACGCCGGTCGACATCACGATCCCCGAGCCGGGCGGCACGAAGCAGGAAACCGCGAAACCGGCCGCCGGCGACGCCGCCGAAGGACGTGCGCTGATCGAAAAGGTCCGCGCATTCGTCGGAGGAAAAGAGAAGGTCGCCGCCGTCAAGTCGACGCACGGCGTGCTGTCTCTCACGGTCAACACGCCGCAGGGCGAGATGGCCATGGAGATCGAGAGCACGACGCTCTATCCCGATCGCGAGCGCTCGACGATGCACATGCCGATGGGCGAGATGACGATGGTGATGGCGCCGGAAGGCTCCTTCGTCATCACGCCGATGGGAACGCAGGACATGCCGGGCGCGCAGAAGGAGAACATCCGGCGCGATCTGAAGCTCGAACTGCTGCCGGTGCTGATGAACATGGACCAGCCCGACTACAAGTTCGCGGCGATCGGCAGCGAGAAGATCGGCGACATCAACGCGAAGATCATCGAGATCACGGGCGCCGGCTCGACGCTGAAGTGGTGGATCGATCCGGCGACCGGACGCCTCCTGCGCAAGCAGTCGCGCGCGCAGACACCGCAGGGCCCGGCTGACGTCGTGACCGACTACGCAGAATGGAAGCCATTCGGCGGGCTCATGCTGCCGTCGAAATTTGTCACGACGCGCAACGGGGAGAAGTTCGGAAATGGTGAATTGAAGGCGATGGAAATCAATCCGGCTGTGGATGCTTCGATGTTCGTGAAGAAGTAGTACCTCAGCCCCTCACCCCTGACCCCTCTCCCCGCTTGCGGGGAGAGGGGAACGTGGTCGCCATCGTCACCCTTTCGCCTGAATTTCCTTCAACAGTCTCGCAAGCACGACCGTAATCTCGTGCAGCGAATGAATCACTCCGACCTGGAATGCCGTGGGGGCTTCGCCCGCCGCACATCCGCAGAAGTTGCAGGGCGCGCCGCGGCCGCCATCGTGCTGCTCGAGCGTGTGGCCGCACGCACAACTGTCTTTCGCGAGTTGCATGATCGTCACCTCCTCAATGTCTGGAGGAGGATGATAATCAAGCTCGTGCGCCCCCGGTGGATCCTCATCGCTCTCCTCCTCACGTCGTGTGCGTCGCTCGACAGCCGGATCGCTGAAGACGCGCCGGAGGCCGCGGCGCAGTACTTCGCGGCGAAGCGCGGCAACGTCGATGTCGTCGCGCGCTGGTCCGCGGCAGCGGAAGCGATTCGCGCGCGGTCGCACGGCCGTTTCGCATCCGACGCCATCGCACGCGAGCCCTGGCAGTTCCTCGGTCCGGGCAACATCGGAGGACGAACGCGCGCGCTGCTCGTCGATCCGAACGACGGCAACACGCTGTATGCCGGAGCGGTCTCCGGCGGCGTGTTCAAGAGCTCGAACGCCGGCATCACGTGGCAGGCGATCGGCGATGCGATGAACAACCTCGCCGTCTCGACGCTCGCGATGACTCCGGGCGATTCACGCACGATCTTCGCCGGAACCGGCGAGGGCTACTTTCGCGAAGATGTCCGCGGCACCGACGTCCCGATCCGCGGCGACGGAGTCTTCGTCACCCACGACGGCGGCGAGAGTTGGACGCAACTCGCCGCGACGAAGAACAACAGCGACTTCTACTGGATCAACAAGCTCGTCATCAGCACACACGACCCGCGCCGCATCTACGCCGCGACGCGCAGCGGCGTGTGGCGTTCCGCCGACGCAGGAGTGTCGTGGACTCGCATCCTCGGCACCACGGCCAAAGGCGGTTGCCTCGATCTCGCGTTCCGCGGCGATACGGGCGGCGATTATCTGCTCGCGTCGTGCGGCATCTTCGATCGCGCATCGGTCTATCTCGCGAAGAACGCCGAGGGCGACGCGAAGTGGGAGGAGGTGCTGACGAGCCCGGAGATGTCGCGCACTTCGCTCGCGTTCGCGCCGTCGAATCCGTCGATCGTCTATGCGCTCGCCGCGCGCAACGCGAGCGGCGAGAGCGATCAGTCGCTGCTCGCCGTCTATCGTTCCGAACGGGGCGGCGAGGCGGGTACGTGGGTCGCGAAGCAGACGTCCACCGGCGCCGAACCGGGATCGCTGCTGCTCATGAATCCCTATCTGGCGACGCTGCCGGAATGCAGCGAGACGCCGGCGCGCGCATCGATCAGCTCGATGGGATGGCACTGCAACACGATTGCTGTCGACCCGCTCGATCCGGATCGCGTATGGGCGGGAGGCGTCGACCTCTTCCGGTCCGACGATGGCGGCGCGTCGTGGGGCGTCGCTTCGTACTGGTGGACCGATTCGACGTCGTCCGGATTTTCGCACGCCGATCACCATGCGATCGTGTTCGATCCGCACTACGACGGCGCATCGAATCAGCGGATGTACGTGACGAACGACGGCGGCGTGTTTCGCACCGACGACGCGCGCGCCGCGGTCGCCACAGGCGCACGCGCAACCTGCGACGACAGGAACACGTCCGTGCACTGGACCACGTTGATGCGCGACTTCGGCGCGACGCAGTTCTACCACGGCGCCGTCACCTCCGACGGCCTCACCTTCCTCGGCGGTGCGCAGGACAACGGCACACTTCTCGGCCGCTATGCGGATGGCGTCAACGGCTGGCAGATGATCTGGGGCGGCGACGGCGGCTATGTCGCCATCGATCCGCGCGACGACAGGCACTTCATCTTCCAGTCGCAGTACGGCGCACTGGTCCGCACACCGGACAGCGGCAACAAGACGACGTCGATGATGCCGAGCTTTCAGGACAAGTTTCTCTTCGTCACGCCATTCGTCTTCGATCCGCAGGACAGCAATCGCGTCTGGTGCGGCGGCACGAAGATCTGGCGCGGCTCTTCGACGGTCACGTTCTGGCTCCAGGCATCGAACGCCTTGGACGGCTCGGTGAGCGCGATCGCGGTCGATCCGGCGAATTCGTCCTTCGTGATCGCCGGCACGACGACGGGAAAGGTCTATCGCAGCGCGACCGCGAACGATGACCTGATGGCGAACTGGGCATGGACATCGCCGCGCAGCGGCTGGATCGCATCGCTGATGTTCGACGGAGGCGCGATCTACGCGACGTACGCGAATTTCGGCGGGCCGCACGTCTGGAAGTCGCTCGATGGTGCGCAGACGTGGAGCGCGATCGACGGCGATCTACCCGATCTTCCTGTACACGCGATCGCCGCCAGCCCGCTCGATCATCGCCTCTACATCGGCACGGACCTCGGCGTCTTTTCCTCGCTCGACGGCGGCGCACACTGGCTGCACGAGGACGCGCTGCCGCAGGTGATCACCGAATGGGTGCAGCCCGGCCGCGGCATGCGCGGCCCCGCGATCTACGCCTTCACACACGGCCGCGGAGTCTGGCGCACAGAGTTGACGGAGACTCCGGCAAGGCGCCGCGGGGTGGGACGATAGGACAATAGGACCTATGGGACCTATGGGACCTATGGGTGGAGGCCGTTCTCCACTGTAGGTACATAGGATGGGAGACAGGACCTATGGGGAGAACGGCCTCCACCTATAGGTCCCATAGGTCCCATAGGTCCCATACTCCCATACTCCCATCCTCCCATCCTCAAAAGCTGTCCGCAATCCGCCGCGCGATCAGCGCATATCCTTCGCCGCTCGGGTGAAAGCGATCCAGCGAGAGGCGGTCGTGCCATGTGAAGAGATCGGCGGAGGGGACGATGGCGACGTTCACGTCATTCGCGAAGCGCTCCGCGAGGCGCGCGTTCCAGCGGGTCACGAGAGGTGACAGCATCGAGCCCTGCGGCGCGGAGAGGAACGGGTTGTAGAGGCCGATGATGTAGATGCGCGCCGTCGGACTGACCTCGCGCAGCTTCGCGACGATCTGCGCGAGACGGTCGAGCACGCCGGTCATCACCGCATCGGGATCCCTTGGCGGCGCGTTGCGCCAGTCGGTGCCGCCCCAGAGATCATTGCCGCCGATCGACACCACGATCACGTTCGACTGCGCCGCGACCTCCAGCGTGTTGTGATTCTGCAGACGCTGCAGCAGATCGTTAGTCCGCGCGCCGTCGACGGCGAGGTTCGTCGCGCGCTCGCAGGGAATCCCGCGATGGCGGAGCTCTTCGACCAGGCGTCCGCCGATGCCGAGCCCTTTGTCGTCCCCGGTGCCGCGCGCCAGCGAATCGCCGACGATCAGCGGCACCACCTTCCCCGCCGGCGCCTTGCTCTTCACGGCGGCCGGCGCGAGATTCACCACCGTTCCGGTATCGCCGCGCAGCCACGCCGCGAAGCCGTACGCGAACACCGCCGCCGCAGCGAGCGAGGCCAGCAGCGGGAGATACCAGTAGAGAATGCGCCGCACGCCGCTAACATAGCAGGCTGCCTGTCGCCTGAACATGTACAACCCGCGAAGCCTCTCCACGCTCACGCCGACGCTGATCGCACAGCACCTCACGAAAGTGATCGGCGACCGCACGATCGTCGACGATGTCTCCTTCGAAGTCTTCGCCGGAGAAGTCTTCGGGTTTCTCGGACCCAACGGCGCAGGCAAGACGACGACGATCCGGATGCTCGTCGGTCTCATCAGGCCGACGGCGGGACGCATCCTCATCTGCGGCCACGACGTGCAGCATCAATTCGAGCAGGCGATGCGCTGCGTCGGCTGCATCGTCGAGACTCCCGATCTCTACCGCTTCATGACCGGGCGCGAGAATCTGGCGCATTTCGCGCGGATGCTCGGCGCAGGCGATGACGACATCGCACGCGTCGCTTCGCTCGTCAACCTCTCCGGCCGTCTCGATCAGCGCGTCGGCACCTACTCCCTCGGCATGCGCCAGCGGCTCGGAATCGCGCAGGCGATGCTCGGCGAACCGCGCGTGCTGATTCTCGATGAGCCGGCGAACGGTCTCGATCCCGCCGGCATCCGCGAGATCCGCGAGCTCCTGCGCGAGCTCGCAAGGACGCGAGGCATGAGCGTCTTCGTCTCGAGCCATCTCCTCGCCGAGATCGAGCTCACCTGCGATCGCGTCGCGATCATCCATCGCGGACGTCTTCTTCGCACAGGCACGGTTCGCGATCTGATCTCGAGCAGACGCTCGCTCGAGCTACGCGTCGGTGATGTGCCGCGCGCGGCGGGAATCCTCGCCGATCACCAACCGACGATCGAAGGCGACTGCCTGCTGTTGCCGCTCGATGAGTCCGCCGCACCGCCGCTCATCGCCGCACTGACCGAGGCAGGGATCGACGTCTATCGCGTGGCGCCGCACCGGCAGACGCTGGAAGAGATGTTCATCGAAGCGACCGGCGGCGAGACGGTGGATTGAACAGTGGTCGCGCGGGCTCGCGGTTTCGAGGGCGCGCGGTCCCATCCACCCCGCCGAGCCCTGCGAGCCCGCGCAACTGCGCATCCGAGTTACGATGCTCGCGATGCTGGCGCTGATCCAGAACGAGACGCTGAAGCTGCTGCGCCGCCGCCGCTTCGTCATCGTGATCAGCATCCTCACCGCCATTCTCCTCATCGTCTCCTACTCGCAGTACCGCATCCTGCGCGACTCGGCGAAGCGCAACTGGCGCGCCGATCTGCAGGAGCGCATCGCGCGCGCGGAGAACATGCTGCGCCGCGGCCGCGCAAGCGCTTCGTGGGCGCGCTCGATCCGCGCGGAAATCGGACGCTGGCAGTTCTATCTCGATCACGACATCGATCCGCAAAAGCCCAACGTCCCGCGCTTCGTCCGGACGTTTCCCAACGTCGCCGGCTCCCTCCTTCTCCTTCCTCTGCTCGTCTCCATCCTCGGCAGCGACATCGTGTCGGCGGAGAATGCAGAAGGCACGGACAAACTGCTGCTCACCCGGCCGGTGCGGCGCTGGAAAATCCTCCTCGCGAAACTGATCACGCTCTGGATGTTCGCGACGCTCACGCTGCTCTGCGGCGCGATCATCGCGTTTCTCGCGGCATCGGTCGCGCTTCCTTCTCACGGCTGGACGGAGCCGTCGTTCAGCGGATTTCAGCTCGCCAACGCGACGGTCAGGCTCGACGCGGTGCGCGAGCTTCCGCTCTGGCGCGACGCCCTCATCGCCTACGGCCTCGAGTGGTACTCGATGATGGCGTTCGCGTCGATCGCGCTGCTGCTGTCCGTCATCTTCAAATCGAGCGCGGCGTCGATCGGCACGATGCTCGCCTCGCTCATCGGCGGCACGATCCTCACGCACATCAGCCCCGACTGGACCGCAGGCAAATACTTCTTCGTCACCGCCCTTCCGCTCGCCGACTACTACACAGGCGAGCCGCCGCCGTATGACGGGATGTCGATGATGTTCTGCATCACGCTGCTCGCGGTCTGGGCGATCGGAACCGTCGCGATTGCATTTGCGCTCTTCACACGGCGCGACGTCTTCGGATAGCGTACCGGCATGCGCGCACTCATCGCCTGCTGCCTGCTGACTGCTGTTTGCTGCTTCGCCTGCCATCAGGAGACCGCTGTCACCGGCACGACCGACACCCGCGATCCGATCGCGATCCAGTACGCGGGCGTCTCGGAGCTGCCGGTCCATGCGAAGCCTGACGATCACTCGAAAGTCGTCACGAAGTATCTGAGCGGCGAAAGCGTCTCGATCCTCTCGCGCAAAGGCGACTGGTCCGAGGTGCGGACGGTGGAGGGAAGCGGCTGGGTGCACACCGCTGATCTCACCACGGCGCAAAGCGCGAAGACGGAAGAAGAGAATCCAACGCCGAAGTTTCGCGTGCCGCCATCTCCCGTCAGCGCGCCAACCGCGCACGGCGTCATCTACCTCGAGGCCGACGTGAACACGGACGGAGACGTCACCCACGTCGACGTGCTCGCCGACGAGCCCAAAGACCCCAGCCTCCTCCAGCGCAACATAGCCTCGCTGATGCAGGCAAAGTTCTACCCGATCGTGCAGAAAGGGCAGAAGAAGGCATTCAAGTACGACTATCGGGTGGAGTATTGATGGATGGGATGGGACTATGGGACCTATAGGACCTATGGGACCTATAGGTAGCCGCCCATAGGTCCCATAGGTCCTATAGGTCCCATAGTCCCATCCCATCCATCCATCCAAACCCTCGCCTCCCTCGTAATCCTTCTCGATGCTTGCCTCACTCTTTCTCGCGCTCTCCATCACCTGGACTCCGTGGAGTGACTCCGTCTTTGCGCAGGCGAAGCGGGAGCACAAGTTCGTGCTGCTCGATCTGCAGGCGGTGTGGTGTCACTGGTGTCATGTGATGGATGAAGTGACGTACGCCGATCCGCAGGTGGTCGCGCTGATGAATCAGCGCTACATCGCGGTGCGTGTCGATCAGGACTCGCGGCCCGATCTTGCGAACCGTTACGAAGACTACGGCTGGCCGGCGACGATCGTCTTCAACGCGGATGGCGGAGAGATCG
The DNA here is from genome assembly GCA_021325515.1 of Acidobacteriota bacterium. Taxonomy (GTDB): domain Bacteria; phylum Acidobacteriota; class Thermoanaerobaculia; order Gp7-AA8; family Gp7-AA8; genus JAJPHC01. The sequence goes on from JAJPHC010000030.1 coordinate 154,188, forward strand.
TCAAGCGCCGCGGCTACATCCCGCCGAAGGAGATGACCGCGATGCTGCAGGCGATCATCGACGATCCCTCGCCCGGCCCCTCCGTCTTCGCCGAGCCTGCGCCGCAGTTCAACAGCGATGCGCTCTCCGACTCGCTGCGCAGGACGCTCGAGCAGACGCATCGCGAGAAGTACGACGCGAAGAACGGCGGCTGGGGCTTCAGCCACAAGTACCTCGACGCGCACAGCGTCGAGTACGCGCTCGCACGCGCGCGCGCCGGCGATGCCGAGGCGAAGACGATGGCGCGGCAGACGCTGGATGGCGAGCGCCATCTCCTCGATCCGGTCTGGGGCGGTGTCTATCAATATTCGACCGGCGGCGTCTGGAGCGAGCCGCATTTCGAAAAGATCATGCAGATGCAGGCCGGCAACCTGCGCGTTGCGGCCGAGGCGTACGCGTTGTGGGGAGACAGGAAGGATCTCGCGACCGCGCAATCGATCCGCCGTTATCTCGACACCTTTCTCCGCAGTCCGGAGGGAGCGTTCTACACGAGTCAGGATGCGGATCTCGTCGCCGGTGAGCACGCGGGCGAGTACTTCGCGCTGGATGATGCCGCGCGGCGCGCGAAAGGAATTCCGCGCATCGACCGGCACCGGTACGCGCGCGAGAACGGCTGGGCGGCGGAGGCTCTCGCGACGCTGGCGATGGCGAGCGGCGATCGCACCGCGCTGGCGGACGCACGCGCGGCGCTGAAGTGGGTGTATGCGCACCTGCGGCGCGCGGACGGCGGCTTCAACCATGGCTCGCAAACGAGCGAGCCCTACCTCGGCGACACGATCGCGATCGCGCGCGCCGACCTCGCCTTGTACGCCGCGACGGGCGAGCGGCTCTGGCTCGGGCGCGCGCAGGAGGCAGCGTCGTACATCGAGCAGACCTTCCGCGCGAATCCGGGATACCTCACCGCGAAGCCGCAGAAGATGATGCCGCCGAAGTATCAGCGCGACGAGAACATCGACGTCGCACGTTTCGCGAATCTCCTCTATCACTATGACGGAAAGCCGGAGCATCTCGCGATGGCGAAGAATGCGATGCGCTATCTGGCGTCGGAACAGATCGCGAAGGACTGGCCGGTTGGCGGTGTGCTGCTCGCCGATCTCGAGCTGCGCGCCGATCCGCTGCACATCACCGTCGTCGGCGGAAAAAAGGACGCGAATGCACAATCGCTGTTCGCCGCCGCGGGACGCATTCCGGTGGCCTACAAGCAGGTCGAGTGGTTCGATCCGGCCGAGGGGCCGCTGCCGAATGCGAAGGTGCAGTATCCGGTGCTGAAGAAAGCGGCGGTGTTTCTCTGCAACGGGAACAGTTGCTCCCGTCCGGCGTACAGCGCGGAAGAGCTGCAGAAATTATTGGCGCGCCTCGCGCCGGGATGAAGTCCGACACGTTCGCGTGTGACAGTCGCCACGGTAGCGCGCTCGCCCCTAACGCATCGTTGCATTGGGAGCGAGCGATGAGAAACAGACTGCTGTTGTTGTTGGTCCCCTTCCTTCTTTTCTCCTGCACGCAGAAGCCGAAACCGGTCGCGCAGGCAGCCGCCGATTCGCGTCAGCCCGTCGCGATCATGTATGTCGGCATTCCGTCGATGTTGATCCATTCCTTCCCGACCACGGACTCGCCGGTGATCTCGAAATATGGATTCGGCGAGACGGTCTCGGTGCTCTCGCATAAGGGCGAGTGGGCCGAGCTGCGGATGTTCGACAACCGGAGCGGCTGGGTCCTCACCAGTGAGCTGATGACCGCCGAACAGTCGAAGGAGCGCGTCTCGGAAGTGCCGCACTTCTATCGGGAGCCGGCGAAGGTCGAAGGCGGCCGGTCGCATGGACAGATCGAGATGCAGGCGAAAGTCGGTGCGGATGGCGTCGTGACGACGGTGCTGGTGACGAAGAACACGACCGGTTCCACCGCGCTCGCGGATCAGAACGTGGAAGCGCTCAAACAGGCGCAGTTCTATCCGATCACGCAGAAGGGACAGCGGCTGACGTTCACGTATACACACAGCGTGTGGTACTAGGCGCGGTGCATGGCGCAGGGCGCCCTTCGGGCGCGGCGCAGGGCGCCCTTCGGGCGCGGCGCGAGGCGCCCTTCGGGCGCGGCGCGAGGCGCGGGGCGCGGGGCGCCGGGCGTGAACCGGTTGCATCGAACAGCTGAGACCTTTCTCTGTGCCTGACGCCCAGCGCCTAGCGCCCAGCGCCGCGCGAAGCGCCTCGCGCCCAGCGCCGCGCGAAGCGCCTCGCGCGATAATGCGCACATGCCTGACGACGCGCGCACCTTTCTTCGCCACACTCTCGCCACGCTCGTGTATCGCGCGAGCAAGACCTTGCGCGATGCGCCGCCGGAATTCGCGCTGAGCGACGCGGGCGGACGTCCGCCCGTGAAAATTCTGGCGCACATCAACGATCTCCTCGACTGGGGATGGTCGATGGCGTCCGGCGAACGGAAGTGGAACGACTCCACACCGCAGTCATGGCCCGCGGAGTGCGACCGTTTCTACGCGGCCGCGAAGAAATTCGACGACTATCTCGCCTCCGGCGCGGAGATCGCGTGCGAGCTCGAGCGCCTGTTTCAGGGGCCGATCGCCGATGCGCTGGCGCACACCGGACAACTGGCCATGCTGCGGCGGATGGCGAACGCGCCCATCAAAGGAGAGAACTTCTTCAAAGCCGACATCGCGGCCGGGCGCGTCGGGCCCGAACAGACGAAGCCGAAGGTAGAGTTCTGATTCGATGTCGCTGCTGTTCCAGTTGGGCGTAGGTAAGCGTGAGCCTCTGAAGCTCATCGGATGCGAGGTGCTGGCCGGCCCCGATCCCTCCATCTGCAAAGTGAAGGGTGTGATGTTCTCCGGGCGCCGCGAGTTTCTGATGAAGGAGCTCGGCGAGCGGACGTTCTACTCGGTCATCAGCAAGCTCTCGAGCAGTGTGATGCGCATCGCGATGCATCCTCTCGCCGCGGAGTGGTACGACTTCAGCGCAATCGTCGAGTACGACAAGGCGATCTACGAGAACTGCAGCGAGCAGCATCCGCACATCCTCTATTACATCGGCGCTGCCTCCGCGGAGCTCGGCCTCTCGCGCGTCTTTCAGAAACTCGATGCCGGCGAGCTCTACGCATTTCTGCAGCGCCTGACGCAATTCCACGAGCAGTATCAGAGGTACGGCTACCTCGAGCTCGAGCGTCTGGAGAACGGCGCGCGGATGCATTACCACGACTATCCCTGCTACAGCCCGATCTTCTGCGCAAGCGGCCACGGCTTTCTGCTGGAGGCGATCATGCGCCACGGCGGACGCGACGCGAGTGTCGCGGAGACGAAGTGCCACTGCCGCGGCGACGGCGTCTGCACGTACGAGCTCACCTGGCGGTGAAGAAACAGGGCAGGAATTCCCTCGGCGCGCTCGCGTTAACCGTCCCGCATGCAACAGTTTCGCTTCGATATTCGCAACGTGGCGATCATCGCCCACGTCGATCACGGCAAGACCACGCTCGTCGACGCTCTCCTCAAGCAGGCCGGCGCCATCCGCGCCAACCAGCAGGTGGACGAGCGCGTCATGGACTCGAATGACCTCGAGAAAGAGCGCGGCATCACGATTCTCGCCAAGAACACGTCCATCCGTTACCTCGTCGATGAGCCCGACGCCCTCGGCCATCCCGCGCATCACGAGGCGACACACACCTCATCGGGCCACGATCTTCCCGCCGACTTCGTCCATCCGAAGGAAGTGAAGATCAACATCGTCGACACGCCGGGCCACGCCGATTTCGGAGGCGAGGTCGAGCGCGTGCTGTCGATGGTCGACGGCGTCATCCTTCTCGTCGATGCGGCGGAAGGGGCGATGCCTCAAACCCGCTTCGTGCTCCGCAAAGCGCTCGGCCTCGGCCTGCTGCCGATCGTCGTCATCAACAAGATCGACCGCAGCGACGCGCGGCCGCAGGAAGTCGTCAACGAAGTGTTCGACCTCATGATCGAGCTCGGCGCGTCGGACGAGCAGCTCGACTTCCCGATCCTCTACGCAATCGGCCGCCAGGGCATCGTCCGCTCCGAACTGGGCGACAAGAACGACGATTGCCGGCCGCTGTTCGACGCGATCCTCAAGCGCATTCCTCCCCCGCCGGGATATGTCGACGCGCCGCTGCAGTTGCTCGTCTCGGCGATCGACTACAACGAGTACGTCGGCCGCCTCGGCATCGGCCGCGTTCAGCGCGGCAGGATCCGCCAGGGCGAAGACGTCATCCTCATCCTGCGCGACGGCACGCACAAGAAGGGACGCGTCACGAAGCTGACGGCGTTCGAAGGTCTGAAGCGCGAAGAGATCAGCGAGGCCGCGGCCGGCGAGATCGTCGCCATCGCCGGTTTCGCCGATGTCGAGATCGGAGAGACCTTCGCCGCGGCGGACGCGCCGGAGCGGCTCGAGCCGATCGCGATCGATGAGCCGACGGTGTCGATGTTCTGGCTCGTCAACGACTCGCCGTTCGCGGGAACCGAAGGCAAGTACGTCACTTCCCGCAACATCAAGGAGCGCCTCGAGCGCGAGCTGCGCAAGGACGTCGCGCTGCGCGTGCGCGAGACGGAGCAGGCGGATCGCTTCGAAGTCTCGGGACGCGGCGAGCTGCATCTGTCGATCCTCGCCGAGAACATGCGCCGCGAAGGCTACGAGTTCGCGCTGTCGCGGCCGCAGGTCATCCTGAAGGAGATCAACGGCAAGACGATGGAACCGTACGAAGCGCTCGTCGTCGACATCGATGAGGCGCACGTCGGTCCGATCATGGAGAAGCTGCAGATCCGCCGCGCCGAGATGACGGACATGGTCAACCCCGGCACCGGCCGCGTCCGCATCGAGTTCAAGATTCCGACGCGCGGTCTGTTCGGCATCCGCACCGAGTTCCTCAGCGAAACGCGCGGCACGGGACTGCTGTATCACACGTTCCTCGAGTACGGTCCGTTCCGCGGCGAGATCACGAGCCGCAACCGCGGCGCACTCGTCTCGAAGGAAGGCGGCGACACGACGGCCTATGCGATCGAGCCGCTGCAGGAGCGCTCGATCCTCTTCCTCGGGCCCGGCGTGAAGGTGTACGGCGGTCAGATCGTCGGCGAGAACTCGCGCGACGTCGACATGGTCGTGCAGGTCTGCCGCAAGAAGCACCTGACGAACATGCGCGCATCGAGCTCGGACATCGCGGTGCAGCTCACGCCGCCGCGCATCATGACGCTCGAGCAGTGCCTGGAGTGGATCGATGACGACGAGCTGGTGGAAGTGACGCCCGAGTCGATCCGCATCCGCAAGAAGATCCTCGATCACTCGCAGCGCGAAGTCGCCCGAAAAAAAGCGAACAAAGCCACGGAGATGGCCGAGGCTTAAGTTGGTTTTCGGGGGTCACACCTGGAAAATCAACTTAACTGGTCCACAACCGTCCGCAGCACCTCGAGCCGCGCGAACCGTTTGTCGTTCGCCGGAACGAGATGCCACGGCGCGACCGCGGAGCTCGTGCGCGTCACCACGTCGTGCACGGCCTCCGCGTAACGCGACCACTTCTCGCGATTGCGCCAGTCCTCTTCCGTGATCTTGTGCTGCTTCCACGAGATCGACTTCCGCTCCTCGAACCGCCGCAACTGCTCGTCGGGATCGATGTGCAGCCAGAACTTCACGAGGGCGATGCCATGCTCCGCGAGCTGCTCCTCGAAGTCGTTGATCTCGCGATAGGCGCGCGACCATTCATCGGCCGTCGCGAAGCCTTCCACCCGCTCGACGAGCACGCGGCCATACCACGAGCGATCGTAGATCGTCATCGAGCCGGCGCGCGGGATCTGCCGCCAGAAGCGCCAGAGATAGTGCTGCGCGCGCTCCTCATCCGTCGGAGCGGCGACTGAGATCACGCGATAGATGCGCGCGTCGATCGGAGCGATGAGTCTGCGGATCGCGCCCCCTTTCCCCGCCGCATCCCATCCTTCGAACATGATCACCGACGACTGCCCTTCCTCCCACTGCTTCCACGCGATGTCGCGCAGTTGCTTCTGCAGCTTGGAGAGCTTGCGATCGTAATGGTCATCGTCGATGGTCTTCGTGAGATCGACGTTGTCGAGGACTGTCGGTCCCGTCAGCTGCGAGGCAGGCGTCGCGGCCGCCTGCGGAATGGGGCGGTCGACGCCTTCCAGAGCCTCGAGGACGATGCGCGCAACGGTGAGATCGCGATAGCGCTCGTCGGTCGCCTCGATGATCTTCCACGGCGCTTCGACCGTGTCGGTGCTGCGGATCGCGCGATCCGATACCGAGGCGAATCGATCGTAATGCGCGGCGTACTTCTTCGCTTCCGGCCCCCACTTCGACTTGCGGCCGAGGCGGGCGAGCTCTTCGTCTTTGGGAAGATGGAGCCAGAGCTTGACGATGATCGCACCGTCCTGCGCCAGCATCCGTTCGAAGAAGACGATGCGCTGCATCTCGCGATCGAAGTCCGCCTTGCTCGTCTTCCGGTAGACGCGTTCGACGATCGGCTGCGTGTACCACGAGCCGAAGAAGATCCCGATCGTTCCGCGAGGCGGGAGCTTGCGCCAGAACTTCCAGTAGCGCGGGCGCTCGCGCTCTTCGTCGGAGTCGCGCCAGAACGCGTGAGCGCTCAGGCCGCGCGCGTCGAGCCATTCGTGCAGCCGGTTGACGACGTCGCTCTTTCCCGCGGTCTCGACGCCCGAAACGATGATGATGACCTGCCGTTTCGACTTCGTCAGCCTGCGCTGCGCCGCCAGCAGTTGCGTTCGCAGCTCCGGCACTGCGGCTTCGAATTCCTTTTTCGACACCGTGCGATGAAGTTCTGCAGCTTCGAACATGGGTGCTCTATACCGCGATCGCGCGTTTCTGGCTGTGATCGGCGTTACCCGGGCGCGGGGCGCTGGGCGCGGGGCGCTGGGCGCGGGGCGCTGGGCGCGGGGCGCTGGGCGACAGGCACGAACGAGCTCGTGTGCTTCTCGCTTGCGATGTTCGATTCAGCCGCGATGGTTCCCAAACATGCGTCTCGCGCCTCGCGCCTCGCGCCTAGCGCCTAGCGCCCAGCGCCGCGCGAAAGCGCCGCGCGAAGCGCCCCGCCCTCACACCGGCCGCTGCAAGCTGTTCGGGTTCTCGCCGGCTCGGAGGGAAATGCGCGCGCCTTCCTCGCCGAGCTCGAGGCATTCGAAATAGTTGCGGACGTACTGGCCGAGGCGGTCGCCGGCGATGTGGGCGCGCTCGAGCTCGTCAACTAGTTGACGGCCCAGCTCCGCCGCCTTCCCGCGCACCTGCTCCGCTTCCGCCCCTTCCGGATTCTCCTCGTTCGCGCTGTAGCGGAACAGCAGATTCGACATCGCTTCCGCCGCCTCCAGCACCGCTTCGGCCGTGATCCCGTTCTCTTCCACGTGCCGCTCCAGCAGATTCAGGATGCGATCCGCCATGCGGCCGGCGTGGGGAATGTCGAGCGGGATATCGAAATGCGCCATGCGATGATGGTAATCGAATGCGCGCCGTCATCATCCTCGCCATTGCGTTGGTGCTCTTCGGCCCGTTCAACCTCCTCACCATCCGGCGAATCGTGAGACTTCATCCTCGGCGCAGGCACCTCGTCTACTCGCTGGCGCTCCTCGGCAATCTCGTCTGGCCGGTCATCCCCTACCTCGAAGTTCGCAACGACGCCACGCGCTGGATCCGCGCGATCTTCGGGCCGCCCTGGTTCGCCTGGACCTCGTTCGCCATCCTCTACTCGATCGTCACCCTTCTCATCGTCCTGCTGCGGCTGCCGCCGGCACGCGCGTCGCGCGCGTTCCTCTGGTTCATCCTGATCGGCGGCATCGCCGGCTTCTATCAGGCGCTCGTCCCGTTGCGCGTCGAGCACGTCACGATCCGCCTTCCGAATCTCCCGGCCGGCGCCGAAGGAACGAAGCTGGCGCTCCTCTCCGATCTGCACACGGGGCTCTTCACGCGTCCCTCGCGGCTGGAGAAGATCCTCGCGACGGCGTCCGCGGAACGGCCCGCGGCTATCCTGCTCGCCGGTGATCTCATCGATGACGATCCCTGGTTCACGCAGAAGTTCGAGGCATCGACGAACGCGGTTCCGTCATCGATCCCGATCATCGCCACGCTCGGCAATCACGAAATCTACGGCGCACCGTTCGAGTACATCGCGCGGTTGAAGGGAACGCGCGTACATCTCCTCGTCAACGAAGGGATGCCGCTCGGCCCGCTCTGGATCGCCGGCCTCTCCGACTACGCGGCGCGGCAACTGCGGCCAGCACTCGCCCCCGATCTCAACGCAGCGCTGCACCTCGCGCCGGCGAATACCTTTCCGATCGTCGTCGCGCATCAGCCGCGCGCCTTCGATGAAACCAGGCGCCGCGCGCTGCCGCTGACGCTCGTGGGCCACACGCACGGAGGACAACTCGGATTCCGCCCGCTGCATTGGTGTCTCGCCGGCGTCTTCCTGAAATATCACATGGGACATTACACGGAAGGGCCGTCGCAGCTTTACGTCACGACCGGCGCCGGATACTGGCTGCTTCCCTTCCGCCTCGGCATGTCGCCGGAGATCGCCATCATTGAATTGCGGCGGGGAGAATCTCGCCCACCTTCTGCTCGATCCTGAGCGACGCCAGCTCGTCGCCGCGCGTCGGACCGATGTTCACGATCGCGATCGGAATCCCGCGCTCCGCCGCGCGCTTCACGAAGCGGAACCCCGACCACACCGTCAGCGAGGAACCAGCCACGAGCAGCGCATCCGCTTCCTCGACGCGCTGCATCGAGTACTCGACTTTCTCCTTCGGCACCGATTCGCCGAAGAAGACCACCGCGGGCTTGAGCACGCCGCCGCAGCGCTCGCAATCCGGCACGCGAAATCCGTCGATCACCGAAACCGGCAGCGCCGAGTCGCCATCCGGCGCGAAGTCCGCTTCGTCTGCATGCAGCACATGCCATGGTGCATTCGCGAGCCAGGCTTCATTGAGCCGCGCGAGGCGCTCCTGAACGTCCGCGCGCGGAAATTCGGAACGGCACTCGAGACAGACGACGACGCGATTGCGCCCGTGCAACTGCACGACCGCGCGGCTGCCCGCTTCCTGATGCAGATCATCGACGTTCTGCGTGATGAGCTGATGCACGCCTCCGCGCGCTTCGAGTTGCGCGATCGCCTCGTGCGCCCGGTTCGGCTTCGCGGCGGCGAAGCGCGGCCAGCCGCGAAAGCTGCGCGCCCAATAGAAGCGCCGCACTTCCGCGCTGCGCACGAACGAGCCGTACAGGATCGGCTTGTGCCGGGTCCATGCGCCGCCGGGACTGCGGTAGTCCGGAATCCCCGACTCGGTCGAACAACCCGCGCCGGTCAGCACGACGAGCCGCCGCGCCGCCGCGACAAAGCCACGGAGCGCCGGCGCCTCTTCCGCAGCGAGCGGGCGTCCCGCCCGGCCGCCATGAGTCCTCGCTTCTTCCATTCGATCTTTTTGCCGCCCGGACGGAACGCCCGCGCTCCTACAAAAACTTGTCGAAGACGTTCGCCACTTTCGTCACGGTATAGCCGAGGCGCTCGTAGAACTTGCGGGCGCGATCGCGAACGACATTGCTCCGCACGCGCACGCGGTCCAGTCCGCGTTCCGCCGCCCACGCCTCCGCGGCCGCGACGAGCTGCGAGCCCAGCGACGTCCCGCGATACTCCTGATCGACGATCAATCCATGAATCTCGCAGAAAGGGTCGTTCGCGATCAGTTCCACGATCGCCACCTCGATCCAGCCGCGGACACGCCCCTCGCGCTCGGCCACGAGCACATCGCGAAATCCGCTCTCCCGCGCAAGCTCGATGCGCGCGCGCATCGTCGCCTCATCGCATGGATATCCGAGTTGTCCCGCGAGCTCCGCGACGTCGAGCGCGTCGTCGGGCTCTGCTCGCCGCACATCGTCCTTCATGGTTTGAACGGCTCCACGATCCGAGCTCCAGTGGCCAGATCCGTCAGTGCAACAATCAACACGCGCGTTCCCTTCTGCAGATCCGCGATCTCGATCTTTTCGTCGACATCGTGACCCGGATACGGCTTGCCGGGAAACCACATGCCGAACGCGACCGCGTTCGGAACGCGCTTCGCGTACGTGCCGCCGCCTGAGATCGCCGGCTTCGCCGCCGCGCCGGTCGCACGCTCATAGTCGAGCAGCAGACGCCGGATCAGCTTCGCGCGCGGATCGAATCCGAGCGTCGAGTCGCCGAACCAACCTCCCTGCACGAGCGCCGCACCGGTCACCTGATTGAACTCCGCGACGAAGCCGTGCAGAACGCTCTCCAACTCCGCGCCGGTCAGCGGCGGAGTGCTGCGGATGTTGATCGTCAGCGTGTACTTCTTCGGATCATCCGCGTCGCGCTTGATCGTTGCGACATTCACCGCGTAGCGCCCCCACAGCGGATCGCTCTTCGTGAATCCGAGGCCTGTGCCGTAGATGTCGTCGCCGGCGCGCTTCGCGAATGCGAGCAGGTCCTTCGCGCCGCCGTTGGGCAGCAGCGGCTCGACCGCGTACGCAAGCGCCATCAGCGCATTGCGTCCGCCCTCGATGTTCACACCTGCATGCGCGGAGTGGCCGTACGCGACCACGCGCAGCGTGTCCGCATCGTCCTTCATCGCGATCCGCGTGCCGTCGGGCAGCGTGACCGCGCGAATCGCTTTCATCACCGGCGGCCAATCGGGCGTCCCTTCTTTCCAGCGCAGCGTGACTTCCGCGTGATCGGGAACGATGCTCGGCGCAAGACCGGCCCAGAGGTCGGCGACCATGTAGGGCTTCGCGGCGCCCTCGCGCTCCGCAAGAGTCGTCGTCACCGAGAGCGCGTTCCACGCTTTCTCTCCGACGACCACGGGAAATTCGGAGTCGAGCACCAGCGAGTAGTCCGGCGCCTTGTGTGTCTTCAGATACTCCGGCATCTCATCGGCCTCGGACTCCTCGCGGCTGCCGACCAGCAGGCGGATCGTATGCGTGCGCGCGACGCCGCTCTCCTTCAACGCCTTCATCGCGAGCAGCGCCTGCACGAGCGGGCCTTTGTCATCGGCGGCGCCGCGTCCATACACGTACTTCTCGTCCGCCTTGCCGGAGAACGGCGCAAATGACCAGGCATCGGCATCGACCGGCTGCACATCGCCATGCACGATGAGCCCGAGCACGGGCGCGTTTTCCGCCGCAGCGGGGAGCTCGATCTCGGTGATCTTCCCCGCATCACGCACGACGAAGCCGAGGCTCTGCCCGCTCTTCATGAGCCATTGCTTCTGCTCCGCGAGGGCCTCGTCGTTGTGCTCGTAGGTCGGAAAACGGAGCACTTCGCAGAGCATGGGGACGAGCTGCTTCGATTCGATCCGGTCGTAGTGTTGCTGGACGCGGGCGTTCAGCGAGGCGGCGAATAAGAGGGTAGCGAGCATGTCGCGTAAGGTACCATTCCCGGAAAACAATCATCACTTCCGAGGACATCCATGAAAACGTTCGCAAAGATCGCCGGCGTTGTTGTGCTCGTCTTGATCGCAGCGGCTGCGTTTCTGTCGATCAAGAAACCGGCCTCGCGTCCCGCCTCCGCCGAAAAGGTCGAGGCCACTCCGGAGCGGATCGCCCGCGGCAAGTATGTCGTCGAGCATGTCTCCGACTGTCTCGGATGTCACTCCGATCACCTCTTGAAGTTCTCGACGCCGGTGAAGCCCGGCACAGAGGGCGAAGGGGGCTACATCTTCGATGAGAAGCTCGGCTTCCCCGGTGTGGTCGCCGCGCAGAACATCACGCCGGACGCGCAGTTCGGCCTCGGCAAGTGGACGGATGGCGAGATCCTGCGCGCCATTCGCGAAGGCGTGGACCGCGGGGGCGATCCGCTCTTTCCGATGATGCCGTACGAGCATCTGCGCAACATGAGCGATGACGATGCGAAGGCCGTCGTTGCCTACCTGCGCACGCTCAAGCCGATTCACAAGGGTGTGCCGCCGAAGAAGCTCAACTTCCCGGTGAACTTCATCGTGAAGTTCATTCCGAAGCCGCTCGACGGACCCGTTGCCGCTCCCGATCGCAAGGACCCGGTCGCCTACGGCAAGTATCTGACGACGATCGGCGGCTGCCACGAATGCCACACGCCGCACGACGATCACAACAATCTGATCCCCGGCCAGGACTTCGCCGGCGGCTGGGAAATGACCGGCCCGTGGGGACGCGTGGTGACCGCGAATCTGACACCGATGCCGTACAACTACATGGGCCACGCGACGAAGGCGGAGTTCATCGGCCGCTTCAAGGCATTCGCGAACATGACCCCGGAGACCGCACCGGACGTTCCCGCCGGCCGCAACACAGTAATGCCCTGGATCGCGTTCGCCGGGATGACCGAAGAAGACCTCGGCTCGATCTACGACTACCTCAAGACGCTGAAGCCGATCGATCACAAGGTCGTGACGTTCCCGGATGCGAAGTAGTTCTTGTGGCTGGGTCACTTGGGCTCGCAGTTACGCGGGCTCGCGGGCTCGCGGTGGCTTCATTCTGAAAAAGCTCTGTTAGAGCTAACTCCCACCACCGCGTGCCCGCGAGCCCGCGAACCCGCGTGACCAATCATTCACCCCCACTCGGCACCCTCATCTCCCCTCCATCGAACTTGTGGCAATTCGTGCATTCGGCGTGGGCATCCGGCACGTGAATCGTGTGTATCAGGAGCGGGAACTGCGGCGCGGTCTTCGAGGTTGCGCTGTGGCAGGTCATGCATTTCGCCGGGACGTCCTTGAACGCGAAGGCGACGGCGGGATGCTTGCCGGTCAGCTTCACTCCCTTCGGTGCGAGCGGCTGCAGCTTCGCCGCGAGTGCCGCGTCCGGCTTTGCCATCAGCGTGCTGAGCTTCCGCTCTTTCGCGTGGCAGTCGACACACGCGCGCGGATAGGCATCCTTCTTCGGCGGCGCAGCGGCCACGAACATCAGCAGGACGAGCGGGACGAGAACGATTTTCTTCATCCTGGTTCGATACGCCCGAATGGCGCCCGGCGCAGTGACGGCCCGTATCGGCTCCTGTGACGCAACTTTTGCCGCATCAGCCCGTACAATCCTCCGACTCGCACTTCTCGGAGGAATCATGTCCAACACACTTCGCATCGAAGGTCTGTCGAAGACCTACGCGAACGGCGTCCGCGCACTGCAGGATGTCTCCCTGACCATTCCCACAGGCATGTTCGGCCTGCTCGGCCCGAACGGCGCGGGCAAGTCGACACTGATGCGAACGATCGCCACGCTGCAGGAAGCCGACTCCGGCTCGATCACGCTTGGACAGCTCGACGTCCTCCGCCAGAAGGACGAAGTCCGCCGCATCCTCGGCTATCTGCCGCAGGAGTTCGGCGTCTACCCGCGCATCAGCGCGGAGACGATGCTCGATCACTTCGCGGTGCTCAAAGGCATTGTGAACGCGAAGGAGCGGAAGGAAGTCGTCGCCGCACTGCTCCGCCGCACGAACCTCTACGAGAAGCGCAAACAGAATCTCGGCACGTACTCCGGCGGCATGCGCCAGCGCTTCGGCATCGCGCAGGCACTCCTCGGCAATCCGCAACTGATCATCGTCGACGAGCCGACGGCGGGACTCGATCCCGGCGAGCGCGTCCGCTTCCACAACCTCCTCGCGGAGATCGGCGAGAACGTCGTCGTGATCCTCTCCACGCATATCGTGGAAGACGTCAGCGATCTCTGTTCGCGGATGGCGATCATCGCCAACGGCCAGGTGCTGATGACCGGCGATCCGCTGCAGCGCATTCAGGATCTGCACGGCAAGATCTGGCGCCGCACGATCGACAAGCACGAGCTCGAGCACTATCAGAGCGCGTATCAGGTCATCTCCACGCGGCTCATCGGCGGACGGACCGTGATTCACGTCTACAGCGATGTGCAGCCCGACTCGTCGTTCGGCGAAGTCCCGACCTCGCTGGAAGACGTCTACTTCTCGACGCTCAACGGCAAGGTTGCCGAGGAGAAGGCGGCGTGACCTGGAACATCTTCAAATTCGAGCTGCGATATCACTTCCGCAGTCCACTCTTCTACATTCTCTTCACGCTGTTCTTCTTCATGACGTTCGGCGCGGTGACGTCGGACGGCGTTCAGATCGGCGGCGCGCTGGGAAACGTCAACAAGAATGCACCGTTCGTGATCATGCAGTTTCTGCTGATCATGTCGACGTTCGGCGTGCTGACGTCGACGGCGTATGTCGCGAGCGCCATTCATCGCGACTTCGAGCTGAACACCGATTCCCTCTTCTTCTCCTCGCCGGTGAAGAAGTGGCAGTACCTCACCGGCCGGTTCTCCGCCGCTTATGTCGCGTCCTCGCTGGTCTACCTCAGCGTCGTGCTGGCGATCATGGTGGGGTCGAAGATGTGGTGGGTCGACAAGGACCGCATCGGGCCCTTCCTTCTGAAGCCGTACCTCTTCTCGTATTTCGCGCTCGTGCTTCCGAACCTGCTGCTGTTCGCCGCGATCTTCTTCGGGATCGCGGCTCTGACGCGCAGCCTGATGTGGACGTATGTCAGCGTCGCCGCGTTCTATGTCGGCTACATCACTTCGCGCGTTCTGATCGCGAAGAATCTCGAGAACCTCGTGCTGAAGAGCCTCACGGATCCGTTCGGAATGGCGCCGTTTTCACTGAACACGCGCTACTGGACGGTCTTCGACAAGAACACGCGCATTCTCAGTCTCGATGGTGCGTTTCTCTATAACCGCCTGCTGTGGATCGGCGTGGCTTTCGCGGTGCTGGCGATCACGTACTGGAAGTTCCGGATGCAGATCGCCGGAACGGGCGGCGGCAGGAAACGCGCCGCGGCGGACGAGGCTCCGCTCGAGCGGGTGAATCTCCAACTGCCGCGCGTGCAGCAGCGGTTCGACCCGGCGACGAGCTGGAAGCAGTTCACCAGCACGATCGCGGTCGAAACAGGAGCGATCCTTCGCAGCCTCCCCTTCCTGATCATTCTTCTGCTCGGAATCCTCAATGCGCTCGGCAATGCGATCGCCGGCTCGTCCCTCTTCGACACGTCCGTCTATCCCGTGACTCACGTCATGGTCGAGGCGATCAACGGCGGCTTCGTCGTCTTCGCGATCATCATCGCCACGTTCTATGCGGGTGAGATCGTCTGGCGCGAGCGCAGCGTGAAACTGAACGATGTCTATGACGCCATGCCGGCTCCGACGTGGTCGATGTGGCTCGGCAAGCTCACGGCGCTGCTGCTGATGCTCTACGCGACGCTGGCCATGGCCGTGCTCACCACGATCTGCGTGCAGCTCGGAAAGGGCTACTACAACCTCGAGCTCGGCGTTTACGCGAAGAGCATCTTCTTCGTGACCGGCATCGACGTCGTGCTGTTCGCCGTCC
Organism: Acidobacteriota bacterium; assembly: GCA_021325515.1. Taxonomy (GTDB): domain Bacteria; phylum Acidobacteriota; class Thermoanaerobaculia; order Gp7-AA8; family Gp7-AA8; genus JAJPHC01. The sequence goes on from JAJPHC010000030.1 coordinate 169,554, forward strand.
TGACGTTCTTCGCGCACGTACTGACGAACAACAAGAACGTCGGCTATCTGTTCGCGCTGCTCTACATCATCAGCTCCTCGGCGCTCGGCGCGCTGCACTTCGAGCATCGCCTGTACAACGTGATGAACCTCCCCGACATCCGCTATTCCGACATGAACGGATTCGGGCACTACCTCGCCCAGCACCTCTGGTTCATGCTGTACTGGACGCTCTTCGCCGGCGTGCTGCTGGTCGCCGTGCATCTTCTGTGGGTCCGCGGCTCGGAGTCTTCGTTCCCGATCCGCCGCCGCATCGCGATGCAGCGCTTCGGCCGGCCGGCGATCGCCTGCACCGTGCTGCTGCTCGCCGGCTTCGCCTCAACCGGCTGCTACATCTTCTACAACACGAACGTCCTCAATACGTACGTGACAGCCGACAAGCTGGAGAAGCAGCAGGCGGAGACGGAGAAGCTCTATAAGAAGTACGAAACGATCCCGCAGCCGCGCATCACCGATGCGCAGGCCGACGTCGACATCTATCCCGAGAAGCGCTGGGTTGACGTGCGCGGCAAGTACACGCTGGTCAACAAGACCGGCGCGCCGATCTCCGACATTCACATCAGCATGAATCCCGAGGTGTCGCGGTTCACTTGTACGGTTCCGGGTGCAACGCGCGTTCAACACGATCCGGATCACGGCTACTCGATCTATCGGCTCAGGCAGCCGATGCAGCCCGGTGCGTCGCTCGAAGTCTCTTATGCCGTCGAGATCCACAATCGGGGATTCCAGAACGAGTTCCGCGACAACACGATCGTCGAGAATGGCACGTTCGTGAACAATTTCGGGGCGTTCCCTCACCTCTCCTATGCCGCCCTCAATGAGATTCAGGACCCGGCGAAGCGGAAGAAGTACGGGCTGCCGCCCGTGGTCCGCATGGCGAAGATCGACGACAAAGCGGCGCAGATGAACTCGCAGCTCGGCCACGAATCGGATTGGATCAATCTCGACACGACGGTCAGCACTTCCGCCGATCAGATTGCGCTCGCACCGGGATACCTGCAGAAGGAGTGGACGCAGAACGGCCGCCGCTACTTCCATTACAAGACGACATCGCCGATCTGGGCCTTCTGGTCCTATCTCTCCGCGCGTTACAGCGTCAAGCGCGGGATGTGGAAGGATGTGCCGATCGAGATCTACTACGACGCGAAGCATCCCTTCGACGTCGATCGCATGATCTATTCGGTGCAGAAGTCGCTCGACTACTTCACGACGAACTTCTCGCCGTACCAGCACAAGCAGGTGCGGATCATCGAGTTCCCCAACTATCAGCGCTTCGCACAGTCGTTCCCGAACACGATTCCCTGGTCGGAGTCGATCGGATTCATCGCCGATCTGCGCGACAAGGACGACATCGACTACGTCTTCTACGTCGGTGCACATGAAGTTGGGCACCAGTGGTGGGCGCACCAGGTCTGCGGCGCGCAGGTGCAGGGCGCGACGATGATCACCGAGACTCTGGCGCAGTACTCGGCGCTGATGGTGATGGAGAAGGAGTACGGGCGCGACAAGATGCGCCGCTTCCTCAAGTTCGAGCTGGACCGTTATCTCGCCGGACGCGGCGGCGAGCTCGTCGCCGAAATGCCCCTCGGCCTCGTCGAGAATCAGAACTACATCCACTACCGCAAGGGATCCCTGGTCATGTACGAGCTGCGCGAGGCAATCGGCGAAGAGAACGTGAATGCCGCGCTGCGCGACTTCATCAGGGAACATGCGTTCGCCGGCCCGCCGTATCCGACGACGCGCGATCTCATCGCGAAGTTCCGCGCGCACGCTCCCGCCGACAAGCAGACGGTGATCACCGATCTCTTCGACACGATCACGCTCTATGACAACAAGGCGAAGGAAGCGACCGCGAAGCAGCGGCCGGACGGCAAGTGGGACGTCACCGTGACCGTCGAATCGAAGAAGCTGCGCTCCGATGATCGGGGCCGGGAGCACGAGATCCCCATCAACGACACCATTGAAGTCGGCGTGCTCGGCGAATCGAAGAGGAAGAAGGACAATGACAACATCCTCATCGTCGAGAAGAAGCTGATCAACGCGCCGCGAATGACGTTCACCTTCACCGTCGATAAGAAGCCGGTCAAGGCAGGGATCGATCCTCAGCTGAAACTGATCGATCGGAATCCGGACGACAATACGGTCAGTGTGAATTGATGATGGGACGGATGGGACGTATGGGACGGATGGGACCGATGGGACGGATGGGTAGCTATCCGTCTTATCCTTCCATCATTCCAATATGGCTACGATTCCGCCTGCGGTCACCAAGCCGGCGAGAGTGAACATCATCAGGGTCAGCTTTGGCCGTTGATGCACTCGCTGCAGCAGATCGCTGGCGCCGAGGTAGAGAAGGAAGCCGGCAAAGAAGGCGAGCTGGAAGGCCACCATCCGGGGCGTGATGTTCACTACGTTGGACAGCAGTGCGCCGGCAACCGGCGCCAGCGCGTCGATTCCTAGGAGTGTGGCGGTGCGCGGGAGATTGTTGTCGGACGCCAGCATGAAGGTGACGGTGTTCAAGCCGTCGGCGAAATCGTGCGCGACGACGGCGAGGAGCACGATCAGCCCGATCTGCGGCGAGGCCTTGAAGCCGACGCCGATGGCCAGGCCGTCTAGAAAACTGTGAAACGAAAGCCCTAAGGCGCCGACGAGTCCGACATTGTGCTGGTGCCCCGGCTCATCGTGCGCCTTCTCACTGTGGATGATCGTCGCCTTCTCCAGCAGGAAGATGCCCGCGAATCCCGCGATGAGGGTGATCATCAGCGCGCGGATGTCGATCGCCTCGCGATGCGCGAGCTCGACGACTTCCGGGATCAGATCGAGGAACGCGACGCCGATCAGCAGACCGGCGGAGAACGCCATGATGAACAGGAGGTACCGGCGATACCGAAGCGCGAACGCGCCGCCGGCCAGGGTCATCAGAAATGCCGACAGAGCGTAGACCGCACTCATGCGGCGCGTAGTCTACGGCAACTTGCTCCACAACTCGTCGAGATCGAACGGCTTGCGGACCAGGCCGGAGAGCCGCGACGTATCGACGCGGTCGACGATCGACTGCGACGCACCGGTCATCACGACCACCCGCCCGAGCAGCGCCGGGCTCTCGCGCTCCAGACGCTCGAGCAATTCGAAACCGTTGACGTCCGGCATCATGAGGTCGAGCAGGATGACGGAGTACGATCCGCGCCGCAGATATTCGAACGCCGCGCGCCCGTTCGGCGCGGAGTCGACCGCGTATCCGCGGCGCGCGAGCAGGGTGTGAAAGAGGCCCTGCAGCGCCGGATCGTCGTCGACGACGAGCGCACTGAAATGGCGGCCGGGAGGATCGACCCGAGACACGCGGATGGGCCCTCAGCTCTGATAGACGCGAACCAGGAACACCGATTCGTCTTTCCTGACGGTGCCGATCGACTCCTGGCCACGACGAGGCGCGGAAAAACTGACCAGTTCGGAATCGCTCATCTTGACGAAGCGGTGGATCGCCTCGCCAGGGTCCCGTGCTTCAATCGTGGTAGGGTGCAACTCATGTCTGCGGTCACTCGTCAGCTCTCGCGATTCAATCGTGTATTGCAATCGCTGCCTCCGGAGTTGCTGTCGGTATGCGTCGAATGAACATGAAGAGCAAATTACAGGCCACGCTGCTGGCATTATGTCTAACCATCCCCTGCTTCGCCGACGATCTCATCAATGCCGATCGCCCCGGCATCGCCGACGGCAGCACGACGGTCGATGCCGGCAAGTTGCAGGTGGAGCTCGGACTGGAGCGGGATACGGGCAACGGCCCGTCGTCGACCACGACTCCACTGCTCATTCGCTACGGAATCACGAAAGCGATCGAGGCGCGCATCGAGACCGGCGGCTTCACCCGCTCCGCGGGCGACAGCGGCCTCTCGCCGGTTTCCGCCGGCCTGAAGATTCACTTCCTCGATCGTCCGTCGCTGGGGCTGATCGCGCGGGTCTTTCCACACTCCGGCAGCGGCACGTTCAAGTCATCGAAGACGACCGCCGATCTGCGTCTCGCAGCCGACCGCGATCTGTCGGAGAAGTGGTCGATCGAAGGCAACATCGGCGTGGAGCACGGCGATCAAAACTCCGGCCTGCTCGCGGCAACGCTTCAATACAACATCTCGCCGGCGATCAACGTGTTCGTCGACGGCGGAGCAACGACGAATCCGTCCTCCCTGCTGCTGGACGCGGGAACGGCGTGGATCATCGGCAAAGACCTGCAGCTCGACTTCTCAGCAGGATTCGGCGCGCATGGGGATGTGCCGGATCGGTTCGTGGCAATGGGAGTGAGCAGAAGATTTTGATGGATGGGAGTTATGGGACGGATGAGACGGATAGGACGGATGGGGAGAACGAGTCCCATCCGTCCTATCCGTCCCATCCGTCCCATACGTCCCATCCATCATCACTCGCGCTGAAACTTCAGTAAGTTCCCCTTGGCCTCCGCGCTTCGCGACTCCGCCGCGGCCATGATCAGGTCGGACAGCACGTCGATATCGAACGGCTTGCGGATCACGGAATGGACGATCGAGCCGTCGACCTTGCGCAACGCGGCCGTGTCCGCCGCACTGACGAGGATGATCGCGGGATGTTCTCCCGCCATGTCGCGCACGTGATCGATGACGCCGTAGCCGTCGACGTTCGGCATCATCAGATCGAGAATCACGACCTGATACGGGTTCTCGTCGAGCTTTGCAATCGCCTCGGCACCGTCCCTTGCGACATCCGCATGGAATCCCGCCCGCTGCACGATGCGCGCAACGAGAGCGCGGATCGCCGGCTCGTCATCGGCCACTAAGACACGAATCACGCTGGCGGGCGGAGCAATAACTGCGCCAGTCCCTCAAAAATCGCTACTTACGTCCTCCAACGGACTGGCTCGCCTCATGCACACCGGCGGTCTCGTGCGTCGTCTCAGTGCATGTCTCGCCGCGCTCCTCATCCTCTTCAACTGCCGCAAGGCCGAGCCGGTGCGGCGCAGTTCCTTCCCATTTCTCGAGCGCTTCCACACCGCGCCTGACGTCCGGACCGATCTGACCTCCATCCAGCAGGACGACGGCCAGTGGATCATGCCGGCAAAGAACTACGCGTCGACGCGCTACAGCGGCCTCGATCAGATCAATGCCGCGAATGCGAAGAACCTGCGCGTCGCCTGGACGTTCTCGATGGGCAGCGTCAGAGGCGAAGAAGCCGCGCCGCTCGTCGTGAACAACACGATGTATGTCGTGTCGCCCTTCCCCAATCATCTCTACGCTCTCGATCTGACGAAGCCGGGCGCGCCGCTCAAGTGGGACTTCGAGCCGAAGAACATGCAGAGCGCGGCAAAGGGCGTCGCCTGCTGCGACTGGGTGACTCGCGGCGCCGCGTATGCGAACGGGAAGATCTTCTTCAATGTCCTCGATGGGCGGACCGTCGCCGTCGATGCGGCAACCGGCGGCCAGGTGTGGGAAACGCAGCTCGCTGACATCAGCCGCGGCGAGTCGCTCACCATGGCTCCCCTCGTCGTCAGGAACAAGGTCCTCGTCGGCAACAGCGGCGGCGAGTTCGGCGTACGCGGTTGGCTCACCGCACTGGATACAGAATCCGGCAAGATCGTCTGGCGCGCGTATTCGACAGGACCCGACAAGGACGTCCTCATCGGACCGAATTTCAAGCCTTTCTATGCACAGGATCGCGGCGCCGACCTCGGCGTCAAGACCTGGCCGCCCGATCAATGGAAGATCGGCGGCGGCACGGTCTGGGGCTGGATCTCTTATGACCCCGAGCTCGATCTCATCTATTACGGGACGGCCAATCCCGGCGCATGGAATCCTGAACAACGTCCCGGCGACAACAAGTGGACCTGCGGCATCTTCGCGCGCAAACCCGATACAGGTGAGGCGATCTGGTTCTATCAATGGTCGCCGCACGATCTCTATGACCATGACGGCATCAATGAGCAGATCCTGCTCGATCTGCCGATCCAGGGCCGGCAGCGAAAAGTGCTCGTCCGTCCCGAGCGCAATGGCTATGTCTACGTGCTCGATCGCACGACGGGCGAAGTTCTCTCGGCAACGCCCTATGGCTACATCACGACGTCGAAGGGTGTCGATCTCAAGACCGGGCGGTTGATTCCCGTTGCGGAGAAGGCGCCCGGCTTCGGCCGCGTGACGCGCGAGATCTGTCCTCCCTCGCCCGGAATGAAGGACTGGGAGCCGTCCGCATATTCGCCGCAGACAGGATTGCTCTACATCCCGCACGCGAATCTCTGTCAGGACACCGAAGGGGTTCAGGCGAATTACATCGCCGGCACTCCTTATGTCGGCGCCAACGTGAAGATGTATGCGGGGCCCGGCGGCTATCGCGGCGTGTTCGATGCCTGGGATCCGATCGCGGCGAAGAAGATCTGGTCGATTCGCGAATTGTTTCCCGTCTGGAGCGGTGCGCTAGTCACCGCGGGCAATGTCGTCTTCTATGGAACGATGGACGGCTGGTTCAAGGCCGTGCATGCGAAGACCGGCGAGCTCTTATGGCAGTTCAAGACAGGCTCCGGAATCATCGGACAGCCGATCACATACCGCGGTCCTGACGGCCGGCAGTACGTCTCGATTCTCTCCGGCGTCGGCGGCTGGCCGGGCGCCATCGTCTCCGGCGATCTCGATCCGCGCGACGGCACCGCTGCGACGGGATTCGTCAATGCCATGAGCGACCTGGCGAAGTACACGACCAAGGGGGGCGAGCTCTACACGTTCGCATTGCCATGAGACTGGCAGCAGGCTCCACACTGGCGGCAATCCTTCTTGTTGCGTGTGCGCGGCAGTCTGTCCCCGTCGTTCAGCGTCCTCCTCTTCGCGTCTGTGCGGATCCGAACAACATGCCCTTCTCGAACATGCAGCAGCAGGGGTTCGAGAACCGCATTGCGGAACTGATCGCGAAGGATTGGAACCGCCCCGTTCAATACACGTGGTTTCCGCAGCGCCGCGGCTTTGCGCGGATGACCCTCAAGCAGAACGAGTGCGACGTGATCATCGGCGTTCCTTCCAATTACGAGCTCGCGGCGACGACGCAGCCCTATTACAGGTCGAGCTACGTTTTCGTCACGCGCCGCGACCGCCACATGGAGCTCCGGTCATTGGACGATCCCCGCCTGCATCACTTCAGGATCGGCGTGCAGATCATCGGCAACGATCACGTCAATGCTCCGCCGGCGCATGCACTCGCAAAGCGCGGGATCATCGACAACGTCATCGGGTATCCCGTCTACGACCCGCACAACAACATCGTCGATGCGGTGGCACGCGGCGACGTCGATGTCGCGGTCGTGTGGGGACCCCAGGCCGCATGGTCGGCGAAATCACAGCGGGTCGCGCTCGATCTCGTTCCCGTATCGCCGCAGATCGATCTCCCCTTCCTCCCCTTCGTCTTCGACATCTCCATGGGCGTTCGCCGCGGCGACACCGCATTGAAAGAGAAGCTGGACGAGGAGATCGCTCGACGCCGGCCGGACATCGAAAAAATCCTCGATGACTACGGAGTGCCTCGTGTCTAGACAACAGGTCCTGCTATCTGTCGCCTGCTGCCTGCTGCCTCTGTTCGGCTGCCGCCGGGAAATCCGCGAGCTCAATCCGCCGATCTCATCGGCATCACGCCCGCTCCCTGTGCGCGTCTCCACCTTGCAGCCCGGACCCACAATGGGTGCGCCGGCCGCCTTGAACAATCCTTATGAGGGAAACGCTTACGCGATCAGCAAAGGCCAGCAGCTCTTCGAGCAGTACAACTGCTCCGGCTGTCATGCCCACGGCGGCGGCGGTATTGGACCTCCACTGATGGACGACAAGTGGATCTACGGCAGCTCGCCGGCGCAGATCTACCTCACCATTACAGAGGGACGGCCGAACGGGATGCCTTCCTTCGGCGGTCATATACCGGCCGAACAGGTGTGGCAGCTCGTCTCTTATGTCCGCTCACTGTCCGGCCTCGAGCCGGCGGCGACGGTCTCTCCCCGCTCCGACGAGATGCAGGCCAGAAGGGCCGAGGAGAAGAAGTGAACGGGTTCCAGTCGGCGATGCATCCCGCCGGAGTGCAGGCGAGCGAGCTTCATCATCTCTGGAACATCTTCCTCTGCGTGTCGATCGTGGTCTATGGAATCACTCTGGCGGCGGTGCTCATCGCCGTCCGCCGTTCGCACAGAAGAACAGAACCGCTCGCTGATGCTCCGAGTGAGCGCCGCGCAACGATCGCGGTGGCGATCGGCGCCGGCATGACGTTCGTGACCGTCCTCGCGCTTCTCGTCGCCAGCGTCGCCACGGGACGTACAGTGGGCACGCTCGGGCGGCTCGGAACGGCGCATCTCGAGATCGACGTCACCGGGCATCAGTGGTGGTGGGAAGTCACTTATCCGAACTCCGAGCCCGACAAGTCGATCAGGACCGCCAATGAGATTCACATACCGGTCGGAAAGCCGGTCGAGCTACGGCTGGCGACGCGCGACGTCATCCACAGTCTCTGGATCCCGAACCTGCACGGAAAGCGCGACCTCATTCCCGGCCGCGTCAACAAGTTCTGGATCGAGGCGGATCGCCCCGGCGTCTATCGCGGCCAGTGCGCGGAGTTCTGCGGACTGCAGCATGCGAACATGGCGCTCACCGTGATCGCGGAGTCCCAGGACGCCTACGATCGATGGCTGGAGCACCAACGCACCGCTGCACCTGAGCCGGTCACGGACGCACAGAGGCGCGGGCGTCAGGCGTTCCTGTCGCTCCCCTGCGTCAATTGTCACGCAATCACGGGAATCGATGCCTATGCCACCGCCGGTCCGGACCTGACGCACATCGCCAGCCGTTCCACGCTGGCCGCCGGAACGCTCATCAACAACAAGGGAAGTCTCAGCGGATGGGTCGTCAATCCACAGGCGCTCAAGCCGGGCTCGAACATGCCGGCCAATGAGATGACACCGCAGCAGCTCAATGACCTCGTCGCGTATCTCGAGAGCCTTCAATGACCGATTACGCCATCGATGAACGGGAGCTCGACGCCACATGGTCCCCGGGCAGGGGGATCATCGGATGGCTGAGCGAAACCGGTCACAAGGAAATCGGCATGCGCTACATCGTCACGGCGATGTGCTTCTTCGCGCTGGCCGGAATCGAAGCGGCCCTGATCCGCCTCCAGCTTTCACGTCCCGACAATACTATCCTCGGCCCCGACGCCTACAACCAGATCTTCACCATGCATGGCACCACCATGATGTTTCTCTTCGCGGTGCCTGTCATGGAAGGGATGGGCATCTACCTGGTGCCGCTCATGGTTGGGACCCGCAATGTCGCGTTCCCGCGCCTGAACGCATTCGGCTACTACATGTATCTGTTCGGCGGGATTTTCATCTACACCATGTTCGCCCTCGGCGCAGGCGCCGACGCCGGATGGTTCGCCTATGTGCCGTTGTCGGGCCCTATGTTCGCGCCCGGCAAGCGCGTCGACACCTGGGCCAACATGATCACTTTTACGGAAGTGTCGGCGCTGGTCGTCGCGGTGGAGATTTCGGTTACGGCGTTCAAGCAGCGCGCGCCCGGAATGTCGCTCAATCGCATCCCGCTGTTCGTCTGGGCCATGATCGTCACGTCGTTCATGATTCTCTTCGCAATGCCGGCCGTCATGCTCGACACCGGCTTTCTGGCGCTGGACCGGCTCGTCGCCACCCAATTCTTCAATCAGTCCGAAGGAGGCGATGCGCTCCTCTATCAGCATCTGTTCTGGTTCTTCGGACATCCCGAGGTCTACATCATCTTCATTCCGGCCCTGGGATTCATTTCGGCAATCATCACGACCTTCACTGGAAGAAAGCCCTTCGGTTATCCGGTGATGGTCTCGTCGCTTGTCTTTACGGGATTCATGGCGTTCGGCCTGTGGGTCCATCACATGTTCGCGACCGGATTGCCGCAGCTCGGCCAGAGTTTCTTTACGGCGGCGAGCATGATGATCACCATCCCCACGGGCGTGCAGATCTTCTGCTGGATCGCCTCGATCTCGCTCGGCAGGCTGGTGATCCGCACGCCCGTCCTGTATGTGATCGGATTCTTCGCCGTATTCATCATCGGCGGCCTGTCCGGTGTGATGGTCGCGTCGGTACCGCTCGACTTTCAATTGCACGACACGTTCTTCGTGGTCGCACATCTGCACTATGTATTGATCGGCGGCGCTCTGTTTCCGCTCTTCGGAGCATTTCACTACTGGTTCCCCAAATGGACAGGCCGCATGTACTCGGAGCGCATGGGGCAGTGGGCGTTCTGGCTCCTACTGATCGGATTCAACCTCACCTTCTTCCCGATGCACATCCTTGGGCTCAATGGCATGCCGCGACGGATCTATACGTACGGGCCGCACATGGGCTGGACGACGCTCAATCAGGTGGCGTCGGGTGGCGCAGTCTTCATCGTTCTGTCGGTCGTCTGCATGCTGGCCAACTTCGCGATCAGCCGCCGCCGCGGTGCGCTCGCGGGAAGCAATCCGTGGAACGCCGATTCGCTCGAGTGGGCAACGTCGTCGCCGCCACCGTCGTACAACTTTCTCCACCTGCCCGTCGTCGCCGGTCCGAATCCGATCTGGGATGCGGAGCCGGACCCGCCGGTCGTCGTCGGAATGGCAACCGGCCATCGCGAAGTCCTCATCACGAAAACGCTCGACGCCGAAGTCGATCACCGCGAAGAGATTCCCGGACACTCCCTCGGCCCCTTCTATCTCGCAATTGCGGCGACGATCGCATTGTGGGGCGCGATCTTTTTTGCGTGGTGGTTCACGATCGGACTCTGCCTGAGCGGCATTGTGCTGATCTTCTGGTTCTGGCCGGCGCGGGAACAGGTCGAAGTGGACATGCTGCGCGAGCGCGAGGAGGCGACTCCATGAGCACGCGCGTCCTGGATGTATCCGGGCTTCCGACGTCGGCCGCGGACAGCCGCGCGCTCCTCTGGTGGGGCAACATCGGCATGCTGGCCATCGAAGGCGCCATGTTCGCGATGCTGTTCGGCACCTGGCTCTATCTGAAGACCGCCAATCTCGACTGGCCGCCACAGAGCGCACAGCTTCCTCCGCTCCTCTGGCCGTCCATAGGACTCGGACTGCTGCTCATCAGCGGTGTGCTCATGTATGCATTTGCGGATCGCGGCGCGATGAAGGACGACGTCGTCGCCATCCGCATCGGCCACGTGCTCTGCAGTCTCATCGCAATCGCGTTTCTCATCATTCGCTGGAAGAACATCGCGGAGCTCGGATTCAAGTGGAGCGATCATGCGTACGGCTCGGTCGTATGGACATCGATCGGCATGCATACGCTACACGTTCTCACTGCGACGGGCGAGGTACTCGTGCTGTTGGCCTATGAGAGTCTGCGGCCTGTCGCGAAAAAGCAGCTTCTCGACATTCGCTGCACCGCTGTCTACTGGTACTTCGTCGCCGTGACGTGGATTCCCTTCTATCTGCTGATCTACGTCGCGCCGTACTACGTGCGAAAGGGATGACGATGGCAGAAGCCACCAGGGACATCGACATCCGTTCCAGCTCTGTTGCGCTCTGGTACGGCAATCTGGCGCCGCCGATCGCCTGGGCCGCCGCGCTGCAGCTTCGCTATGCCCTCGTGCACTGGGCGTGTGCGAGCGGCGCTCGGTGGACTCTCACCGCGTGCGCGGCTCCGCTGTTCGTGCTGGCTCTGTCGGGTGCATTCATCGGTTGGCGCTATAAGAACGATTCGGCGGCGCGAATCCGTTTCATGGCGACAGGCGCGCTTGCACTCGGCCTCATCTTCGCATTGACGATCGCCGCCGGAACGATTCCCGATCTCTTTCTGTCACCATGCGACTGACTTCCCTCTTTCTGCTCGCGCACGCCGGCTCGCATCACCTCGAGCCTGACGAAGTACTGCACTGGTGGTCCTGGGAGCCGGCCGTCGTCGTGCTGCTTGCACTGACCGCGATTCTCTATTTTGGCGGGCTCGCACGGCTCTGGATGACGGCGAAGACCGGGCGCGGCGTCGGAAGACTGGAAGCCGTCGCCTTCGCCGCCGGCTGGCTCGCACTCGTCATTGCACTCGTCTCCCCGGTCGATGCTCTCGGCGGAGTCCTCTTTTCCGCGCACATGGTGCAGCACGAGCTGCTGATGCTGGTCGCCGCGCCGCTCCTCGTGCTGGGACGGCCTCTCATTGCAATGCTCTGGCTGCTGCCGCAGTCGTGGCGACGGCCCGCCGCACAATGGACGCAGCGGCCGGCAGTGCATGCGGCATGGACTGCGATGACCGCGCCGTTGCCCGCAACGGTGCTGCACGGCCTCGCATTGTGGGTGTGGCATCTGCCAGCGCTGTATCAGGCAACCCTGCATCATGAATTCATCCATGCGCTGCAGCACACCTCGTTCATTGTGACCGCGGCGCTCTTCTGGACGGCGCTGATCCACGGGCGCTTCGGCCGTATGACTTATGGCGCCGGCGTGGCGTACGTCTTCATCACAGGAATTCACAGCGGCGTACTCGGCGCACTGCTGACTTTTGCTCCGTCGCTTGTGTATCCGATCTATGGACCCATTACGCGCGCGTGGGGCCTCGATCCACTCGAAGACCAGCAGCTCGCGGGGCTGATCATGTGGGTCCCCGCAGGAATCATCCTCGTCATTCTCGGCCTCGCGCTGTTTGCGGCATGGCTTGCCGAGGCGGAACGGCGGGTCGCGTTCACGAAGAGCGCGGCATTGACGGAGCGGAAATGACCGTCACGCAACAGAGAGTCCGCCTTTTGTGGTTTCCTCTGGCCTGTTGTCTCTTGTCTGTTGCCTGTCACCGGGAAGACAGGACAACGACCGGCGGCGGCAACAGCGAGCGCGGAAGACAGCTCGTCGCGCAATACGCGTGTACGGCCTGTCACGACATTCCGGGCGTCAGGGGACCGAAGGGCATGGTCGGTCCGCCGTTGTCCGGCATGGGCGGCCGGAGCATGATCGCCGGGAAGATTCCGAACACGCCGCAGAATCTCGAGCGGTGGATTGAGAATCCGCAGGCACTCGATCCCAACAATGCGATGCCGAATCTGAACGTCACGCCAAAAGACGCGCAGGACATCGCGGCATTCCTCTACACCCTGCGATGAAGCGCTTCGCCTACGCCGCCTCCTGCCTGCTGTCTGCCGTCTGCTGCCTGGCCGGCGAGCGGGTCTTCGTGACGAACGAGCGCGCAGGGACGGTCTCCGTGATCGAGAACGATCGCGTCGTCGCGACCTTTCATGCGGGCGCTCGGCCGCGCGGCATCGTGCTGAGCCCCGATCACAAGAAGCTCCTTGTCGCCTCATCGCACATGAAGAACACGATTACGAAGGACCGCGACTCGGTGCGCGTGTTCGATGCCGAGACGCTGAAGGAGATCAGGCGCTTCGACTGCGGTACCGATCCCGAAGGGATTGCGGTGACAGGCGATGGCCGAATGGCCATTGTGTCGAACGAAGATGCCGGAACTGCGACGATCATCGACACGGCGAGCGGGAAGAGTGTCTCCGTCGTCACGGGAACAGAGCCGGAAGGAGTCGCGGTCCATGGAACGACCGCGCTGGTGACGGGCGAGACGAGCAGCACCATCACGAAAATCGATCTGGCGAAGAAGCGGGTCGAAGCGAATTTCTTCGTCGACGCGAGGCCGCGCGCAGTCACCTTCACGCGCAATGGAGCGCGCGCCTACGCGAGCGCGGAAGTCGCGGGAACGATCAACGTCATCGACGTGATGAACGGGAGCGTGCAGGCGAAGATCAGGCTGGGGCCGCGCGATCATCCCGTCGGTGTCGCGCTGTCGAAAGACGAGCGGCAGCTCTATGCCGCCACGGGCCGTGGCAACAGCGTGGCGGTCATCGACACGAAGACGAATCGCGTTACCGCGACGATTCCTGTGGGCCAGCGGCCGTGGGGCCTGGGGCTTTCAGGAGATGGGAAGCGGCTGTACGTCGCGAACGGACTGTCGAACGACGTGTCGGTCATCGATACCACCGCCCTGCGCGTCGTCGCGACGATCAGGACCGGCGACGGGCCGTGGGGAATCGCAATTCGATGAGTCCTTCACCACTCGGATCTCAACGCTCCCCCGCCGACAGCAGCGGCAGCAGGACTTCGGGCTCGACTGGTTTCACCAGGTGCTGATCGAAGAGTGACGGATCCTCGAGGGTGCCGTAGCCGGTTAGAGCGATCACCGACGCCCGGGCCGTCTCGGGACGCGCCCGCAGCTCGCGGGCGACGGCGTAGCCGTCGATTCCCGGCAGTCCAACATCCAGCAGCACCACCTCGGGCCGGAATTCCTTCGCGACGAGGAGCGCTTCGTGTCCGTCGGCCGCGGCACGCACGAGATGTCCTTCACGCTCGATGAGGAGAGTCAGCATCGTCCGCGCGTCGGAGTGATCTTCCACGACCAGCACGCGTTTCGCGGCCGTGGGGATGGCCGGGCGAAGCTCCTTCGCGCTGCTCGTGCTCACCGCCGCCGCAGCAGCGATCGGAACGCGCACTGTGAACGTCGTGCCCTTCCCCGCTCCTTCGCTCGTCACGCTCACGGTTCCGCCGTGCAGCTCAACCAGGCGCTGCACCAGAGTCAGTCCCAGCCCGAGCCCGCCGCGCGGACGGTCGATCGGCGGAGGCCCCTGCACGAACAGCTCGAACACGTGCGCCTGCAGGTCGGGAGCGATGCCCTCCCCCGTATCCGAGACTTCCAGCAGCAGAACGCCGTGGCTGATTGCGGCGGTAATCCGGACTTCGCCGCCGGGCGGCGTGAACTTGATCGCGTTGTGGAGGAGATTGGCGACGACCTGGGTGAATCGCGCCGCATCGGCATCGAGCCATACCCGCTCCGCGGTCAGACTAACCGAGAGCTGCACCTCCTTCTGTGCGGCGAGGTGGCGCCAGGTCTCGATGGCCGGAGCGACCACATCTTCCAGAAGCACGCGGCGGCGCTCGACGTGAATCACGCCGCGTGTAATGCGTGAGACGTCCAGCAGATCGCCGACCAGCCGTGCAAGATGCGCGGCCTGGCGGCGGATGGTCTCAACCGCGGGATTTCTCCCATCCAGCAGCTCGGCGGCATTGACGATCGGCGCGAGCGGGTTGCGCAGCTCGTGTCCGAGCATCGCCAGGAATTCGTCCTTGCGCTCCTGCGCCTCGCGGTTTTGTTCCGACACAGCGCCGAGGACCAGCCCGGTTGCCGCGACCACGGAGGTGAAAAGCTGGAGCGCCACCAGGCCCGCTTCGGGACCCGTTCCTGCGAACGGGCCACGGCCGAGATGCGTCCCAAAAACGGCGATGGCATTGGTGATGACTGCGATCAGCGCGGAACCGCGCGGGCCGAATCGAAGCGCCGCCCAGATGACGCATGGAAAGACGACGTACTCCGTCGTCGGCACATGCAGCCATCCAAGAAAGACCGTCGCGGAGAGCACCATGATCAGAGCCGTGCCGATCACACCCTCCGCATCGGCCATGCGGCGGCGCCTCGCCGGTGTGCTGCTGTTCCAGACGAGGAGCAGCGGCGCGACGATCACGGCGCCGAGTGCGTCGCCCGTCCACCAGAGCGCCCAGAGTGCGGGCGCCGCAGCCGCCGGCTGGACCGCGCCCGCGATCAGCGAAGCGACGCCGATCGTCGCGCTGATGATCGGGCTGACGATCGCCGCGCCGACCAGCAGCAGCACGTCGCGAACGCGAGCGATGCGCGAATCGAACTCGAGGTGCTGCAGGAGCGAGGCCGCGAAAAGCGCCTCCAGCGTGTTGCCTGCTGCGATGCCGGCAGCCGTCCAGAACGGCTCACCCGACGTTGCATTCGCTACGAGCGCCCCGAGAAAGACTCCGGCGGCATTGCGCTTCCCGAGCAGCAGGAGCGCGGCGATCGCGAATCCGGTCGGCGGCCAGACGGCCGTCACCTGATGTGCGCGAATCCCGAGTGCCAGCCCGAGCTTCGCAAAGGCGACGTAAAGCACCGCTACGGCGACGATGGAAACGCCGTCTGTCGATCGAAGGAACTTCGCTTTCAGAGTGACTCCAGTGTACTGCGCCGCTCATCGGTGCTGCCAGCCGCGGGCCTCGTCGTCCTTGCTTCGCAAACGCAATCGGGGATCATACGGAGCCATGGATGTCTTGCGCGCGTTCGTCGCGCCGCTCTACCAGGATCTCGATGGGGTCTCGCGCCTCGGCGAGATCGATCGCATCGCGTCGATTGCATGCCATCTCCACCCCGGCGGCGATCGCGCGTTCGAGCTCCTGCTCCTCCTGCACGGCCTCGGCAAGTGGCTCGAGAAGATCGGCAATCTCTCCAGAATGGCGCTCGCGACCGGCATCGCCGAGGAGGAATTGCGGGCGGCGATGGGCGCGATCCGGAGGCTCGACGATCCGCGGACCGATGCCGAGCGCGCACTCGCCGCGGCGATTCTGATCGATGGCGCCGGAGTCCGCGGACTCGCCGAGCGATTCACGCGTGCGCGGCGCGAAGGTCAGTCGTTGATGGACGTCGTGCGCGATGCCCTCGCCGATTCCTGGGTGCCGGATTGGATGCCGGAGGCAGGCCGCGCCATGCTCGAAGAGCGTCACGCCGCTCGCCGCGAAACCTGCAGGAAGATCCTCGCCGAATCTTGACAAGGCATCCAGCCTTGCTAGAGTAAGGCGATGGGTAAGGTGACGAGTAAGTATCAGGTCAGCCTCCCGAAAGCCCTCGCGGACCGGCTGGGCATCGCCCCCGGGGACGAAGTGGACTGGCGTATCGCAGGGACCGAGCTTCGGGTGACGCCTGCCGCCGCGCGAGCCCGCCTGTCGGCCGAGGAGCGCCTCGAGCTGTTCGATGCCGCCACGCGCAGGCAATCGGCGCGCAACAGGACGCAGCGCGGGACCGGGGAAAGCCGCGGCTGGACCCGCGAGGATCTCTACGATCGTGGCCGCACTCGTTGACACCAGCGTCCTCGTCTACCGGTACGACGGGCGCGACCGGCACAAACAACGCGTGGCCACCGAGTTGTTGCGCCAGGGGATTGCCCGCGACTCCATCCGAATCGCCTACCAGTCGCTCGTCGAATTCTATTCGGCCGTGACGCGTCCCATTCGCGGCGCACGCCCTCTCCTCGATCCGGCCACGGCGACTCGCGAAGTCGAAGAACTGCTGGTGCAGTTCGACATCATCTTTCCGACGGAAGAAGTCATTCACGCCGCATTGCGCGCGACAGCGGCATATCAGCTTTCGTGGTTCGACGCGCAGATGTGGGCCTATGCCGAGACCAGCGGCCTCACGGAGATCCTCTCAGAGGACTTTCAACATGGCCGGCTGTATGGCCGCGTGCGCGTCGTCGATCCGTTCCGCGAGTAGAGATTCTCTTACGCGCGAAGGACGCCGGCGCGCTCGTACACTCTCGCCTCGATGAAGGTGTGGACGAGATTCTGATCGAGCAGGCCGTCCTTCATCTCCATCTGCAGGATGTCGAGCGCGCGCTCCGTCGAGATCGCGCGTTTGTACGGACGATCGTTCGCGGTCAGCGCGTCATAGATATCGGAGACGGTCATCATTCGCGACTGGATGGGGATATCCGGCGCGCTCAACTTGCGGGGATAGCCGCGCCCGTTGAGCTTCTCGTGATGCTTGTACGCGATGTCGGCAACCGAGGCGAGATCCTTCGTCCAGGGAATCTTCTGCAGGAAGTTGTAGGTGTGCGTGACGTGACTCTCGATCTCCGTCCGCTCTCCTGCGTCGAGATTGCCTTTGCGGATCGAGAGGATGCGCACTTCCTCGCTGGTCAGCAGGCGGCGGCTCTCGCCGCGGATGTCGAGGAAGTCGCGCTCGGCGAGCGACTGCAGATACTGGAACTCCCCTTCCGGCAGCACGGTCGGCTCGTTCGACTGCGTGATGAACGCGAAATCGTGCTGCAGTTGCGCGATCCTCTCCTGCGTCTCGCGCTCGACCTGCGCCGCAAAGACATCGTACGCGGCACGATCATTTTTCAGCAGGAAGTCGAGCTTCCGCCGCATCCCCTCCGCCTCGACCGCCTTGATCACGAACTCGAAGCGCGAGCGGATGGAGTCGAGCTGATTCGGATAGAGCTTCTTCTCCTTGACCAGCACCTGCTCGCGCACGCCGACCTTGCCGAAGTCGTGCAACAGCGACGCGTACCGGATCTCGCGAATCTGATCCGTGCTGAAGTGATTGTCTCGGTACTGGCCGTGATCGATCCTGTCGATCACCTTCGCCAGTTCGACCGTGAGGTCCGCCACGCGGAACGAATGACCGGACGTCGTCGGATCGCGTTGTTCGATCGCGGTGACTGCCGCGGTCACGAATCCCTCGAACAGCCGCTCGATCGATTCGTACAGGAGGTTGTTCTCGACTGCGACCGCCGCCTGTCCGGCCAGCGAGCGCATCACGTCGACGATCTCCTGATCGAAGGAGATGACTTCGCTGGGCACCGACGCCGCGGTCAGCTTCTTCGGCGCGCCGACCCGCTTGCGATTGATCAGCTGCAGCACGCCCATCAGCTCACCGACGTGGCTGATCATCGGGAAGACGAGGATCGACTTGGTGAGGTACTCGTTCTCTTCGTCGAACGAGCGGTTGATCTGATACTCGGCATCGGCCGGCAGGTTGTAGGCGTCGTCGATGACGAGGATCTCTCCTGTCAGCGCGACGTAGCCGGCGAGGCTCTTCTTGGTGATCGGCAGAATGCGCTCTTCGAAGTCCACTTCCAGCGAATCGTTCTGCGCGAGCTTCCAGCGCAGCACCTTGCCGCCGCCCATGTCATCGAGCAGGTAGAGCGATCCGGCGTCGGCGCGCGACAGCTCCCGCGCCTTCTGCAGAATCATCGTGAGCAGGACCTGATGATCGCGCACGGTGGAGAGCGCCGCGCCGATGTCGCTCACTTCTTCGAGCTCGCGCGTGCGCTCGCTGAGCTGCTTCTCGAGCTGGTCGGCGCGAACCTTCTGATAGAGGAACTGAAAGGCGCGCTTCACGCCGCGCAGCAGCACGTCGGGCGCGGGATCGTTCGGGAGATCGAGGTAGATGCTCTCGTCGGTCAGCCATGGTGGCTGCTCGGCGAGGCCGACGCCGACGAGCGCGGTGCGGCCGTCCATCGGCACGATCGCGCCATCGCCGCCATTCGACCGGTCGAGGACGACGACGCGGAGCGCCGGCGAGCTGTGCTGATCGATGTTGCCGGCGATCGGCAGCGATGCGATCGACGCCGACGCGAGTGCATCAGCGTACCGGCCGATCGGGAACGAATCGGAGTGAAGGAGCGTCAGAGTCTGCATTCGCCGTGTTTCAAGCGCAACGACCGTTACCCTCCGCTTCTTCCACGCCGGTCGGCGAACATCAATTATAGATGGTCTCGCGGGGTCCAACCGGACCCGGCCGCTCGACAGAAGCGGATAATCGCCATGAATGCATCGTAGCGAGGACTTGCCGACGACGCCGTTGGGCGATGCAGTGCGTATCGAAACGATTGACGAGCTTCGTCTGCAGCCGGGCCGCATCCTCGAGCATCGCTATCGGATCGTGGCACCGATCGCCCGCGGCGGCATGGGAGTCCTCTACCAGGCGGAAGACCTTCGCCTCGGCCAACGCGTCGCACTGAAGTTTCTTTCTCCCGACGTTGCTCACGATGCACGCATCGTTACTCGGCTTGTCACCGAAGTGCGGCTGGGCCGGCAGATCGCACATCCCAACGTCTGCCGGCTCTACGACATCACCGACCTCGACAACCATCCATGCATCGTCATGGAGTTCGTCGAAGGCGAGGACCTCGCGTCGCTTCAGAGGCGGGTTGGCGCGCTGCCCACGGCACGCCTGTTGTCGATTGCACGTGAGCTCGTCGCCGGACTTGCAGCCGCCCATGATCAGGGAATCATTCATCGCGATCTCAAGCCGGCGAACGTCATGCTCGACAGCCGCGGCAACGTGAAGATCACCGACTTCGGACTCGCCGCTTCGACCGAAGAGCGGCAAGGCGGTCTCGTCATCGGAACGCCGGGGTACATGGCGCCCGAGCTTCTGCGTGGCGAGAAAGCAACCCCGCGATCGGATCTCTTCGCACTCGGACTCATTCTCTATGAGTTGGCGACGGCACGGCGTGTGTTCGCTGCGCTGTCGCTCACAGAGCTCGTGAATCTTCATCGTGCCGGCGCGAAACCGGAACCTCTGGCGGCCGTTGCGCCGGACATCGACGCCCGGCTCGCGCGCATCGTCGATCAGTGTCTCGAAGCCGAGCCTCAGCGCCGGCCTCCATCCGCGCGCGCGATTCAGGAGATGCTGCCCGGTGGCGATGCGCTCAGCGCAGCGATCGAAGCCGGCGAGACTCCGTCGCCGGAAGTCGTCGCCGCCGCCGGCAACAGCGAGCCGCTCACGAGGACGCGCGCCACACTTCTCCTTGCAACCATCGTCCTCGCGACCGCAACAACGACCTTGTTGGGAAGCC
The DNA here is from genome assembly GCA_021325515.1 of Acidobacteriota bacterium. Taxonomy (GTDB): domain Bacteria; phylum Acidobacteriota; class Thermoanaerobaculia; order Gp7-AA8; family Gp7-AA8; genus JAJPHC01. Next base: position 190,018 of record JAJPHC010000030.1, read on the forward strand.
GTTCTCCGAAGCTGGGCATCCTCGATCGGATCGCTCCGCCCGAGATTCTTCGCCACCGCGCGGAACAGATCTCACTCGCGTGGTTGCCGCGCGAGCGGGAACAGGACTCGCGATGGAGATACGAGCAGAACGAGAACTTCCTCGCCTATCTCGAGAAAAGGGATTCAACTGCGGCCCGATGGAAGCCGGTGTACGCGGATCCGTCGACGGCCATTCGCTTCTGGTACCGCCGCGGAAAGGACATCGAGCCACTGGCGAGTGCGAGCGTCACATTCGACGATCCTCCGGCCAGCTCGGGAACGATCGCCATTCGTCTCGACGGAAGCGGAAACCTTCGCACATTCCGGGCGCCCTCGCTGAACCCCGCGCAGCATCAGACTCCGCTGGATTGGAACCAGTTCTTCCGCGAGGCACGACTCGATATTCGCGAATTCCAGAAAACGGATGCGAGTGCGTTGCCGCCGGTCGCAGCCGATGACGTTCGCGCATGGATACGGCCGAGGGATGGCCTCGACGTCGTAGCCGGCTCATTGAGAAACGCTCCCGTCTTCTTCGAAGTTCGCGCTCCATGGGACACAGCTCCGCAAAACGAATCGGCCGTCATGGTCGTCGTCCTCTTTGTCGGCGTGTGGCTCCTCCTCACGATCGCCGGAGTGATGATGGCTCGCGTCAACATGAACCGCGGCCGCGGTGACACGCGCTCGGCCTGGCGGCTGGCATGCTTCGTTTTCATCACCTGGACGTTGCAGTGGATTCTGACCAGCTCAACACAGCAATGGCAGATGGGGATCGCCTACGCGTTCTTCGCGGCGGTCGAGACCTGGCTCGCGTACGTCGCGCTCGAGCCACATGTACGCCGGCGTTGGCCGCGTGTGCTCATCGGATGGAAGCGTTTACTGTCCGGGCGGCTCCGCGATCCGCGAGTCGGCCGCGATGTTCTGATCGGCTTCGCAATCGCGTCCGCAGCGCGCCTGCTGCTCTCCGCGCTCACAACGCTCATGTTGCACCTCGGCCTGCCCGAGGCGCGGCCCACTGCGATCCTCCATCACGAGAGTCTTTCACGCATGGCGGGTGAGGTCTTCTACGATCAGTTCCTCTCGGTGACGCTCGCGCTTGCCGACCTTTTCCTGCTTCTCCTGTTCGGCTTCGCGGTGAAGCGGCTTTCGATTGTCGTCGGCATCATCACGACGTTGCTGATCCTGATCTTCGTGCCGATGGGAGCGGGCGTGGCAGTCATCGTTTTCATCGTTCCGCTCATCGTGATGCTTCGCTACGGGCTGCTGGCCACGGTGTGCTGCTTCTACGGCGTGTTTCTCGAGGCCGAAGCGCTGACGTTCGACTTCACCAAGTGGTACGGACACTCCTCGATCGTGGCGCTGGCACTCATCGCCGGATTCGCAATCTATGGATACCTGACCAGTCAGGAGCAGCGGCGTCTCGCCGGGATCGCGTGAGCGATGGCCCGCCGAATCCGCTCCTGGTTGCATCTTTCCCCCTCACCGGCCGAACGCATACAATGCGCCGCGTTCCGCGCGAAGCCGCACTCCCGCCAGTCCAAGAATGCCGCAGGACCTGCGACTGTTTCGCCGGTAGCTACGCAACCATCCGAAGGAGACTGAAGTGGCCGCTTACGATACCGAGACGATCGATTCCAGGTACCACGACGCACTGGTCGCATGGCAGAAGAAGAACTTTCCCGAGCTCACCTTTCTCGAGGAGAACTGGACGAAGTTCTACGCGAACCAGACGCCGTTTCAGCTCTACGCGAAGATCGGCAAGCTGAGCAACAACAACATCGTCTTCGGCCGCATGGCCGGTCAGCCGCGCTTCGAAAAAGCAAGCGAGATGGTCGGCAACATGTTCTATTCGGCGCGCGACATCATCCGTGCGCAGGCCTCCACCGAGCTCGGCTCGATTCAACAGCATCGCCTCACGCTCGAGGAAGCGCCGAATGATCAGATGAAGATGGCAGTCCTCCGCATCATGGCCGAGGAGCTGCGCCACGCGTATCAAATGTTCTGGGTCCTCTCGCACGACCACTCGTGGAAGAAGCCGGGACACCCCGACATCGCGGAAGAGACGATGGACGAGCTGCTTTCGATGGAGCTCGGCAATCACGTCCTCGATGCGTTCAACATTCCCTTCTCGAATTTCCTCGACAACGTCGTCTTCGCGACGGTGATCGATCTCGTCGGCAAGTACCAGCTCGAGATGCAGAAGGTCTTCTCTTACGCGCCGATGGCGCGCTCGATGGGGCCGATGCTCTCCGAGGAAGGCTTCCACATCGGCTCGGGGCGCGGTTTCGTGCGCGAGCTCGCGGTCGCGGCGACGAGTGGCAGCGGACGCTATTCGATCAACGACATCCAGAGAACGCTCAACGCCTGGATCCCGCGCGGACTCGAGATGTTCGGCAACGAGCGCGGCGGCGAGACGGCCGTGGCGTTCGGCTTCAAGGACCGCAACAACGGCACCGCCCAGTCGGAGTACTACAACGAAGTGCGTGAAGTCATCGAGCTCGTGAACGTCGCCATCGTGCAGACGAAGGTGCCGGGCATCAGCGCGCCGGACGCGCGCACGGTTGTACGCGAGGTGCAGGACACCGGTGAGCGCGTGCAGGGTGTGCACTCCGAGGATCTGCTCTTCGTGCCGGACATGAAGTTCTATCGGAAGCGCGGCGCGGAAGAAGTCGTCTTCATGCCCTACGACGTCTTCGGAACGATGCTGACGGAAGACAGCAAGCCGATCTCCGGCGAGAAGTACCTCGAGTATCTGAAGGGCGTGCTGCCCGAGTACTTCCTGAAGACCAGCGAGTTCACGAAGTACCGCGACGCGCTGCTCGGATACGAGCGGCCGGAGGCGGGGCGCAGCTACGGGTGGTAGTGTCGCCGGACGGGGACGTCCGCGCTCCACTGTTCTATTGCAGATGGTAGAGGCGGATTGACTTGCCGACTCTTTGGAACGGCTTGCCGGCGAGCCACTCGTAGCCGTGAAAGATCCGCAGGGTGGTCTCGCTCACCGCGACCCATCCTGTGGCCGGCACATCGCGCGTCACCTTGTAATTCGGCGGAAATCCCATCTTGTTGAAATCGTGCACGCCAAGGATGTCGAGTCCGATGCGATCGATGTGCTGCTCGCGGACGACGCGGCGCAGGCGAAGCGCGTCCTGTCCCCAGTCAAGATTGCTGTCGATCAGATAGCGCGACGGATCGCGCGCCGCGATTTCGTTGAAGTAGGGAAACTCGTCGGGATGCGCAGCGATCGACGCGCCGCAATGCCAGACGAGCAGCGCGATCGCCGCCACGCGCGCGCCGGTGCGGCCGCTCTCCAACAACATCCACGCCGACGTCGCGGCGGCGATCGTCAGCGGCACGAACATCGGCAGCACGAAGCGGATGCCGATGTCGAGATGGCTCGGCATCGCCGTGGCCAGAATCGCCACAGCCGCGGCGAGCGACTCCTGCGCGACGCGCACACGCCGCACGAACAGCGCACCGAGCCCGAGCAGCAGCGACACGATCGTCGTCTTCAGCGCGACGGCAACAGGAAAGTAGTACCACCAGCCTTCGTTGCTCGTTTCGCCGAACAGATAGCTCGTCCACGATCCGCCATTGAGCTGGATCAGACGCAGGATACCGAGGAAGAACGCGGGCGCGGGAAGCAGAGCATCGGGATACCGGCCGGCGCCCATGCGGCCGACGGTGAAGGCGTAGCCGGCCCAGATCATCAACGCGCAGACCGTTGGCGCGATCACGCCGAGTCTCACCAGCTCGCGCCACCGCCTTCTCACTTCGGCATCGCGCACGAGGCGCACGGCATAGATCGCCGCACATGCAACCGGCACATATCCGAGCGCCGACATCTTGCAGAGGATCGCAAACGCCCACGCGGCGCCAACCATGGCGGCACGTCCCGCCGACGGCTGCTCGATCCATCGCAGAAACGCGAGGATCGAAACCGCGAGCCCCGCCATCGCCGGAGCTTCGTGCGTGGCGAGTCCGGAGTAGCCGATGACGACCGGCTGCATCGTGAACAGCAATGCGACGAGACAACCTCCCGCGGATCCGAGCTCGCGCCTCCCCCACCACCACGTGGCCGCTGCCGCAATCAGGAAGAACAGCAGGTTGCCCATGCGCGAGAGGAACAGATTGGTCTTGTAACGGCCGTTCGCGTAGAAGACCTCCATCACCTGGAGCCATTTCGGCGTCGACGCTTCGTACCGGACGCCGGCCAGATAGGGCGCGATCGCGAAGATCACGCGCGGCAACGGCGGGTTCTCGTACTGCAGCGTGTAGTGATGCTGCCCGAGGACTTCGAGGCCGGCGGAGACGTGCGTGGATTCGTCATACGTCGCCGAGAAGATGTTGTACGTCGAGACGATGCGGAGCACTGCGAGCGCGATCAGCGCGATGGCGGCGAAGTCGAATCGGTCTCTGCGCATTGCTTCGCGATCATAGTTGCGGACGTAGAATGAATGTATGGCCGAGATCGTCCCCACGACGCGTGGCACGATCCTGCGAAGCCTCGTCCGGTTCGTGCAGAACGAGCTCACCCCCGCTCAGTATCAGGATGCGTTGAGTGCGCTGCCGGCGAGCGATCGCGAGTTGATCGAGGAGCTCGCGACATTTCCGCGCGAGCGCGTCCCGGAATTCGTCCTCAATCGCCTGACCGCGGAAGCAGCGCGCGCCATGGGAGAAGAGCTCGAGCCGTTCGGCCGCCGCGCAGGACGCGCGGAGATCACGGACGCCGTCGGCGTCTATCGCTTCTTCTTTCTCGTGGCCACACCCGCCGCGATGCTGCGCAAGGCTCCGTCGCTCTGGGCCAGCGTGCATAGTCATGGCCGCATGACGGTCCATCAGCAGCAGAGCGCCGCCGCGAGGATCCGTCTTGCGAACTTCCCTTCTGAGCCCGCGCACTGTGCGCGGCTCGCGGGATGGTTCGAGGGAGCAGGAGAGATGTCCGGCGCACACGGCGCGCAGATCGTCCACGACGTCTGCATGATGCGCGGCGGCGCTGACTGCCAGTGGCTGCTGACGTGGAGCCGTTGAGGCCGTGTTACCTGCTAAACGAGCCCGCTCACGATATAGAGATCCGACAGCAGCCGGCGGTAGCTGTACGCGTAGATCTCTCCGTCGGGCGTGATCTGCACCGGCATCACGTCGAGCACACCGGCGGGATCGGGAGGATGAAGCTCGAGGCAGTTCGTCCGCTGGCCGGTCGTCACATCGATGCGATCGACCGGGACACCGGTCCTTCCTCTCCGGTACACATACAGCGCGCGATCATCGGGCGTGAACTGGATCGGCACATCTTCTTCCGTGCAGCCCGGCATGACGCGCGGCTCACCGCCATCGACGGGGAACAGCCGGATCACGCGATCCGTGCCGACGCCGGCGACGGTCTTCCCATCGCTCGACAGACGCACCGGCCACTCGGTCGCCGCCGGAGAGATCTCGCGCGGCGCGTGCGAGCCATCGAGCCAGATCTCGTACATCCGCTTCGGCTGGTCCACGCGATTCGCCAGAACGAGCGCGCGCTGGCCGTCGGGAAAGAACTGCCACCAGAGCAACGTCTGCATCCCGGGGCACGCCACCGCCCTCGGCTCACCGATGCCGACGGGCAGCAACTGCAGGCAGTTCTCCTCTTCGCTGAGCGCGAGGATCCACTTTCCGTCGGGACTCAGAGGCATTCCGCGCGCCCTCCCTTCGGCCAGCCGCACGGCGGGCGAGCCGTCGAGATCGCGCATGTAGATCGCATTGACGCCGCGCGTCGCCGCCCCCTGCTCCTCTAACAAGACGCTGCACCCGTCGACGGTGAGGCCCGCGAGCCACGACCAGTCGAACCAGGAGAGATTGCGCCCCGGCTCGCCGCGCCTGCCGGCGACGATCTCGCGGCGCCCGGAGTCGGAAGAGATCAGGAGCGAGCCCTTCGCATCTATGTCGTGAACGCAAACGCGTCCCGGGAATGCGAGAACCGAGCGTTCTTTCCCGCTGACGGTCAGCGCGTAGATGTCGCGATCCGCGCCATGCTTCGCCCCCGCCACCCAGATCTCATCGCCCTTCGGATGCCAGACCAGGCCGCCCGTCGTGTTCCACCGTTCCGGCGATCGCATCACGACCTTGCCGCTCCGGTCGATCACCGCCGCGCTGCCGGCATCGTCACCCCACACCGGATGTTCGAGGAACGCGATGTGATCGCCGCGCGGCGAGATCCGCGCATGGCTCAGCCATGTCGGCGTCTCGTAGAGGACCGTGCCGATCGGCCACTCGATGCGATGCATCCCGCCCACCTGCCGCACGATCAGCAGGCTCTTGCCGTCGGGCGACCAGTCGGCATCCTGCGCGTGCTCGCAAAGGACGCGAGGCGCGCCGCCCAGCGCCATCCGCGCGATCGTTCCCGATGAGGCGAAGCCGCCGAGATATCTCCGCCCGAGCGATACGGCGAGCTCGGCGTGCGATGAGACGGCGAGGACGTCGCCGTTGATTCCGAGCGGCAGCGATTCCGGCGATTGCCGAGAGGAGGTGAAGATCTCGAGCGGGCGGTCTTCCCACGCCGCGCCGTAGATCACGGAATTGGCATCGAGAAAGCGCGCGCTCATCACGAAGCCGCGGCGGAACGTCATCCGCTCGTAGCGCACCGGCATCGCCTTCGCCGCGCTCTTCATCGCCCGCTTGCGCGGCGTCATCACCACGGATGCGTCGCTCCCCTCCACCGCCTCCAGCGCGAAGCCGAGGTCCTTCACCGACTGGAAACGATCGGCGGGACTTTTCTCCAGCATGCGATGCGTGATCCGCGCGATGGCCGGAGAGATGTCCGGCGGCAATGCCGCATCGAAATGGAGAATCGCATGCATCGACTCGGCCGCGGTGTCGCGCCGGAACGGCTGCGTCCCGGTCAGCATCTCGAAGAGGACGGCGCCGAACGAAAAAATATCCGAACGATGATCGGCAACTTCGCCGCGCACCTGCTCCGGTGACATGTAGCCCGCGGTGCCGAGGACCGTGCCGGCCTCCGTCACCAATCGCTGCGTGTCGGAGCTGGTGTTGAAGCTGCTGCCGATCACCTTCACCAGCCCGAAATCGAGCAGCTTCACCCGGCCGTCGTGCAGCATGAAGATGTTTTCCGGCTTGAGGTCGCGATGCACGATGCCCTTGTCGTGCGCCGCCGCCAATCCGCGCGCGATCTGCATCGCGATGTCGATGGTCCTGCGCAGCGGCAGCCGTTCGCTGAGAACCTCGCGGAGACTGCGGCCTTCGAGAAGCTCGGCCACGATGAACGGCGCCCCATCCTGCGTACCGACATCGAAGACGGTGAGGATGTTCGGATGGTTGAGCATGCCGGCGGCCCGCGCTTCCTGCTCGAAGCGGCGCGTGAGATCGGCGCTCGCGCACGGCGGCAGAACCTTCAGCGCGACTTCGCGGCCGATGCGGGAATCGCGCGCGCGGTAGACCTCGCCCATCCCGCCGGCGCCGATCAGCGCGATCACTTCATAAGGACCGAGTTGCTCGCCCGCCTGGAGTTTCACCGAGGGCAGTGTAATGGTTTCGCGCGGAGACGCCGAGATGGAGAGCATGAGAAAATGCAGGAACGCGGATGAGATCGCGCACGGAAGAGCTGATCGAGCTGCTGCAGCTTCAGCCGCATCCCGAGGGCGGGTTCTATCGCCAGGTGTTCAAGTCGGCACGCGCGATCGACGATCGCCACAAGGCGATGACCGCGATTCACTTTCTCCTTCCGCAGGGCGCCCACAGCAAGTGGCATCGCGTGTCCTCCGATGAGATCTGGGTGAGTCTCGAGGGCGCCGGCGTGCGTCTCTACACGTTCGATGGCGACACCGTCGCCTCACTTCTCGTGCATGGCCATGCATTTCATGCGGTCGCTCCCGATGTGTGGCAGGCCGCGGAGCCGCTCGGCGAGTTTGCGCTCGTCGCCTGCTTCGTCGCCCCCGGATTCGAATTCGAAGACTTCGTGATGATGGAGACCGACGTCGCCGCTGCGGCGGCTCTTCGTTCCGCCGCTCCCGAGCTCGCGGCACTGATCTGAAACAGAGAGGCGCCAAACGCGTGTGCTAATCTGCCGCCGATGCGTCGCATCATCCTCCTCTACACAGCAGCATTCCTGATGATGTCGTGCGGAAAGCTGAAAGAGCTTCCGACGGAGCCGGGCGGAAGCGGCGGTGAGCCGGTCGATCCGACCGCGACCTTCACGCGCGTGCAGAACGAGATCTTCACACCGACCTGCGCCGCACTCGGATGCCACGACACGCTCGGCCAGCAGCAGGGACAGGTCCTCGCGCCGGGAAGAGCCTACGCGAGCATCGTCAATCAGCCCAGCACCGAGATGCCGTCGCTCATGCGCGTCCTTCCCGGCGATCCCGCGAATTCGTATCTCTATCGCAAGATCACCGGCGCAGGCATCAGCGGCGACCGCATGCCGCAGGGCGGGCCATATCTCTCCGATGCGCAGATCAAACTGGTCCGCGACTGGATTCGCCGAGGAGCGCCGAATGATTGAGAAACGCCGCCTTGCGCTGGCCGCAGCTTCTGTTCTGATTCTCGCGTGTTCCATTTCACTGCGGGCGCAGGATGCCTACACGCCCGCGAATCCCATTCCGCTCGGAGACAATCTCCTCACGCTGCCGACGTCGCACATCCCCGCCGAGGGGACGTGGGAGCTGCGCTTCACGCACCGGTTCAATGGATCGATCGATCAGGGCAACGGCAGCTCACGCATTCACAATCTCTTCGGGCTCGACAGCAATGCGGATGTCGGCCTCGGCGTGTCGTGGGCGCCGCGGCGCGATCTGCAGTTCTCGATGCTGCGCAGCAACGCGATGGACGACATCGAGCTCGCCGCGAAGTACGTCGTCGTGCAGCAGGCCGCGGCGATTCCGATCAGCGCCGCGATTCGCGCCGGCGGCGACTGGCGCACGGAACAGAACCTCACCGACCGCTCGACGTTCTTCGCGCAGGTGATCCTGTCGCGGCAGTTCGGCAAGCGCGTCGAAGTCTTCGCGATCCCTTCCATGGCAACCGACGCGGGACGCTTCGTCACCGCCACCGGCTCCACCGCGCTCTTCCGCCATGCGTTCAATGTTCCGATCGGCGCGGCGTTTCTCTTCCGCCCCGCGCTGAGCGTCGTCGGCGAGATCATTCCGAAGAATCGCGATCTGCCCGGCAACACGCACGCTGACTTCGGCTGGGCCGTCGGCCTCAAGCGCGCGATCGGCGGTCACTACTTCGAAGTTCTGGTGACCGACAGTCCGGCGACGCACGTCGATCAATATCTGACGTCGACCTACCAGGGCTCCCCCCTCAATCGCGGCGATCTGCACCTCGGCTTCAACATCGAGCGGCGTTTCGGCAAATAGTCGATTCAGCACCCCCATAGTTCCGACAAGTGGCGACCCGTTTGCACTTCCGGAAAGTGCATGCGTTGCCCTGAATGCCACGCAGAAGCCGAACCGGGCACATCCGCCTGCGGCAACTGCGGCCTCCTGCTTCTGGCGGTCCTTCCGAAACGCCGCGCCGCCGATTTCGCGGACAAGCGGCGCAGATCGTCGGATCACGGCGATGAGTCCGCCTGCACGTTCTGCGGCGGCGCAGTGCCCGAGCGCGCGATCCGCTGCCGGCACTGCGGCGAAATCCTCAACGAGCTCTACTATCGCGAGCGCGCGCAGCGCATCCGGGCACGCGTCAACTACGCGAGCTGGATCGCGTATCTCTTCGGCCTCGCGGCGCTGCTCGTCTTCCGGCCAGTCGGCCTCGTTTCGATCGGCACGGGACTGCTGCTATCGATCCTCTACTACGCGATTCCGATCGAGCCGCCCGCAACCGGCGGAACGAAGCCGGGACGCTTTGGCGCATTTCTGAAACGGCAGTTGAAGATCGAGCGCGTGGCGATTCCGATCCCGGCGCTTCGAAAGAAGAAGCTCGTATTCGTCGGGACGCCGCTGCTCGCGGCGCTGATCGGCTACTCCGCCAACGCCTTCCTGCTGCAGCAGCCGGTGAACGACATCCTCAAGCACAACTCCGCATTCCGCGGGATGGAAGTGTCGGCGCATTACGAATACTGGGTGGTGCCGGGAGTCGTCGTCTACGATCTCGAGAAGCTCGGATTCCGGCAGACGCCGATCGACGTCCACACCGCGTTTCTCGAGTTCGCGCAGAAGATGCGACAGCGGCGTTACTCACGCGTGGAGCTGTCGTATCGCGGCATCACGAAGTTCTCCATCGACGGCAACGGCTTCCGCCGGCTCGGCGAGGAGTACGCAAAGCGCAACTTCGACTTCGTGCTCTACGCATTCCCCCGCCTCTTCCACGCCGAAGATCACGCGCATGCGCCGGAGCCGGGGACGTCCGATCGCGACGCGCTGATCGAGTTCCATCGGCAGTGGTATGGAGAGGATGGGATGACGACGCCGGTCACGGGGCGATGAAGTGAGTGCTCTGATCCTGCCACAATGGCCGCGTGAATCTTCTCCTCCTCGAGCGCACACTCGCTGCACGAGCTCCGGAGGGGCGCGCGTGCGTGCCGGTCATCGGGGCCGGCGTCAACATTCAGGCGGCGCTGCAGGATGGTGCGCGCAACACGAATGACTGGGACGGCCTGCTGAATCGCGTGAGCGAGGAAGTGGGCATCGACGGTCCGTTGCCGCCGACTCCTCTTGCGAAATGGGAGACGCTGCTTCGCCGCTGGTCCCTGCACAAGCGCGTCGAGCCGTTCAAGGCGGAAGAACAGTTGCAGGCGTTCGTCTGCCGCGAGTTGCGCGCGCATGAAACGACGACGGCGCGCTACAGCCTGTACGGCGAATTCCTCGATGCCGGTTTCCGCGACATCATCTCGTTGAACTTCGACCGGCAGATCGCCCTGCATCGAACGAACGAGCGATTCATCGCGCCGCGGCGCCGCGACCTCCTCTACAGGCACAGCATCGCCGGCGCGACACGCATCTGGTATCCGCATGGCGACACGCGGAAGTCAGCGACGCTCAAGCTCGGCGTCCGCAAGTACGGGATGCTGATCGGAACACTCGAGCGCGAACGGACGCGGATCATGGCCGCGACGAGGTCGAGAGGACGCGACACCTCCCGCGCGCACTGGCTCGATCTCATCCTCCTCGGCGCGCCGCTGGTGTTCATCGGCTGCGGACTCGCCGCCGACGAGTGGCCGCTCTGGTGGCTCCTGCATCAGCGCGCGCGAAACTGCGGGCACTCGGCAGAGACTTGGATGCTGTCGACGAAAGGCAGCACCGCGCCGCACCTCGCCGGCTCCCCCTCCGGAGTCCACGTCGTCGAGTTCGACTCCCACGCAAAACTCTGGCAATTCGTACGCACCGCCCTCTCCCGTTAAGTTGGTTCCTGGGGGTCACACCTGGAAAATCAACTTAACGCGGCGCGTTAAGTTGATTTTCCAGGTGTGACCCCCGAAAACCAACTTAACGTCACGGGGACGTGTGATGGGGGTCAACGCTGCGTTGCTGCCTTCAGGCCCACTGTGGGGTCAGGAGGAAGCCGTGAATTTCGACGACGCGATCTCGGCGCACGTGCAGTGGAAGGTGAGGCTGCGCGTTCATATCAGCGAGGGTGGGGAGGCGAAGCTCGACTCCGACGAGATCGAGCACGACGACCGCTGCGACCTCGGCCGCTGGATCCATGGCGAGGGAACGCGGTACGAAGCCGACGACGCCTACGCGAAGCTACTCGATGAGCATCGGATGTTTCACCGCGTCGCCGCCGCCGTCGTTCGTCACGCCAATGCGGGCAACCGCGCTGCGGCGCTGAATCTGCTCGACGTCGAGTTCACGAAGCACTCCTTCGCCGTGATCGCCGCGATCAACAACATCAAGCATCACCACGAGCAGGCAGCACGCCCTGCCTGAACCTACAGCAAGCCCTCGCGCTCCAGTTCCTCGATCAGCGTCAGCGAATCGTGGAACTGGATCGAATGGATGCCGAGGTTGCGGGCGGCGTTCACGTTCTGCATGAGGTCGTCGATGAACACGACCTGCTTCGGCAGCGCACCGATCACTTCCAGCGCGCGGTGGAACATCTCGGGATCGGGCTTCGCCGTCCGGAAGCGGTGCGAAAAGATGAAGCGGTCGCCCTTCTCGAACAGCGTCGCGAACTGGCGCGGGATCACCTCGGCGTGCACCTCATTCGAGTTCGACAGAAACGCCAGACGGTACTTCTCCCTCACCCGCTCCAGCACATCTTCAATGCCCGGCATCGGACCGTCGAAGAAGTCGCTCCAGAGTTTGTGGAACTCGCGAATGGAATCGCGGTAACCGGCGTGCGCGCAGAGGTAATCGTAAAAATCCCAGAACGTGACCGCGCCGCGCTCCATGTCGCGATATCCACCCGCACCTTCGAGGATGCGAACGAGCTCGTCCCTCTTCACCGATGACGCACGGCAGATGTTCTCCAGCACCCGCTCATACGCGAGCCGGATGACGGTGTTGCCGAGATCGAAGAGGAACCAGGTAATTGTCATAGGGATGAGTGACGAGTGATGAGTGACGAGTGATGAGCGGGGGCCTGCTTGACACTCATCACTCGGCACTCGTCACTCGTCCTCTCACATTCTGAACACTCCGAACTTCGGCGGATCCATCGGCGCGTTGCAGGCGATCGAGAGGCCGAGCCCGAGGTACGTCCGCGTCTCCGCGGGATCGATGACGCCGTCATCCCACAGTCTCGCGGTGGAGTAGTACGGGCTCCCTTCGGTCTCGTACTTCGCGAGCACCGGATCGGCGATCGCGCGCTCTTCTTCGGGACTCAGCTCCTGCCCCTGACGCGCGAGCTGATCGCGCTTCACGGTCGTCAGCACGCCCGCGGCCTGCTCGCCGCCCATCACGCTGATGCGCGCATTCGGCCACATCCAGAGAAACCGCGGCGAATACGCACGGCCGCACATGCCGTAGTTGCCTGCACCGAACGAGCCGCCGATGATCACGGTGAACTTGGGCACCGTCGCGTTGGCGACCGCGTGCACCATCTTCGCGCCATCTTTCGCGATGCCGCCGCGCTCGTACTGCTTTCCGACCATGAAGCCGGTGATGTTCTGCAGGAAGATCAGCGGAACACGGCGCTGATTGCAGAGCTCGATGAAATGCGCCGCCTTCAGCGCGGACTCCGAGAAGAGCACGCCGTTGTTCGCGAGGATGCCCACCTTGTATCCGAAGATCCTCGCGAAGCCGGTCACGATCGTCGTCGCGTAGCGCTCCTTGAACTCCTGGAACTTCGAGCCGTCGACGATGCGCGCGATGACTTCGCGGACGTCGTACGGCTTGCGGAGATCGCGCGGGACCACGCCGTACAACTCCTTCGGATCGTACAGCGGCTCCTCGGACGGGATGCGCGTCTCCGGCTCTTTCTTGTCGAGACGCAGATTCTCGACGATGTTCCGCACGATCGCGATCGCGTCGTAGTCATCCTCGGCGAAGTGATCGGCGACGCCGCTGATGCGCGTGTGGACATCGGCACCGCCGAGCTCCTCCGCCGAGACTTCCTCTCCCGTCGCCGCCTTCACCAGCGGCGGACCGCCGAGAAAGATCGTGCCCGTGCCTTTCACGATGACCGCTTCGTCGGACATCGCGGGAACGTACGCGCCGCCGGCCGTGCACGAGCCCATGACGGCGGAGATCTGCGGGATCTCCATCGCCGACATGACGGCCTGGTTGTAGAAGATGCGGCCGAAATGCTCGCGGTCGGGGAAGACGTCGGCCTGCAGCGGCAGGAACGCGCCGCCGGAGTCGACGAGATAGATGCAGGGAAGATGATTCTGCTGCGCGATCTCCTGCGCTCGCAGATGCTTCTTCACGGTCATCGGCAGATAGGTGCCGCCTTTGACCGTCGCATCGTTGGCGATGATCAGACACTCGCGGCCCTGCACGCGTCCGATGCCGGTGATCACTCCCGCGGCCGGCGCTTCATCGTCGTACATGCCGTTGGCGGCAAGGGTGGAGAGCTCGAGGAACGGCGTGTCGGGATCGAGCAGAGCCGCGATGCGCTCGCGAGGCGGAACCTTCCCCTGCTCCTTGTGCCGCGCCAGATACTTCGGCCCGCCGCCCTGCCGTGCGACCGCAAGACGATGCTCGAGCTCATCGACGAGCCCGCGCAGCCGCTCGGCGTTCTGTTTGAAGTCGGAGGACGATGCGTCGAGGTGTGTGTCGAGTGGTTCCATGCGCGCCGCGAAGATATCAAATGGGTCACGCGGTTGCGCGGTTGCGCGGGACAGGACGACTTCAGCGCGAGCCCGCGAGCCCGCGCTACCGCGTGACCAACTGATACAACTCCCCAATCCGCTCTCCCATCAACTTCAACTCCGCCGCCGACAATCGTCCCGCGTGAATGGTCAACTGCTTGACGATCTGCGTCATCGCCGGGTCGAGCGCGCGCAGGCGCTCGAGGTCGGGCTCGCCGATGCCGTCGATCAGGCCGAGCGACTGCGCCTCTTCCGCCCCCAGCACGTGATTCGCGAGGAAGAGCTGATGCGCGGCGGGGCGCGCCAGCACCTTCCGCCAGCGTGACGTGCCGCCGAAGCCCGTGACGATGCCCAGCTTCGCGCCGGGATGCGAGAAGCGCGAGCGCGCAGTGGCGTAGCGGAGATCGAACGAGAGGATGAGATCGAGGGCGCCGCCGAAACAGTCGCCGTCGATCACCGCAACCGTGATCGCCGGCAGCCGCTCGATTGCATCGAACACCGATTGGCCGAGCCGTGCGAACTCCCAGGCCTGGAACGGGGTGAAGCGCTCCATCTCCGCCATGTCGGCCCCGGCGGCGAACACCGAGGGCCGTCCAGAGCGGAACACGATGACGCCGCCGCGCACCTTCTCGATCGCATCACGCAACTCGAGTAGCGCAATCGACGAGAGAAGGTTCATCCCGCCGTCGTCGAAAACGATTTCATGTTCATGAACAGTGAAGCGCGGCATGAGCCGAGTTTATCCCGGCCGGCCGGAGCGCAGCGGATGCTCGGCACGCGCCTCGTGAGGCGTATCATGAAGGAAAGTCCAATTCCCCAAGCTCATGACACAGCCCGCAGGTTGCGCATCGATTCAGGATCGGAGCGACGTCATGGTTCCCTCCGCTCCCTTCGGCCGGTCGGGTGAAACAGAAAGAAAGGAGCGTCTGATGCGGAGATCGCCGATCCTCGTACTCCTCCTGGTGGCCGCTGCACTTCCTTCGTTCGCACAGCAGAAGAAATCCATCGAAGAGATGACCCTCGATGAGCTGCTGGCGACGGAGATCCAGGTCGCGTCGAAAAAAGAGCAGAGCCTTCGCGAGGCGCCCGGCATCGTCACCGTCATCACGGAAGAAGAGATCCGCAATTCCGGTGCTCGCGATCTGATCGATCTGCTGCGGCAGGTGCCCGGCTTCGACTTCGGCGTCGATGTGCAGGGCGTCGCCGGTGCCGCGATGCGCGGCAACTGGGGCCACGAGGGGAAGATCCTCCTTCTGCTCGACGGCGAGGAGATGAACGAGGCGCTCTACTCCACGCTGCAGTTCGGGAACCGTTTCCCGCTCAGCCAGCTCGATCACATCGAGATCATCCGCGGCCCCGGCTCCGCAATCTATGGCGGCAACGCAGAGTTAGGCGTCATCAACCTGATCACGAAGAGCGCCGCGAAGCTCGGCGGCTTCAATGTCTCGCTGCTGCACGGCTTCAACGGCGGAGTGGGAATGCATTCGCGCGCCGATGCGGCGTACGGCAACGTCAGCGGCGCGATGAGCTACAGCGCTCTCGCCTCCCTCTCCGGCGGCCGCCGCAGCGCGCGCGACTTCACCGACTTCAACGGCGACACGTACAACATGCGCTACAACTCCGATCTCGACGATCGCCTCGTCGATGTCCGCTTCGCGCTGAGCAGCTTCAAGACGCGCTTCACCGCGGAGCGCTATCACACCACCGAGCGCGATCAGTTCGGCGAGAACCTGCCGCACAAGACCGGGGTCGACTTCGACTCCTGGTACGCCGAGGCTGCGCTCGTGCATCCGGTCAGCGAGCATCTCGTGATCACGCCGCACTTCTCGTTCCGCCATCAGACTCCCTGGAAGGAGCACGACGAGTTCTTCTATTACGACAAGAGCGTCGACCGCGCGCAGGGCGACGTCACGCTCGAATACGAGCCGTCGAGCGCGCTCAACGTGCTGTCCGGCGTCTCCTACTTCCAGGACCACGCGACGGCCAAAGCGCAGACCTCCGCCGACCTCTTTCCGAACGGCAAGGATTCCATCAACTATCAAAACCTCGCCGCCTTCTCCCAGGCGATCTTTTCCACGTCGATCGGCAAGTTCACCGCGGGTGCGCGCTACGAACATCACTCCGCATTCGGCTCTTCATTCGTGCCGCGGCTCGCGATGACGCGCGTGCTCGGCAGGATGCACTTCAAGGCGCTCGCCAGCCGCGCGTTCCGCGCGCCGGGAATCGAGAACATCCGTCTCAGCGCGAACAATGCGATCCGCCCGGAAAAAACGACGGCCTACGAACTGGAAGCCGGCTACCAGATCAATGATCAGATGATCGTGACCGGCAATCTCTTCGACACGAAGATCCACAACCCGATCGTCTACTTCGTCAACAGCGCGACGGACGAAGAGGGCTACGTGAATTTCCCCCGCACCGGCACGCGGGGTCTCGAGCTCGAATATCGCCTGCGCAGCTCGTGGGGCTATCTCACGGCGAGTTACTCCTACTACCGCGCGAACGACAATCGCGTCCCCGACTACGACACCTCGGCCGGAAACTACATGCTCGGCTTCTCACCGAGAAAGCTGGCGATGATGGCGAGCTTCAAGACCGGACCGATCCGCGTGAATCCTTCCGTCGTCTGGTTCGGCCAGCGCTACGGCTACACGAGTGCAGCGGAATCGGACGCCGGCACGCCCCACCGCATCGGCTCGACGCCGCTCGCGAATCTCTACTTCAGCCATCACATCGAAGGGACGAACATCCGCATCGGCGCCGGCGTCTTCAATCTGCTCGACCGGAAGTATGCGTTCATTCAGCCGTACAACAGCTTGCACGCACCGCTGCCTTCGGATGACCGGGAAGTGATGGTGCGTGTGCAGTGGGGCGGGTGATCGCTAAGCGGCAACGATGAACGATGAACGATGAACGTTGAACGATGAACGAGGAACGAGGAACGAGGAACGAAGCCCGCGGAGCCGTTCATCGTTCATCGTTCATCGTTCATCGTTCTCATAGGGACCGTTACGCGACTGCGGAACGGATCGCGTCGACGGCGGCCGACGTCGGAGTGCCCGGCAGAAAAATCTCGCGGATGCCCATCGACTTCAGCTTCGGGATGTCCTGCTCGGGAATGATCCCGCCCGCGAAGACGACGATGTCTTCCGCCCCTTCTTCCTTCAGCAGACGCATGATCTCGGGGAAGAGGACGTTGTGCGCGCCGGAGAGAATCGAGAGGCCGATGGCGTCGACGTCTTCCTGCACCGCGGCCGCCACGATCTGCTCCGGCGTCTGCCGCAGGCCGGTGTAAATCACTTCCATTCCGGCATCACGAAGGGCGCGGGCGATGACTTTGGCTCCGCGGTCGTGACCGTCGAGGCCGGGCTTGGCGATGAGGACTCGGATCTTGTGGTCTGGCATAGAGAACGGCGCAATTCTATACGCAACAGGTGCAGGACAAGCTCTCAGCTTCTCCCCTCTCGAAACACCGACAGGATCACGATGTCGTGCCACGTCCCCTCGCGATAGAAGTCCTTCTTCAGCTTCCCCTCTTCGACGAAACCCTGCGCGGCGAGGACGTGCTTTGCGCGGTCGTTGTAGTCGAAGACGTTGATGCGGAGCTTCTCGAGGTTCATGTCGTCGAAGGCGAAGCGGACGAGGGTGCGGATCGCATCGCCGCCGAAGCCGCGGTTCCACGCCGAGGGCTCGCCGATGAAGAGGCCGAACCACGCGGTGCGCGAGACCCAGTCGATGTCATGAATGGAGGCATTGCCGATATGGGATCGGTCGTCTTTGCGCTCGATGGCGAAGTGGCGCTCGAAATGGCTCGGGTGCATCGCACCTTCCAGCCACTCGGCCTCGTTCTCGAACGCGATCGGATAGCGGGTCTTCAGAGTGCGGACGATGTTCGGATCGTTCATCCAGCGGTAGCAGCGCTCGACATCCTCGCGCTCGAAGGCGCGGAGAATGACGTGCTCGCCGGCGATCATGAATCGCCGCCGTCCCTGATCGCGCGGATCGGGTGCGAGGTCGCGTTCGGTACGCATGCGGGGCGGGATTATATGTTGCTACTCTTCGCACCATGACCGATCTCCACCGCCGGGCGATCATCGTCGACGGCCACTGTGACTCGCCCTACCGCATGCTGCGCCACAACGTGCATCTCGATGAGCATGATGCCGAGGCGCAGCTGGATCTCGCGCTGCTGCAGAAGAGCGGGATCACGGCCTCGTTCTTCGCCGCGTACGTCCCGCCGTTTTACGCCGGGCGCGGCGCCGCGGACTTCGCCTACCGCCTCATCACGCTCATTCACGAGGAAGCGAGACGGCGTCCCGACGTCCTCGCGTTCTGCACCGATTCGGAAGGCATCCGCACAGCGAAGCGCGATGCGAAGCATGCGCTCCTGATCGGCGTCGAAGGGGGACATGCGATCGAAGACTCGCTCGACATCCTCCGCGACTTCTACGCGCGCGGTGCGCGCTACATGACGCTGACGCACGTGAATACGAACAACTGGTGCGACTCGTCGGGCGACGCGCCGCGGCACAACGGCCTCAGCGATTTCGGCCGCGAGGTCGTCCGCACCATGAACAACCTCGGCATGATCGTCGATGTCTCGCATGTCTCCGACGCCGCCTATTACGCGGTGCTGGAGACGACGCGCGTGCCGGTCGTCGCGACGCACTCCTCATGCCGCGCGCTCTGCAATCACCCGCGGAACATGACCGATGAGATGCTGCGCGATCTCGCGAAGAACGGCGGCATCTGCATGATCAACTTCTTCGCCGCCTTCATCAGCAACGACGTCGCGCAGGTGATGAAGAATTCGACGAAGCGGTCACAGGGCGGCGGCACCGGCGGAACGGAAGAGATGCCCGACGACCGCACCGACTGGGACAGCTATCTGCAGTGGTTCCAGTCCCTGGGACTCCCGAAGGCGACGCTGGACCAGGTCGCCGATCATGTGATTCATGCGGCGACGGTGGCCGGGGTCGATCACGTCGGCATCGGCTCGGACTTCGACGGCGTGCCCGCGCTGCCGGAGGGGCTGACCGACGCATCGATGCTGCCGGCGCTGACGGAACGCCTGCTGCAGCGCGGCGTTAGCGAGTCAGACGTGGAGAAGATTCTGGGAAAAAACTTCCTGAGGGTTTTCGAACAAATCGAGCAACGCAGATAATCGCACGCCGGCAGGCGTGCCTCATCGATCCCAATAGCCGAGCCGGGACGCGTCGCGGTGGAGATCACGGCCGCCGTTCGATATATTGATCCCATGCCATCCGAGGTTGAAATTCTTCGCGAGATCGCGCGCAAGTTCTACAACGGCGAACCGATTCCCTGTCCGAAGCATCCCGGCGGCACGCTCAGCGGCTCCTTCGTCCACACCACGTTCGCCGATCACATCGCGCTGGCCTGTGATCGCGGCAGGGAGACGATGACGATTCCGCAGCGGCCGAAGCAGAAAGAGTTCCTCGCGCAACAGACCGAGGGGTTCGTCGAGAATCTGCAGCGCGGCGATTCCATCCTCTGCTATCGCTGCCAGTCGCCGCTCGAAATCGAGCGCCACGACAACGTCACCACGGGTGTCGCCGACTTCACCTTCACCTGCATCCGCTGCCTCTCCTGGGGTTCGTGGAGCGGCAAGCCCGAGCTCGCGAAGATCGGCGCATGAAGCACGTCGTGATCCTCGGTGGTGGCTTCGCCGGGCTCTACGCGGCGCGCCGCCTGGCGCACGCGCCGGTGCGCATCACGCTCGCCGACCGCCGCAACTTTCATCTCTTTCAGCCGCTGCTCTATCAGGTCGCGAGCGCCGCGCTGAATCCGAGCGACATCGCGACGCCGATCCGCTCCATCCTCGCCCGGCAGCGCAACGTCGAAGTCATCCTCGGCGAGGCGGCCGCGATCGATCCCGCGAAGCAGCAGGTCGCGCTCGGCGACGGCTCGACGCTCGCCTACGACTACCTCATCGTCGCCACCGGCGCGACCCACTCCTACTTCAATCATCCGGAGTGGGAGTCATTCGCGCCGGGACTCAAGACGATCGAAGACGCGCTCGAGATCCGCCGCCGCGTGCTGCTCGCGTTCGAGGCGGCGGAACGTGAGACCGACCCCGAAGCGCAGAAGGCGTGGCTGACGTTCGTCGTCGTCGGCGCGGGCCCGACGGGCGTCGAGCTCGCCGGCGCGCTGAGCGAGATCGCGCGGCAGACGATGATCCGCGACTTCCGCCACATCGATCCGGCCAGCGCGCGCGTGATCCTCGTCGAAGGCCGCGACCGCGTGCTTCCGCCCTATCCGCCCGGATTGTCTAACAAAGCGCAGCACCAGCTCGAAAAGCTCGGCGTGGAAGTCATCACGCGCGGCACCGTGACGAGCCTCGACGATCACGAGGTCTGGATCGGCGAGACACGCATCGCGGCACGGACGGTCCTCTGGGCCGCCGGCGTCCAGGCCTCCCCCCTCGCCCGCACCCTCGGCGTCCCTCTCGATCGTGCGGGCCGCGTCATCGTGGAACCCGATCTGACGATCCCCGGCCATCCCGAGGTGTTCGTCGTTGGTGATCTGGCGTTCGTGGAAGGAGTGCCGGGCGTTGCGCCGGCCGCGATTCAGGAAGGGACGTACGCAGCGGGCATCATCGCCGGCAATCCGCGGACGCCGTTCCAGTATCGCGACAAAGGCTCGCTGGCGACGATCGGACGCGCCGCGGCCGTCGCCGACCTCGGCTTCATCAAGCTGAGCGGCTTCCTCGCCTGGCTCGCCTGGCTGACGATCCACATCTTCTTCCTGATCGGCTTCCGCAATCGCCTGCTGGTCATCACGCAGTGGGCGTGGGCCTATCTCACGTTCCAGCGCGGCGCGCGATTGATCACCGGAGCAGAGCGCTCAGAGCATTGAGTTCCACGCCGCCGAGGCGATCCACCACCGCGTGCCGTCGTGGACGAGCTGGATGCTGTTCTTTCCGCCGCCGATCACCGGGCCGTCGAGCGCGTACTTCGACTCGTAGGTGCTGAGCACATGCGCGACGCTGCCGTACAGCCGCGTCTCGCGCTCCGTCTCGTATTCGAAGAAGCCATGCTCCACAAGCCACGCGTCGACGCGCGCGTTGTACTGCGCCTTCGTCTCGACGCGAATGCTGTTGTCCTTGCGCACCTGAAAGAAGAGCGCCTGCGGGAGGTGAAGCGCGGAGTCGCGATTCCATTGGCGCGGCGCGCCTGCGGGGCCGGAAATGACTTCGTAGAACGCTTTGATGATCGAGTCGATGCTCTCGATGTCTTCCGCGCGCGGCTGGTCGATCATGATTTCTGTTCCTCTGTGATTTCGAGCTCGACCGCGGGAAACGCGCTGCCCGCGCCCGAGCTCTGGATCTTCGCGAGATGGCCGGAGGCAGTCAGCCAGACGGATACGCTCTCGTTCGTGTTGAGGTTCTTGAACTCGAGATGATCGCCGGCAACCTGCGGCGGCGTCTTCTGCGGATCGTTGAACATCACGATCCATTGATAGACCGCATCGGCGAACGGCGGCTCGTTCTTCTCAGGCTTTCCGTTTCGCTGCCACGCGACGCCGGCCGGCTGGCGCGTGGCGGTCCATTCGTCGCCGCCGCTCCGGAAGTGAAGCGTCTCCATTCCGATGCGAGGCCGGACGAGATCGCCGGACGCTTTCTGCTTTCCGATCGCGAGCTCGAAATGAAATCCGGGAGAACTGCGAAATGCGACCACCGCCTTGTCATACGAGGCCGGCGTCGCCGGTGCGACTTTCACATCACCGCGCACCACCCCGCTCCCCTCTCCCCGCGCCGCGGGGGAAGGGGCCGGGGGTGAGGGGCGCTCTTTCTCACGAGAACAAGCCACGAGCAACAGGAGCAACAGAACTTTTTTCATCCGCGCGCGATCATAATCCGGCGCACATGACTGCCCGCAAGCTCCCTCCCGGTGACCGGCCGCTCAAGACGCTGGAGCGGGTGATCTCGAAGTCTGGGATCGGCTCGCGCAGCGAGGCGCGGAGGTGGATCGCGGCGGGACGGGTGACGGTGAACGGGAAGCCGGTCCTCGATCCCGATCACTGGGTCGATCTCGAGCGGGATCGCGTGAGCTTCGACGGCAATCCGATCGCATCGGCGAAGCGCATCTACCTGCTGATGCACAAGCCGGTGGGCTATCTCACGACGTACAGGGATCCAGAGGGGCGGCCTACCGTCTACGATCTGCTTCCGGAGCGCGGGCGGTATGTGTTTCCTGCCGGGCGGCTCGATCTCGACACGAGCGGCCTGCTGATTCTGACCAACGACGCGCAGTTCGCGGAGAGGATGACGAATCCGGAGTTTCATGTGCCGAAGACGTATTCGGTGAAGGCGTCGAAGCCGCTGAGCGACGAGCAGCTCGAGCGGCTGCGCAACGGGATCGAGCTGCGCGACGGCCCCACGCGTCCCGCGAAGGTGACGCGCACCGGCGTGCGCGCGTTCGAGATCACGATCACCGAAGGGCGCAATCGTCAGGTGCGGCGGATGGTGGAAGCGCTCGATGCGAAAGTCGAGAAGCTGACGCGCATCGCGATCGGCGCGCTCACCCTCGGCGAGATGCCGGCCGGAACCGTCCGCGAACTGAGTGAGCAGGAAGTGAAGGGGCTGGTGAGGTAACAACCGCGAGCCCGCGCACCCGCGAGCCCGCGTAACCTACAACCCGGCCGCCAGCTC
This sequence comes from Acidobacteriota bacterium, assembly GCA_021325515.1. Taxonomy (GTDB): domain Bacteria; phylum Acidobacteriota; class Thermoanaerobaculia; order Gp7-AA8; family Gp7-AA8; genus JAJPHC01. The sequence goes on from JAJPHC010000030.1 coordinate 212,891, forward strand.
ATCGACGACCGGCCATGTCGCATCGCGCCATTCGCCGGCCATCAGCAATCCTGCCGAGGCGAGATAGAGCGCGACCTCGCGCTGGGGAAACTGCGTGAGTGCGGTGACGGCTTCGCGGACCTGGGCTGCAGTCGGAGTCTTGTACTCGTCGTTCTCGATCGAGCCGTTCTCGTGCGGCACGTGCCAGAAGTCGAGGAACGCGGCGAGCATCTCGTTCTTGTTGTGCGTGAGGTAGTGCATCAGCGAGGCCTCGAGGACCTGCTCGAACTCCGGCGCGGCGAGGCGCGACGCGAGGAGGTCGGCTTTTTTCGGCGGAGGCATCTTGCGGATCGACTCTTCGCGGAAGTGGAGGGCCTTGGCGAGCTGCACGATGGCCATCGCACGCGACTGCGCGTCGCCGTGGCGCCAGAAGGATGCGAGGACATCGCGGCGGAGATCAGCATCAGCGATCTGGCGGAGGATGTGCCGTGCATCCCAACGGTTGTTCTCAGTCATGGCGGCGGAGGGTATCAGATACGCGCGAGGCGGCGGGAGAGGGTGCGCGGGCGTGCGGGTGCGCGGGCTCGCGGTAGGGACACTGATTCGCGATCAGCTTCACCGCGAGCCCGCGAGCCCGCGCACCCGCACGCCCACTTTCGATCTGCTCGAAATTTTCGTGCGGCGATCGCGTTAGCATCCGAGCGAAGCAGCGTCCGGCAGAAATCCTGCTAGGATGCACGGTCGCGTCGCGGGCCCGTAGCTCAGTGGTAGAGCAGTTGGCTTTTAACCAATTGGTCGTAGGTTCGATCCCTACCGGGCTCACCATCGCGATCACCGCCGAAACGGTTGGAATATCGACGCGGTGCGATCGTTTAAGCCCCGTTGACTCCGCAGTTTGGCGCGTGCTAGTTTGCGCGCTCCCCGCTGAAAGACGTCCCCATCGTCTAGGGGCCTAGGACACCGCCCTTTCACGGCGGCAACACGGGTTCGAATCCCGTTGGGGACGCCAACCTCAAAGTCCTGCATTGATCGCTGCTCCCTGCGGCAATTTCCCCTCGACTGACTTACACTAGTCAGCATGACCAGAATCAAAAAACTGCGGCCCGCCAAGGCTACAGCCCGCGGCAAGTGGGCACTCCAGGACGCAAAGGCGTGCTTCAGCGAGGTCGTTCGGATGGCGAAGCGTGAAGGGCCGCAACGCATCACGGTTCACGGCCGCGAGGAGGTCGTCATCGTCTCGGTGGAGGAATATCGGCGCTCCAAAGGACAGCCTACGGGTGAAGCGCTCGTGCGGCTCCTGCGCAACTCGCCTCTTCGAAACGTGAAGATCGAACGGACGCGAACTCGCGGACCGGTTCGGGATGTCGATCTGTGACCGCCTGGCTTCTCGATACGAACGTTCTCTCGGAGCTGCGCAAGCCGAAGCCGGACGCAAGGGTCGTTCACTTCGTCGCTGCGCAGCCGCTCGATCTGCTTCACGTCAGCGTCGTTACCTTTGCCGAGATTCGCTTCGGCATCGAGCTGATCAAGGATGCCGCTCGCCGGATGCAGCTGAACGAGTGGCTCGACCACAAGCTGCGGCCCATGTTCGAGCACCGTGTTCTCGAGATCACCGAAGAGATCATGCTGAAGTGGCGGCTGCTCGTCGAGGAAGGCCGAAAGAGCGGCCACACATTCGCGCAGCCAGATCTAATCATCGCCGCCACCGCGATTCATCACGGCTTCACGATCGTCTCGCGCGACACATCGGAGTACGAGCTGGCGAACGCCGCTGTCGTCAATCCCTGGTCGATGTGAGTGAGTGTGTGTCCCTTCGTCTAGTGCTCTGTCCTCGAATTCGGCGCAATACCGTTGCAGTTCTGACGGCCCGAACGCGCGAAGCCCCGACGCAGGCGATGCGGGACATCGTCGAGGAGGGGCGACAAAGCGAGCGGCCCGTCAGAACCACAACCCTCCGGGCTGGTGGTGATTGCGCCGAATCGAGGACAGAGCACTAGTGGCGTGTAAAAGATCGTTTGGGACCGGTGATCCGTTTGGAGACGTCGACGTATCCGACGGAGGCGAGAGTCGCGCGGTCGCAAGCCTGCCGGTAGCCTCATGCTCGACGATCGCGAGCGGCTCATAACCTCGAAGCCGCAACTCCCGAATGAGATTCTCAGCCTTGCGATCGGAACTCGTATCGCCAGCCCTCCACGTCACGTGTGAGTCTCGGTTCGCCGAGGACTGAGACGGCGAGACCACCGACAAGCGCCCATCGCACACCGATCTCATCGAGATCGCGCCCGATACGTTTCAATGCGGCTTCGAGTCGATTCACTCCGTCTCCGCCGGGACGCGCCGAACTCCCACAGCATCCCCGTCCGGGGCGCCGGGACGATCGCGCAGCCACTCGATCAGCTTACGCTCGACCTCATCATCGGTCGCCGCGGGATCGGCACGCCGAAGGTTCTGGCGCATGATCGTTTCCGCGGCCTCAAATAGCTCGAACGCTATCCTCAACCCCGCTTCACGATCTCTTGCGTCGCCCATGACCGCGACTCTGACAGAATGGAGTTGCCGCGGCTAAGCGATACGGCATACTTCCCCACCGTGAAACGCTGGCTCCTTCTCACGGCACTCCTCCTCATCGGCGCGGCCGCCGCGCCGCCTCGCGTTGGCGACGTCGCACCTGACTTTCGTCTTCTCGATCAGAACGATCACGTCGTCCGCCTCTCCGCTGCGCACGGCCACAAGGTCGTGCTCGTCTTCTATCGCGGCTTCTGGTGACCGTACTGCGTCCGGCAGTTGGTCGGACTTCGCGATCTCGCCCGCATGTTTCCCGACGCTCGAATCTTTGCGATCAGCCGCGACAAGCCGGAGGAGAGCAGGAGCCTCGCGAAGAAGATCGAGTCCGACCATCGCGGGCCGCTCGGCGTCGCCCTGCTGTCCGATCCCGAATCGCACACGATCGATCGATACGCGCTGCGCGATCCCGAGTATGCGAAGCAGAAGATCGACGGCGTTCCTCGCCCGTCCGTGTTCGTGCTCGATCAGGAAGGCCGCGTGCGCTGGCAGAAGATCTCGGCCGACTACCGCGAACGCCCGTCTGTCGAGGAAGTCGCCGCGGCGCTCGATGCGTTCGACTGAAGGTTGTCGCATCCGTCTTTGTCGCCGCCGTCGCACGCGCGGCGGAACAGCGCCTGCGCCTTCGCTTCGCTCTTCGCGACGCCGCGCCCTTCCTCGAACATGATGCCGAGGTTGTTGCAGGCGAAGGTCTCTCCGGCGTCGCAGAGCGGCTCGTAGAGCATCGCCGCCCGCACGGGATTGGCGGCCACGCCCTTCCCCTCGTCGTAGTCCCACGCCAGCGAACCGCACGCGTCGTTGTCGTGATCCGCGCACCGGAACTCGGCGACGGCGAACTTGCGCTGCTCCTCAGTAGCGCCGGCGAGGCGCCGGCATGGTCCGCCCGCGTCGAGAAAACGGACGATGCTCCGGCGGCCTTCGACCCAGATCCTGCTGCTCTCCTTCTGGAGTCCCTCGCGCGCGATACCCAGCGGCGTCGAGCCGGAGTTGTCATGGTCGCCGGGATCGAGCCCGCACGCACAGAGCAGTGCGAGGACATCGAGATCGCTGCGCAGATTCTGCGGCGATTGCGCGGCGAGATGCAGCGCCGTTCGTCCCTGATCATCGTGCGCCTTTGGATCAGCACCGCGCGCCAGAAGCATCGCCATGTCTTTGACATTGCCCGCCGCGGCGAGCAGCGGCGTCTTGTTGTGGCGGTCGCGCGGATCGATCTCCGCGCCATGATCGAGGAGCTGCGTGATCGATCCGGTATGGTCTCCATGCACCATGACGGCGTAATGCAGTGCCGTATGCCCGTAGTAGTCCTTCGCTTTCACGTCCGCGCCATGCTGCAGCAGTAGCGCGACCGCCCGCGCATCCTCCGCATGCGCCATCAGCGGCGTCCGCTCCAGATCATCCTTCACGTTGACCGATGCACCGTGCGCCAGCAGCGCCCTGACCACGGCCTCGCGGCGCAACGAGTACGACTCTCCGTGGGATCCGTTCTCCCCGGCTGCATGGAGCGCGGTACTGCCGTCTTCGAGATCCGCATCCACCATCGCCCCATTCTCGAGAAGAAACTCGACCACCTCGGGATGCAGCCCCTTCGCCGCGGCGTGCAGCGGTCGATTCACGATCGCCGCGTCCCGGCGCTGAATCGAGTTGATGAAGAGCGGCTGCTCCCTGGCCATTCGCTGCACCGTCGCGAGATCGCCGCTGCCCGCCGCGGCGATGAACGCCTCCATCACCTTCGACACACGCCACGCCCGGATCCCGGTGAACAGCAGATAGCCGCCGAGCGAGAGCATGACGAGCGCAGCAACCATCGCCGGCTTCTTTCTCGTCAGTGCGACGAGGAGGCCGATGACTGCCAGCACGATCCCGATGACGATCTTCATGGCGCTCTCGCGGGATGGCTCGATGATACGCGCATGGACCTCGGGCTTGCAGGAGTACGATCAGCGTAAACAAAGTACCGGCTTCGTTCGTCTTGTCGAGACCCCTATGCCCTTTCTGACGCTGGTTCTTGCGGCGAATCTCTTCGGAATCCTTCCGAACGATCCTCCTGCGCTGCCGCCCTCGACGGTTGCCGCGGCGCTCCATCCTCAGTACTACCGTGTATCCGTCTTCTGGTCCGACGAGCAGCCCTCGCCCGGATCCGCCATCAGCTTCGCCACAAAGGCCGACAGCGCGATCGCCGCGGCCGAGGCGGCGGGTATGAGAGTGTTTCCTTCGATCTATGTGGGGCGCGCCACCTGGATCAACGGTCACAACGAGCCGGCCGGTTCGCACGTTGCGGCCTCGTATCCCCCTTCCGATCTCAACGCGTATTCGAATTTCGTCCGGACGTTCGTTGCGCATTACGCGGGGCACTTCGACTATGTCGCCGTGGAGAACGAAGAGAACTCGTCGCTCTATTGGGGCGGGACAGCCGGCGACTATGTGCAGCTCGCGAAGGCCGCGATCGACGCGATCCATGCTGCGGATCCCGCCGCCAGAATCACCGACGGCGGCATCGTGTCGAGCGTCTGGGGAACGGTGATCGCGAAAGACTGGATTCTGAAGGGGACGCGGTCGCGCACCGATTCACTCAACTGGGCCTATGGCTACTTCACCGACGACCAGCCGGCGGGGAGCATCGACCCGCGCCTCGGCACGGCGTCGCAGATCGGTCAATACATTGACGATCCGTCGTCGACGCTCAACGTACAGACCTGGCCTTTCGTCAACACGGTCTTCGACCAGCTCGCGCCCAGGCTCGACGCCATCAACTTCCACTTCTACCAGTCGCCGCGCTATCTCCCGGACGTCGCCGGCTGGCTCGCGCAGAGAACCGGCAGGCCTGTGCTGTCCAATGAGATGTCGTTGCGCATCGCTGCCGATCAGTGCGATCCCTCCGCGCCGTTCAGCGCCGCAACGCTCGATCGGATGGCGCAGCTCGTCTTCGACTATCTGTCGACGGCGCGCGGCGAAGCGATCGGCCCCGTGATCTGGTTTTCCATCGACACGGTGTGCGATCCCAATCGCATCGCCGACATGTACAACGCCAGCCTGCTCGATCAGCCACCGGCCAACTCTTCCCGCCCGTCCGGCCTCACCTATGCGCGCATGGCTTCGACGTTGGAGACGACGCCCGGCGTGCGCATCAGCGCAGGTCCGGCACTGTTCGCCTGGCAATACGGCCCATCGCTGTTCGCAGCGTGGACGACCGGCTCGCCTCAAACGCTCACGCTGAATGCCGGAGGATCGGCGACGGCGACGATCACCGACTACGCCGGCAGCACGTCCACGATCAACGCGGCAGGCGGCACGTTCACGGTCACGGTGAACAGGCCGCTGTTCGTGCGCATCAACGGTGCCGGACGGCGGAGAACCGCGCGGCACTGACGGCGCGCGTCGGGTTGCGCGGAGCAGACGATTTTGCCTCCGGAGAGGAACTAGTGCTCTGTCCTCGACAGAGCACTAGCACGCCGCTTGTCCTACACTTGTCGATCGTGACCGACAGCGCAAAAGTCATCCGCTCTTTCAGTCTCGACTCGTCCGGCACCCAGCCGCAGAGCGAACCGTGCATCATGGTCATCTTCGGCGCGACCGGCGATCTCACCAAACGCCTGCTCGTCCCCGCGCTCTACAACCTCATCTGCGACGGCCTTCTCAACGAGCACTTCGCCATCGTCGCCGTCGGCCGCGGCGACATGACGAGCGAGCAATTCCGCGAAAAGATCGGCGGCAGCGAAGACGGCCTGCGCAACTTTCACACGCGCCGGGAATTCGACGAAGCGAAAGCGAACGAGCTCCTGAGCCGCATTCACTTCGTCTCGGCCAACATCGACGCCGGCGATTTTCGCAAGGTGAAGGAAGAGGTCGCGCAGCTCGATGCGAAGTACCAGACCGGAGGCAACGTCCTCTTCTACTTCGCGATGGCTCCGAAGTTCTTCGGCATCCTCTGCGACACGCTCTACGACGCCGGCTTTCAGGACGACCGCGGCTGGAAGCGCATCATCGTCGAGAAACCGTTCGGCACCGATCTCTCCTCCGCGCAGCAGCTCAACAAGGAAATCCTGAAGCACTGGAACGAAGATCAGATCTACCGCATCGATCACTACCTCGGCAAAGAGACGGTGCAGAACCTCCTCGCCTTCCGCTTCTCCAACGGGATGTTCGAGCCGCTCTGGAACCGCAGCTACATCGACAACATCCAGTTCAACGTCTGCGAAGCCGTCGACGTCCAGGGCCGCGGCGGCTACTACGACTCCTCCGGCGTTCTGCGCGACATGATGCAGAACCACATGTTCCAGATGCTCGCCTATCTCTGCATGGAGCCGCCGGGCTCGCTCACGGCCGATTCCATCCGCAACGAGAAGGCGAAGCTGCTGCAGTCGGTGCGCATCTACGATCGCAATGAAGTGCCGCAGCACGTCGTGCGCGGCCAGTACGGACCGTCCTACGACGAGAACGGCAACATCGCGAAGCCGGGCTATCGCCAGGAGAAGGACGTCGATCCAAACTCGAGCACGGAGACGTTCGCCGCCGCGCGCTTCTTCATCGACAACTGGCGCTGGAACGGCGTGCCGATCTATCTCCGCTCCGGCAAGGCGCTCTGGAAGCGCGGCACCGAGATCGTGGTCGAGTTCAAGAAGGCGCCGGAGGCGATCTTCCGCGGCACGGAGGTCGATCAGCTCGAGCCCAACCGGCTCGTGTTCCACATCCAGCCATCGCAGGGCATCGAGCTGCTGTTTCAGGCAAAAGTTCCCGGACCCTCGCTGCAACTGCAGAAGGTCGACATGCGCTTCAGCTATGGCGATGCATTCAAGGCGTCGCGCTACACCGGCTATGAAGTGATGCTCTACCAATGCACGCGCGGCGATGCGACGCTCTTCTCACGCGGCGATCTCGTCGAAGCCGCCTGGCGCATCGCACAACCGATTCTCGACTGCTGGCAGTCGACGCCCGCAGGCGATGCCTTCCCCAACTACATGCGCGGAACATGGGGACCGCCGGCTGCCGGCGATCTGATCGAGCGCGACGGCCGCCGCTGGTTCGAAGTCGTCACGCCCGATGTCCTCGAGCGCTCTCCCATGTTCCTCGGCGCCGATCCTCTGTTGCTCAATTCGGTGATCATGGCGCTGCGGCCCTGCTCCGCCGAAAAAGGCGAGACGATCCTGCGGCACGGCGATCCGTCGAAGGAGATGTACATGATCCTGCGCGGCGAGGTCGACGTCTTCGACAAGCATGGCCACCTCGTGAAGACGCTAAAGGATGGCGAAGTGTTCGGCGAGATCGGCCTGCTGATGTCGACGCCGCGCACGGCGACAATCGTCGCGAAGACGCAATGCGATCTCTTCGTGCTGGAGAAGAAGGACTTCAGCCGGATTCTGCGCGACTACCCGCAGTTCGCCGAGGCGATGATCGCGGTGGCGAAGGACCGGTACGATCTGATCGTATCCAATGAAGAGCTGATGGCGCACTGAGCGCCGTCCTGGCCAAGTGGGGTGCGGACGTCTCGTCCGCACATCCTTTCATTCAACACAGCACCGCCGCCTCGACGGCGGCGGTTCGCGGACGAGGACGTCCGCGCCCCACCTTTTGCACATCAGTGGTACGTCTTATCGAACAGCACCTTGCAGAGAAACCGCACCTTGTTGAAATCGGCGTCGTTGATCGCTTCCGCACCCGCGCTGAAGCGCTGCCGCCGCGCGTTAGGGCCCGGCTTGTAGGCGACCATCGCGGCGCGGATCTTCTCGAACAGCGGCACATCGATCTCCTTGTGCGCGACGATCGTGCCGCCCGGCACGCGCTCTGAGACATCGAGCGCACGCAGCTTGTCCTTGTTCGCTTCGTACACGATGGTCGCCAGCGCGCCGGCGTCCGCCGATCCGCTCACCACGGCGCGCACGATCGCATCCTGCTGCGAACCGAGATACTGCGCCTTCAGATCCGTCATCTTCATCTGATGCTTCGACAGCAGGAGCCGCGGCAGCAGATCGGTCGTCGTCGAGCCTTCGTAGCCGAACGCGAATCGCTTCCCTTTCAACTGCTCGAACGTCCGGATGGGAGAGCCCGTCGCCACGACGATCACCGACTCCTGCCACTTCGGCGCCTCGGCCACGACGGGAATCGCGCCGATCTCATGATGTGCCTGCACGTATTTCACGGAGCCGACGAGCATCAGCTCGGCCTTTCCCGCTTTGAACGCGTCGTATGCGGCGTCATAGCTCGGATACGTCGTCACCGTGAAATGCATCTCGGGCTGCGCGTTGAGATGCGCGAGCAGACCCTCGAGCTCGGTCGCCGCCGCTCCCGGACTCTTCCCTTCCGCCGTCGCGATGACAAAGGTGCGCGGCGCAGCAGCGGTCGCGAAAGCGACAAGAAGACAGCAAAGAGTCGTGAGAAACCGGTGAATGCGCATGAGGTGCACAGTATAGGCGGGCGCCTCAGTAAATAACTGATTGACTTGCACTACCGCGATCCTCAAAATCGCCCGCGGTCCAAAGACCGCCGGCCGTCGTCCCCGGCGATTCAGACTGAAAAACCAGGTAGGGGTTTTACCGGGAGCGGAACTTCCTCAGCGGGAGTTTTCTGCACCTGCGTGAGCCGAGGAGTGATCCGATGAAAAATTACCGACTGGCCGTCCTGTTTGCGCTCGTTGCCATCGCTGCACTGCCCGTCTACGCAACTCTGACGGTCAATCCGATCACCTGGAACATCGTCGGACTCGACAGCAATAGCCCGGCCTCGGGCCCTCATCTCTTTCCAGTCGGTGCGCGCGTCTGTTCGAACGTTGCCACGACGAACGTCGCCGTCAACTTCGTCTGGGACAGTGCGAACGCGAATGTGAATCTTCGCGCTGGATCGGCGAGCACGATCAACCTCGCATCGATCGGTGCGGGTCAGTGCGCCGATGCGTACTTCGAAGTCGACATCACGCAGACGGCCGCTGCCTTCGACACCACGAGGCGCTATCACATCACCGCACAGGACGGAAGCGGCACGGTCTCGACGACGATACCGCGCGAGCTCTTCGTCGAACACCTCATCTCGCAGAGCCGCAACTCGATCAACGACGTGAAATATGGACCCGTCGGAGGTCCGTACACGTCGGTCGCGGCCGGCGGTTCGATGGCGCTCCTCGTCGGCAACACCTACGACATCCAGCTCCTCGGCGGCACGGCGACGCAGGGCTACAACCAGTTCGAAGAGTTCATCAACTTTCCCAACACGATTTTTCAGATCACCAAAGTCAGCACCTCGTATTCGGCAGACGATTCACCCTTCGTTCCGAACCCGAACGACAAGCTGTACGCGGATGCCTGCCAATGGGAGAACGATCCGAACAGCCCGAACTACCTCGCCTGTGTAGGCGGCGACTTCAAGGCCGGCGGCAGCAACGTCGTCACGACGTACACGCTGAAGATCATCAGCGGCGGCGGCACGAACCAGTCACTCGGCTCGCTGCTCTATGACTTCTCCGGCAGCAGCTTCCACTACAACGCCGACTTCGGTGTCGGCGCGCGCATCGCGGCGATCATCGATCCCACGGCGTCGACCATCGCGAAGTCGTTCACGCCGAATCCTGCATCGCTCAACGGCGTCTCGACGCTCAAGTTCACGCTGACGAATCCCAACGGCGCACCGTTAAGCGGATACAACTTCGTCGACAACCTTCCGGCGAATCTGACGATCGCCAATCCGAACGGCGCCACGACGAGCGGCTGCGGCACGCCGGCGCTGACGGCGACCGCAGGAACGAGCACGATCACGTTCTCGAACGGCACCGTCGCAGCGAACGGCACGTGCGTCATCAATGTTAATGTGACGCCCTCCGCGACAGGCACGCTGACCAACACCACGAACAATCTTTTCATCGGCACGATCGACACCGGCAAGACGGCGACGGCGAATCTGACCGTGAACAATGCGCCGCCTCCGGGAACGGGGCTTTGCGGCACCGTCATCGCGAAGTGGACCTTTCCCAGCGGATTCACACTGGCATCCCCGGCGCCAACGACGAACACAGTCACGGCATCCGCAAACCCCGGCCCCGGTCTCTCGAGTCCGACCATTCAATCGACGAACAGCACGACCACCGCGGATGGAACGGCTTCGTGGGGCTCGAACGGTGCCATCACGACAGGCACGACGCTGACGACGGCGAACGACGACTATTTTCAGTTCGTCATCGACACGACCGGGATCACGAGCGTCACGCTGAGCTTCGACGCGCTGAAGAAAACGCCCAATGGACCAGCGGGTCTCGCGGTGTTCCACACGACGGCGGCCAAGACGAACGGCTCCGCCGAATCCGTGTCCGCGGACTTCAACAACGTGAACGCGCTTCCTTCGCAGAATACCTGGGTGACGTTCGGTTCGATCACCGTGAGCTCGGGGCTGAACGCGGCAGGGAATACGTTCTTCCGCATCTATCCGTACAACTCCGGGAACACGAACTCCGGCTCCGACAGCAACATCGACAACGTGACGTTCACGGTTTGCACGACCGCGATCAAGCCGACGATTGCGAAGTCGTTTTCGCCAAACCCCATTGCGGTCAATGGCGTCTCGACGCTCACCTTCACGCTCACGAATACGAACACCGCGCAGCTCACGGGCGCTGCGTTCACCGACGCGCTCCCCGCGGGCACGCAAGTCGCCGCGACTCCTTCGGCTTCGACGACGTGCAGCGGTGCGAGCTGGGCTCCCGCCGCCGGCAACACCACGCTTACGTTCAGCGCCGGCACGATTCCGGCGAGCGGCTCGTGCACCGCGCAAGTGAATGTCACGGCGACGACCGCCGGCCCTCACGCCAACATCAGCAGCAATCCTTCGACAACAGAGAGCGGCACGACGACGGATAGCGTCGCCACCGCAACGCTGACCGCGGTCCTTCCTCCGTCGATCTCGAAGCAGTTCGCGCCGAATCCGATTCTCGCCAACGGCGTCTCGACGCTGACGTTCACCATCACGAATCCGAATCCGAACAACGCGATCAGCGGCGTTGCGTTCGGCGACACCTTCCCCACCTCGCCGGGAGCGATGGTGGTTGCAGGGACTCCCGCGGCGACGACGAACGGCTGCGGCGCGCCGACGTTCTCACCCGCCGCCGGCGCTGGGAGTATCTCCTTCAGCAATGGCACGATCGCCGCGGGTGGAACGTGTACGGTGACGGTCAACGTCACGGCGCCAACGGTCGGCAACTACAACAACACGAGCGGCAATGTCTCCCACATCATCAACGCCGCCACGGTGAACGGCAACACAGCGAGCAGCACGCTCACCGTGACTCCGCCGCATCCGTCGATCGGCCTGCTCAAGCAGGTCGGGCTTTCGGCGACCGGCCCCTGGACCAACTATCAGGCGATCACGACGGGATCTCCCGTCTACTATCAATTCACCGTAGAGAACACGGGCGACGTTCCCCTCAGCCCCATCAGTCTCACCGACAACACGCTCAACGTGTCGACATGCAATGCGACATTCTCATCGCTCACGCTGCCGGTCGCGGTCGCGGCGAACAACAATCACATCGTCACCTGCGTCGTCGGACCCGTTTCGACAACCTCCGGCCTGCACACGAACATCGCGCATTCGACCGGGACCTTCAGCGGCACTCCGTACAACTCGCCGAACTCCTCGGCCAGTTACGCCACGACCGGTCTGACGCTCGTGAAGAGCGCCACGGAGTCCACGTTCACGCTCCCTGGCGATGTGCTGCACTACAGCTATCTCGTCACCAACAGCGGCTTCGCGCCGCTCGCCGGCCCGGTTACCGTGAGCGACAATAAGACGACCGTGACCTGTCCGAGTGTGACGACGGTCGGCGATCTCGACAACTATCTCGATCCGGGCGAGTCGATCACCTGCACGGCGACCTACACGATCACCGGGACGGACGTCTCCAACGCCTCGGTTACGAACACCGCGACTGCGACGGTGTTCGGAGTCAACTCCAATAGCTCCAGCAAGACCGTTCCGCTCTCGACCTCGGCCGATGTCTCGATCGTCAAGACGTTGACGACCGCAGGTCCGTACCACGCCGGCGACTCCATCAGCTACACACTCGTCGTCGCCAACGCAGGCCCGTCGACGGCGACCAGCATCCAGGTGACCGACACGCCGTCGAACATGACGATCACCAACGTCAGCGGCAGCGGCTGTGCGGCATTACCCTGCACGATCGCCTCGCTCGCGTCCGGGAACAACACGACCATCAACGTCACGGCGACGATCACCGCGGCCGGCGCGTTCGACAACAGCGCGACGGTCACGGCGGCACAGCCCGATCCGGTGCCGGGCAACAACACCGACAACACCGGCAACGGCGGCACCGCGGCTGCCGCGGCCGATGTGTCGATCGTCAAGACATTGACCACCGCCGGCCCGTATCACGCCGGCGATTCGATCAGCTACACGCTCGTCGTGGCCAACGCCGGTCCCTCGACGGCTACCAGCATCCAGGTCACCGACACGCCGTCGAACATGACGATTACCAACGTCAGCGGCAGCGGCTGCTCCGCGTTCCCCTGCACGATCGCCTCGCTCGCGAACGGTGCGAACACCACGATCAACGTCACGGCGACGATCACCGCCGCCGGCGCGTTCGACAACAGCGCCACAGCCACCGCGGCGGAGTTCGACCCGAACACCGGCAACAACACCGACAACACCGGCAACGGCGGCACCGCAGTCGCCTCGGCCGATGTGTCGATCGTCAAGACATTGACCACCGCCGGCCCTTTCCACGCCGGCGATTCGATCAGCTACACGCTCGTCGTCGCCAACGCCGGCCCCTCGACCGCGACGAGCATCCAGGTCACCGACACGCCGTCGAACATGACGATCACCAACGTCAGCGGCAGCGGCTGTGCGGCTCTCCCCTGCACGATCGCTTCGCTCGCGAACGGCGCCAACACAACGATCAACGTCACGGCGAAGATCACCGCCGCCGGCGCCTTCGACAACACGGCGACGGCGACCGCCGTGCAGTTCGACCCGAACACCGGCAACAACACCGACAACACCGGCAACGGCGGCACGGCGGTTGCCGCGGCCGACGTCTCACTGGTCAAGACATTGACCACCGCCGGCCCCTATCACGCCGGAGACTCGATCAGCTACACGCTCGTCGTGGCCAACGCCGGCCCCTCGACCGCGACCAGCATTCAGGTCACCGACACTCCGACGAATCTGACGATCACGAACGTCAGCGGCAGCGGCTGCTCGGCGCTTCCCTGCACGATCGCCTCGCTGGCCAACGGTGCCAACACGACGATCAACGTCACGGCGACGATCATCGCCACGGGCGCATTCGACAACACCGCGACCGCGACGGCCGCGGAGTTCGATCCGAACACTTCCAACAACACCGACAGCACCGGCAATGGCGGTACGGCCGTCGGGTCCGCCGACGTCTCTCTGGTCAAGACATTGACCACTGCCGGCCCGTACCACGCCGGCGATTCGATCAGCTACACGCTCGTCGTGGCCAACGCCGGTCCGTCGACGGCCACCAGCATCCAGGTCACCGACACGCCGTCGAGCATGACGATCACCAACGTCAGCGGCAGCGGCTGCTCGGCGCTCCCCTGCACAATCGCCTCGCTCGCGAACGGCGCCAACACCACGATCAACGTCACGGCGACGATCACCGCCGCCGGCGCGTTCGACAACAGCGCGACGGCGACCGCCGTCCAGTTCGACCCGAACACCGGCAACAACACCGACAACACCGGCAACGGCGGCACCGCAGCCGCCTCGGCCGATGTGTCGATCGTCAAGACATTGACCACCGCCGGCCCCTACCACGCCGGCGATTCCATCAGCTACACGCTGGTCGTCGCCAACGCCGGCCCCTCGACCGCGACGAACATCCAGGTCACCGACACGCCGTCGAACATGACGATCACCAACGTCAGCGGCAGCGGCTGCTCGGCTTTGCCTTGCACGATCGCTTCGCTCGCGAACGGCGCCAACACCACGATCAACGTCACGGCGACCATCACCGCCACCGGCGCGTTCGACAACACCGCCACGGCCACGCCTGCCGAGTTCGACCCGAACACCGGCAACAACACCGACAACACCGGCAACGGCGGCACCGCCGCGGCGGCCGCGGACGTGTCGGTCGTGAAGACGCTCGTCACCGCCGGCCCCTATCACATCAGCGATTCGATCCAGTACACGCTCGTCGTCGCCAACGGCGGTCCGTCGACAGCGACGAACGTCCAGGTCACCGATACGCCCACGAATCTCGCCATCACCAACGTCAGCGGCGGCGGCTGCTCGGCGCTTCCCTGCACGATCGCCTCGATGGCCAACGGCGCCAGCGTCACGATCACGGTGACGGCGACGATCACCGCGACGGGCACGTTCGACAACAGCGCCACCGTCACCGCGGCGGAGTTCGACCCGAACACCGGCAACAATTCCGACAACACCGGCAACAGCGGCACCGCGACGGCGCTGGCCGACGTCTCGATCGTCAAGACATTGACCACCGCCGGTCCCTACTCGCTCAACGAGTCGATCCAGTACACGCTGGCCGTCGCCAATGCCGGACCTTCGACGGCGACGAACGTCCAGATCGCCGACACGCCAACCAACATGACGATCACCAACGTCAGCGGCGGCGGATGCTCGGCGCTTCCCTGTACGATCGCCTCGATGGCATCGGGCGGCAGCGCCACGATCACGGTAACGGCCACGATCACGGCGACCGGCGCCTTCTCCAACACCGCGACGGTCAGCGCGACGGAGCCCGATCCGAACAGCGGCAACAACTCTTCGACGGCGGGCGGCAACGCCTCCGCCGCGGCCGACGTCTCGGTCGTCAAGACGTTGACCACCGCCGCTCCGTACACGCTCGGCCAGAATGTGACCTACACGCTCCTCGTCGCGAACGCCGGACCTTCGACGGCGACGAATGTCCAGGTCACCGACACCCCGACGAATCTGACGATTCAGACCGTCAGCGGCGGCGGCTGCGCGGCGCTCCCCTGCACCATCGCCTCGCTGGCCAACGGAGCGAGCGTCACGATCACCGTCACAGCAACGATCAACGCCACGACCTTCGACAACAGCAGCACGGTCAGCGCGACGGAGCTCGATCCGAACCCCGGCAACAACACGGACAACACCGGCAATGCCGGCTCGACCGGCACACCGGCCGACATGCAGATCGTCAAGACGTTGACGACCAGCGGTCCGTTCTCCGCCGGCCAGAGCATCACCTACACGCTGCAGATCACCAATGGCGGCCCGGCCAACGCCACCAGCATCCAGGTCACCGACACGCCCACGAACCTCACGATCACGAACGTGACGGGCGGCGGCTGCTCCGCGCTCCCCTGCACGATTCCCAGCATGCTCAACGGCGCGAGCGTGACGATCACCGTGACGGCGACGATCAACGCCGCCGGCGCCTTCGACAACTCGGCGAGCGTCTTCGCAGCCGAGGGGGATCCGAATCTGGCGAACAACACGGACAGCACGGGAAATGGCGGCAACGCCGCCGCCGCGGCCGACGTCTCGATGGTCAAGACGTTGACGACCGCGGGCCCCTATGCGCCGGGACAGGCGGTCAGCTACACGCTCGTCGTGGCCAACGGCGGCCCGTCGACGGCGACGAACATTCAGGTCACCGATACGCCGGCGAACCTCACGATCACCAACGTCAGCGGCAGCGGCTGTTCCGCGCTCCCCTGCACCATCGCCAGCCTGGCCAGCGCCGCGAGCACCACGATCAATGTTACGGCCACGATCAACGCGGCGGGCGCGTTCGACAACGGCGCGACTGCCACCGCAACGGAGACGGATCCGAATCCAGGCAACAACAGCGACAGCAGCGGCAACGGCGGCACGGCAGTCTCGGCCGACGTCTCGGTCGTCAAGACATTGACCACCGCGGGGCCCTATCTCCAGGGCCAGACGCTGACGTACACCCTGCTCGTCGCCAACGCCGGACCGTCCACGGCGACCAGCATCCAGGTCACCGACACGCCGTCGAATCTGACGATCACCAACGTCAGCGGCGGCGGCTGCTCGGCGCTCCCCTGCACCATCGCCAGCCTCTCCAGCGGCGCCAGCACGACGATCACCGTGACGGCCACGATCAACGCGCCGGGCGCCTTCGACAACAGCTCCACGGTCGCCGCGGCCGAGCCGGATCCCAATCCGGCGAACAATACGGATAGCACCGGCAACGGCGGCAACGCGTCTCCGGTCGCCGACGTCTCGATCGTCAAGACGTTGACCACCGCAGGACCCTTCAGCTCCGGCCAGAGCATCACCTACACGCTGGTCGTGGCCAACGGCGGTCCGTCCGCGGCGACGTCGATTCAGGTCACCGACACACCGACCAACCTCACGATCACCAACGTCAGCGGCGGCGGTTGCGCGGCACTCCCCTGCACGATTGCCAGCCTGGCCAACGGCGCCAGCGTGACGATTACGGTGACCGCCACGATCACCGCCAGCGGCGCGTTCGACAACAGCGCGACGGCCACGGCGGTGGAAGCCGATCCCAATCTCACGAACAACACGGACAACACGGGCAACAACGGCATCACCGGGGCTTCCGCCGATGTGTCGATCGTCAAGACGTTGACTACCGCAGGGCCGTTCACGGCTGGGCAGTCGATCGCCTACACGCTCGTCGTGGCCAACGCCGGCCCCTCGACGGCGACGAACGTCCAGGTCACCGACACGCCCACGAATCTCACCATCACCGGCGTGAGCGGCGGCGGCTGTGCGGCGCTTCCCTGTACGATCGCCAGCCTGGCGTCGGGAGCTAGCGCAACGATCAACGTCACGGCGACGATCAATGCCAGTGGTGCGTTCGACAACACCGCCACCGTCTCGGCAACCGAGCCCGATCCGAATCCCGGCAACAACACCGACAGCACCGGCAACGGCGGCAACGCCTCGCCGCTGGCCGATGTCTCGATCGTCAAGACGTTGACCACCGCCGGACCGTTCACCGCCTCGCAGCAGGTCGCCTACACGCTGGTCGTGGCCAACGCGGGCCCGTCGCCGGCGACGACGATTCAGGTCACCGACACGCCCACGAATCTCACGATCACCAGCGTGAGCGGCGGCGGCTGTGCGGCGCTTCCCTGCACCCTTGCCAGCCTCCCGGTCGGAGCCAGCGTCACGATCAATGTCACGGCGACGATCAACACCAACGGCGCGTTCGACAACAGCGCGACCGCGCTCGCCGTCGAGACCGATCCCAATCTCGCCAACAACACCGACAACACCGGCAACGGCGGCACGGCCGGCGCGCAGACCGTCGACGTGATGATCACCAAGACCGCCAATGTCACGCAGTTGCAGGTCGGCGGAACCCTCGACTACACGCTCACCGTGCACAACAACGGCCCCGGCACCGCGACGGGCGTGACCGTCACCGATCCGCTGCCGTCGTCGTACACGCTCCTGAGTGCAACGGCGAGTCAGGGTACGTGCAGCGGCACGACCACCGTGATCTGCTCGCTCGGAACGATGCTCAACGGCGGGACGGCAACGATCACGCTGCACGGCATCGTGACCCAGCCCGGCAATCTCACGAACACGGCAACCGTCGTCGCCAACGAGTCCGAGACCTCAACATCCAACAACTCCTCGGTCACCGGCGTCGCCGTGATCCCGGGCGCCGCAATCCCGACCCTGAGCGAATACGGCCTGATGCTCATGGCCCTCTTCCTCGGCATCGCCGCAGTGATCGCAACGAAACGAAGCTGACCGTCGCTCCCCCTCGCCCCGGCTCCGTCGGGGCGAGGGGGGTTAAAAGCGAAATTCAAAAAGCAGAAGGCAGAACGCAGAACGCAGAATTGAGAATTCAGAATTGATGTGGCGCTTCGCGCGTCGCTCTTCCTGAATTCTTCATTCTGCGTTCTGCGTTCTGCGTTCTGCATTTCGCTTTTGACTCTCGTTGAAGAAGACACGAAAAGCGAAATTCAGAATTCTTGAATTTCCTCGCGCTCCGTCACCGCTGCCAGCTCCGCACGAACTGAAGCTGCGACAATAGTCGCCGGAATGCATCTCCATCCCGGCGACAAACTCGGCCGATATGAGATCGTCTCATTCATCGGCGCGGGCGGCATGGGTCAGGTCTATCGCGCGCGCGATGCGCAGCTCGCGCGCGAAGTCGCCGTCAAGCTCCTGCCCACCGCATCCGCCGGCAACCCTCAGATCGTCACGCGATTCCAGCAGGAGGCGCGCGCCCTCGGCCTCCTCAATCATCCGAACCTCGTCACCGTGTACGACTTCGGCACGTCCGGCGATTCGTTCTACATCGTGCTGGAGCTGCTCGAAGGCGAGACGCTTCGCGAGCGCATCACGCGCGGCCCGCTCTCGCCGCGCCGCGCGATCCAGTACGCCACCTCCATCGCGCGCGGCATGGCCGCCGCGCACGATCGCGGAATCGTCCATCGCGATCTGAAGCCGGAGAACGTCTTTCTGACGAAGAGCGGCGGGCTGAAGATCCTCGACTTCGGTCTGGCGAAGATGAATCCCGCGTTCGATCTCTTCGCCGCCGACGACGACTCCCCGACGCTCGTCGGCGTCTCGCAGCCGGGGATGGTCATCGGCACCGTCGGCTACATCGCGCCGGAGCAGTTGCGCGGCGAAGCCGTCGATCATCGCGCCGACATCTTCGCCTTCGGCGGCATCCTCTTCGAGATGCTGACGGGCAAGCGCGCCTTCAAGGGTCCGACAGCCGTCGCGACGATGAGCGCGATTCTCAACGACGATCCCGCCAGCCTGCAGGACCTCGGTTCCGCGGCCATCCCCGGACTCGATCTGATCGTCGCGCGGTGTCTGGAGAAGGATCCGGAGAATCGCTTTCAGAGTGCGCACGATCTCGCCCTCGCGCTGGAGGCGCTGGGCAGTTCGACCGACAGCCTCGCGATTCCCTTCGCTGCGAGACTGCGAGGCAGCGCGCGACGATTCAAACGGTACGCGCTCACAGCGGCCGCGGCGCTCGTTGCCGCTGCCATCGGTGCCTTCCTCTGGACGCGCCTCCAGCCGCATCCCCAGCCGCGCTATCGCCAGCTCACCTTCCGCCGCGGCGACATCTCCGCCGCGCGCTTCACTCCCGACGGCGGCATCGCCTACTCCGCCGCATGGGAGGGCGGCCATATTCGATCTACACCTCGCGCCTGGACTCCATCGAGTCGCGCGATCTCGAGCTCCGCAGCAATGAACTGTTAGGCGTCAGCCGCACCGGCGCACTCGCCCTCATCGTGAAGGAAACGGAGGTCGGGGGAACGCTCGCGGTGGCCTCGCTGTCGGGTGGCGCACCGCGCGAAGTGGCGGACGATGTCGTCGCGGCCGACTGGTCGCCCGACGGCAAAACGCTGGCACTCGCGCGGCGCACGAGCAGCGGCGAATATCAGATCGAGTATCCGCCGGGAAAGATCCTCTACTCCGGCCCGACGCGCATCCGCGATCTGCGTGTCTCGCCCGACGGAACGATGCTGGCCTTCCGCCTCCGCGAGGCGCGGCTCGGCAAGGCCTTCGCGGTGGCCATCCTCGACTCTAACCATCGGCTGCACAAGCTCGGCGACTGGAACAACGCCAAGGGGCTGGTCTGGACGCCCGATGGCGCGAAGGTCCTCTTCGCCTCGAACGAGAATGGCTCGACGGCCTTGCGCAGCGTGACGCCATCCGGCCGCGTGGAAGTCATCGGACGCTTCGACGGCTTCGTCAAACTTCACGACATCGCGCCGAACGGCGAGCTGCTGATGACGCGCGATGACTATCGCGAAGGCATCATGGCCCGCGCTCCCGGAGCCGATCATGAGCGCGATCTCTCCTGGTTCGACGGCTCCGGAGCCTCCGACATCTCACCCGATGGAACGCTTCTCCTGATGAGCGAGTTCGGCGAAGCCGGCGGCGCGAAGTACTCCGCCTACGTCCGTCCGATGAACGGCGATCCCGCCGTGCGCCTCGGCGACGGCTACGGCGTCGCGCTCTCTCCCGATCTCACTTCCGCGCTGGTCATCGTTCCCGGCACCACACCACACCTCGCGATCGTCCCGCTGGGCGCAGGCGAAACCCGCACCGTTCCCCGCGGCAACATCGAAGACTACGAGTTCGCCTCCTGGCTTCCCGACGGACACACGATCGTCTTCACCGGACGCACCGCGAACACGCCGATGCGCGTCTACCTGCAGGACACGCGCGGCGGCGTCCCCGTCGCGATCGGCCCGCCCGACGTCCGCCTCGCGCAATCCTCGCGGCCCGTCTCGCCTGACGGAAAACGGCTCGTCGTCCGGCGCGACGACGGCGCGATCCTCATCGTCTCCACCGATGGAAGCGGCACACCCCACGTGCTGCCGATCGACAAGCGCTATCGCCCGATCACGTGGTCGCCCGATGGCCGCGAGCTCTTCGTCTACGGCGAGGCGGAGATTCCGGCGAAGATCTATCGCGTGAATGTCGAGAACGGAACACTGACGTTCGTTCGCGATCTGATGCCGGCCGACGCCGCAGGTGTGTATCGCCTGCTCGACGTCGTCATCACACCCGACGGAAGAGCCTACGCCTACGGCGTTCTGCGCAATCTCTCGACTCTCTTCCTCCGCCAGTAGCACACTAAGGGGATGCCGGTCATCACGAGTGCCGCTTCGTGGATGTTCCTCGCTCTCGCCACGCCCGCGCGCCGCCGCCCGTCGCCGCAACCGTGGCAACCGAATTTCACTGTGGCGAAGATCGGCCCCATCACCGTTGCTGCGAAAACGTTCCATGCATCAGGACGAGTGAGCGCGCAGTGGAACAGCGCAGCATCGGCCGATCATTACGAAGTGACTGCGACGAAGGCGAACGGCGGCGTTCCCATCGTCTACAAGATGAACCAGAGCGGAACGCTGACGGGCCTTGCGTCATCGACCGAATATCGCTTCGCGATCAAGGCATGCCTCGACGCCGCGTGCTCCTCTTCGATCGACGGCGGAACAGCGTCCGCGACGACGGACGAGGAGTATTGGCAGATCCGGGGAACCGGAAGCACGTTCGCGACCGCGGACAGGATCGTGTCCGACGGAAACACCAAACCCTGGGTTGTGCGCTGGGGTGCGGATGCAGGCTCGAGCCTCGCGAACCGCGCGCAGCTCTACTACGACCCGATCCCTTCTTCGGAGAAGGGCATCAAGATCGGGACGAACAGCAACGCGATCACCTCGGCGGATTCGGTCGCGTCATGGACGCCGCTCTCCGGCTACGGATTTCATCGCAATGATGGAAATGGAAAAGCCGGCACAGGCCCTCTGACGTTTCAGGTCATCCCGCTCAGCGCCCGAACCGGCGGTGCGGCACTTCTGATCTACGAAGCGACGGATGCGGATGGTCACGGAAGGATCTACTCAATCAAGAGCCGCGACGGCTGGCTCGGACGCGATTTCAACAAGAGTGCAAGCACGATCTGTGCAGACACCGACCTCGTCGCCGGCGGCAACTGCGAAGCGAAGCTCGAGATCGGCATCGCGAGCGACGGCAATCCGCACGTGAACGAGGCGCGCCAGTTCAAGGTGGGACTGCCGCTGCTCGATCAGTGGACGTGGGACGGCGACTCCGGCACTTTCATGGTCGTCACACTGCACTTCGGCAACGACACTGCCTGCAGCACGAGCTTCTTCAACATGGGTTCCGCGTTCTATGGGAACAGCAAGTGGACTCTCGAATACGGCAGCAACGGCTGTCCGAAAGTGATCCCCGGAGTCCAGGCACCGATGCCGGTGCACCTCGGTGCTCTTCGCTACAAGCTCTATTTCAATCACAACACGAATGCGAGCGGCTCCGCCGATCAGTTCAAGCCGATGAAGCTGCTCTACGCCGACGGCGCCGGAGGTCTGAGCCCGGCGCTCGTGGAATTCGCGGACTGGGAAGACATCTCGCAGGCTCGCCGCGTCAACATATTCTGGCCCACGGGCGTGCTCCTCACCGATCAGGAGAAGAGCATGTTCGACGACTATCAGGTGTGGATGCCGGCCGGCGATCCTCAACTGCAGGTGATGTACTCGAACATGAGCTGTCCGAACAACGCGTGCGGCCCGCCGTTCATCGGGATGGCTGTGCTGTTGAATCCGTGAGCGGCTTCGTTCGCTCGCCGAGGAGAGTGACGAGATACACCATCGCCATGAGGGCGATGAACAGCAGTACGGCGATGATGATCCCTGCGTAGCGGCCGAGCCAGTCGGTGCGGCCGCGTGCGATCGCGAGCGCCTCGTCGATCTGCTTGCCCGAGTATTCGGTGCCGAGAAGATATTTCACGGGCCGCAGACTGGCGTCGAGGACGATGATCTGATTCGGGTGTGCGAACAGTCCGTTCGCATCCGCGTAACGATAGCCGAGGGGATCGAGAAACTCGTGCGGATTCCGGGACGAGACGAGGGTCCACGAAAGAGGCAGCGCATGCCGCTCGCGAAAACGGCGCAGATCGGCCGGTGTGTCGCGCGGGTCCATGGAGAAGAGGATGACGCGATACGACGAGGGTGACGCCGCCGACTCCGCGACTCCGCGCTTCAGCCCATTCGCAATCAGAGGACAGGCCAGCGGACACCGGCAGTAAATCGGCGCGACGATCACCGGAGCCCCGCGGAACTCGTCCGTCGAGCGAACGCGGTTGGTGTCGTCGGTGGTTAGGATGGCGAGGAGAATGAGAGTGAGCATGATTGCTAGTGGAAAGGATGGGACGGATGGGACGGATGGGACGGATGGGACCGATGGGACGGATGGGACCGATGGGACGGATGGGACGGATGGGACTCCGATGCGGTTCTACCCATCCGTCCTATCCGTCCCATCCGTCCCATAGTCCCATCCCATTCATCTATTCAGCCACCGGGCTCCCGGGCAAATACCTCGGTGCGCCTTCGTAGTTCGCCTTCGCCAGTTCGTAGAACGGCGCGGTGTACGCGAGGATCAGGAGAATCACGGCCGCGATGATCCAGGGGCGGAAGCTCTGCACGGCCGGAACGCGTTCGTCGTGCAGCGGCTCGCTCACCGGAAGGTCGAGTGCTGCTTCGCGCGTCTTGCTGCTGAGCAGCGTCGTGAAGAAGACGATGAAGTAGAGCGCCATCGCCGTGAACATGATCACGCCGCCGATCGTCCCGACGAGCTTCGCCACTTTCCACGCCGGCTGATACAGCGGTGATGCGGGGTTCGTGTACGACAGCCCCATGTTGGTGCGGCGCGGCTCGCCGGCGATGCCTCCGATGAAGAGTCCCGTCGAGAACACCATGATGCCCAGCGTCCAGAGATACGGCACCCAGGCATTGAGTCCCTTGAACCGGATGTCGCGCCCGGTTAGACAGGAGATCAGCAGGAGACTCCCGCCGATGAATGCGAGAAACACCGGCCCGGCCACCGTCTGATGAAAGTGCGCCGGCATCCACGCCGTGTTGTGCACGACGTTGTCGAGGTTGTAGGAAGCGTTGATGATCCCTGTGATGCCGCCGAAGATGAAGATGAAGAGACCGCAGAAGAGATAGCCGAACATCCAGCGCTCGCGATCGAGCCACGGCAGCTTCTTCCACCAGCCGAACAGTCCCTCGCCTCCCTGCTTCCGCGCGCCGTACTCCATCGATGCCGCGAGCGTGAACGCCGTGACGAGACTCGGAATCGCCACGAGCAGCGTGAAGAACGCATGCACCGACTTCCAGGTCGTGCTGATCGCGGGCTCCGTCTATTGATGATGGATCCCGATCGGCGCGGAGAAGGCGACGAGCCAGAGGAACGTGAATCGTCCCGCGAAATCGGAGTAGAGCTTTCCGCCGGCGAGCTTCGGCAGCATCGTGTAATACATCACGTACGCCGGCAGCAGCCAGAAGTAGACGAGCGGGTGGCCGAAGAACCAGAAGAGCATGCGCGCCAGCGGCACGTTCACGGTCTTCGTGATGCCGAGGGACCAGGGGATCAGCAGGAAGATGATCTCCACCGCGACCGGCAGCGTGGCGATGAACCAGACGATGAACGTGGCGAAGATGCCGGTAATCGCCAGCGGCGTCTTTTCGCCGGGATGTTCGCGCTTCCACGCGCGATAGGTCGGAATCCAGCAGAAGAACGCGACCCACGACCCAACCACGAGCAGCACCAGTCCGATGTAGAACGCCGGATGCGCCTTGAGCGGCGGATAGAACGTGTAGAGCACGCTCGCATGTCCGGTGAGCATCGGCACGGCGGCCATCAGCGTCCCGATCACCATCAGCCACATCGACGCCGAGGCGCCGCCATGGATCAGCGGCTTGCCGGTGTAGAAGCGCATGATCGCGTGTCCGAACGCGACGGCGAAGAACGTCGTGAAGACGACGGCGTTGATCGCACCATGCAGCGTCAGCCCCTGGTAGTACTCGATGCCGAGGAAGGAGCGGGAGCGGATGACGCCGGCGCGATAGAGCACCTGCAGCAGTCCTGTCGCGATGCCGAGGATGAGGAGGACCATCGGAAAGGCGATCTCGGTGAGGATGATCGTGCGGAGGCCGGGCTCGATCTCGGTGCGCGTCATTTCAGGGTCTCCAGATACTCGACGATCGTGTGCAGGTCGTTCGGCGGAATTTCCATCGCAGGCATCACCGGGTCGAAGCCTTTGACGATCTGCGAGTCCGGCTTCTCGATCGACTGCTTGAGATAGTCGTCCGTCGCGGTGACCGTCTTGCCGTCGGCGAGCGTCCGCTTGCTGCCGTAGAGACCCTTGAACGTCGGGCCGGGCGACGGCGTGCCGTCGAGCGAATGGCAGGCCGTACAGCCGTATTTGTCGAGCAGATCCCTCCCCGACGCTGCTGCAACGGCTGGTTGGGGCGGCGGCTCCGGCGGCTTGTCGGTGACGTGAATGCGTCCCGCCATGTTGTGATGCTGCACGCCGCAGTACTCGTTGCAGACGACGAGGTAGTCGCCCGCCTTGTCGAACTTCACGCGCGCGTAGTTGACGGCGCCCGGCACGGCCATCAGATTCACGTTCGTGCCGATGATCTGCATCCCGTGCGTGACGTCGGCAGTGCTCAGATAGATGTCGACGGTCGAACCGGGAACGACATTCAGATCGGCAGGCTCGAACTTCCACATCCGCGCCACGTAGTGCACCTCGTAGCGCTTCGGCCCCTGCTCGATGACCTTCGCATCCTTGAAGGGGCGCACGTCGTTGAGGCAATTCGGCACATCGATGCCGAAGACGCGGACGGAAAGAGCGATCACGCCGGCGATCGCAAGGACGAAGATGGTCGCAGCCGCGATGATTCGTTTCTCGAGCATCGCTAGCCCCGCGCCACCATGATGCCCATGATCAATCCCCAGAGCGCGACGTAGAACAGCATCATCGCGACGAAAAAAGCAATCGCACCACGAGGAACGAAATCTTCGTCTTCCATAAAAGGAAGAAAACATGGGGGCGAAAGGGTGCAGGGTGTTCGTTGTCACATGGCGGTGTGATGGGATGGGACTATGGGACGGATGGGACCTATAGGACCTATAGGGAGTTACCGTCTAACCTCGGTTCCGCCCACAGGGTCCCATTGGTCCCATAGGTGTCCCATTAGTCCCCCATAGTTACCGTCTAACCTCGGTTCCGCCCATAGGTCCCATAGGTCCCATAGGTCCCATTAGTCCATAGTTACCGTCTAACCTCGGTCCGCCCATAGGTCCCATCCGTCCCATCCGTCCCATCCCAACCATCACACTCCCCGGTGACCGCTCACACCGCCCTTCGTGCGACGCTTCTTTACCGTTCGTTTCATGGCGGTCACAGTGGAAGCAATCGGTTACCGGCTGACACCGGATGGGTCTTTCATTCGCGGCGGGTTCCTGGTCGATCCCAAACCTGACGAAGTCGTCGTCGAAGTTGCGGGCTGCGGCCTGTGTCACACCGACATCGGGTTCGCGCGCGGCGGCGTCGCGACGCGGCATCCGCTCCCGCTGATTCTCGGCCACGAGATCTCCGGGCGCGTGATCGATGCCGGTGCAAGCTCGGCGCAGTGGGTGGGCCGCGCCGTCATCGTTCCGGCGGTCATTCCCTGCGGCGACTGCGATGCGTGCCGCGCGCATCGCCCGACGATCTGCCGCCGGCAGTTCATGCCGGGCAACGATGGCGACGGCGGCTTCGCGTCACACGTCGTCGTGCCGGCACGCGGTCTCTGCCCCGTTCCTGAAACATTGCCGGATGGCATCACGCTGCCGATGCTCTCCGTGCTCGCCGACGCGATCAGCACTCCATTCGAAGCGATCGATCGCGCCAACGTCGGCCCTGACGACGTCGCGGTTTTCGTCGGCGTGGGAGGAGTCGGCGGCTTCGGCGTGCAGATCGCCGCGGCACTCGGCGCCTGCGTCGTCGCGATCGACGTCAGCGAGATGAAGCTCGAGCTCGCGAGCCAGC
This sequence comes from Acidobacteriota bacterium, assembly GCA_021325515.1. GTDB lineage: Bacteria > Acidobacteriota > Thermoanaerobaculia > Gp7-AA8 > Gp7-AA8 > JAJPHC01. The sequence goes on from JAJPHC010000030.1 coordinate 239,772, forward strand.
ATGGCGCATCGCTCACCTTGAATGCGCGCACTCTGACGCCGAAGGAAATCAAAGCGGGCATCCGCTCCGTCGCGCGCAAGGGGCTGAAGATTTTCGAGACGAGCGGCACGACGGCCGGCCAGCAGACCGCATTCCAACTGCTCGACTACGGCGCGTATCTCGCGATCGTCGGCTTCACTCCCGACAAGGTCGAGCTGCGGCTCTCGAACCTCATGGCCTTCGACGCCACGGCGCGCGGTAACTGGGGCTGCGCGCCGGCGAAGTATCCCGCCGCCCTGAACCTCGTGCTCGAGGGAAAGATCGCCATCGCCCCGTACATCGAGCTCCACTCGCTCGACGAACTGCCTGCGCTCATCGACCAACACACGCCACTGCGTCCGGTACTGCTGCCATGAAAAATCACAACCTCACCAGCGATTTCTCTCCACGCGAGATCCTCGTCTCACGGCACCGCGTCGCGGACGGACTGCACAGCGTCTGGATCACGCTCAACAACCCGCGCGAGATGAACAGCTACACCAGCGAGATGGTGAAGGAGATCATCCTCGCCATTCGCGAGGCGAGCAACGATCGCGCAGCGGTCGCCGTCGTCCTGACCGGCGCCGGCAGCTCCGCCTTCTGCGCCGGCGGCAACACGCGCGAATACGCGGAGCTCTACGCCGGCCGTCCCAACGAATACCGGCAGTACATGCGGCTCTTCAACGACATGGTCACCGCGATTCTCCATTGCGACAAGCCGGTGATCTGCCGCGTGAACGGCCTGCGCGTCGGCGGCGGACAGGAGATCGGGATGGCCTGCGACTTCTCGATCGCCAGCGATCTCGCCCTCTTCAGTCAGGCCGGACCGAAGCACGGCTCCGCTCCCGACGGCGGCAGCACCGACTTCCTCCCGCTCTACGTCGGCGCCGAGCGTGCGATGTACAGCGCGACGCTCTGCCAGACGTGGAGCGCACACCGCTTCTACTGGCTCGGCGGCCTCACGCAGATCGTTCCCGCGCTGCGCGTCGACGGCCAGTGGTTTGCGAATCCGCTCGTCGTCACCGATCGCCTCATGGACGAATACGGCCGCATGATCATCGGCGAGCCGAAGAGCGGACCGGCGCGCGAGGAAGCGAAGGCACTCCTCGCACGCGGCAGCGTCGATCTCTCCCTCCTCGACGACGCCGTCGACGACCTCATCCAGAAACTGCTGCACACAATGCCCGACTGTCTGATCAAGACGATCGAGAGCGTGCGCAAGCACAAGCTCGAGCATTGGGACCGCAACCGCGAATCGAATCGAGCCTGGCTCTCGCTCAACATGATGACCGAGGCGAATGCGGGATTCCGGGCATTCCACTACGGAACGAAGCAGCAGCGCGAAGTCGACTTCGTGAAGCTGCGCCAGCGTCTCGCCGAAGGCGCGGCATGGAGCGAGGAGCTCATCGAGGAGGTCGCACCGTGGCTTGCACCGAAAGTGAATGTGTAGCGGACTGCGTCCGGCGCGCCGAAACGCTCGCGTTCGCAGATCCTCCCCCGCACTCGATCGGCTACATGCCGATCTATGTTCCGCGTGAGCTGATTCACGCTGCAGGTCTTCTCCCCGCCGGCCTCTACGGCGGCGGCGATCGCCTGGAGATCATCCGCGGCGATGCTTACTTCCAGTCCTACATCTGCCGCATCCCGCGCAGCACGATCGAGCTCGCGCTCTCCGGCCATCTCGATCGCCTCGACGGAATGCTCTTCCCTTCGATCTGCGACGTCATCCGCAATCTGTCGGGGATGTGGCAGATGCTCTTCCCCGACCGCTACGTCCGCTACATCGACGTGCCGCAGAACTTCGATCCCGCAGTCGGCGGGCGTTTCTGGCGGCACGAGCTCGAGACGCTGCGCCGCGACATGGAGCGCATCGCCGGCCGCCCGATCGACGACGAGGCACTGCGCAACAGCATCGCCGTCTACAACGAAAATCGCGCCGCGATCCGCGAGCTCTATGCGCAGCGCAGCCGCGCTCCATGGCGCTTCCCGCTGTCGGAAGCGTATCTCGTGCTGCGCGCCGGAAACTCGGTGCCGCCCGAAGAGCACACCGCCCTCATTCGCGACTACATCCGCGGCGCGGAGAACGACCTCTCGCGCCGCGAGATGGATCAGAGCCGCGTCGTCCTCGCCGGCATGTTCTGCGAACAGCCGCCGCACGGCCTCCTGGTGACGCTGGAACGCGCCGGCTGTGCCGTCGTCGACGACGATCTCTTCCTCGGCATGCGCTGGATCCAGGGCGACATCCCGCTCGATGGCGATCCGCTGCAGAATCTCGTCGACGCCTATCTAACAGCGAGCGCAACCACTGCATCACGCTACTCGCCGGAAGGCCACCGCGCGAAATGGCTGCTCGAGTCCTACCGCCGGAATGAGGCCGAGGGGGTGATCTTCTGCGCGCCGAGCTTCTGTGATCCGGCGCTGCTCGAGCAACCGATGCTCGTGGCCGCACTCGATCGCGCAGGGATTCCGCACACGGAGTTCAAGTACTCGGAAGACACCGGGCAGTTCGCGGTGATCCGGGAGCAGGCCGGGACATTCTCCGATTCGATCAGGCTGTGGAGTGCTTCATGAAAGAAAACTCGATGCTGCTCCAGAAGCAGCTCCTCGCCGATCACTTCGACGCGCTCGCACGCGCCAGGGACGAAGGGAAGAAGGTCGTCTACACATTCGTCCCCGGCAATCTCAACGAGCTCGTTCGCTCCTTCGATCTGCTGCCGGTCCTGCCGGAGATCAACGCGCTGCAGTCCGGCATGCGCAAGCTCTCCGGCGGATACATCACCGAAGCCGAAAAGAGCGGGCACAGCGAAGATGTCTGCACGTACGTGAAGTGCGACATCGGCATGCTGCGCAAGGGCAACATCGGCCCCACCGGAAAGCCGCTGCCGAAACCCGATCTGCTGCTGCTGTCGTACACCGGCTGCTTCACCTTCATGAAGTGGTTCGAGCTTCTGCGCGAGGAGTACGACTGCCCCGTCGCGATGCTGCACGTGCCGTATCAGTCGGAGGGACGCATCGAGCCGCACCAGCGCGAGTACATCGTGCAGCAGCTCCGGAGCGAGATCATTCCGAAGCTCGAGCAGGTCAGCGGCAGGGAGTTCGACATCGAGAAGCTGCGCAGCATGCTCCGGCTGTCGTCGAAAGCGGAAGACGATCTCGTCTGGGTGCTGGAGAGCGCGAAGAACACTCCCTCCCCCATCGATGCCTTCTTCGCCGGTGTCTACTACCTCGGGCCGATCTTCAGCGCGTTCCGCGGAACCGAAGACGCCGTGCAGTACTACCGCACGCTGCGGGGCGAGATCGAAGAGCGGATCGCGAACAAGGAAGGGCCGATCACGCCGGACGGTCCGATGAAGGGCGAGCGCTACCGGCTCGTCGTCGAAGGTCCGCCGAACTGGACGAGCTTCCGCGACTTCTGGAAGATGTTCTACGAGGAAGACGCCGTCGTCGTTGCCAGCACGTATACGAAAGTCGGCGGCTTGTACGACCAGGGCTTCCGCCACGATCCCGATCATCCGCTCGAGACGCTCGCCGATTACGCGCTCGGCTGCTACACGAATCTGAGTCTGCCGGCACGCGTCGATCTGCTCGCCAGATACATTCGCGACTATCGTGCGGATGGCTTCCTCGTGAACAGCGTGAAGAGCTGCAACTCGTTCAGCGTCGGACAACTGCTGATGCTGCGGCAGCTCGAGGAGCGCACCGGAGTGCCGGGCGCATTCATCGAAAGCGATCTCGTCGACCCGCGCTACTTCTCCGCAGCGAACATCAAGAACCGCATCGAGAGCTACCTGCAGATGCTCGATCAGAAGCGTGGTGCCGCATGAAAGTCTTCGTCGGCATCGACCTCGGCTCCACGACGACAAAGGCCGTGATCCTCGACGAAGAGGAGCGCGTCATCGGCCGAGGCATCACGAACAGCCGCAGCAACTACGACGTCGCGTGCGCGGTCGTGCGCGAGGAAGCATTCGTCCGCGCCCGTTTCACGATGATCGAGCGTGGACTGCGGACGCCTCGCCCGCACGTCATTCAGGATCTGGAGCGCAACTTTCGCCTGCACCAGCACCTCGAACAGCTCGATCGCCTGCGCGAGGCGATGCTGATGCTCGCCGCCAGGCGCGGCACGCCGGCGTCGATCATCAACGGCATCTGCGACGAGATGGCCATCCGGGCGCGCAAGCACTTCGCACCGGGCGCGACGCGCAAGAGCGATTTCTTCCGCGACCTCGCCGCCGCGGACTACATGTCGCTCGCCGAAGCGATCCGCGAAGTCTCCTTCGAGAGTCTCTGCGCGATCTACGACGCGGCGATCCTCGCCGTGGAGAACCTGACGCTCGATCGCGCCTTCGAGCGCCACATCGGCTCCGCACTCCAGGAGACGGAGGATGGCGAGAGCCTGAAGGAGGCGGTCGGGGCCGCGTGCAACGCTGAGTTAGTCGAATCGGGAAGCGTCGGCACCGGCTATGGCCGGCAGCGCCTCCCCTTCCCGAAAGAACAGATCCGCAGCGAGATTCTCTGCCATGGACTCGGCGCGCATGCGATGTTCCCCGGCACGCGGACGGTGCTCGACATCGGCGGCCAGGATACGAAAGCGATCCAGCTCGATCCGAACGGAATCGTGACGAGCTTCCAGATGAACGACCGCTGCGCGGCGGGCTGCGGACGCTACCTCGGATACATCGCCGACGAGATGAACCTCGGACTGCACGAGCTCGGGCCGCTGGCGAACGAGAGCCGGCATCGCGTGAAGATCAACAGCACGTGCACGGTGTTCGCCGGCGCCGAGCTGCGCGACCGGCTGGCGCTGGGGCAGAAGCGGGAGGACATCCTCGCCGGACTCCATCGCGCGATCATTCTCCGTGCGATGTCGCTGCTCGCGCGCTCGGGCGGAATCAGCGACGAGTTCACGTTCACCGGAGGCGTCGCGCGCAACAGCGCCGCAGTCGGCGCACTGCGCGACCTGATCGCGGAGAACTACGGCGCGCGGACCATCAACATCTCGCACGAGTCGATCTACACAGGCGCGCTCGGTGCGGCATTGTTCGCAACACGTTCCGCGGTGAGGGGTAACGCATGACGATCGCGGCGGGAATCGACGTAGGCTCCAGCGCAGTCAAGGTCGCGATGATCATCGGCGACGAAGTCCTCGCGCTCCACAGCGAGCGCATCCGGCGCCGCGAGCTTCGCAAAGTCATCAACGACGCCTACTCCATCGCCCTCGGCATGGCCAATGTCAAAGAGAGCGATCTCGCGTACGTCGCGACCACCGGCGAAGGCGAGCTCGTCGAATTTCGCCGCGGGCACTTCTACGGAATGACGACGCACGCGCGCGGCGCGATCCATCTGCTGCCGGAGACGCGCGCCGTCCTCGACATCGGAGCGCTGCATGCGCGCGCGATCCAGATGGACGACAGGAGCCGCGTGCTCAACTATCGGATGACGTCGCAGTGCGCGTCGGGCTCGGGCCAGTTCCTCGAGAACGTCGCGCGCTACCTCGGCATCGCGCTGGAGGAAGTGGGGCCGCTGTCGCTGCAGGGCGATGCGCCGGAGACCGTCAGCAGCATCTGCGCGGTGCTCGCCGAGACGGATGTCATCAACATGGTCAGCCGCGGGATCAAGCCGGCCGACATTCTCAAAGGCATTCACATCTCGATGGCCGGGCGCTACGTGAAGCTGTTGCGCGCGAGCGGAAACGCGACCGATGTCGCGATCACCGGCGGACTCGCTTCCGATGTCGGACTGGTCGAGGCCCTGCGCGAGAACTGCGCGGACCTGCGTTTTCACACGCATCCCGACTCGACCTACGCCGGCGCGATCGGCGCGGCGTTCTGGGGCGCTTATCGCCACCGAGTGCTCGAGTCGCGAAAGGCATCATGACGATCGCGGTCGTCACCGGCGCGCGCGGCGGGATCGGAAGCGTGATCGTCACGACGCTGCGCGAGGCGGGGATGACCGTCCATGCGCTCGATATCGAAGAATGCGATCTGCGCGATGACGACGCGGTGCGCGTCGCGCTGGAACGCGTCGCGGCATTCGATGTGCTCGTGCACACGGCGGGCGTGTCGCGCGACGGCGTGGTCTGGAAGCTCGATCCTGACGACTGGGACTTCGTGCAGCAGGTGAACCTGCGCAGCGCGTTCTTTCTGCTGCGGCACGCGATCCCGATCATGCGGGCGCGCGGCGGCGGGCGCGTGGTGCTGATCGGCTCCATCAACGGCTCGCGCGGAAAGATCGGCTTGTCGGCTTACGCTGCGAGCAAGGCGGGGCTCATCGGCCTCGCGAAGAGCGTTGCGCGCGAGACGGGGCGCTTCGGAATCTGCGTCAATGTGGTCGAGCCCGGCTGGGTGCGGACTGCGCTGACCGATTCGAGACCGGAGGAGTTGCGCGAGGCCGCGCGCGGCGAGACCGCTCTCGGCGAGCTCGTCGAACCGGCCGACGTCGCGGCCACGGTCGCGTTCCTCTGCGGACCGGGCGGACGGAGGATTACCGGGCAGGTGATCCGCGTCGACGCCGGGCAGCTCATCGGTTGACGTGGCAATCGTCATGCAATCGCGATTCGCATGCGCCGAGCACTTCTCGCACTGCTTCTGACCTTCCCGATGTATGCCGACTGTCCCTGCGTTCCGCGCGAGAACATGTGGGTCGTCAGGACCTGCGATGGCTTCAACTGCGCGATGAGCTCGCTCGCCGTGGCCAACGGAGATCCGCTGACCTTCGCCATGCCGGCGGGAATGGAGGACCCGAGGTGGATCGTGCTGCAACGCGTGGTTGGGGGAACGTATACCGATGACGGAAGCGATCCGTTCCGCGTCGAGCAATTCCCGGCTCTCGATGGCGCGACGGCGCGCATGAACGCGATCACGTCCGACCACCGCCCGATGATCGTGAGCGCCCCCGACGGCGCGCTCCTCGTCCTCTCCCTCCGCAACCCCATGACGCCCCGCCACCGCTCCACCCGTTAAGTTGGTTTTCGGGGGTCACACCTGGAAAATCAACTTAACGCGATCCCGGTTGTGCTAGCCTGAGCATCTCCACTTGATCGGCGACTCGATTCGCCCTTCCCGGCACGCCTCTCTTCTACATGCGTGTCCAGACAACTCAGACTTGAGCATCCCGGTGCCTTATGGCACATCACCAGCCGCGGCAATGAGCGCCGTCCGATCTATTACGACGACGAAGACCGCCGCCGCTTCATCCGCTTCATGGCCCATACGGTCAGCGTCCGCCGATGGGTGCTGCACGCGTGGGTCCTGATGACGAATCACTATCACCTGCTGCTGGAGACACCCGAGGTCGGGCTGTCGATCGGCATGAAGTGGCTCAACGAGACCTACGTCGATTACTTCAACCGGCGTCACTCGCGAGTCGGCCATCTGTTCCAGGGCCGGTTCAAGAGCATCCTCGTCGAGAAGGAAGGGCATCTTCTCGAATTGATCCGCTATCTCGTGCTGAATCCCGTGCGCAGCGGCACCGTCGTCTCTCCGGCGGAGTATCCATGGAGCAACTATCACGCAACGAGCGGGGACGCCGCGGCGCCGTCGTGGCTCGAGACGGGCTGGACCCTCGACCAGTTCGACCCGCGCGATCACGACAACGCAGGAGTCGCCTATCGCGAGTTCGTGGCCTCGGCACGCGGCGTCTCGTACAACCCCTGGGCCTCCCTCCGCGGTCAGATCTTCCTCGGCAGCGACGAATTCTGCCAGCGGATGCAGTCGCTGGTTAGCCAGAAGATCCGCAGCGGAGAGCATCCGAAGTCGCAGCGGAGGTTCGTCCGCCCGCCGCTGGAGTCGGTCGTATGGGAAATCACGACGCGCTTCGGGACCACGGTCGATGCACTGCGCCGCAAGGCGCGCGCCGGCATGCATCGCAAGGCGCTCGCACATCTCGCGGTCGACGAGTGCGGCCTCACGCTGCGCGATCTCGCCGGCTGGATGAACGCGACGCCACAGGCGATCTCGAAGATGCGCCAGGCGTCGTGCGAGTTGTACGCGATCAACGGCTCGTATCGGAAGCTGATCGACGGGATCACGAGGTCGTTAAGTTGATTTTCCAGGTGCGACCCCCGAAAACCAACTTAACGATGGCACGAGGGCCGTGAGTTAAGTTGATTTTCCAGGTGTGACCCCCGAAAACCAACTTAACGCCAGATGATGATGCGGGGGCGGGTGGGGGTGGGCTCGTTCCCGTCGGTGTGCGGCATGGCGGGATAGCCGAGCTCGGCCGCGACTTTGTGCCACTGCTCCTGGAAGTCGGGGCGATTGTGGTGCGGGAGGCTGATGCCGCGCGCGTAGAACGAGATGTGCAGCATCTCGCCGGCCCATGCGATCGCCATCAGATCCGAGGGGGTTGCGGGATGGCCTGCGACTGGAATCACGCCGCGCGATACTCCGTACGTCGGGTTGAGGATCAGCGTGTAGACCTTGATCTTCGAATGATCGTTCGCCGCGACGAGCGTCGCGATTCCCGGCTGCGGCGCGCGTCCCGCTCCCCCTTCGTTCGGATCTTCCTCGACGATCACCCGATATTCCTTCGGATCGAAGCGGTTCATGATGCGCTGCCCTTCGCCGGTCGCCGCCCAGCGGACCAGACCGGAGCGCGTCGCGTCGAAGCTGTTCCGCACCTGCAGCGCGCTGAACTGCGGTCTGGCCGCAGCATCGAACTGCACCGGCTCGCCGGCGAGGATGAGCGCCGCACTCTGGCGCGGCTCACGAAGTCCGCACAGAAGCAGCACCGCGATCAGCGCGGAAACCCGCTTCAACACGAAATCAGTGTAGGCCACTCTGCTGCAATACGGATTACCATCATCGGGGTTCACCCTATCCAATGGTGCTCGTTCCGTCGGACCGCGAAGAGTCCTCGCGGCGCAAGCTGTTCACTACGCTCGTCCTGCACGGGACGGCAGGGCTCGCTACGCTTCTCGCCATCACGTTCCTCCGGCTCGAGGAAACGCGCCGCGTTCTCCATGCTCTCGGGTCCTCGGCGCTCCCGCTGATCCTCATCTTCGTCGCGTTTGCGTTCTCGCTCTCGCTGCTCAAGTTCAAGCTGACCAACCGCGTCTTCGTCGCGCTCGGCATGATCGGCGCGACGACGATGCTTCCTCTCCTCGGCGTCGTTCTGTCCGCCTGGATCGCCGTGGCTGCCTCGGCGATTTCGCGCCTTCTCGCGATCAAGCAGATCGGCCCGAACAAATCCGATCTCGACGATCCGGTGATGGACTACCTGCGCGCCTTCGCGCAGTTCGCGACGTACGGAATCCCGACGCTGTTCGCCGGGACGATCTATCAGCTCATCGGCGGCGTCACGCCGCTTCAGGCCGCCACGTGGCCCGCGGCGGGACGCGTCGCCGTCGCGGGCTTCTCTCTCCTCCTCGCCAACCATACGGTCATGAAACAGGTCGAGGCCGCCTACGGCTACAGCGCCGTCAAGATGATCAAGGTCTCGGTGATCGACGGCGCGATCTACACGCTGGCGCTCCCCTTTTCCGTTCTCATGGTCATGAGCTACCCGCCCCTCGGCGCGGGTGCAGTGCTTGGTTGGGCTTTCACCGGAGTGCTTCTCAACTGGGTCTCGCGCAATCTCGCGCTGACCCGCGCCACCCGCGACCACCTCGTTCACCAGCTCGCGTCGCTCTCCAATGTCGGAAAGACGATCTCCCTCCGCTTCACGACAGACGAGCTTCTGATGGCGATCTACAAGGCCTGCCGCGAGGCCGTCGACGTCACGTTCCTCACGATCGCGCTCTACGACGAGACGACGAACGAGCTGGCCTGCGAGCTCGATGTCCGCGAGGAGGAGTTCCTGCCGAAGTTCCGCGTGCAGCTCGGCGACGGTCTCAACTCCTGGGTCGTGAAGAACGCCCGCCTGCTCAATCTCGCGTCGAGCCGGGAGGAGGCGAACTTCGGCATCGTCGCGTACGACGATGGCAAGCCGACGGAGTCATGGCTCGGAGTTCCGATGATCGCGCGCGATCGCGTCATCGGCGTCATCTCGGTTCAGAGCTACCGGCGGAACGCGTTCTCGCCCGACGACGAGATCCTGCTGACGACCATCGCGAATCAGGCAGCCGTGGCCCTCGACAACGCGCAGCTCTTCCGCGATCTCGAAGGGCTGACGACCGAGCTCGAGCAACGCGTGCTGCAGCGGACGACCGAGCTCAATGAGACCAACGTCCGCCTCCAGGCTGCCGACCGGACGAAGAATCAATTCCTGGCGAACATGTCGCACGAGCTGCGGACGCCGCTGAACTCCATCATCGGTTTCTCCGCCGTGCTGCTGAACGCAGCAACGGATCTCCTTCCCGCGCGTCTCTACAAGTTCGTCGAGAACATCCACATGGCGGGCAATCACCTGCTCAACCTGATCAACGACATTCTCGACCTGTCGAAGATCGAAGCCGGCCGCCTCGAGCTCCAGCCGCAGCGCTTCGACCTCCGCAACACGATCACCGCCGTGGAGCGGGTGGCAAAGGGCATCTGCTCCGCGGCCGACGTCACGCTGCTGACGCGCGTCGACGATTCGCTGCCCATGGTCGTGCTCGACGAAGGGCGGACGAAGCAGATGCTCCTGAATCTCATCTCCAATGCGGTGAAGTTCTCGAACCCGCGCAGCGTGGTCCATCTGGACGTCTCGCATCTGGCGGACGAATCTGCGGTGCAACTGGTGGTTAGAGACAACGGCATCGGCATGCCGCCCGACGAACTGCCGAAGATCTTCGACCAGTTCTACCAGATCGAGCGCCACGGGTCCTCCGCCCGTCCCGGCACCGGCCTCGGGCTCTCCCTCACGAAGGGATTCGTGGAGCTCCATGGCGGCTCGATCGCGGTCGAATCACAGGCCGGCCGCGGATCGACGTTCCGCATCAAGCTCCCTCTGGAGTGCGTCACCGCTGAAACGCGTAACTGACTTTCATGAATACGGACCGCGCTGCCTTCCTGAAATCGCCCTCCTCCGCAGTCACATCGTGAAGATCGCCGGCGCCGACAAAGAGCACCGTCTGCCAGTTGACCTTGTAGGCAAAGAGCAATTGCGACGCGATCCTGCCGGCGTGCTGACTGATCGTCTGATCGTCGAACAGCACGCGGTTGCGATTCGCCCGCTGGTTCTGCACGACGAGGCGCAGATAGCGTTTCGAATCGAACGTCCATGTCGCGCGGACGCGCTCGGTCTGCGCGGTGAAGAGCCGCCCATGATCGACGTTCAACCAGCGCACGGCATTCGTCAGCCGGATCTCGAGATGATTGTTCGGACGGATCACCGCCCCGGGGCTGACGTTCGCACCATCGCCGAGGCGGTTCTTCGAGAAGTCGACTTCCTGTCCGACCCAGCCATCGAGCGTGACGAAGGAGAGCACGCGATTCACCGCGAACTGCAGCGTGTAGTAGAGGCGGCTGCGCTGGAAGATCTCGTCGCCGCTGCGCACGTTCTCATTCGCCAGACGGAAGCGCCAGAACGAACGATGCCGGCCGTCCGCTCCGAATCCCGCTGAGACCAGACGATAGAGCTGCTTCCCATCCTGCTCCGACTCGTACTGCGACATCGCATAGACGCGCACGCGGCTGAAGAATCCCTTCGGCCGGAACGTGTGCCCGGCTTCGCCGTAGTTCGACTTGTAGCCGACCTGCGGCACGAAGCCGTCATCCGCGCGGAACCCGTCGCCCAGGTCGAGATACTCGACGAAGAGATCGTCCTTCTCCGAATTGCGGGAGACGCGCAGATCGCCGGCATACGAGCGCAGGCGGCGGCCGTCCCACTCCGGATCGAGCAGCTCGCCTGCCGCGGTCCGGAGATTCGGCGTGACCGTGTCGCTCAGCAGCAACTGGCCCGTGACGGTGTAGTGATCGTTGATGCGCCAGACGAGATCGGGGCCGAGCACGCGATTGTGCGCGCCGCCGGAAATCTCGCGCGTGGTGCCGAGAAGACTGATGAACGAGGTCGAGCCGAAATCGTGGCGCACCCGTCCGATCGCGACACTCGACGAGAAGTCCTGATCGACGAAACGCGAATCCTCCGGCCCCGGCACGATCGTCTGCCCGCCGCCGCGATCCTGCGCGACGAGCAGCGTCCAGGCGTCGCTCGCGTACTTGCCCGTGCCGCGCAGTCCCCATCGCGGCGACGTGATGGAGCGCGTCGATACGGCCTGGATCGGCGTCTGAAACAGGTTCACATCTTCGAGAAAGAACGGCCGCTTCTCCGGATAGAAGACCGCGAAGCGCTCGTTCGCGGTGATCGCCGCGACATCCGACTCGATCTGCGAGAAATCAGGATTGATCGTCGCGTCGACGGCGGTGTAGGCGTTCGGCGTCCACTTCACATCCGCACCCTCGTCGTTGCGGAAGTGACCGTCGTCGCGTCCCGCCGTCACATACGGCGCAGCGATCAGATGCTGGCCGGAAGGGAGATCGGCCAGCCCTGTGATCTTGTTGTAGTTGCAGACGAAGCACGACGAGCCGCGCGGCATGCGATGCGTGAACATCTGATAGCGGCGGTCGCGCGGATAGTTGCGGTAGAGGATCATCCCCCACGTCTGCAGATCCTTCCCGCTCTTGTAGCGCAGCGATGCGAACGGAATGCGCAGTTCGAGCTGCCATCCCGACGGCGTGATCTTCGTCGCCGAGTCCCAGAAGTAGTCGGGTGAATTGTCCTCGCCGGTGTTGTCGTCGGTGGCGGCGTCGTACTGGATGTTGTTCGCGTTGGCGAGGAAGAGAATCGCGGTCTTGTTGTCGTTCCGCGAATCGATGATGACGCCGGCGTAATCATCGGTGCTGCCGCTCACGGCATCGTGATCGCCGAGGGGCGCGCGGATCTGCGACGGATTCGGATCTTCCATCCGGATCGCGACGTAGAAGAAGCGGTCGTCGTAGGTGACCCAGCCCGTCTGCTTCACCGGCGGAGGACCGTTGTCGCTGACGTTCGTCTCGAACCACTCGTCGAACTTCGTGGCGCTCTGCCATGCCGGGTCGGACAGATCGCCGTCGATCGTGATCGGACCGCTGGCGCGGGTGATGCTCACCGGCGGCTCGTCCGCGTACACGAAGAGGGTTGAGCAGAGCAGGACCAGAAGGAGAACAACGCGGGCCGTCGTCGTCATTTGCAGTGAGACGAAAATTCGGGCCGAGGGTTGGTGAACGAACGGTTACGAATGGATGGGAGGAATGGGAGGAATGGGACCTATGGGACCTATGGGACTTATGGGAACGATGAACGGGGACGAAGAAACGATGAACGAAGAAACGATGAACGATGAACGATGAACGATGAACGAGGAACGGGGGACGAAGTTCCCTGTTTCCCCGTGGTTCTGGAACGATGAACGATGAACGATGAACGAGGAACGAGGAACGGTAAACGAAGTTCCCTGTTCTCCGTGGTCTCCGTTCATCGTTCATCGTTCATCGTTCATCGTTCCAAAAGTCCTATACTTTCAGTGTCCACTCATGTCCGACCTGGTCGATGCCGAGGAACTGCGGCAGAGCGAGGAGCGCTACGCGCTTGCGGCTCGCGGCGCGAACGACGGTCTGTGGGACTGGAAGCTCCAGACCAACGAGATCTATTTCTCGGAACGATGGAAGCAGATGCTCGGTTTCGAGGACCACGAGTTGCCGAACGTCGTGCAGTCGTGGCTGGGCCGCGTACATCCCGATGACCTTCCGGTGCTGCAGGCGCAGATGCAGCTTCATCTCGAAGGGCAGACGCCGCACTTCGAATGCGAGTACCGGATCCTGGAGCAGGGAGGCACGTATCGCTGGATGCTCGGCCGCGCGATGGCCGTGCGCAACATCGACAACGTGGCCTATCGCATCGCCGGCTCGCAGACGGACATCACGGAGCGCAAGCTGGCGGTCGAAGAACTGCTGCAGGCCGCCTTTCACGACAGCCTCACCGGCCTTCCGAACCGGATGCTGTTCATGGACCGCCTCACCGGCGCCGCGAACCGCGCGAAGCGGAAGGACTATCAGATCGCGGTGCTCTTCATCGATCTGGACCGCTTCAAGATGATCAACGACACGATGGGGCACGAGATGGGCGACGCCGTGCTCGTCGAGATCGGGCGCCGTCTCGAAGGCTGCGTCCGGCCGGGGGACACGGTCGCGCGTCTCGGCAGCACCGTCGCGCGTCTCGGCGGCGACGAGTTCACGGTGCTCGTCGAGCGCATCAGCGATGTCGCCGACGCCGTCCGCATCGCCTCGCGCATTCTGGAAGTCGTGAAGCAGCCGCTGCTCGTCGACGGACAGGAAGTGATGACCACGGCCAGCATCGGCGTGGCCACGAGCACGACCGGCTTCGAGCGGCCGGAGGATCTGCTGCGCGACGCGGACGCCGCGATGTATCGCGCGAAGAAGATGGGAAAGGCGCGCTACGAGGTGTGCGACCGGCAGATGCACGAGCATGCGCTGGAGCGGCTGCACATCGAGCGCGATCTGCACGGCGTCATCGATCGCGATGAGCTGCGCGTCGTCTATCAACCGGTCGTTGCACTCGCCGACGAAAAGGTCATCGGCTTCGAAGCTCTGATCCGCTGGGAACATCCGACGCGCGGGACGCTCAATCCGGACGACTTCATCACCATCGCCGAGAGCGCCAATCTCATCCATCCGATCACGCTCTGGACGATGGGCCGCGCCCTGCGGCAGTTGCAGCAACTGCGGGAAGACGAAAACGCACGCGAGCTCACGATGAGCGTGAACGTGTCGGGCCGCGACTTCGGCTATGCCGATTTCGTCGAGGAGCTGACCTCGGCGCTGCAGGCGCGTTCCATCGACGCGAGCGCCATCAAGCTCGACATCACCGAGGCCGCCATCATCCGCAACGCGGAAACCGCAGGCCGGGTGATGGGAGAGCTCGCAGGCCAGAACATCCGCTTCACACTCGACGACTTCGGCACCGGCTATTCATCGTTCGCGAATCTGCTGCGCTATCCCATCGACACGCTGAAGATCGATCGCTCATTCACCGCGCACATCAACGAGCCGGAAGGCCTCCGCGCCGTTCAGATGATGGTGACGATGGCCCGCGTCCTCGGCATGACCGCCGTCGCGGAAGGCATCGAGACGCGCGACCAGCTCGAGGCGCTGCGCCTGCTCAACTGCCCGCTGGGACAGGGATATCTCTTCTCGAAGCCGCTTCCGGGAGAAGAGATCGCGGCGCTGCTGTAAGGGTCTTACGCCACCGGCTCGACATCCCGACGGCAGTGCTTGCAGACACGCGCCTTCTTGAGAATCAGCTCCGCACAGAAGGGGCACTCGCGCTCGTCGCGCACGAGCACAGGTGCAGCGGATGGTTGAGACGCATCGGATGCCTGCCCCGCCGGCTGCTTCTTCTTCATCGCGGCGAGATACGTCTGCGCCATCGCCGACAGACGTGCGTCGTGCTGGCGGCGTTGCGCCTCGGCGCGCTGCATGAACAGCCGGAGCGCGAATACGACCGCGATCAGCAGGAGAAGGGTAATGACCACTCCCAGGAACATGCCCCCTATTTTCCTCGAAATTCTGCATTTCGGTTTTCGCCGCCTGCACAGCCCCTCACCCCTGACTCCTCTCCCCGCTTTGCGGGGCGAGGGAGACGGGGGATCCATTTTGCATTTTGTCCACACTCCCCCATGGTGAGGTGGCGAACCATTCCGCGAACTTCTCCGCCGGCAGCGGCGCGCTCATGTAGTAGCCCTGCGCCATGTCGCAGCCGAGGCGCTTGAGGATCGCCCACGACTCCTGCGTCTCGACTCCTTCGGCGATGACGATGAGCCCCATGTTGTGACCGAGCTCGATCGTCGAGCGGACGATGACCAGATCATCGGCCGCGCTCTCCGTCAGGTTCTGCACGAACGACTTGTCGATCTTCAGCTCATCGACCGGCAGCCGCTTGAGATGTGCGAGCGACGAATAGCCGGTCCCGAAATCATCGATGGCCAGGCTCACGCCGCGTTTCTTCAGATCGCGCAGCACCTTCAGTGCATGCGCCGCATCCTTCATGATCGCGCTCTCCGTGATCTCCAGGACGACTCGCGACGGTGGCAGCCCGGTCTCGGCGAGCAGGCCGCTGATCAGCGTCGGCAGCTCGGCGTCGAGCAGATCGAGGGCGGAGAGATTCACCGCGACGGCGAGGTCGACTCCGTTCCGCTGCCACTGCGCGCACTGTGTGATCGCCTTGCGCAGCACCCATTTCGTGATCATCCCGATCTTGCCCGACTGTTCGGCCAGCGGAATGAATTCGTCGGGCCGCATCACGCCATGTTTCGCATGCTTCCAGCGCACGAGAGCTTCGACATGGGCGACATGCTCGCTGGGCACGTCGATCTTCGGCTGGAAATGCAGTTCGAGCTCGTCGCGCGCGATCGCCTGCCGCAGCTCCATCATCAGCGCCAGACGGCGGAGGCTGTGCTCATCGCGTCCGGCCTCGTAGATCGCGATGCCGCTGTGATTCTTCTTCGCGTCGTACATCGCGATGTCGGCGCGCTTCATGAGGGTGTCGGCGTCGTCGGCATGATCGGGGAAGAGCGCGATGCCCATCGAGGAGTTCACGTCCACCGACACGTCGCCGAGGTTGAAGGGCGAGTCGAATGCGGTGCTGACGCGCTGCGCGACCTCTTCCGCGAACGTCGCATTCGGCGCGGTGAACTTGATCGCGAACTCGTCGCCGCCGAGGCGCGCGACGGTGTCGGTCTGGCGAAGAGTCTGCTCCAGCCGCCGGCCAATCTCGATCAGGAGCTGATCGCCGAAGTGATGGCCGAGCGTGTC
The DNA here is from genome assembly GCA_021325515.1 of Acidobacteriota bacterium. Taxonomy (GTDB): domain Bacteria; phylum Acidobacteriota; class Thermoanaerobaculia; order Gp7-AA8; family Gp7-AA8; genus JAJPHC01. The sequence goes on from JAJPHC010000030.1 coordinate 256,517, forward strand.
GTTGATCTCCTTGAAGCGGTCGACGTCCATCATGATCATCCCCACCGCGCTCCGGCTCCGGCGCGACTCGCCGATCGACTGCGACAGCCGGTCGAAGAAGAGCGTGCGGTTCGGCAGTCCGGTGAGGCTGTCGTGCGTCGCCTGATGGATGATCTGATCCTCGCGCGCCGCGATTGCCGCGCGCATCTGATTGAGCGCGATGCCGAGATGGCCGATCTCGTCGGACTGCGTGACGCGGACCGGCGTGGAGTAATCGCCGCGCTCGATCTGCCCCGCCGCATCGGCCAGCGTGCGCAGCGGGCGCGTGACGCCCCGCGCGAAGAAGATGGCCACGATCACCGAGAGCAGCAGCATGATGAACGACAGTCCGAAGATCTGCAGCTCGAGCGTGTCGAACGGCTTGCGCGCTTCCTCAACCGAGCGTTGCAGCAGACTCTCGATCTTCGAGCCGTCGCCGGTCCGCAGCGGCTGCAGTTGAGACATGTACAGGCCGCTGTGAAGATGGAGCATGTCCGGCGCTCCGCCCCCGCGCAGCTTCGCCAGCAGATCGGTCCGATCTTCGGAAGGGAGCGTCGAGATCACCTCCGCCTGCGCACCGTCGGGCTGCGACCAGATCGAGACATCCAGCGCCGTCAGTTGCTTCACATCGGTGAGCACGCGCTCGCCGATCTCGAAGCGCGCGCAGACCCAGGCGATCGTGCGAGGCGCGAGCACGGGGACGACGACGACTTGCGCCGGCCGGCCGCGGAAGGAGACCGTTGCCGATGCCTCGCCCCGGTCCTCTGCCGTTCGCAGCAGCGCGGCGAACGGAAACGGCTTTCCGATCAGACCATCGTTCGCCGTCTCCGCCGTCACCGTTCCATCGAGGCCGATGAGCACCACGGCATCTGCTCCGATTCGCGAGCCGTGATTCGCCAGGACGGACGTGATCGTCGGAGCGTCGGCCGACGCGATCGCCTCGCGAAACGCGAAGTCGAGGGCGAGCACCCGCAGCGAGTCCTCGAGCTGGCGCGCGCGCGTCTCGAGCACACGCTCCAGCACGCGCGCACCGACGCGCAACTCCTGGTCCACGCTGCGGTGCAATGTCCGCTGACCCGCGTAATGAACGGAGACGAGCGTTCCCGCCTGCAGCAGGACGAGCCCGGCGATGACCAGGATCAGAAACTTCGTCTGAAAACTACGGATGGCCATGGGCGTGAATCACGAACGAGAGGTCGGCGCGCTCGCTGCCGGAGATCGTGACGTTGCCCGGACGCGGTTCGTCGCGCATGTCGGGATACCAGACGTGAACCACGTACCGCCCCGGCTCGATGTCGCGAAGCGCGACGTGTCCATCGCCGCCGGTGCGATCGAAATAGGGAGTGTCGACGACGATGATGAACGCATTCATCTGGTCATGAATGTTGCAGCCGAGGGTGACGACGCCCGGCTTGTCGAAGAGGACGGGACTGGCCGGCGTCCCTTTGTAGAGCGGGAGCTGAAACGGTTTTGCAGGTGAGAAGGAGTAGACGTGATGGCGGATGTCATCCGAGTTCGGGAACCTGACGGAGGTGCCGGTCTGGATGACCAGCACGTGCGGAATGAACATCCGGTTCTTCTGATCCATCACCGCCGTCCTCTTCGCCAGCGGCAATGCTCTCCCCTCGGGCACGGCGTAAACGACGGCGTCTTTGACCGCAGCGCCGTGCGCATCCTGCACCCGGACATCGATGGTACCGGCCGAGAGCGGAACTGCGAGCAGGAGCGAAAGAACAAGGGGGCGCATAGTGAATTCAAATTATGGACCCAGTACAGGACAACTGCCGGATGCGCGTTCCAGATGGACAAGCGGAGAGGTTGCCCTACACTTCTCCTCGTGCGTGTCGCGATCCTGCTTTTCATCGCGTTGCCGGCCCTCGCCTCCGATTCCCTGCAGTGGAGCGGCTTCGCGCTCCTGCGCGCATCGAACAGGCCGGAGCGGGTTCCCTTCGACGATCATGCGGTCTCGGCGCAGGTGCAACTCGGCATCGACTGGGATCCGTCCCTCCGCTTCGGCGGACATCTTCATCTTCTCGCGCGCAATGACGGCGATGGCGGAGACCGCGCGCGCTTCGGCGTCGTCGAGGCCTATCTCGAGCAGAAGTTCTATCCCGGCGAAGACAGGATCCGCATCATGGAAGGAGCGTTCTTTCTTCCGACGAGCCGCGAGAATGTCGACGCGCTCTGGGAGTCGCCTTACACGATCAGCCCCTCTGCGCTGAACAGTTGGATGGGAGAGGAGTTTCGTCCGATCGGAATCGACGCGTCGTACACATGGCGGCATGCGATCACGATCGGCGGCACGGCATTCACGGGCAACGACACGTTCGGCGCGCTGCCCGCGGGCCGCGGCTGGATGCTGCGCGATCACTGGGCGCTCCTCGGCGAACATCTGGAAGCAGGCTTCGGCAATTACTCGTCGGTTTCCGCGGAGACGGACCATCGCATCGGGTGGTCAGCGCGTGCGCGCTGGAGCAACGACTTCGCGCTCGTGCAACTGACGCACATCGACAATCGCGCCGACGCGCTCCAGCATGGAGAGCTCTACAACTGGGAAACGCGCTTCGACATCGCCGGCGCGAGCGTCAACTGGAACGACTGGACGGTTGCTGCAGAGGATGGTTGGGGACCGACGGCCATCAACGTCTACGGAAGCAATTACAAGGACGATCTCGTCGCGAAGTATCTGCTCGTATCGCGGAGGGTCGGCAATCATCGAGTCTCGATACGCGGCGACGGATTTCAGACCGGCGAGTCGCACCGGCACGCGCTGACGGTGGCCTGGTTCTGGGCACCGGCGGGACCATTTCGCACAGGCGTCGAAGTGATGACGAGCGGCCGCGACCACAAGGTGTCAGCCGAGGTTCGCTACAACTTCGCAGGGCATTAGAACGTCGATCACGACGCCAACACCACCGAGCGCATCGACAACGTGGCGTACTGGAAGCCTTCGTAGATCGTCGACAGCGAATCGTCCGCAAACGCGGCACCGAGAACGATGAGCAGCGGCTCGAAGTGCTCCGGTGTAGGCACGGCGAGCGAAGCGCCGGGCGCGCTGCGATAGCGGGCGATCGCATCGAAGTCGCGAGCGTTCATCCGGTCCGCGATCCACCGGTCGAACTCCGACGCCCACCCGAGCGGCTCCGCGTTCTTGTTGCCGAGGTCGAGGATGCGCAGGTTGTGGACGATGCCGCCGCTGCCGGCGATCGCGACTCCTTTGTCGCGCAGCGGCGCGAGTGCAGCGCCGAGTTGGGCCAGCTCGCGCGGCTCCGCTCCGGCAGGGAGCGCGACTTCGACGATCGGGATGTCCGCCGCGGGACGGATGTGCAGCATCGGCACCCACACGCCATGATCCCAGCCGCGCTCGCTTTCCAGCGGCGCGCCGATGAGCGCCGCGATCTCTTTCGCGAGCTCCGGCGCGCCGGGCGCTGCGTACTCCATCTGGTATAGCTCGGGCGCGAAGCCGCCGAAGTCGTAGATCATCGCCGGCCGTGCCACTGCATTCACGCGCGCCGGGCCGCGCGACTGCCAGTGCGCCGAGATGAACGCGATGCCGCGCACCCCTTCGAGCGACTTTCCGAAGGCATTGGCGGCGCGGGTGAAATCGTCCTGCTCGATCGCGAGCGACGGCGCGCCGTGCGCGACGAAGAAGGCGGGTGCACGCATGCCGGACATCCGATGCGAATCGTGCGCCGTACATTCATCAAACGCAACCTAAGAAGGAGTCCGCCATGAAACTTCGCTCCACGCTCGCCCTCCTCTCGCTCGCTGTCACGGCTGTTCTCTCCGCGCAGGAAGCGCCGAAGCCGGACCCGGCACTCAAAGGCCTGGCCGCATTCACCGGGACCGTGCAGTGCAAAGGCTCGCAAACGTTTACCGGCAAGACGATTCACTACACGCAGACCGTCACCGGCGCGTGGGTCCTCGACGGGATGTGGCTCGACGTCCGCGTGACGCAGCACAAGACAAAAGAGAATCCGATGCCGTTCCGCGGCCGGTCGTACATGGGCTACGACGCCCAGTCGAAGAAGTTCGTCATCTACTGGGTCGACAACACCGGCGGCTTCGAGACTGCGGAAGGCAACGGCTGGGAAGGCGACAAGTTCACGTTCGAAGGCACCGCGCACATGGGCCCGATCGTGACGAAAGGCCGCGACGTCTTCACCAGGAGCGGCAAGAAGCTGACGCACACCTACGAGATCGAGCAGGACGGCAAGTGGAATGAAGTGATGAACGAGACCTGCACGAAGTAGCAGGGACGAGTGATGAGTGCTGAGTGACGAGTGATGAGTTGTGAGCGTGGCGCTCGCCGCGTCGCGTCTCATTCCGATGACCGCACGCGCGCTGCGATCCTGACCCTCGGCCTCGCGAAGTTCGCCCTCCGGGACCAGGGCTGTAGACTTGCGCCGCTATGCGCAAGATACTCACACTCCTCGCCGCCGCCGTGTTTGCCGGATGCGCGAGCACAACGACGCCTCCCATCTCGATGAACGCTCAGTCCGAACGCTACGTCAAACTCGTTCTCGCCCTCGGCGAACATGACACCGACTACGTCGACGCCTACTACGGCCCGCCCGAGTGGCGCGACGCGGTGAAGGCGCAGAAGCGCACCGTCGATCAGATCCACACGGACGCCGTCGCACTCGACAAGGAGCTGCGCGCGATGCAGCAGCCTGCGGACGAAATGCAGGCCCTTCGCCGCGAGTACCTCGCGCGGCAGACCGAGGCGCTGATCGCGCGCGCGGAGATGCTGCAGGGGAAGAAGCTGACCTTCGATGAGGAATCGAAGGCGCTCTACGACGCCGTCGCGCCGCACCACGATGAATCGTATTTCGAGCAGCTCACCGCACAGTTGAACGCGGAGCTGCCGGGCGACGGCGCGATCGCCGATCGTCTCGACGCGTTCAAGAAGGATTTCATCATCCCGAAAGAAAAGCTCGACGCCGTTTTCAAGCGGGCGATCGAAGGCTGCCGCGCGCGCACGCTGCAGCACATGGAGCTTCCCGCCGGCGAGACGTTCACGATCGAGTACGTCACCAACAAATCGTGGAGCGGCTACAACTGGTACAAGGGGAACTTCCACAGTCTCATCCAGGTGAATACCGACCTGCCGATCTACATCGACCGCGCGATCGATCTCGCCTGCCACGAGGGCTATCCCGGACATCACGTCTACAACGCGCTGCTCGAGAAAAACCTCGTGCGCGACCGCGGCTGGCAGGAGTTCACCGTCTATCCCCTCTTTAGTCCGCAGTCGCTGATCGCCGAGGGGAGCGCGAATTACGGGATCGACATCGCGTTTCCGGCGAACGAGCGCGTCGAGTTCGAGAAGACGAATCTCTTCCCGCTGGCCGGGCTCGACGCGTCGAAGGCGGCGAAGTACTACCGGGTGCAGGAGCTGGTTGGGAAGCTGGCGTACGCCGGCAACGAGGCTGCACGCGGTTATCTCGACGGGAAGCTGACCGCGGATCAGGCAGTCAACTGGTTGACCAGATACGCGCTGATGTCGGAGCCGCGCGCGCGGCAGCGGCTGAAGTTCATCGAGCAGTACCGCAGCTACGTCATCAACTACAACCTCGGCAAGGATCTCGTCGCGAAGTGGGTGCAGGGCAACTGGGACCGCTTCAAGCTGCTGCTTTCATCGCCGCGGTTGCCGTCGAGTCTGAAGTAGGACGACCTCTCAGGTCGTCCTCCTCACCCGGGGCAAGCTGAGAGCTTGCCCTACGCCATCTTCGCCAGCTCTTCGCGGACGTCCTCGAGGAGCATGTCGATCCGCTCGCGATGCGTGCGATGCGAGACGATGCAGACGCGGATGACTACCTCGCCTTTCACTACGGCACTGGTGAGCATGACGCGCTTGCGCCGGTTGACGCGCTCCAGCAGCTCGCGGTTGTCGCGATCCGAGCCGTCGATCCGGAACGCAAGCGTCGAGAGCTCCGGCTCGGCGACGATGCGCAGGCCGCGGTTCATCGCCAGACCGTCGCGGGCGACGGCGATCAGGTCGAGCTTTTCGTCAAGTTGTTGACGAAATGGCTCGATGCCGAAGAGCTTCAGCGGCAGCCAGACGCGCAGGCCGCGAAAATCGCGCGAGAGCTCGGGCGACAGCTCGCAGAAATCGACGAGCTCGTCCGCGTCCTGCATTTCCGGAAGATAGTCGGCGTGCGATGAATGCGCGGCGCGCAGCAGACGCGCATCTTTCACGAGCAGCGCACCCGTTCCGAATGGCAGGAAGAGCGTCTTGTGCGGATCGAGGATCACGGAATCCGCTTCTCCGATGCCGCGCAGCCGCGCCTTCCCGCGCTCCGTCAGATTGAAGAACGCGCCGTACGCGCCGTCGACGTGGAACCAGAGCGACTGCTCGCGCGCGATCCGCGCGAGTCCCGCCAGATCGTCGACCGCGCCGGTGTTGGTCGTGCCGGCGCTTCCCGCGACGAGAAACGGTGTGAAGCCGTCCGCGCGATCGCGCGCGATCGCTTCCTGCAGGGCGTCGAGCCGGATGTGAAACTTCTCATCCGATGGAATCTCCCGCACGCTGGCGTGGGGGAACCCGGCGAGGTTCGCAGCTTTCTGAAACGAGTGATGGATCTGATCCGAACAGTAGAGCGTCCCGCGCAGAAAATCCTCGGGCAACCTCGTGCGGCGCGCGGTGACGATCGCCGTGAAGTTCGCGAGCGAGCCGCCGCTGGTCAGCACGCCGCCCGCTCCGGCCGGAAGCCCGAGAATCTCAGCGAACCAGCGGATGACATTCGCTTCGAGCTGCACGAGTGCAGGCGCCGCGGCGCAGACTCCGACGTAGCGGTTCACGGAGTCCGAGATCAGATCGGCCACGGCGGCGTGAAAGATCCCGCCGCCCGGGACGTACGCGAGATATCCCGGTCCCGCCGCGTTGAACGAGCGGGGGATCAGTTCGTGGAAGAGAAGGTCAAGAAGTTGACCATAGTCACTCCCCCGCCGCGGCAGCGGCTCGATCAACGTACGCGCAAACTCCGTCGCACCTTCCACAGCCTGCGCAGGTTGCGACGGCAGCGACTCGATGTGCGAAACGATGTGCCGCATCGCCTCATCGACGAGACGGCGCATTTCCATGGCATCGGGCTCGAGCGGATACACGGCCCGAGGTTATCATTTGCGAAGAAGGTCCGGAGGTGATCGATGCTTCGCAGGATCGCTGTGCTGTTGTTCCTCGCGTGTGCCAGCTGCCGCACATCGCAGCATGTCCCGATTCGCCCGCTTGCCGAATCGGAAGCGTTCGCGCGGCTCGCGCTGCAGGATGAGCACGGGCGCGTCCGTCCCGACGGGTTCATGCATGCGCTCGAGCAGAAACGCGCGCTGCCCATCGCACCGACCGCCGCCGGCCTGACTCGCGAGAGCTGGACCTGGCTCGGCCCGGGCAACATCGGCGGACGCATCGCCGCACTCTGGTTTCATCCCACGACCGCGGGCGTCATGCTCGCCGGCTCGACCGGCGGCGGCATGTGGAAGAGCACCGACAGCGGCGCGAGCTGGGCGCCTGTCGACGACTTCCTCCCGTCGCTCTCCGTCACCTCCATCGTCTCACTCCCCAACGATCCGAACACGATCTTCGCCGGCACAGGCGACGGATGGTTTGCCTCGCTCTCCATTCGCGGCGCCGGCATCTACAAGTCGACCGACGGCGGCGCGAAGTGGACGCAGCTTCCATCAACCGCGAACACGAATTTCCTCGCGGTCAACGCTCTCGCGGTTTCCGCTGATGGCTCCACGCTGCTCGCCGCAGTCACCAATCAGGTGGCAGGCAGCAGCGGCGGCATCTACCGCTCGACGGACGGCGGCACGACGTGGACGAAGAGCGTCGAAGGTGCGGACTTCGGCGTCGTCGAGTTTCATCCGACCGATTCGTCGAAGGCGATCGCATCGACGCGGACCGGGCAGGCGGTCTACTCGACGGATGGCGGGACGAGCTGGAACGTCGCCACCGGCTTCACCTCCGACAATCGCATCCAGGTGAAGTACGCGCCATCGAATCCGGCGATCGTCTATGCGTCGGTCGATGCGAGGAACAGCGAGCTGTGGAAGAGCACCGATGGCGGTGTGACGTACTCGAAAGTCAACGACTCGACGAAGTGGCTCGGCACGCAGTCGTGGATTCACAACACGATCTGGGTCGATCCGACGAATGCTGACACAATCGTCACCGGCGGGCTCGATCTCTACCGCAGCACCGACGGAGGAGTCACGCTGACGAAGATCAGCAAGTGGCAGAAATCGCCGCAGCAGTCATCGCACGGCGATCAGAAGCTCGTGACCAACCCACCGCAATTCAACGGCAACTCGAACAAGACCGTCTACGTCGCGAACGACGGCGGCATCTATCGGACGCAGGACATCTACTCCGTCGAAGAGCTCGGCGGATGGGAGAACCTCGACAACAACCTCGGCGTCACGCAGTTCTACGGCGTCGCCGGAAATCCGCGGAGCGGCGCGATCGTCGCGGGCGCACAGGACAACGGGACGGTGCTCTTCTCCGGCGATCCGCAGAAATGGACGGAGTGGTACGGCGGAGACGGCGGCTACGTCGCGGCCGATCCGTCGAATCCCGATTACTTCTATGGCGAGTACACCTATCTGACGATCTTCCGCACGTCGGACGGCGGAAGGACGAAAGGCGATGAGATCTACGGCCGCTATTGGTCGTGGAATGGTTCCGCGTGGGAGGAATTGCAGCGCGCGAATCCGATCACGGAGGCCAAAGCGGGCTCCGCGAATTTCATCGCGCCGTTCATCATCGATCCCAACAATCCAACCCGTCTGCTCGCCGGCGCAAAGTCGCTGTGGGCGACGAACAACGCGCGGAAACCGAATGGCGAAGGAGGCCCCGACTGGTCCGCGATCAAGCCGGCGGCCTCGCAGCCGATCAGCGCGATCGCCGTCGCGCCCGGCGATTCCGATCAGATCTGGGTCGGGCACAACGACGGTTCCCTCTATCGCACGGCGAATGGAACGACCGGTTCGCCGGCGTGGACGCGCGTAGGTGAAGGGACGCTCCCTGCGCGCCAGGTGTTGTCGATCGCCGTCGATCCGCGCAGCAGCAATACCGTGTTCGCGACGTTCGGCGGATACACGACGAACAACATCTGGAAGACCACGGATGGCGGAGCGACGTGGGTCGCATCGGCAGCAGGCCTTCCATCCGTCGCGATGCGCAGCCTCGCGATTCATCCGACGAACTCGAACTGGGTTTATGTCGGATCGGACATCGGCCTCTTCGCCAGCGAAGATGGCGGAGCGACGTGGAAAGTGCCGCAGGACGGGCCGGCGAATGTCGCGGTGCGGCAGCTCATCTGGTTGAACGACACGCTCGTGATCGCGACCGCGGGCCGCGGTGTCTTCAAGGCGGCGACCGGCGGCAGCCAGAGCACGACCTCGCTCGCGGCGATCTCCGATGCGTATCACCTTCGCGTGAAGGCGGCGGCGAACGATTGCTACGCGCTGACGATTCTCATCGACCCGCCGAACAGCGGCGCGGTCACGCCGAAGCAGGCGCCGGACTGCGGCACGAAGTACACCGCGGGAGCCGTCGTCGTTCTCAAAGCGTCGCCGGCGACGAACTTCGCGTTCGGCGGATGGCGCGGTGCCGTGTTCGGAACGGATCCGGTCGCGACGGTGAAGATGAAATCCGATCAGACGATCACGGCGCGATTCGCACCACCGGCAACGAATGACGATCCGGCGACCGCATACGACCTGACCCCGGAACTGACGAACGCGAAGGCGGCGTCGATTGCCGAGGACACGTCGAATGCGTCGAACTCCGGAGATGATCCGACGACGTGCGAGGCAGGAAAAGGGGGCAAGACGGTCTGGTTCCGCTTCACGCCGGCCGTCGACGGCAAGCTCCATCTCGACACGAAGGGGAGCAACTACGACACCTCGCTGACGATCTACACCGGGAACATCGGATCGCTCGTGACATCGGCATGCGACAGCGAGGACGAGAATGCAGACGCGTCGGATGGCACGCCGGTCGACATCGGAGTCGAGGCCTCGTCGCTGGCCGAGCTCGATGCGCTCCTCCGCGCGAATGTCACGTACTGGATCGAAGCAGGCGATGCGACGCCGCCGGATCTGATCGAAGAAGAATCGAGCGGCGGCGATCCAACCGACTCCCCGGAGGGAGGCCTGCTGATCCTGAACGCGCGCTTCGGCCAGGGCCCCCCAAGAGTCCGCGCCGTCCGCCATTAAGTTGGTTTTTGGGGGTCACACCTGGAAAATCAACTTAACGCCGTGCCAACTCCTGCCCGTTAAGTTGATTTTCCAGGTGTGACCCCCGAAAACCAACTTAACATTTGGGGGGATGGCGGAGCTTCGGCGGGAGATTGGGTTGTGGCGCGGGATCGCGCTCAACATGATCGATATGGTCGGGATCGGGCCCTTCATCACGATCCCTTTCATTCTCTCGGCGATGGGCGGCGGGCGCGGGATGCTCGCGTGGGTGCTCGGCGGTCTGCTGGCGATCTCCGACGGTCTCGTCACCGCGGAGCTGGCGTCGGAGCTCCCCTCCTCCGGCGGCTCGTATCACTTTCTCCGCACGTCGTACGGCCGCTACGGGCGGCTCGTCTCGTTTCTGTTTCTCTTTCAGATCCTCTTCTCCGCACCTCTCTCGATGGCCTCGGGATGCATCGGCTTCGCGAACTACCTCGGCATCCTCGTGCCATGGGTGAAGACGCACGGCCCGGTGACGGCGACGATCGTCTGCCTGATCACCGTCGCGCTACTGCTGCGCCGCATCGAATCGATCGGCAAGTTCTCGATCCTCCTCTGGATCGGCGTCCTCGGGACGCTGACGATCGTGATCGGCGCCGGCCTTCCGCACCTGAAACTGAGCGCGTTCGCGTTCTGGTCGGCGCCGCGGCTCGATGGCGCCAGCGGCTTCACCGGCCTCGGCGCCGCGCTCCTCATCGCGGTCTACGACTATCTCGGTTACTACAACATCTGTTACCTCGGCGATGAGGTCATCGAGCCATCGAAGACGATTCCGCGCGTCATCGTCATCTCGATTCTCGCGATCGGCGTGATCTACCTCGTGATGAACGCCTGCCTCATCTCGGTGCTCCCGATGAAGCAGGCGATGACGTCGCAGACGGTCATCGGCGATTACATCGCCGTGCTGCTGGGCGCACGCGGCGCGAAGATCGTGACGGTCCTGATTCTCTGGACCGCGTTCGCGTCGATCTTCTCGCTCATGCTCGGCTATTCGCGCATCCTCTACGCGGCCGCGCGCGACCGGAACTTCTTCGGCATCTTCGCGACGCTGCACGCGACGGAGGCGTATCCGATCGTCTCGCTGCTCTATCTCGGCGTGGTTGCGGCGCTCTTCTGCTGGAGGATTCCGCTGGAGACCGTGATCCGCGGCATCATCACGATTCGCGCGATCATCCCGTTCATCGCGCAGATCATCGGCGCCGTGATCCTCCGCATCCGCGAGCCGGAGCGCGAGCGGCCATTCCGGATGTGGCTCTATCCGCTGCCAGCGATCATCGCACTGGGGCTGTGGATGTACGTCCTGTCATCGCCGCAGAAGGGCATCAAGATGACAGGCGTGTACGTGATGGCGGCGGGCGTCCTCTTCTTCTTCGCACGCGAGTACTTCACGCGGCGAGCGACAAGGCAGCACGCTGATCAAGTCCGCTCGTGATCGATCCAGCGCGCGACATCGGGCGCTTCGTACTCGAGGAAGCGATCGATCAATCTCTCCGGATCGCTCTCGACGATGGCGATCTGGCGGAATCGCGGCGCGAGGAACCGCTCCTCGACCATGCGATCGAGAAACTCGAAGAGCGGCTCGAAGAAGCCGTTGACGTCGAGGAAGCCGCACGGCTTCCGGTGCGATCCGAGTTGCGCCCAGGTCCACACTTCGAAGATCTCCTCGAGCGTGCCGATCCCGCCGGGAAGCGCGATGAAGCCGTCCGCGAGGTGCGCCATCTTCGCCTTGCGGTCATGCATCGTCTCGACGACGTGCAACTGCGCGAGACCTGCATGGCCGACTTCACGTTCGGAGAGCATGCGCGGAATGACACCGACGACGTCGCCCTTCCGCGCGAGCATCTCGTCGGCGAGGATGCCCATCAGCCCGACGCGGCCACCGCCGTAGACGAGGCCGATGTCGCGCGCCGCGAGAGTCGCCGCCATGTCGCGTGCAGCGGCGGCGTAGTCGGGCCGAAGGCCGACATTCGAGCCACAGAAGACACAGAGACGCTTCATGAGTCCTTAAGATTAACGGATGCGACGCGTAATCGCCCTTCTCTTTTTCGTTCTGACGCCGGCCGCGCTGGGCCAGACGGCCGATCTCGCACTCCGTGCCGAGCATCTGGCGCTGGATGCCATGCAGAAGTGGAATCTCCCCGGCCTTGCGGTCGCGATCGTGAAGGATGACAAGGTCGTCCTCGCGAAGGGCTACGGGGTCAAGTCCGCAGGCGGAGGCGCCGTCACCGCGGACACCCTGTTCCAACTCGGCTCCAACTCGAAAGCGTTCACGAGCGCGGCGATGGCGATTCTCGTCAGCGAGCAGAAGATGGGGTGGGACGATCCTGTCCGTCAACATGTTGTCTATTTCCATCTCGACGACTCCTGCGCCGATTCTCTCGTGACGCTGCGCGACCTCGTCTCGCATCGCACGGGTCTCAGCCGCCATGACGAGCTGTGGGACAACAGCGGCCTGTCGCGCGAAGAGGTCATCCGCGCCATCGGGCATGTCGAGCTGACGAAACCGTTCCGCAGCGCCTATCAGTACAACAACATCATGTTCATGACCGCGGGCGAGGCCGTGGCGCACGCGAGCGGGATGTCGTGGGATGACTTCGTGCGCACGCGGATTTTCGTTCCGATCGGAATGGTGCACAGCACCGCGACGACCGCCGCATGGCTCGCCGCGAAGGACCGCGCGACAGGACATCGCTTCGATCCGCAGGCGACCACGAACGCCGTCCGCCCCTTCGTCGACTACGACAATCTCGGTCCCGCGGGAAACATCGCATCGAGCGCGGCCGACATGGCGCAATGGCTTCGCTTCCAGCTCAATGATGCGAGGCTGGCCGAGACGAAGCGGCCGCAGATGATCATCCCCGCCGATCCCGACACGAATCCCGGCACGAGCATTCAGACCTACGGGATGGGCTGGAACATCTCCGACGATGCGGGCACGCTGCTCGTCGCGCATGGAGGTGCGCTCAACGGCTTTCGCGCGCAGGTCGCGCTGCTGCCGAACGAGCACGAAGGTATCGCGCTGATGACCAACACTGGACGCGGCTACGGCGTCATCGCTCTTCGCGCCGCCCTCATCGATCTCCTCCTCGGCCGCGATTCACGCGACTGGAACCAGCACTACGACGGCGTCGAGAAGAAGCATGCAGAGCCGCGCAAACACGACTGGCGCCCGGATACGCATCCTTCCCGCGAGCTCGCGGCGTACGCAGGAACGTACGTGCATCCCGGCTATGGCCGCGCGACGGTCACCGCCGAGGAGGGGGCGCTCGTGCTGCGCTGGCTGCGGCACACGATGCCGCTCGTGCATGAGCAATACGACACATTCAACGCGGTGTCGGAGCCGGAGGAGATCGACGAAGACGTGCAGTTCGCGCTGGGGACGGATGGAGAAGTCAAGATATTGACGATGTTCGGGCAGACGTTCGTACGCAGCGTAGCGCCGTGAGCCGGACGGGATGCACGATCACTGCGCGCGGGACGCCTGCGCTCCGGCGATCTCGCGCACGATCGCATCGAGCGTCTTCGAGATTTCCGGCGCCGTGTTGTGATCGACGATCACGGAGAAGTAGCGCGCGCGGCCGCCGGGCATCATCACGATGCCACTGATCGCGCTCACTCCCGTCAGGGTCCCGGTCTTGCCGCGGAATCGCGGCTGCAGTTCGATGAGGCGCTTGTGCAGTGTGCCGGCCTCGTTCGGCGCGGCGAGCAGGTCCCACCACGCGCCGCGCTGATGCATCCAGCGTAGCAGTTGCACGACCGCCGCGGGCGTGACGAGATTGTCCGGCGACAAGCCTGAGCCGTCGACGAAGCGCAGATCGTGCGGATCGAGTCCGATCGCCGCGTCGAACGCCTGCTCGCGCTCGAGCGCGGTCGCGTACGTCCCATCGCCCGCGTCCTTGAGCAGCATTTCCGCGTAGAGGTTCTGGCTCTCTTTCAGCATCGTCGCCAGAAGTTCGTGCAACGGCGGCGACTGCACGAGTGCGATCCGTTCGCCCGACGCGGCGCCGGTGCGGACGGTGCCGGTCACGCTGATGCCATCCAGGATCAGCAGATCGCGCAGCGCGTTCGCGGCGTGCAACGACGGGTTAGACACCGCGCTGTTCTCGATGTCATTCTCGTGATACGCGAGCGCATCGGCCGGCGCGGCGTAGGCGGCCTGCAGATTTCCGATCTTCCACGTGGGCGGGATCGTGACTCCGTCGAACAGTGACACATCGGCGACGACGTCGCGCACATGCGTGATGCCGCGCGCATGCACCGCCGCGATCATCGGCGCGAAGGCATCTCCCGGCGAGGCGTAGTAGCGGACGCTTCCAAACGACGGATCGCCGCCTCCGCGCAGGATCAGGTCATCGCCGTCGCGCCAGAGCTCCGTCGTGAACCGCTGATCGAAGCCGAGGCAATCGGCGGCGAAGGCGGCGGTGAACAGCTTCCGGTTCGACGCCGGCACCATCAGCTTGTGCGCGTTCTGCGCGTAGAGCACGCGCCCCTGATCGTCTTCGACATCGATGCCCCAGATCGCCCGCGTATCGGTGAACGCATCGATTGCCGTGAAGTGCGGCTGCGTCGTCGCGCAGGACATCAGCGCGGCGATCGCGAAGGCGGTCGTCAGGCGAAGGACCATTCTTCGAATCCTGTCGAGCTCTCGAGATTTTTCTGCACGGCTTCCAGCATGCGTCTGGTCTGTGGGATTCGTTTGGCTACTGCGTGTGCGATCAAGGTTTGTGCGTAGTCTCTTGCGAGGCGGTACGGCGTGGGCGTTGGGCCTGGCCCCTCACCCCTTGCCCCTCTCCCCGCTTTGCGGGGCGACGGGGACGATGAGCAGGCTAGATACTGAAGCACTCTGTTCTCCTGCGGCGTCGCCGTCGCGGCGTCCAGCAGGAAGAGGTTGTGGGTCGCGATCAGCGAGCCTTCTTCTTCGATGACCTGGTCGACGAGCTGCTCGATCAGCGATTCGCGATCGACGCGCTCCTCCGTTTCGCTGAATGCCTCGCCGCGATACGCGGTCCACTCGCACACCGCGGTTCTCAGCACCGCGTACTTGCCCTTCTCGCCGAGGATCGGGACGAGGCGCCAGGCAGCCTTCGACACGATGAGCTTGTGGCCGAGGTCTTCGAAGTCCTGCGCCGCGGCTTCGAAACAGCGCGCCTCGAGATCGGGCGCATCGAGATTCGCGGCGAGCCAGCGCTCGGCGGCGAGGCGGTCGCCCTCGCGAATCGCAGCGTCGAGATCGGGGACCACATCGACCTGCGGCGGATCGAGGATCGGCGGCTCGCTCCACGGCAAGCGGCTCCCGCCGGCGTAGATCGCGCACTCCGCCAGCATGTCGCGATAAGACCCGCCCAGTTCTTCGCGCAGATCATAGGCAGCAAGACATGCGAGGAATGCGTGCTTCGCATGCTGCGACGGCGCATAGGCGAGCACCGCGAATCGCGCGACGGCAAGGAACAACTCGTGATCATCGGTGATGCCGGCGATCGAACGGCGCGTCGCCGTCTCGTCGCGTTCGAGCAGAGCTTCGTAGAGAGGCGTCAATGCTTCTTCGGCGCTTTCGCGGGAGGCTTCGATGCAGTCTTCGCGGGCGATTTGGACGGCGCTGCGGTCGAGCCGCCATCTTCTTCGGAACGGCTGTCTTCCACTTCGACCGTCTCCGTCATCGCATCCGTTCCCGTCGGCGATGGCCGCGCCGTCGCCGGCGCGATCTCGTGGGTCGTCACGGATGTGCCTTTCTGCGATGCAGACGAGTCATGCCGGCGGCAGCCGGTCACGACCGCCAGAACGGTAAAGAGAATGAGGAGGCGTTTGATCACGGGGCCAGTCATGCAATTTCCCTGTCAGGATTTCGCTACAATGCGCCACCTATGCCGGATCGTAAACACATCGGGATTTTCGGCTGGGGCGTCGTAGCCCCCAAGTCTCCCAACATCGAAGCCTTCGAGAGAAACCTGGAGCGGGCGGACTCGTGGCTCTCCCCATTCGAAGGTTACGGGCCTTCCAACTTTCTCGTGGGCATTCCCGAATTCGATTTTGAAACATATCACGGGTGGTTCGACGAGCGTTTCCCGCCCGCCAAGTACTCACAGATCAAAGACAAGATGGGACCGATGGTGCAGTACGCCATCGGCTCGTTCATCCAGTCCCTCGAACAGAACCCGGGGATCGAGACGTATCTGCAGTCGCTCGGAGTGCGTTGTCACGTGTACGTCGGCACGGGACTGGGCGACATCACGATCACCGCGGAAGAAGCGCTGCGGCTCGATCGGGCGCAGCATCGCTGGAACGAGTTCTGGGCGAAGCCCGAGCGCTGCGAAGCGCTGCGGGACCACTACGAGGGAGAGCACGATCCGCACGCGCCGAAGGATCCGTCCGAATTTTTCGTCGGCAGCGAGGAGTGGATCGACGCGAAGCATGCGTGGGAAGCGTATTGGGCGAATCGCAGCGATGCGCTGCGCGAGTATCTCGCCGAAGCGGCGAAGATCCACGCAGAGCCGGTGCCGCCATCGTCGGGATCGGCGAAGCTGACCAGCATTCGCCAGAAGCTCAACCGGATCCGGCAGCTCAACAAGAAGTGGGGCTGTCCCGAGGAACCGTGGGCGAGCGCGTCGCCGAATCTGCTGTGGAACATCGCGAACATCGGCGCCGCGCAGATCTCGATGCTGGGCAAGATCACCGGGCCGGCGTTCGCGCCGGTCGCGGCGTGCGCCTCGTTCGGCATCGCCCTCAAGCTGGCCATCGACGCCATCCACCTCGGCGAGGCGGACGCGGTCGTCGTCGGCATGTGCGATCCGCCTCCGCATCCGCTGGTCCTCTCCGCGTTCTACAACGCGAACGTCGTATCCGCCGATGCGGATGTATCGCGTCCGCTGACCGGCCTCAAGGGAACGCATGTCGCCGGCGGCTCGTGCATCTGGATCGTCGGCGATGCGGAGAAGATGCGCGCGCAGGGATTCAAGCCGCTCGGTCTGGAGATCGTCGGCGTCGGCACGTCATCGGACGCGCATCACATCATCACGCCCTCCAAGGGAGGGCCGCAGCTCGCGATGAAGAAGGCGATGGAAGAAGTGCAGGCCGGCGACGTGACGACGTGGGACATGCACGCGACGGCGACGCCGGGCGACGCGACGGAGATCGAACATTCGCTCGAGATGCTGCACCCAGACGTGCTCTTCACCGCGCGCAAGGGGACGTTCGGACATGGGATGTCGGTCGGCGGCGGCTGGGAGCTGACTGCACAACATATGGGCATGGCGCGCGGCAAGCTGTTCCCGATGGCGCTGACCGAAGGGGAACTGCACGAGGACGTGAAGGTGCACTCGGCGAAGTTCGTCCACACCGAGGGCCTCGAGGCGCCGAACGGTTACTGCGGCAAGCTGAGCATGGGAATCGGCGGCATCAACTCCTGCGTAATCTCCAAGCCGTGGAGTCAGGTGTAGGACAGGCGCCCCCGCCTGTCTCACTGATGGACAGGCGAAGGCGCCTGTCCTACAGCCTGTAGAAAATTGGCGCCGCCGTCCAACCGGGGATAGGATCTCCTCCACCAATCACCGAACAACTTGTGACGGAGGAAAAACTATGAAAACCCGGCTCCTCGCTGCAACTGCCTTGCTCGTTCTCTGTACCGCCGCGCTCGCCGAAGAACCGAAGAAGATGTCGCCCGAACAGAAAGCCATGATGGACGCCATGGTGAAGGCGATGACTCCCGGCGATGCGCACAAGCTCCTCGACAACATGGTCGGCGTCTTCGACGCGAAGATCACCGCATGGATGGAGCCGGGCGCTCCTCCGATGGTCAACACCGGCACCTCGAAGAACACCTGGATCCTCGGCAATCGCGAAGTGATGCAGGAAGTGACCAGCACCTTCATGGGCCAGCCGTTCCACGGCATCGGCTACACCGGCTACGACAACATCAAGAAGACCTACTGGGGCACATGGATCGATGACATGGGCACCAGCGTGATGGTGTCGACCGGCGGCACGACGGACAACGGCAAGACGTGGAAGTTCACCTCGACCATGCCCGATCCGATGACCGGCAAGGATGCCCCCGTCGAAGAGCGGATCAACGTGATCGACAAGGATCACCACACGTTCGAGATGTGGAGCCCGGGTCCGGACGGCAAGATGATGAAGATGATGGAGATCGAGTACACGCGTCACAAGGGGTGATCTCCCCTCACCCCTGACCCTCTCCCCGCGTCGCGCGGGGAGAGGGGACCGAGACCTACAACGGTTTGAAGACGGAGAACGACGCGTGCTGCCGATCGGCGAGCACGGCGAATCTTCCGACGTTCGGGATGTCCGTCGGCGCATGATGCAGAGCCGCGCCGAGTGATTGCGCTTTCTGCACGATCGCATCGACATCGTTCACCAGAAAGTAGGGAATCCAGAACGGCGGCACGCCTTCGAAGCGTGCATCCTTCATCTCCAGAAATCCGCCGCGCGCTTTCTCTCCGTCGTGCCACTCCGTGTACTCGGGACTGAATTTCGCCGTCCAGCCGAAGAGACGCGTGTAGAACGCTCGCTCCCCTTCTCCATCATGCGCCATCAACTCGTTCCAGCAGAACGAGCCCTGCTCGCCGGCCACCGTCGCTCCGATGTGTTTGCCCGCCTGCCAGAGCGCGAAGACCGCACCTTCAGGGTCCTGCACGACGGCCATGCGTCCGGCATCGAACACATCGAACGGCCCGGCGTGCAGCTTCGCGCCGAGGGATTGCGCCTTCGCTGCTGCGTCGTCGACGCTGGCGACGTTCACGTAAGACAACCAGTTCGGCGGAACTGACTTGTTCTCGACAATCGCGCCCACCCTCTCCCCTGCGACCTTCGCGATGTTGTAAGGCGGCGCATTGTCCGGCATCGGCATCGGGTCATACGTCCAGCCGAACAGCTCTCCATAAAATGTTTTCGCCGCTTCACCATCCGAAGTGCTCAGTTCCACCCAGCAGAACTGTCCCGGCTCGTAACCAGTCACTTGCATCGTCATCCTCCTGCTGCCTTACCCGTTCACCGAACCTTCACCTGAGTTTACCGACACGCGACCACATTCCGCACTCGAGCTCCCTATCCTGTCAGTAGTTCCCTGGAACACTCGCAGTTGAGGAGGTCGGTATGCAGCCCATCGAGAGGCAACGTGCAACTCCGGCACCCGACACCAGTCGCGGCGAGCCGTTCCCTGCCGGGACGACGATCGCGCGTTACCGCATCGTTTCTCACATCGGTTCAGGTGGCATGGGAGACGTTTATCGCGCGCACGACAGGATGCTGGAGCGCGAAGTCGCGCTGAAGGTGCTCCCGGCGCAGCTCGTCCATGATCGCGAGCGCGTACGCCGCTTCGCGCAGGAAGCGCGAGCCGCATCGGCGTTGAGCCATCCGCACATCGTGACGATTCACGAGGTCGGTCATGCGCGCCCTTCGGCGAACGTTCACGACATCGCGGATCGCAGCGCGAAGCGGCTGAGCGAGGTGCATTACATCGCGATGGAGTTCGTCGACGGGCGCACGCTGCGCGACGAGCTGGCCTCGGGAGTGCCGCTCCGCCGTGCGGTCGAATTGCTGGCGCAGGTCGCCGAGGGCCTCGGCAAGGCCCACGCCGCGGGGATCATCCACCGCGATCTCAAACCGGACAACATCATCGTGGCGAAAGAGGGCTACGCCAAGATCGTCGACTTCGGGCTGGCGAAGCTGATCGACGGCGAGCTCGGATGGAATCCGATCGGCGCCGACTCGCCCACCCTCCGTGCCATCACGCGCTTCGGCGAAGTCCTCGGGACGCCGGGCTACATGTCACCGGAGCAGATCAGCAGCGGCGTCATCGATCCGCGATCCGACGTGTTCTCGTTCGGCTGCATTCTCTACGAGGCCATCACGCACAGCCGGCCCTTCGAAGCGGAGTCGTTCGTCGACACGCTGTACAAGATTCTGCACGAGGAACCGCTGCCCATCAGCACCGTGGCGCCCGACACGCCGGCCGAGGTGCAACGCGTGGTTAGTAAGTGCCTGGCCAAAAATCGCGAGGAGCGCTATCAATCCATCCGCGACGCCGCGATCGACCTGCGCGAATGGCTGCGCCAGGATGAGGCGGTGCCGGTGCGTGCCGACCGCGCGCAGCACCTGCAGGTCGCGATTCTCGCAACCCTCCTCGCGACGCTGCCGGTTCTCGGCTGGATCTTCTTCGGCCGCCGCAACAGCGCCCTCACCGTCCCGCCGCAGACCATCCATCGCATCACGAACACGGGACGCACGCCGATCGCCTCGATCTCGCCCGACGGCCGCTACGTTGCCTTCGTCTCGAGCGAGCGCGACGGCCAGTCCGTCTGGCTGGAACAACTGGAAACGAAATCGATGCTGCAGCTCGTGCCGCCGGCGAGCGGCCATTACGTCTCCGTCTCGTTCTCGCGCGACAGCAGCTATGTCTACTACGTGCGCTACGACGTGAACCTCATGGCCGATCTCTGCCGGCTTCCGCTGCTCGGCGGAAAGCCGGAGACACTCGTGCACGACATCGACACGAAGCCGGCGTTCTCGCCCGACGGCACGCACGTAGCCTTCGTGCGCGACGACTTCAACAAGTCGGCCAGCACGCTCTTCGTCGCCAACGCGGACGGCACGGGACAGCGCGCACTCGCGACGTTCCATCTTCCCGACCGCGCCTTCTCGCCGGCCTGGTCATCCGAAGGGAATCGGATCGCAGTCGTTCAGAAGGCGAACATCATCGAGGTCGCGTGGCCCGATGGAACCATGCGCGAGATCACGACTCACCCGAAGCTCGACCAGGTCCGCAATCTCACCTGGTCCGGCCATTCGACGCTCATCGCGGCTGCGACGACGGAGGACTCGAGCGGGCACGTGCGGCTGTGGCAGATCGACAGCAGGAGCGGCGATGCGGCCGCGCTGACGGACGATCTCAGCGACGTCTCCCTGCCTTCGGTGAGCGATGACGGAAAGACGATCGCCGCGATTCAGACGATTCGCCAGGCGAACATCTTCGCGTACGACGACAAGGGCACGCGCCCGCTCACGACCGGTGCCGCGGTGAATGGCGCCGGCGGAATCGCCTGGCTCGGCGACCGGCTCATCTACTCGTCGTCCAGCGATGGCGCGTCGACGCTCTGGTCCGCAGATCCTGCGAGCGGCGCGTCATCAAAGCTCACCGAGGCAGGATCGGAGTACTACCCGGCGACGTCGCCGGATGGGAAGCTGGTGCTCTACCTCACCTCGAAGAACAACCAGTCGTCGATCTGGAAGATGAACCCGGACGGCAGCGATCGCAGACAACTCACGCAGGGCCCGCGCGACGCCGAGCTCGCGATCTCGCCCGATTCGAAGACGCTCGCTTGGGCATCGCTCGACGCGAAGTCCCAATGGTCGCTCTGGACCATGCCGATCGCCGGAGGCACTGCACAAAAACTGGTCAGCCGTCCCACGCTCATCGAGCAGCTTCACTTCACGCCTGACGGATCGACGATCATCTTCACCGGCTACGAAGGAAGCATGCTGCGGCTGTATCGCGTGCCGGCCGCCGGCGGAGCAGTGACACAACTGACGACGAAGCGCTCGACCGACAGCGCGCTATCACCCGATGGCACCACAATCGCCTGCTCGTATGACTTCGACAACTTCCACACGTCGAATCTCGCGCTCGTGCCCGTCGCGAAAGGCGATCTCGCAACGGTGCCTCTCAAGGGGTGGCGCTATCGCTGGTGGGGAAACAAGCTCACGTTCCTGCACGATGAGAACGGCGTGACGAACCTGTACGAATTCGCAAACGGCAGAACGAAGAGCCTCACGAACTTCAGCGAGGGGTCGATCACCGACTACGCGTGGAACAAGGAAGGAACCCGCGCGGCGATCACGCACCAGGTCGACACCTCGGATCTCGTCGTGATCAGACGGAAGTGAGGCGCGATCACTTCAACCCGAAGCTCCAGTTCGTGACGAAGGTGACCGGCGCGTGCAGCCGGTCCTCCACCGGATCGTTGACGAGGAATCTCCCGTCCGCAGCGACCGTGAAGTAGTCGCCGCGTAGGAAGAAAAGCTCGACCGGAGTCGCGTTGGGCGCGGTGACATCCGCCATGGCGACGTACTGGCTCGGAGTCAGGTAGTAGACGGCTTTCCCATCCGGCGACCAGACCACGGAATTGCCGCCGCTCGTCGAAATCTGGCGGCGCCGCGCGTGGGTCGGAAAGTCTTCGACGAAGATCTCGTGCCGGCCCGATTCATCCGACGTGTACGCGATCCTCGTTCCATCGGGAGAGAACTTCGCACCCATGCTGGCGAAGAGCGCTGACGCGTAACGCGCCGCTTGCTTCGTGCGCGTCGAATACACCCACACGCGTGCCTGTCCCGATTGATCGGTGTAGTCCATCGCGATGAACTCCCCGTTCGGCGACCAACTGGAGGGATATGCGCCGCGCGGGACATCGAGCAACTGCTGCAGGCTGGAGAGATCCCCGGCGCGCATGACAAAGGGATTGCCCATGCTGTTCTTCATCGATGTGTAGGCGAGACTCGTTCCGTCGGGAGACCACACCGGAGCGACATCGGCAGCAGGATCAACGGTCAGCCTCGTCGTTACTTTCCGACCGATGTCAAAAAGAAAGAGATCATCATTCCGCCCGTCCTCGTCGAGGTTTTCGAAGGCGATGCTCTTCTCATCCGGCGAGAGCTGGAACACTCCGAAGCGGCGCGCCTCCGTCAGGCGCTGTTGAACCTTCCCCGTGCGATCAACCCATGCGAGAGTCGAAAATGGCGAGACCGATCGAAACGTCAGGCGGCCATTCTTCGAGACGCTGAACTCGTGGCGATGATTCGACCAGTTGGAGGCGAGGTTCTCCGCCACGACTCGCGGAGCTGCGGTGAATTTCAAGGAACGCGCATCGAATGGCCTGGCGAACAGCGAGCCGCCGCGCACGAAGACGATGTAGCCCGGCTCGGCATAGACGGCGTTCGTAATCGCGGTCATGAGGTCGTGCGTCTCGCCGCTTTTCAGAGAGCCAATCTTGAGATGATGATCCTCGCTGAGCCACGCGTCGCCTAGGAACAGATAGTGATCGCCATCGGGAAGAAACGAGGGCCAGCGATGGCCCTCTTCGCGCGCGCCGAGGTGCGTCAGTGGTTTCGCGGCGCCGCCATCGGCACTGACCTGATAGAGGCCATCGAGTGACTTCGGTGCGTACACGATCGTGCCGCCCGCACTCCACGATCCGCCGAAAGGCTCGGGCGCATCGGCGATGATCTGCGGCGGACCTCCGCCGAGCGCAGCCTTCTTGAGTTTTCCATTCGCGAAGAACGCGACGTTGGCTCCGTCAGGAGACCAGAACGGGAGTCGTCCGCCCTGAGAGCCGGGAAGCTCTTTCACGTCGCCCGAGGAAAGCTCACGGACCCAGATCGAAGCATCCGTTCCCGCATAGGCAACGAAGACGATCCTCTCGCCGTCGGGAGACAACTCGACCTCGTCGAAATAGTCGATTGAAGAATTTCGCGGCGGTGACAGCGAAAGCACGAGGTGCTTTTCGGCACTGGGACGGCGCGACCAGAAGACGGCCGCGAGTGAGGAGACGAACAGGAGCGCTGCTGCAGCAAAGAGCCAGGCCGGCAAGCCCTTCGCGGTTCCCCTTGCGGTTCCCTCCGCCGCGCGCTCGGACGCCCAGCGCAGTTCCTGCGCCACATCATGCGCGCTCTGCCAGCGCGCTTCAGGATCCTTTTCCAGACAGCGGGCGACGATGTGATCGAGTGCGGCGGGAGCGAGCGGCGCACTCTCTCTGATCGGACGCGGCGTTCCTCCGACGATCGAGGCGATGAGCGACGTTCGTGTTTTTCCTTCGAACGCGCGATGCCCCGTCGCCATCTCGTAGAGCACGGCACCGAGAGCGAAGATGTCGGTGCGCGCGTCGGCCTCGATTCCTTCGAGCTGCTCGGGCGCCATATACTGAAACGTGCCGAGGAGCGTGCCGCGCTCGGTGAGAGGCTGCTCCGAATCGCGCTGCATCGTCATCTCACTTCCTGAGATCGTGAGCGCCTGCTGCGCGGTCTTTGCGAGCCCGAAGTCGAGGAGCTTGGCGCCGGACTTCGTGATCATGACGTTCCCCGGCTTCAAATCGCGATGAACGACGCCGGAGCGATGGGCTCGATCGAGCGCGTCGGCGATCTGCGCGCCGTAACGGAGCACGTCATCGAGCGGAAGCGGCCCGCGCGACAACCGGTCGGCGAGCGACTCTCCCTCGATCAACTCCATCACGAGGTATTCGACGCCATCGGCCTGCCCAACATCGTGCAGCGTGCAGATGTTGGGGTGATTGAGCTGTGAGATCGTCTTCGCTTCGCGCTCGAAGCGCAGCTTCAATGCCGCATTCGACGCGAACTCCGGCGGAAGAACCTTGATCGCCACGCTGCGGTCGAGCCGCGTGTCGCGCGCTTTGAAGACTTCGCCCATTCCTCCCGCGCCGATGCGCGAGACGATCTCGTACGGGCCGAGACGGCTTCCTGCTGTGAGCGACATCGGGATATCGCGAATTATCTCACTGACCGCGAATCGCCGAGTCTGCGCTCCCGTTGTCGATCGTCTGCAGGAATGGGGAGATGCGTCCCTCGCCGCCGATCACGTCGACATCGAGCTGCATGTTTCGCAGCTCACCGAACGTCTCGCGCGCGCTGCCGATGATCGTGCGCGAAAGGTCGCTGATGACGAGCAGACGGTTCGCCGGGACCGCTACGTTCAGGCTGCTGATGCCGAGCGCGGTCGTCTTCGCTCCGGCGCCGAATGAAAAGCGCAGCGTCAACCGCACGACAGCCGGCTGGCCCGCGCTTTCGATCAGCCCGAGGTTCGATCGATACGTCACCGGCGCGGCGGCGGCGACTGTGGCACGGCTCACGTCGTCCACTCCCCCGAAACGGCGCGACTGTCCGGCTGTCAACGCGGACGAAACCGGATACACCGGCAACGCGCTGCCGAAGGATCCGTCGCGGCCACGAACGGTGTTCGTCGATCGCGCCGTGGCGATGAAGGGGCGCGCCGCGGTGAGCCGCAGATATCCATCCATGAATCCGATCGGAACGGCGATCGTGCGCCCCGGTTCGACGGTCACGCTCGACAGGAGTGCGCTGCCGCCTGCCGGCCGCGCGCTTCGGCGCCGGACGGTGCTGACGCGATTGTCGATCGTGATCAGCAATGCGTCCGCGCCGGGATTCAGCAGGTACATCGTGTTCGCTGTCGTCGAGACATTCAGAGGCGGCGGAGCAACGGCGATGAGCTGATCGCTCGCCGTGAGCAACTGGCCTTCGACGATCCACGCATCCTTCGAACCGGTGTCGATCGCCTGCGCGTAGGCCACGATCCTCGCAGCGGACGAAGAAATGTTCGTGATCCGCGCGGAGATCGCCGCCTCGGGAACGACATCCGACAGCGACAGCAGGCTGAATGCATCGATGTTCTCACTCGCGCGCGTGTTCACGACGCTGCCTGCGGCATCGAGAAATTCGATCTTGATGTTCGCCGTCTGACCGGCGACTTCCTGAACGAACAGGTTCGTGAGCCGCGATGCCGATTTCTCGACGCCGGTGAGATAGACGATCTCGCCAGTTGCTGCGGCACGGTCGGAGCGAAACATCGGCAACGCGGTGATGAACGAACCGATGGAGGGATCGATCGTGCTCGCCTGCAATCCCGAGAGCAGCACTCGCGACAGGCTCGCACTTCTCGCCTGAATGGTCGCTGTGGGCGCCGTCGTCGCGAAGACGGTCGACAGAATCGAGGGAAGCACGACAGAAGCATTCGGCGCGAGTTGACCGAGGGATCCGAGGAGCGGCGATTTCCCGGGCGCGGCGAGGTAGAGCTTCAGATCCGCGATCGAATTGCCGAGCACCGAGAGGAAGAGGTCACCCGTCGAGCCTTTGCTCTGGAACAAGCCCGGAATGAAGAATGCGACTTCCTCTGCGCCGAGTGGCGGCGGCGCGCCGGGAATCGCACCGGGCTTCACGATATCGACGACGCTGACGGAGATCGAGCTCGTCGTGCCGCTGCCTTCGCTCGTCACATGTCTCATCACGGACGATCCACTGCTGTCGATATAGGTCAGCGTGAGGGTCGCGATTGCAGCGCCGCTCAACGAAGCTGAATCGGGGCGAAGCGCGCGGTTGATCGTAAACGTCACCGCCCGCGACTGACCCGGACCGATGGTAATGAGTCCGCTCTCCGGGATCAGCCACGCGACATCCGACGTCACGATTCCCTGCAGCGTGCCCGTGCCTTTGTTGGTGAAGGTCACCGAACCGCTCGGGTTCTCGCCTGCTGGCGCTGCGACTTCCGTGCGTGCGACCGCGGTCGTGGGAACGATCGTGCCCGTCGGAGCGGTCGCGAGATACATGCGAATGGGAACCGTCTGTCCGCTCGGTACGCCAGCGCCTGCGATCATCGATACGCCATCGTACTTGCCGGCGTTTCCTGTCGTCGCGGTGACCGTCACGACCTGACTCGCGCCGGCAGCAAGCGAAAACGATGTCGGCGACTGTGTGAAGAAGTCTCCCTGTTGTGTAAGCGTGATCGTCGTCGGCACGCGGCCGAGATTCGTGAGCGTGTAGTGATCGGTCGCACCGGCGAGTCCGGCGAAGGTCACGATTCCATTTGGATAGCTGCTGACGGTGACGATCGGAACGTCGCCCGGATCGACGAAGACCGTCGCGCGTGACGTCGACGTGATCCCCGCTGCAGTCGCGCTGATTGTGTATTCGGTTGTCGATGATGGCGTCACAACCAGCGAACCCGAGGTACCGACGGCGCCGATGTTGTTGTCGAGCGTCACATCCGTGGCGCCTGTCGTCGTCCATGTCAGCGTCGAGGGCTGCCCTTTCTGAATGAAGCTGGGATCGGCGCTGAAGTAGACCAACGGACCAGGTTCATTCACTGCTTCAAAGATGCTCCGTTGTGCCGTTCCTCCTGCACCCGTTGCGGTCATCGCGAACTCGGTGTTGCTCTGCAGCGAGACCGACTTCGTACCGTTCAGCGGAACGGAACCGATTCCGTCGATCGTGACGGAGGTCGCGTGCTGGGTGCTCCACGTCAGCGTCGTGCTGCCTGCGAACGGCACCTTCCCGATGTCGCTGGTGAAGCGCGTAATCGATGGAGCAGGGTTGACGACGTCGGTTTCCAGCCGCACGTCATCGATCCCAACATTGAAGCAGTAGTTGTTGTCGACCTCGACGAAGCGTAGCCGGACCGTGCGTCCGCCGAGTCCGGAGAGCGTTGCCGTTTGCAGCTCGTATCCAATCGTCAGCGCATTTCCGGTACCGATCACCAGTACATTCTGCAGAACGTTCAGGGTGAAGAAGTCCGATGCCGGGTCGATGACATCAACGCGAAACTGCTGATTCGTTTCGAAATTGAAGCTCAAGCTGTCCGGCGAGCGAAGAGGCGCACCGCTTCGCGTGTAGAACTTGAATGAGAGCACCGGCGATGCGCCGGCCGGGATGGTGACATCCTGATAGAGGATGTGAGACCCCTGCCTCCCCTGCGAGACCATGGCCGCGAAGTTTCCATCGGGTGGTGGCGGCACGTCGGAGTGGAAGCAGAGATCATTTCCGAAGCTTGGATCGAAAGGAGTGACCGTTCCCGACTGCGCGAGCCACGCGCCGTTGGCGCCGGCTTCGTCAACCGTCTTCCAGCCGGCGAGATCGTTGGAGTTCGTGCCGCCGTTCGTTTCGAAGCTGCCGTTCTGAATGAGATTCACAGGCGCAGCAACGGCGGAGCACGCAAGAGCGAGCGTCACCAGGGCGATGACAACGGCGCGCACGGAAGAAATTACTGTGACATGAAAGCGCCGGCCACGCAATTTCCCGCGCCCCGTCATCCCGAGCGAACGTGAGCTGCCTGACGCGGGGCGCGGACGCCCTCGTCCGCGAGCCGCTGCCGTCGAGGCAGCGGTGCCCTTGTGCTTCGTCACGACGTGCGGACGAGGCGTCCGCACTCCACCTCATCGTCATCCCGAGCGAAGTCGAGGGACCTATGAAGTGGGGCGCGGACGCCCTCGTCCGCGAGCCGCTGCCGTCGAGGCAGCGGTGCCCTTGTGCTTCGTCACGACGTGCGGACGAGACGTCCGCACCCCACCCCATCGTCATCCCGAGCGTACGCGAGCTGCCTGACGTGGGGCGCGGACGCCCTCGTCCGCGAGCCGCTGCCGTCGAGGCAGCGGTGCCCTTGTGCTTCGTCACGACGTGCGGACGAGACGTCCGCACCCCACCTCATCGTCATCCCGAGCGAACGCGAGCTGCCTGACGTGGGG
>JAJPHC010000058.1 GCA_021325515.1 Acidobacteriota bacterium
AGAAACGTTCGATCGTGCGAGATGACGAGATAGCTTCCCTTGAATGACTCGAGGAACTCCTCGAGGAACTCGATCCCCTTGAGATCGAGATGATTCGTCGGCTCGTCGAGCAGCAGCAGATCGACGCGCGTCAGCAGGACCCGGGCGAGCATCGCCCTGTTCTGCTGGCCTCCGCTGAACTCGGCGATCGCGCGCTCGAACTGCGACTTGTCGAAGCCGAGGCCCATCAGCACGCGCTCGACCTCGGCGTGCAGCGTGTAGCCATCCGCGTGCTCGTAGTCGTGCTGCAGTTGCGCGTATTTCTCCAGCAGCTTTTCGTGGTCCTTCGACGGGTCGGAGAGGTCGTGCTCGATCGCGCGCATCTTCCGTTCGATGGCGAGCACTTCCGTGAACGCCGTCTCGACATAATCGAAGAGCGTCATCCCCGGCTCGGCATCGAGGTGCTGTCCGACATGACCGACGGTCAGGCCCGACGAGCGGAGGATCTGCCCATGATCGGGCTCCTCCTGCTTGAGGAGGAGGCGGAAGAGCGTCGTCTTGCCGGCGCCGTTGCGGCCGACGAGCCCGACGTGCTCCCCCGGGTTGTGCTGCCACGTGACGCCGCGCAGGATGTCGTGCGGTCCGTAGGATTTCTCGACGTTATCGAAGCGATACAACATGCCGGAAGGTGAACGCAGGAACCCGCGGAAGATATTCGCAGACAACGGCACGCCGAAAGGCGACGGCGCAACCGCATCCTTGCTAACCTACACGCATGCGTTTGGCCGTCAACATCGATCACATCGCCACGATCCGTGAAGCGCGCAAGACGGACGAGCCCGATCCCATCGCCGCGGCGGCGATCGCGGAGCTCGCCGGCGCGCAAGGCATCACCGTCCATCTGCGCGGAGACCGGCGCCACATTCAGGATCGCGATGTCGAGATCCTCCGCCGCACCGTCTCCACGCATCTCAACGTCGAGATGGCGGCGACCACGGAGATGGTGCGCATCGCGCAGACCGTGAAACCGCACCGCGTCACTCTCGTGCCGGAGCGGAAGGACGAAGTGACGACGGAGGGCGGCCTCGATGTCGTGCTGCACTCCGGCACGATCGAGAAGACGGTCCGCAGCCTCGTCGACGCAGGGATCGATGTCTCGATCTTCGTCGACCCCGATCTCGAGCAGATCCGGCAGTGCAGCAAACTGCGAGCGCCGAAGATCGAGATCAACACGGGCAAATACACAGAGGCCTACGCAAGAGAGTGGGCGACGGGACAGTGGCAGGCGGAGGTCGAAAAGATCGTGACCGCGGCCCGCGCCGCGCGCAAGCTGGGTCTCGTCGTCCTCGCCGGTCACGGACTGAACTACCGGAACATCGACGCCATCGCGATGATCAACGACATCGAAGAATTGAACATCGGCCACTCGATCATTTCGCGCGCAGCGCTGGTAGGACTGGATGCCGCAGTGAGAGAGATGATCGCGCTGATGAGAAATCCTCGGAAGTAGGATGGGACGATGGGACCTATGGGACCTATAGGACCTATAGGTGGCTACCCATAGGTCCCATCTGTCCCATCTGTCCCATCTGTCCCATCTGTCCCATCACGCTCGCAGTTCCGCCAGCCTCTGCCTGATCTCTCTCCGCCGCCTCGCATCCGCTTTCGCGCCGAAGCGCTCTTCCTCGTAGAGCGCCACGAGGGGCGCGAGGGTGTTCGCTGCCTCGGGATGCATCGCGCGCAGTTGCGCGAGCGCTTCTTCCATCGTCATCGCCGGACCGACGTCGATCCCCAGCGTGCGGAGATGCGCCGCGAGGAGATCGAACACCGGCCGGCGGCGGCTGTTCACCGAGATCAGCAGCGCGCCGGCAGCGGCGACGAGCAGCACGAGCCCGATGAACTGCGGCGACTTCATCGCCGCCGCCTGCTGCGAAAGCTTCACGCGGGCCTTCTGCATCGCCTCGCGCGCCGAGGCGATCGTGTTGGTCAACATGTTGATCTGGTCGGTGAGGCCGAACGTCAGCACGTAACGATCCCAGTAGTACGTGATCGACTCGCCGATCGCGTTCGCGTAGGAGCGGACGAAACCCGTCGGACTCATGCCGGGACGCAGTGCCACCGGCGTCGGATCGAACGTCGTCCAGCGGTTTCCGGTCCAGACCTCCACCCACGCATGCGCATCTTCGCGGCGGATGACGAAGTAGCCGGTCAGCGGATTGAACTGCCCGCCGTAAAAGCCGCCGGCGATGCGCGCCGGCACATCGAGCGCGGTCAAGAGCGCGACCATCCCCGCCGCGAAGTACTCGCAATGCCCGCGATGATCCTTGAGCAGGAATTGATCGACGGTCATCGCGTGGCCGATCTGCGCCGGATTCGCGACGTATTGGAATCGCGATGACAGATACGCCTCGATCTTCGACGCCTGCGCGACCGGATCGGTGGACTGCCCGACGATCTCCCGCGCCATCGCCGCGACGGCGGGAGTGACGGGATAGTTCATCGTTGCCGGCTCGACCGGATGCAGCGGCTCGATCTCGCGCGCCATCGCGACGTCGACCGTCAGCATGTCGGTCGAGCGGCGCAGCGGCGGCGTCGTCAGCGCTTCGCTCTGCGGCCCCTCGTACAGCGGCTGCACACCGGCCAGCGCATACGTCCCCACCGGCAGGTAAAGCCGCGTGTTGCTCATCAGATGCTGCTGCACACGCGCCGTGCGATGAAACCCGACGGGCTTCGCGATCTGATACGTCCCCTTGCGCGGGCGCAGCTCGCGGAATCCGCTCGCCGTCTGCCGCCACTCGTTGTGCCAGTAGCGATCGTAGATCGCGCCGCGCAGACGGATCGGCGTGAAGAAGGGAATCGCGTCGGGGCTCATCCAGACACGCGCGACCACCGCCGGATCGGGCGTGATCGTCCGCTCGCGATTGAAATCGATCGCATCGGAAAGGCCCGTCGTCGAATTCGCCAGCGCTCCCGCCATCCCCTGCACGAACGGATTGCGCACGCGCGGAATCACAGGGAACAGCATCGTCGCCACCACGGCCGTCCCGGCGAGATAGAACATCGCGGCCCGCGACGACGGCGGCTCCGCGTACTCATGCCCCAGTGCCGCCACCGTCTCGATGTGGCTCACGTACATCAACTGGCGGAACATCAGGAAGCCGAAGGCGATCACGAAGAGGACGATGGTGATGTGCGTCGACGTCGCGATGCTGGCGACGAAGATCAGCGCCGTCGTCAGCAGCCGCTGCGCGTAATTGCGCACGCGCGCCGATTCGATCGGCTGATATGTCGCGATGAAGAGCACGAGATGCGTCGATGCCGCGATCGCGCTGCGCGAGAGAAACGCCGCGTCGATGAGGTAGAACGCGACGTAGAGCACCGCGATCTGCCGCATGATCGACGAAGGGATCAGCTCCGGACTCTTCCCCATCGCCACGCGCAGGATGATGCCCGCCATCACCGCGTGGAAGATGATCAGCGGCATGATGCCGATCGCGTACGTCGCGTACAGCGGCACCGCCGCGAAGCTCGTCAGGAGGAGCGTCTCGATCTCACGCCGTCTTGGCGTCATCGCGCCTCCCCGCGGCGAAGACCACCGCATGGCGATCGGCCGGAATCACGATCGGCTCATACGCCGGCTCGATGAGCGCCAGCGCGCGCATCAGCTCGGTCACGTCATCGTCCTTCGAATGCAGCGTCACGCGCGGCAGCGCGAGCGACACCTCCAGCCCGCGCTGCGACGCGCGATAGATGAACGTCGCGGCCGCGCTGACCAGTTCCTCGAACGCTTCGTCCGTCATCCCGTGCGGCTTGTAGGGATCGAACACCACGTGCACGTTGCGCGCTGCGTCGGCCTCGGTCTGCTTGATGATCCAGCGGCCGAGGCTCGCCGATTTTTTCCAGGCGACATGGCGGAGCGAATCGCCGCGCGTGTATTCGCGGAACGAATGGATCTCGCTGCCGCCGCCGATGCGGTTGGCGGCGATGTCGCCGTAATCGTCGGGGCGGATGCGCAGCCGCGCATCCTCGCCGTCGAGCAGCCGCGGAAAGACGATCAGCTCGCCGTCGATGCGGATGCGCCGCTTCTTCAGAAAGAATCCGAACGGATAGCGCGTGTAGAAATCGAGCCGGTTCAGCGCGACGCGCCCTCGCTTCGCGAACTCGAGCGTCACCGGAAACTCGATCGCGCTCCGCTTCATGATGACCGGCACGAGCGCAGGCTCGAGCTCATTGCCGCAGACGACGACGTCGCGCACGTTCCAGAGGCGGGATCCGTTGTGCAGCCGCAGCACCGCGTGATGCGGCCTTCCCGCCCAAGGCTGCCCGACCGCCGCGAGCTCCACCCGCAGATGCTTCAGCCCGCCTTTCGACGCGATGCCGGACAGCAGCAGACAGCCGAGAAGAAACGTGAGCCCGATGTAGAGAGCGTTGTTGCCCGTATTCAACGCAGCGAAACCAATGACCAGCGTGAGGATCACGTAACTGGTGCCCACGCGAGTGAGCCGGACGACGCCATTGAAGGCGAAAGGAGGTTGGGTCATGGTGGATAGGACGATGGGACCTATGGGACCTATGAGACCTATGGGTGGAACCGGGGGAACCGCCCATAGGTCCCATCGGTCCCATAGGTCCCATAAGTCCCATCACCTCGGCACTGGCAATTCGCTCAGGATCCTCTGAATGAACAACGCCTCCGGCGTGACGTCTCCTCTGCCGGAGCGCCGGTCGCGCATGATGATTCTGTGGGAGAGCACGGGCTGGGCCAGACGTTTGATGTCTTCCGGCACGACGAAGTCGCGGCCCTGCACCATCGCCAGCGCCTGACATGCTTTGAAGAACGTCAGCGCGCCGCGCGTCGAGACGCCGAGCGCGACTTCGACATGCGTGCGCGTCGTCTGCACGATCGTCATCAGATACTCGAGCAGCGACTCGTTCACATGGACCTTCGCCACCTGCGCCTGCAACTCGCGCACTTCGGCTTCTTCCAGCACCGGCTCGAGATGCTCGAGCACGTCCTGCGCGCCGCCGGAGCGCAGCAGCTTCTTCTCGTCGTTCAGATTCGGATATCCGATCGTCAGCTTCATCAGGAATCGATCGAGCTGCGATTCGGGCAGCGGATAAGTCCCGACATGCTCGATCGGATTCTGCGTCGCGATCACGAGGAAGGGATCGGGCAGCGGCAGCCTCCGCTTCTCCACGGTGATCGTCCCTTCGCTCATCGCCTCGAGCAGCGCCGACTGCGACTTCGGCGTCGCGCGATTGATCTCGTCCGCGAGCAGCACGTTCGTGAAGATCGGACCGGAGACGAACTCGAACTCCTGCTGGTCCTGATTGAAGATCGTGACGCCGACGATGTCCGCCGGCAGCAGATCACTCGTGCACTGAATGCGCTGGAACTGAAGCGAGAGCGAGCGGGCGATCGCATGGGCCAGCGTCGTCTTCCCCACGCCGGGCACATCCTCGAGCAGGATGTGGCCCTTCGCCAGCAGCGCCGCGACCGCGAACTGCACGACCTCCGACTTGCCGCGTATGACCTTCTCGACGTTCGCCTGGAGCGAAACGATGCGGTCGAGCGCGCGATTCAAAGGAACTGCCTCTCTGGCCATCGTTACCTTGGACGTTCAACTACCAGAAACGTGCCGAGTGTACCTCTCAAGAACCGCCGCGCAGGACGATTTCGTCCAGAAAGAGCGCACGTTCACGAACATACCAGGGCCGGAGATGGTGCGCGTCCGAGTAGGCTGGACCGTTCGGAACGGAGAACGCCGGGCAGACCCCGCCGGGACAGAGCCAGGGCACCGGTTCGATGACCGTCGCGCCACCTTGCAGCGCGGCCGCGCGCACGAGCCGGTCGGCCTCGAACGGTTCCCGCGCGAGATCGCGCACCGCAACCGGCGCCGCAGGCTCGAGATGGCCGTCCCTCAACGACAGCATGTTCGCCGGATCGAAGCGCCACGATCGGGGCGTCGAGAGAATCACATACACCTTCTTACCCCGCCGCGTGAGGCCGGCGATCCTCTGCGAGAAATCGAGCATCGAACGCTCGACTCCGGGTCTCAGGCATCCGACCCACGACGCGCTGAACACGACGGCCGTCACGTCACGCTTGCGCGCATGCGTGTAGGCGAAGTCCGCAAACGCATCGCATCGTCCGCGCGCCACATAGCGCAGCGGCGGACATCCCGGTTCCGTCACGAAGCGCAGCGTGGGCGTTGCCCCACGATTCGCGAGCAGCTCGAGGCGCGGCCAGAACTGCTCCATGTGCGAATCGCCGGCGAACACGATCGTCCCCGGTAACGCTCCCGGCACATCCGACTGGTGCATATCTTCAAAGCGGCCAAAGCGCGCACTGAAGGAGTAGACATCCTTCGACGCCGCGATGACGCGCTCCACATCCGCTCCATGCAGCCGTGGAGGAAGCAGACGAAGTGCGGCAGCGGCGGCGGCAATCGCGATCGCGATCATCACGCCGCACAGGAGCCGCAGCCTCGCCGGCGTCACGGGCGCCGCCCGGATCGGCCGTTCCACGAAGCGGTACGTCAGCGCTGCGAGCACGAGCGCCCCCGCCGTGCACACAAGGCCGTATCGCAGCGGACTGTAGATGCCGTCTCTCCGAATGCGAACGAACGTCAGCAGCGGCCACTGCCAGAGGTAGAGCGGATAGCTGATCAGACCAAGCGCGATCGCGGGACGCGTCGAAAAGAGGTTGCGGCTCACCCACGACTCCGGCCCGCCCGCGATCAGGAGAACGGCTCCAATCGTTGGCGGCAGAGCCCACACGCCGGGGAAGTAGAGCTCGTTCGCGAGCGCGGCGGACGCGAGGCACAACGCGAGACCCGACCATGCTGCGATCTCCGCCCGCCGCTTCGTCAGCCGCACCTCGTGCACGGCGAGCAGCGAGCCGAGTGCGAGCTCCCACGCGCGCGAGACAGGGAGATAGAACGTCATGTCCTGATGCTTCCAGACGAAGATGACGTTCAGCGCAAACGAGATCGCCGCAATGAGCGACAGGACGAGCGTCGTCACTCGCCTGCGCTGGTTTCGCAACGCGAACAGCAGCACCGGCCAGACGAGATAGAACTGCTCCTCGACGCCGAGCGACCACAGATGAATCAGAGGCCGCTGGACCGATACGAAATAGTTTCGGCGCTCGAACGCGAGCGCGATGTTCCCGAAGAACGCGGCGCTGGCGAAAGAGTCGCGGCCGAACTGCCTCCAGTTCTCCGGAAGAAGAACCGCCCATGCGGCAACGGTGCAGACGCCGAGCACGACTGCCAGCGCCGGAAAAATCCGGCGGATTCGCCGCGCGTAGAAGCGCGCGATCGTGAATCGTCCCGCGGCGATGTCCGAGAGGATCAGCCGCGTGATCAGGAAGCCGGAGATGACGAAGAAGATGTCGACGCCGGTGAAGCCGCCGCGAACCTCCTTCGGAAAACAGTGAAACGCGACGACGGCGAGGATCGCGAGCGCGCGCAGCCCATCGACGTCCGGCCGGTAGCCGGATTCAGGTTCTTCGATCAAGTGCTAGCACTTGTTGTAATTCGGCCCGCCTCCACCCTCCGGCGGCACCCACGTGATCACCTGATACGGGTCCATGATGTCGCACGTCTTGCAGTGGAAGCAGTTGGTGAAATTGAGGAACGGCACCTTGCCGCGCCCGTCCGGCGTCGGCTGCGGCTCATAGACATTCGCCGGGCAGAAGTGCAGGCACGGGTTCCCATACTCCTCCGTGCACTTCGTGATGCACACCTCGGTATCGCTGATGAGGAGATGCGCCGGCTGATTCTCTTCGTGCAGCACGCCGCCGTAGTAGACGTCGCTCACCTTGTCGAACGTGTACGTGTTGTCGAACTTGATCTTCTCCGGCGGATGCGGATGATCCGTTCCGAAGTAGCGCTGGATGCGCGTCATTCTCGTGTGACCCGCATGACCCTCGAGCCTGTCAGCGACACCGAAGCCGCGGCCGCCGGTGATCATCCCGAGTCCCGCGTTCAGCATGCCGGCGAGCTGCCCCTGCTCGAACGCCTGATGGAAGTTGCGCTGCTGATGCAGCTCCTCGCGCGCCCACGACGCTTCGAACAGCTTCTCGTACTCCTGCAGTTGCGCCGCGGAGAAATTCTCGGCCCGCAGCGCTTCGAATGCGGCCTGCGCGGCGAGCATGCCTGACTTGATGCCGAGGTGGATGCCTTTGAGCCGCGCGCCGTTGAGGAAGCTGGCGGAGTCGCCGGCGATCATGAAGCCTTCGCCGTACATGCGCGGCATCGAGTAGTAGCCGCCTTCCGGAATCGCCTTCGCCCCCGCGGCGATCATCTTGCCGCCCTGCAGGATTTCCCTGATCGAGGGCTGCAGCTTGTAGCGCTGGAACTCGTGATGCGGATCGAGCGTCGGATTGCGATAGTCGAGGCCGATGACGAGGCCGATGTCGACGATGCGCTCGCGCATGCCGTAGATGAAACCGCCGCCGAACGTCTCCATGTCGAGCGGCCAGCCCATCGTGTGAATGACGGTGCCCGGTGCGAAGCGATCGTCCGGCAACTGCCACAGCTCTTTCACGCCGACCGCGTACGACTGCGGATTCTTTCCCTCATAGAGATTGAACATCGACGCGAGCTGCTTCGTCAGCGTGCCGCGCGGGCCCTCGGCCAGGATCGTGATCTTCGCCTTGATGTCGACGCCGGGCTCGAAGTTCGCCTTCGGCTGGCCGTTCTTGTCGATCCCCTTGTCGCCGGTGCGCACGCCGACGACGCGGCCGTCTTCGACGAGGACGCGCGTCGCCGCGAATTCGGGAAAGAGATCGATCCCCATGTCGCCGACGATCGCGCCGAGCCAGCGGACGAATTCGCCGAGGGAGACGACATAGTTGCCGTGGTTCTCGAGCGGAGGCGGCATGATCGGCGCTGCGATCTTGAAGTTTTCGAAGAGATACCAGAACGCGTCGCTGGTGACGGGCGATTCGACGGGGCAGCCGCGCTCGAGAAAGTCGGGCATCAGTTCCTTGATGCCGCGCGGATCCATGACCGCTCCGGAGAGGCCGTGCGAGCCGATCTCCTTTCCCTTTTCGAGAACGGCGATCGAGAGCCCCTCGACATTCGCGGCCTTCGCCAGCGTCGCGAGCTGATACGCAGCCGCGAGCCCTGCCGGCCCCGCGCCGACGATGACGACATCGACGTCGAGAGTCTCGCGTTCAACACCCGGTAATTCGGCCATGTGTGATTACTCCCCCCTGCTAATCACGTGATTGTATCGTCCCCCTCGCCCCGTCGTAAGACGGAACGAGAGCGGACAACGAGTGCGCTATCCTTTGCATCGGGTGGAAGAGCTGGTCGCGCTGTTGCTCCTGTTGGTGTCGAGTGCCGTGACGTCGTACCTGGCTACGATCGTGGTGAGGCACGTTGCTCATCGCATCGGCGCATTCGATCATCCCGGCGATCGCCGGATGCATCAACGCGCGACGGCACGCATGGGCGGCCTGGCGATCATCTTCGGCTTCGGCTTTCCGCTCCTGCTGCTCGCCGCGAATTCACACGCGGCGAATCTCGCGTCGAAAAACATCTCCTACCTCTGCGCCGTCCTTGCCGCCGGCTCCCTCGTCGTCGGCCTCGGCGTCTACGACGATGTGGTCGGCGCCGACGCGCCGCGCAAATTTCTCGTGCAGTTCGCGGCCGCCGCGATCCTCGTCTCGTTCGGCTTCCGCTTCAACTCGATCTCGCTCGCCGGGCAGACGTTCGAGCTCGGCATCATCGGCACGCTCGTTTCGGTGATCTGGATCGTCGGCGTCATCAACGCGATGAACTTCATCGACGGCATCGATTCGCTGGCGACGGTGATCGCTCTGACGATCGCGATTTCCTTCGCGATCATCGGCTTCATCCGCCGCGATGCCTTCTCGCTGGTGATGATGACGGCGCTCGCCGGAAGCCTGATCGGCTTCTATCCCTGGAACAGACCGCCGGCGAAGATCTTCATGGGCGATACCGGCAGCCTCTTCATCGGCCTGCTGCTCGCCGCGATCTCGATCGCGCGGCCGAGCAAGTCGCCGGTCGCGCTCATCATCGGCGGACCGATGCTCGCGCTGGCCGTGCCGGTGCTCGACACGCTCATCGTGATGAAGCAGCGCTTCACGGCCGACGGCACCTCGCTCGGCGGCCGCATCACGCGGATGTTCAACGCGGACCGGAAGCACATTCACCACATCCTCGTGGAGCGCTTCGGCAGCATCAACAAGACGATCTTCTCGATCTGGCTGATCACGGTCGTGTTTGCCGTCGCCGCGATCCTGACCGTGACCGAGACGCTGCGCGTGTACGGCTACAGCGTCGGCGCCGTGGCGTTTCTCGCGATGATGTTCCTGCGCTACACGAGAGGAACGTAGGACAACCTCTCAGGTTGTCCCCCCCGGTTGTCCTCATGTTGTCAGGGACAAGCGGAGTGCTTGTGAGGGACAAGCGGAGAGCTTGTCCTACACTACTCGCGCATGTGCGGCATCACGGCCATCCACGCGTACCGAAGCGATGCCCCGCGCATCGACGCGCAGGAACTCGAGGCCATCACGGAGCGGATGCGGCCGCGCGGCCCCGACGCCGGCGGTACATGGATCAGCGAGGATGGGCGCACCGGACTCGGCTCGCGCCGCCTGGCGATCATCGACCTCACTCCGGAAGGCAATCAGCCGCTGCACGACACGACGAACGAGCTCGCGATCGTCTTCAACGGCGAGATCTACAACCATCGCGAGCTGCGCAGACGGCTGGAGCGGATGGGCGTCCGCTTTCATTCGCACAGCGACACCGAAGTCATCCTCGAGCTCTACAAGATGCACGGCGCCGGCATGACCGACCTGCTGCGCGGCATGTTCGCGTTCTGCATCTTCGACAAGCGCGCGCGGCGGATGTTCGTCGCGCGCGATCCATACGGCATCAAGCCGCTCTATTTCGCCGACGACGGCAGCACGATCCGCATCGCATCGACGGTGAAGGCGCTGCTCGCGGGCGGCGCCATCTCGCGCACGAAGGATCCGGCGGGCATCGCCGGATTCTTTCTCACCGGCAGCGTCCCCGAGCCGTTCACGATCTTCGATTCGATTCGCGCGGTGGAAGCGGGGACGTCGTTCTTCGTCGACGAACAGGGCCGCACGCAGCCGCGCAGCCACTACTCGTTGTCGAATGTCTTCCGGCGCGGCTGCAGCCAGCATGCGTTCGTGAAGCTCGTCGAGCCGGCGGCGCAGTTGCGCGAGTTCGTCTGCGAGTCGCTGGCGTATCACCTCGTCTCCGACGTGCCGGTCGGCGCCTTTCTCTCCGCCGGCATCGATTCGAGCGGTCTCGTCGCGCTGACGAAGGAAGTCGCGCGGGAGCCGCTGCGCACCGTCACTCTGTCGTACGACACGACCCGCAGCAGCGCGCAGGATGAATCCGCCGATGCCGAGCGCTTCGCGCAGGAGATCGGCAGCGTCCACACCACGCGCCTCATCACGCGCGAGGAGTTCCTCGCCGATGTGCCGCGCTTCTTCGACGCGATGGATCAGCCGACGATCGACGGAGTGAACACCTGGTTCGTCAGCAAGGCCGCGGCGGAGCTCGGCCTGAAGGTCGCGATCAGCGGCATCGGCGGCGATGAGCTGTTCGGCAGTTACCCCAGCTTCTCCGCATTGCCGCGAATCGTCCGCGCGATGTCGCTCGCGGAGCGGCTTCCGGCCGGAGTCCCCGCCGCGCGCAGCACGCTGCGCATGATGTCGAAGCTCGGAATCGCGAGTCCGAAATCGCCCGGCGTCGCCGAGTTCGGCGCGACCTGGGGCGGCGCGTACCTCGTCAAGCGCGGGCTCTACATGCCGTCCGAGCTGCACGAAGTGATGGAGCCCGATGCCGCCGAGGAAGGGATGAGGCGGCTGGCCCTCTTCGAGCGAGCGGAGAAACTGCTCGAGCCCGATCCGATGAACGGATTCGGGAGAGTCGCGACGCTGGAAGCAGCGCTCTACATGCGCAACCAGCTCCTGCGCGACACCGACTGGGCGAGCATGGCGCACTCACTCGAGGTGCGCACGCCGCTCGTCGATGCCTGGCTGCTGCGGCAACTCGCACCTCTGCTGATGCACGAGGGGCGCGCCTCGAAGCAATACTTCGCGGAATCGCCGAGGCCGCAGTTGCCGGAGTACATCCGCAACCGCCCGAAGACCGGCTTCGTGGTGCCGCTCACGACGTGGGCCGCCCTCGAGCCGGACGGCACGAGCACGAGAATGCGGAGCTGGGCAAAACGCGTGATGCGCGAAATGGAAAATTGAAAATGACGGAACAGCGAATGCCGAGTGCCCAAAACATTTTCAGTTTTCAATGTTCAATTTTCAATTTCGCAAGATGAAACTTCTCCTCCTCGCAACCGACATCTACGGCGGCTACGGCGGCATCGCGCTCTACAACCGCGATTTCGTCGCGGCGCTCGCGAGCCATCCCGATTGCGAGGAAGTCGTCGTCGTGCCGCGCATCATCCCCAACGAGCCGGAGCACATCCCCTCCAACGTGCGCTTCGTGTCGGAGGCAGCGAAGAGCAACCTCGCCTACCTCCGGGCGATCAACGCGCTGCGGAAAGAACGCTTCGATCTCGTCTTCTGCGGTCATGTGAATCTGCTGCCGGTTGCGCGCACGCTGAGCAGCGACGCGGTGCTGCTCGTTTACGGCATCGAGGCGTGGAAGCCGTCGCGCAACCGGATTCGCAGCCGCCTCGCCACGCAGATCCGCTCCGTGATCTCGATCAGCGAGATCACGATGCGCCGGTTTCTCGCCTGGACCTCTTGCGACTGCCGGCAGTTCATCCTGCCGAATGCGATTCACCAGGATCTCTATCGCATCGCGCCGCGCGATCCGGCGCTCGTCGCGCGCTATGGACTCGAAGACAAGCGCGTGCTCCTGACGGTCGGCCGCGTGGTCGCCGCCGAGCGCTACAAAGGCTTCGACGAAGTCATCGAGATCCTCGGCGATCTTCCGGAGGATGTCGTCTACGTCATCGCCGGCGGAGGCAATGATCTCCCCCGCCTGAAGCGCCGCGCGCGTGAGCTCGGCGTCGAGCACCGCGTGGTCTTCACCGGTCTTTTCCCCGAAGCGGAGAAGCCGGCGCTTTACAATCTCGCCGACGTGTATGTGATGCCGAGCCGAGGGGAGGGATTCGGGTTCGTGCTGCTGGAGGCGATGGCGTGCGGCGTGCCGGTGATCGCCAGCCGCCACGACGGCGGCCGCGAGGCCGTGCGCGACGGCGAGCTCGGAATCCTCGTCGATCCCAACAATCTCGCTGCGATCCGGATGGCGATCATCGAGCAACTCGCGCGCGCCGAAAAGAAGATCCCCGAAGGCCTCGCATACTTCTCCTTTGAAAACTTCAAAGCGCGCACCCACGCCATCGTCGACGAGTGCAGACGCCTCGTCCGCACCTCGAGACCATGAAGAAAGCGATCATCCTCGGCGTCAGCGGTCAGGACGGCGCGTACCTCTCGCGCCTGCTTCTGGAGAAGGGCTACGAGGTCCACGGCACGTCGCGGGATGCGGAGACGCAGCCGTTCCACAAGCTAGAGTCGCTCGGCATCCGCAACCGCGTCACGATGCACTCGGTCTCGATGCGCGACTTCCGCGAGCTGCTGCAGGTGCTCAGCAACGTAAGGCCGGACGAGATCTACAACCTTGCGGGGCAGAGCTCCGTTGCGTTGTCGTTCTCGCAACCGATCGAAACGATGGACTCGATCGCGACGGGCGAGCTGCTCGTGCTCGAGGCGATTCGCTTTCTGAAGCTGCCGGCGAGGCTCTACAACTCGGGCTCGAGCGAATGCTTCGGCGAGCAGCCGGATGGCGTGGCGAGCGATGAGCGAACGCCGTTCGTGCCGCGCAGTCCGTACGCCACGGCGAAGGCGACGGCGCAGTGGACCACGACGAACTATCGCGAGGCCTACGGTCTCTTCGCCTGCACCGGCATCCTGTTCAATCACGAGTCGCCGCTGCGGTCGGAGCGGTTCGTGACGAAGAAGGTCGTGGTGGCCGCGGCGGAGATTGCCGCCGGACGCCGGACGAAACTGCAGCTCGGCAATCTGGAGATCTCGCGCGACTGGGGCTACGCGCCGGAGTATGTCGAAGCGATGTGGCGGATGCTGCAGCGCGACGAGCCCGAGGATTTCGTGATCGCGACGGGAGAGAGCCACACGCTGCAGGAGTTCGTCGCGGCGGTATTCGCGAGGCATGGGCTCGATTGGCGCGATCACGTGGAGACGTCGCCGGCGCTGCTGCGCCCATCCGACCTCCGCTACAGCCGCGGCAACCCCGCGAAGGCAAAGCAACTCCTGGGCTGGGAAGCAACGACCCACTTCCCCGACCTCATCACCAAACTCTAAGCACCGACGACAAGTGGAGTGCGGACGCCTCGTCCGCACTTTTGAATCGGCAGAGCACCGCTGCCTCGACGGCAGCGGCTCGCGGACGAGGGCGTCCGCGCCCCACCTCGGCTCTCCCAAGTAAGTTTTTGAATTTTGCAGAGAACCGCTGCCTCGCCAAGGCCTCCAAAGTGGGGTGCGGACGTCTCGTCCGCACTTTTGAACCTGCAAAGCACCGCTGCCTCCACGGCAGCGGCTCGCTGACGAGGACGTCCGCGCCCCACCTCGGCTCTCCCAAGTGGGTTTATTGAATCTGCAGAGCACCGCCGCCTCGACAAGGTCCCTCAAGTGGGGTGCGGACGTCTCGTCCGCACTTCTTGAATCTGCAAAGCACCGCCGCCTCGACAAGGCTCTCCCAAGTGGAGTGCGGACGCCTCGTCCGCACCTTTTGAATCTGCAGAGCACCGCTGCCTCGACAAGGCTCTCCCAAGTGGAGTGCGGACGCCTCGTCCGCACCTTTTGAATCTGCAAAGCACCGCCGCCTCGACAAGGTCCCCCAAGTGGAGTGCTCTAAAGACGACACCCTTTCGCCGCTTCGGCCGCCACATACTTCCCGATCTCGAGTGACGCGGTCGCCGCGGGCGAAGGGGCGTTGCAGACGTGAATCGCGTTGCCACGCCTCTCGATCACGAAATCATCGGCGAGCGCGCCTGACGGCAGGAGTGCCTGCGCGCGCACGCCGGCGCGAGAGCGATGAAGATCGCGTTCCTGTATGCCGGGCACGAGCCGCTGCACGCTTTGCGCGAAGAGGTGGCGGCTAACGCTGCGCAGCACCTCGCGGCCTCCCTCCTCCCAGTTGCGGGCGGCGAGGCGCCAGAACCCGCCGTAGGTGAACGTCTCGAAGGAATCGCGCAGGTTGATATCGCGCCAGCGGTAGCCTTCGCGCGCGAGTGCGAGCACGGCGTTGGGGCCGGCGTGCACGTGGCCTTCGACGCCGCGCGTGAGGTGGACGCCGAGGAAGGGGAAGTCGGGATTGGGGACGGGGTAGATGAGGGTGCGGACGAGTGAGGCGCTCGCGCCGGTGACGTCGTAGTACTCGCCGCGGAAGGGGACGATGCGGATGTTGCGCGAGCGGGCGAGGCGGTCGGAGAAGAGGCCGGCGCAGTTGATGATGGTGCGTGCGCGGAAGTCGCCGTTCGTCGTGATGAGGCGATCGTTCTCGATGGCGAGGACGCGGCAGGAGAGCTCGAGCTGGCCGC
This sequence comes from Acidobacteriota bacterium, assembly GCA_021325515.1. Taxonomy (GTDB): domain Bacteria; phylum Acidobacteriota; class Thermoanaerobaculia; order Gp7-AA8; family Gp7-AA8; genus JAJPHC01. Next base: position 15,580 of record JAJPHC010000058.1, read on the forward strand.
GAATCGAGCGGGCCATCGCTTCGCTGACGAGGCGATAGTCGACGACGCCGGTGGAGGGAACGTGGAGAGCGGCGACGGCGGAGACATGCGGCTCGATCTCTTTCGCTTCTGCGGCATCGAGCCAGCGAGTGGCGACACCGTTGCCGCGCGCGTTCTCTTCGAGCTTCCGCAGCCGCGCAACTTCAGCGTCGCCGGTCGCGACGATGAGCTTCCCGCAGATGTCGAAAGGGATCGCATGCGCGCGGCAGAACTCGACCATGGAGCGATTCCCATCGACTGCCATGCGAGCCTTCAGCGTGCCAGGCTTGTAGTAGATCCCGGAGTGAATGACGGCGGAGTTGCGCCCAGTCTGATGCGCCGCGAACTGCGGCTCTTTCTCGAAGAGGATGACGGAGGAGGATTCGGGAAGCGCGAGCGCGGTCGCAAGACCGACGATGCCGCCCCCGATGATGGCGTAGTCGAAGATCATTTAAATCCCGACACGCACATCACGCGACGCGACGTTCTTTAGCCATTCGACCGTGTCGCGAACTCCTCGCCGTAGATCGCCGCGAGCCGTGAAGCCTGCGGCGGCAAAGCGGTCCGCACTGACCGTATACGAAAGCTGATTCATGATCCGGGCATCGACGAGTTGTACATCGAGCCCCGAGACGTGGGCACGGATCGCGTCGACGATCTCTCGAACCGTCGCATTCAACGTCAGCACGTTGTAGACACGATTGTCAAAGAGGTCGCGCTCGATGATGAATGCGATGGCCCGCACCGCGTCTTCCAGATCAAGGTAAGGACGACGCTGATCGAGCGCGGATCGCCAAACCGTGATCGGGAGTCCCTGACAGGCCTGCCAGATGAACTTGTTCACCGCGGTGTGAAACCGCATCCCGGGCGAAACACCGAAGATCGTGCCGAACCGGCAGGTGATGAAACGAAGATTCTCCGACCTTCCGAGTTCTTCCAGCGCGCGTTCCGCATGCAGCTTCGAAGTTGCGTATGGGCTTTGCGGCTGCAATTCGCTCTCGGCACACTCCTCGTCCACCACCTCACTCTGTGTTCCATACACGCTCGTGGTGGAAAGGAAAAGGAATGGTACGCCGGCGACGGCGCATTGCCGCGCGACTCGCAGGGTTCCCTCGAAATTGACCTGTTCGACCTGCTCCGCTTTGTCGAAACTGGAGGCTGCATCGGTTATGGCGGCGAGGTGCACAAGCCCGTTTGCTCCTTCGAGAACAGGCGCAAGGTCGAACGACTGAATGTCTTCCTGGAGAAAGCGATACCTGGCGGCATCCGGCAGACGAAACAGGGACGTGTATCGCTGGGTTGAGAGATCGTCGACCATGACGATTTCGCAACCCGGAAACGCGACCGGAAGCTCACGGATCAGCCGCGAACCGATGTGTCCCAACGCACCTGTGACGACGATCTTCATCAGTCGAGATATTCGCGCAGATTCGGGCGGAAATAGTCGCGAGTGATCTCGAGACCTTTCCGGAGATCCACCTTCGCGCTCCATCCGAGGCGCGTCCTGATCTTCTCGTTGGAGATCACGGCATCGCCAATCTCAATCGCTTCCCGATCCTTCGGCCACTCAATGAACTGCAGCTTTCCGCCGATGACATCGACAATTGCCGTGGCGATTTCGGTGACGCTGCATTGCCTGTCGCCTACCGCGAAGAAGGTCTGCCCACTCGCCTCGTCCGCCATCGCTGCACAGATAAGCGCCTCAACGACGTCGTCGACGAATGTAATCGTCCTGAGCTGCTTTCCCTCTCCGAAAACGGTGATCGTCTTGTTCTGCAGTCCGAGCCCGACGAAGTAGTTCATGAATCCAAAGTCAGGGCTTTTGATATTCGAGCGTGGACCGAATACGTTTGCCAGCCGCACGGATGTGGTTTTTAACTTGTACGCACTTCCGTAGACCAGCACATATTTTTCGGACGCCGACTTATTCGCAGAGTAGATGTCGACTGGAAACTCCGGATGCTGTTCCGTCACCGGATTGAAGACCATCCTGCCGATTTGAGTACTGGTTCCTACATGAACGACCTTGCAGTCACGATTGAAACGCCTCACCGCTTCGAGAACGTTGATTACACCCTTGCAGTTCACGTCGATATCGACGAGCGGATCCTTCATCGATTGCGGATGCGAGGTATAGGCCGCGCAGTTGAAAACAACATCCTTGCCCCGGATCACCGCGCTGACACCGTCAAATGCTCGGATGTCATTGAGCACGACTTCGACATCCTTCTCGATGTCGCGAATGTTGTGCATGTTCCCTCCCGATCGCGGATCGAGAACATCGTAAATGGTCACGACCGCCCCGAGTTGAAGGCACTGATGCGCGAGATTGCTCCCGATGAAGCCCAACCCGCCGGTGATCAGAACATGTTTACCGCGAAGCTCACTTTGCATCGCATGCACTCTATCGAACGCCGGCCGCAGCAGACTTCACACTGAGAATGGTCTTGATTCCATCGCAGATCGCATCCGTCTGCTCACGGGTCAGATTCATCGCACACGGCAGATTGATCCCGCGATCCGAGATGTCATAGGCATTCGGGTTCATTCTCCGTCCCTCCTCTTCTCGTCCCGGATATGCGGGTAACGACGAAAGCGGATAGAAAAATGGGCGCGACGGAAGACCGAGCGCCTGCAACTTTTCCATCGCCGATGCCTTTGTCATCTCGTGACTCTTCCCGAAAACGACCGCCGTGATCCAGACGCTATTGAAACCATTTTCGGGCTCCGCATTGAGCTGAAGATCCTCAACGCCAGCGAGACCCTCTCTGTACCACTCATAGATCTCACGCTTCCGCGCGATCAATTCATCAAGCCGCTTGAACTGCGCGTAACCAAGAGCCGCCTGCAGATTGAACGGCATGTACTTGTAGGTCACTTCCTCGTTGAAATACATCTTGCCGCCCGGCCTGCGGCCATGGTCGCGGAGAATCGTGCATCGCTCGAAGAGATGGTCATCGTCGAGAATGAGCATCCCTCCTTCGCCCGTCGTCAACGTCTTCGTCCGGTGAAAACTGAAGGTGGATCCGATACCGAAGGTACCCGCCTTGCGCCCTTTGTACGTAGAACCGAGCGACTCGGCAGCGTCCTCGATGAGTGGAATGCCATGCCGCTCCGAGATCGCTACGAGCTCGTCCATGTACGGCATGTTGCCGAACAGATCGACGACGATGATCGCTTTCGTCTTCGATGTGATTCGCCTCTCGACCGACTCCGGGTCGAGACACCAGTGCTTCGGATCGATGTCGCAAAAGACCGGGGTCGCGCGTTGATAGTTGATTGGTGCAGCGGAAGCAATCCACGTGCATTCCGGCACGATGACCTCATCTCCCTCACCAACTCCGAGAGCAGTCAGGAGCAGATGGATGGCCGTCGTGCAGTTCGGAGTCATCAGCGCATATTTGCGGCCATGCCAGGCGGCGAACTCCTTCTGAAAGGTCTCGACGTAGTAGTAAGGCTTCTCGTACCACCCCGTACGCATCGCGTCGAGAACCGTCTCGATCTCTTTTTCCGTGATCCACGGTCCAGCCATGTAGATGGGATCCATCGCGCTCCTCAAGTCGATCGTATTGCCTTCGCGGGCACACCAACAACCACCGTTGACGGAGGGACATCACGAGTCACCACTGCTCCCGCGCCGACGATCGCGTCCGCTCCGATCCGCAGCCGCGGAAGCACGGTCGCACCAGCCGCGATCCACGCTCCCCTGCCGACGTGTACCAGTCCCGTCAGCGTGGCGCCTGGGCCGATCTCGGCACCATCCTCGAGCACACACTCGTGATCGACGCTCGCTTTCGTATTCACGATACATTGTCTTCCCAGCACAGCATGAACCTCGACGATCGCACCGGCGTGAATTTGTGCCCCATCCCCGATCTGCGCGCTCCTCGCAATGATCGCCGAGCGATGGATTGCGCTGATGGGGGCGAGCCCCTGAGACTCGAGCCGCTCGGCGATCCGAAGGCGCACGTTCCCATGCGGGTTACCGATCGTCACGCAGAATCCGGCAGCTACGCCTCGCTGTGCCTGATACCAGGAATCAAATTCACTCCCGTGGTAGAGCGGCACGTCCCGGAATGGGGGGGTGAGGTTCTTCGTATCATCGAAGACCGCGATGAGCTCATCACCCTGCTCCTCGATGACCGGCCGCATCACCTTCGCCTGACCTGTGCCGCCCCAAAAAATCAACTTCATGACGAAAACGACAGGACCGTGTCGATGACGATCTGCTGGTCGCTCTCCGTCAGTTCCGGATACATCGGCAACGAAAGAACCGTCGCTGCTGCGTTTTCGGTGACCGGCAGCGAACCGTTCGTGGCAAATGCGGGCTGTTGATGCACGGCGACGGGGTAATGAACCAGTGCGCCGACGTCGTGCGCCTTCAGATGCGCCTGCAGTGCGTCGCGCCGTTCCGAGGTAATCACGTAGAGGTGGTAGACATGTTCCACTCCGCTACGCACGTCCGGAGTCCTGACTACTCCTGCCAGGGCCTGGTCGTAACGCGCGGCGATCGCGCGACGGCGCGCGTTGTCGGCATCGAGATAGCGCAACTTCACGCGAAGGATCGCTGCCTGCAGCTCGTCCAGACGGCTGTTCCATCCGTCGGTGCTGCTGACGTAGCGCTGCGCCCATCCGTACTCACGAAAGAGGCGTAGCCTGCGTGCCAGCTCGTCGTCATTCGTGACGACAGCGCCGCCGTCTCCGATCGCGCCGAGGTTCTTCGTCGGATAAAAACTGAATGCACCGGCGATCCCGCGTGAACCTGCGCGCCGCCCGCGATCGCGGGCACCATGTGCCTGAGCACAATCCTCGAGGACCGGAAACCCGAAGCTCATGATCGGCTCGAGATCCGCCGGCTGCCCGTAGATATGGACCGGCACGATCGCTTTCGTTCTTGGTGTAATCGCCTGTTGGATGAGACTTGGATCGATCGTCCAGGTTCGCGGCTCGATATCGACGAAAACCGGCGTCGCGCCACACAGCCGGATCGCGGACGCCGTCGCCACAGCCGTGTGTGCGGTGGTAATCACTTCATCACCGGCTCCGACACCCAGCGCCGCAAGCGCAACGTGCAGCGCCTCGGTACCCGATCCCACGCCGACTGCGTGCTTCACTTCGCAATAGGTGGCGAACTCACGCTCGAAGGCCTCTACCTCGGGCCCAAGAATGTAACGGCCATTGGCCAGAACATTCGCAATCGCTGCGTCGATCTCTTCGCGATGCGCGTTGTATTGCTCGCGCGGATTCGAGCAGAGAATCACGAAACGACCTCGACGCGGGGCACATAGACGATCCACCGTCCGCCGGCTTCGCGGAACGCGGTTTCCTTGCTCATGATCTCGTCGCGGTGATTCCAGCCGAAGAGAAGCGCGTAGTCGGGATAATTCCTCGCAAACTCATCATGCGATCGCACGGGGATGTGCACCCCCGGACTGAATTTCCCCTGCTTGATCGGCGTCGTGTCGCTGATGAACTCCACGAGTTGCGGCGTGATGCCGCAATAGTTGGTCACGGTCGTGCTCTTCGATGTGGCAGCGTAACCGGCAACGCGCCGCCCCTCATCACGGCACGATTGCAGAAGCGTGCGCAGATCGTCGCGCGAGCGTTCCACATTCGCCCGCAAACGGTCATAGCACTCCGGCGTCTCGAGTCCGAGCTGCGCTTCGCGACGCGCGACCTCATGCACCGAGTCGCCAGCCGGATAGGCGCCCTGATGCGCGACGACATACCTCATCGAGCCGCCATGGACGTGTTGCGGAATCGCTTCGATGATCTCCATCCCATGCATCGCAAACAGATTGCGCAGCGAGCTGACGGAGAAGTAGAACGCGTGCTCGTCGTAGATCTGATCGTAGGAAGTCTTCTCGACGATATCGCCGAGAAACGGATCTTCGAAGATCAGAACACCTGCCGGTTTCAGCAACAGCCGGATCCCTTCGATCACCGAGTGCATGTAAGGGATGTGGCACATCACATTCGCGCCGAGGAATGCGTCGGCCTGTCCGTTTTCGTCGCGGATGCGGCGCGCAAGATCCTCATCGAAGAATTCCGTGATGGTCCGGACGCCACGCTCACGCGCCACCTCCGCAACATTCGACGACGGTTCGATGCCGAGATGACGGATGCCACGCTCTGCGAAGTGACGAAGCATGATCCCGTCATTGCTTCCGATCTCGCAGATGAACGGATCATCCGATGCGAGATAGCGATCGCGAACGAAGGATGCGAAGCCGGCGAAATGCCGCTGCATCCATGCGGATGTCGACGAGAAAAATGCGTAGTTCTCGTGAAACATCCGGCTGCGATCGACGAGCTCGGTCAACTGCACCATCGAACACTTCGGACAGTGCGCGACCCGTAGGTTGAAAAAGTATTCGTCTTTGAATTGTTCAGGAGACAGGAACCCGTTCGCGATGGGCATCGGCCCGAAATCCAAAAACGGCTCGATGGGCGTTTCGCAGATGAGACATGAAGGCATCCTCACGATTCTAACCGCGCTTGCGGCGTTCACGTGTGATCCGGTGCATCGATGCCGAGGTTCCGGCAGATCTTACGCACCAACTCGTCCTTGATCTCGCTGTGCCGCGGCACGGATGAACGTTTCCCAAGCGACTGGTTGATGTACCACGAATGACGTCCGCCTTCCCGCATGAGGACACAGCCATGTTGATTCAACCAGCCGCTCGAATGTCCTCCGCTTCATACTGCGATGCGGATCTCCTCGAATCCCGCTTCGGCCGTGGCGCGGGCTTCCGCACGATTCGCCTCAAGCGCTTCGTGCAATGTGACTCGAAGAGTCTCGATGAGGTCGTCTCTTGTCCGCTCCTGGCAATTCACGCCGGGAAGCTCCTCGATCCAGCCGATCCACCATTCGTCCACTTGCTTGATAATCGCCGTGTATTCAGCCATGACTCCACGATGTTACAAGGGTGACCCTCGTTCGAGCCGAACCATCAGGATGACCGGGGCTTGAAACCAAGGGACCGCTTCACGCGCGAGAGAACCTTCCAGATCGGAGTCCGTCCCGGAATCAACTCCCGGCGCGGGAAGTCGTCGCGCAGGATCACGGCCGGAAAGAGAGCGGCTGCACGATAGAGCTCGATCGTGCGCCGGAGCCACTGCACGTCCGAGAGGTAGTGTGCGTGAGTGAGATGGATACCGAGTTCGGCCTTGCGTCGCAACTCGGCTGAGGGCGATTCGCGCGCGATCCACGATCGAACGGCCGTTTCCCAATGATGCGAGATGCGTGCACCGATTCGATCGCGCTGCTCGTCGTGATAGCGATAGCGGCCGAGAAGAACGTCGAGCTTGCGCGTGGAAAAGTGCGTGGCGATGCGAAGGTAGTGATCTGCATCGGGAGCATACGGAATGTCGGGGTTCCATCCTCCTACGCGATCGAGGGCTGCTTTCGTGAAAAACGCGGAGGGCTGCGGGATGAAGGAAAACTTCGCGAGGTAATCAGCGAGGGCGAATGGCGGGAGGCTCGTGCGCCCGATCAGCCGCGATTCCGCATCGATGTATTCGACATCGCCGTAGACCAGGCCGAGAGAAGGATCCGACGCGAATGCTGCTACGACGGCTCGAATGGCCCCCGGCAGGTACGTATCGTCAGAGCTTTGGATTGCCTGAATGGCTCCGCTGGCGAGATTCAGACCTTTGTTGACCGCATCGACGACGCCACGATCCGGCTCCGACCACCAGCGAAGCTCCGGGCGTTCGCCATAGCTGCGGAGCACTTCGACCGTTTCATCGTTCGACGCACCGTCGAGCACGAGCACTTCGATGGGGCGATAATCCTGCGCGAGCACCGAATCGATCGTCTCGCGAATGAAGCGTCCCTGGTTGTAGCTGGGGATGACGACGGAGACGAGCGGCTGCGTCATCATCAGCCGATCAGCCGCACGGCCTCGAGCCACGCCCGCATGTGCGCCGCGGTATCGCGCAAAAAGGCGTCGCCCCCCTGATCCCAGATGAAGCCTTTGTAGTGGCTGCTGCGCGCCTCGAGCTCATCGGCCAGGTGCGCATACAACTCAGGGTACGAGCTGCCCTGCAGTTTCGCCTCGGTGAGCCACGGCAGAAGGTCGTCGAGGAGCACGACGCCGGCGAGCTCGTGATAGAGATCCTTGAAAAGGTTGTGCGGCGTGCGGCGGTGATCGGCTACGGGTGAACCGATCCGGATCGTTTCGCCGCGCGCCTTCACGCAGGCCTGGCAGAGATAGCCGCTGAGAATGTCGCCATAGCGATCGATGGAAAGTCCGCCAACGTCGAACCCCATGCGCACGTAGTAGTACGCGGCGATCGCCTCGCGGGAGATGGCGGTATTCTGCGTGTTGATGGGCGACCACGTGTTGCGCCCGAGGAAGTGAGATGTTGATTCGGCGCCGGAAACGCGAGGCGCGATCGCGATCCGGGTGAGCGCATCGACATCGGGGTCCGTGAGCCACAGGCCTGCATTCATCGCCACCCGCGCCGTGCGGTGCGCGGCCGCGAATGTTCGTGACTTCTGGCGCGCAAAATACGGGAACCCGCGCGGATAAATTTCGGCTTGCACGGACGTTGAGAGAAGACTGCCAATATTGAACCAGCGGTCGCTGCTCTCGGATTCGTTTGCGTCGACTTCATCTCCGACAACCGAATGCTCTCGTACGAAGTCGGAGTTGGCGAGGCAGAAATTGTCGTCATCAATCGAAATCATCACATCGACGCCGCGATCCAGAGCCATCAGGAAGCCGACGTTGCGACGGTTGTCGGTGTTGTACGGAATGCGGTCCCTCATCGAGGGAAACTTCGAAAGGAATCCTTCCTGCTCCTCAAGAGTGGGGCAGGCGATACGAAATCCGCGACGCTTCGCGTCGTCGCAAGCCGTCAGCACACTCTCAGGGGTCTTGCGGTCGATAATGACGATGAGCCCGACATGGTCACGGTGGCCATGCCGGTCGAGATTATCGAGATATCCTTCGAGGAACCTGGGCTCGAAGATAGTAGTAACAACGATTTCAACGGTCTTCTCGTTCACATTCTCACCAGATGGAATTGTAGTTGAGGAAACGAAGCGAATCGGGGGCAACGAGCTTGACGAAGGTTCTGGCAGTTCTTGAGGCAGGCGATCGGTGGCCAAGCGGGGTCGTCCGGGGAACGATCTATCGCGACTTCTTCAAGCGCGACGGAATCGAAGTCGAATTCGTTGCACGGCAGCCTCTCGCCGCAATGGATTTCGTTGCAAGCCCACCACGCATCCTTCGCCCAATCGTGTGGAGGCAGAGAATACGACGCCGGATCCTGTCGCGCGCGGAAGTTCACAGTGAAGCCAGCATCCTGAAGAAGGCCGCTTCGGCAGATGTCGTCTATCTCTCGAAAGTTCTTTCACTGTCTCTCTATGAACGCCTCAAGGAATCGACTACTGCCCGCATAGTGCTCGATTTCGGAGATTCAGTCTGGCTCTATAACGACGGAGCGAATGAGCACTCCTTTCAGCAAGTACTCCGCATCGTCGATGCTGTAACAACGGATAACGCCCGAACAGCCGAATACGTGCGACAGTTCAATTCCGATTGCACCGTGATACCGGATTCTCCTCAACTCGAGGAATTCGATCGCCGACGTTCGTCAAGAACGCGCTCAATGCGTAGAGACGTTGTGCTGGGATGGTTGGGCACGCCAAGTACTCTGTTCAATCTGTACGAAATCTGGGAGGCACTGGAGATCATCGGGCAGCGGCACCCAGACGCGACCATAAGACTCGTCGGAGCAGGGCATGACCCAAACTTGAGGCCTGCATTCGAGAGGATCCGATACTCAATCGTCGAGAGCTATGATCAGAATCGTATGATCGACGAGGTTCTGGATATGGACATCGGACTATTCCCGTTGCAAAACGTGGAGAGAAGCCGGGTTCGCGGAGTCCTGAAAGCGGCTATCTACATGTGTGGTGAGGCGGCCGTCGTCGCATCGCCGGTCGGCCAGGTGGTGGATGTAATCCGAAATGGAGAGAACGGTTTGCTGGCCGGATCCCGCGACGAATGGGTCCGCCAACTTGAGCGCGTGATCCTCGATCGCGAACTACGGTTGCGCCTGACCGCTGAGGGCCTGACATACGTCCGCCAGCATTTTCGAACAGAGGAAAGTTGGCTCCTTCTAAAGTCAGTCCTTCTCGGCCGGTAAGAAATGCCCGGAACGGTTCTCTTTACGACCTTTACCTGCTACACGATCGGCGGGTTGCACTCGCGGCAGGCACGGCTCGCTCCGTTACTTGCGAGCCGCGGATGGAAAGCCGTCTTTGGTCTGGCATGGGGGCACCGTTTTAACAATCCTGAAGCTTTTCGTAAAGCCTATCCTGATCTCGAAACGGTATTGATGGACGGCCGCACAGGCACTAGAAGCGGCAGACTTCTTGCGATCCGCAAGGCAATCGATCAATCGCGCGCCGACATAGTCGTTCCAAGCGACATGATCGATGCCTTCGACGTGGTCGCCACCACAAAAGCGACAAGACGTGGTGCGCCGCGCCTCGTATGCGGCCTTACAGGTTTCCATCCAGATTATATGGCCATGATCAAGTGGTATGCGCCTACGATCGATTACGCGTTCGGTGTCAGCACATTGACCGCAAGAGCTCTTATCGACCTGTGTGATATTCCGCCAGAGCGCGTCGCGGCTATCCCGACGGGCGTGGCGCCAGCTATTGTCAAGTGGAAAGATCGCAAGAGTGGACCCATTCGTCTCGCGTACATCGGCCGTCTTGTTGCAGACAAGAGGCCGCTGGATATCCCGCTTCTCTCGAAACAGCTACATGACCGCGGGGTCCCTCATGTCATCCACGTGTATGGCGAAGGCGAACTCAAATCGGAGTTGGCTGCGTCGGCATCCGACGCCGTTCATCTCCATGGCCCAATTAGCCCCGAACGTCTCTACACACACGTTTATCCAAACCTCGACGCGGCCTTGATTTTTTCGCCAGCAGAAGGAAATCCGAATGCCTTGATGGAAGCGATGGCAAACGGCGTCGTGCCTGTCTGCAGCGACTACGCGGGACGATTCGAGCAAGGCATCATTAGAAATGGCGAAACCGGGCTTGTATTTCCAGTTGGCGATCTGAGTACTGCCGCGCGACACATCCAAAGCCTGGCGTCCGACAAGAACTTGCGCACTCGGCTCGCGAGCACCGCTCGACACGAGATCGCCGCCAAACACTCACTAAGCGCGATGGGCGACGCCTTCGTTGACATGCTCAACCATACGCTCACAGCTGAACCGCGAGTCGCCTCGATCAACTTGGATCGCGGGAGACCACGGAGTAGGCTCGAGTCTTTATTCGGTGCCCGGATCGCCGAGACAATTCGCCGCTCCGTCCGATATCGCTACCCTCATCATGATCTCGAAGAATGGCCCAGTACCGAGGTTTTTCGAGGTCAAAGAGAGATCGCCATGAAAAACCGGCTGCTGCAATGGCTGCAGTAACAATGAAAATCCTTTTCGTCACCTATTCGCACAACATTCTAGGTGGGATCGAAGTGTGGCTGGATACACTCGCAACACATTTGACCGCGAAAGGCTGGCAGGCCACGATCGCGCTTGCGCGCGGTAGCCGGTTCAACGATCCGGAACGATTCCGACGGCAATGGCCCGGGCATCGATATGTCGAGATCGACGGCCGGACCGGCACAAACGAAGGAAGAATGCTTGCGGTCACGCGAGTTATTGAGCGGCTGGAGCCCAACGTAGTCGTCGCGGTGTCCCTTGCCCACGCTCTCGCCGCCACCGGTCGCTTGAAATTGAATCGCTTCCCGGTCAAATTGGTCATGCCAATTCACGCAACGAGTTGGCAAGCTTTCGAAGAGGCGCTTTCGTTCTCGTCCGTGCTAGACCGCTGTATCGGCGTAAATCCTCTTCATGCTGAGTGGCTTGCCAGGAGTGGCTTTCCTAAGAGTCAACTCGGCACCGTAATCAACGGAGCAAGAACCTTCCAAGTAGCCAGAAGACAGGAGCGGGCCGCCAGTGAGCCGATTCGCTTGTTATTCGTCGGGCGAATTCACGACGAGAGCAAACGGGTATTCGACCTGCCGGCTATCGCCACAGAATTGCGTGCCCGAGGCATTCCCTTTCGTCTGACTGTCGCAGGCGATGGCCCCGATGCAGACCAACTACGGCAGCGCCTCAACGCAGAATTCCTGGGATGGGTCGAGCAGGCTGAATTGCAGCTCGATGTCCTCCCTCGGCATGACATCATCCTGATCACATCGCCGCTTCTAGGCGAAGCCGGACCGCCGCTCGTCGCCCTAGAAGCGCTAGCTGCCGGCACAGTACCCGTCATTAGCGACTTCATCGGAGTTCGCGCTCCGGGATCAATTCGCGACCGCGAAACGGCCCTGCTCTTCGAGTGCGGCAATACGACACAAGCAGCGCGACGCATCGAAGAACTTTATAGCGACCCTGCGCTCTGGCAGAGATTGTCTGATGCCGGCCGCGAAACGGCGAGAGAGTTCTCACTCGATCATTCGCTTGAGTGCTGGAATGAGCAACTGACAGAAGTCGCAGAGCAACCGCCGCTCATGCCGATGGAAGGCACGTTCCCCCTGGCAAAAGTCGAGCCTTCCGGTCGACTTGACAGAGGAGGACTGCCACCCACCGTGACCGACTTCCTTCGAAGGACGCTTCGGCGTTATCCGTCGTTCCCAAACGGCTGGGAGGAATGGCCTGGGACAATCGCCCCTCCAACACAACCGACAACGGAGCAACTTGCTCAGTTGAAGCTTCTCGATCATCAGATTGCGGAGTCACGGCAAAACAGTAGCGTGCTCGCGCGATCCATTCTGAGGCCGGAAGGAAACTCTGATTGATCGTAATGTCGTCCCACGAGACGTCTTAGCACCAGGGAATAGCCCAGAGATCGCGCGAGTTCGATCACCTCTTGAACTGAAATGAACCAATAAGGAATCACCGATCCTTGCACATTCAACTGTCCGGAAACAAACGAAGGACAGTCGACGCCGGAAAACTTCTCAAGTAGAACGAACCTAGAATCCAACTTCAAAAGGGATGACAACGCCGCACGATAGTCGGCTACGTATTGCAGCGCACTTTTCACGAAAACGATGTCAGGCCGGTCGTGATCCCGTTTGATTTCACAATCAAATCGCCGTTCGTGTTCAGGTACAAGCGCGCGAGCGGCCGCTACAATCCCGGGGACTTCGATTACGACATACTGGAGCGGCACCTCAGGGACGACCGTTGTCAAATAAACGTGGGAAGCGCCAAATCCTCCGCCAAAGTCGAGTATTCGTACTGGCGGGACCGTTGAGCGGAAATACCGCACGAGAAGCACGATCGCTTCGTGCTCGACAACGACGTCTTCGTTCCAATCTCCACGCGTCACCTCCGCGAGCCCTTGCAGGAGAGTATCCCTCCATACCTCACCCGAGAACTCCGGACCTGAACGCGGGACGTCCGCAAATGACCGATAGATTCCCGACCAGATGCGGCTTCTTGCTGAACGTCTATGCAGAAATTCTCTGAACATCGGCTTTCCGCGCTCGCACCGAGATTCTGCATCCCAGCCTGGACCACGCAAGAATTCTCGAAATCCATGAGCCAGCGTGCGTCTTCGCTAGCCGTCCAACAACCCGATCGGTGATGTTCCGGCATTCCATCAGTCGCCACCACGACTCCCGAGCGTAGTCCTGAATGGCATCATGGCGCGCCTCCGCACACCACTGAAAATCTGACGTAAGCCCGCGAAGATCCCGGTTATCAAAATAGACCATGTGTCGCGGAAAGTCGTAGCCAGCCCACCACTTTCCCCACAGTCTTCCGTCGAGACTATCCCGTGTAATCGTGCTGAACAAAAACTCACCGCCGGGCTTCAGGATACGCGTGACTTCTTTGACAATCTCAAACGGATTATAGAGGTGCTCCAGTACAAAGCTGGCGATCACGACGTCGTAGGTTGAGTCTGGGATTGAGACAATCATGGACTCGACAGAACCCGTTCGAACGTCGAATCCGCTGCGTCTTGCGAGCGAGGCTGCAGAGTCGACCAATTCAATCCCGTGCAAATCAGACCATCCCAAGGCACGTAGCCCACGGAGCCTGCTGCCCGTCGCCGCTCCGATTTCGAGTACTGCGCCATCTGGCCTGAACGCTGGAATCAAATCAACAGTTACCTTCCATCGTTGCCACCACTTCGGCATTCGCCGGACCGGAACCGGAAATTGGGTGTATCCGAGTTCGTTCGAAAGAACTTGGCCGACACGCCCATCGATCGGAGGAGCGATCTCGTCCATGTCGGACGAATGCGGAATATAGCTCGATGGGTATGCTAGCGAGAGGGTCTCCGGCGTTGGACGCGGATTTTGAAATGTCAATGCACAGACCAGGCACCTCGACGCCGTGAAAACACCTGGCACTCCATATAAATAGTCTCGCGCTTGAAATTGGGGTTCACTTTCGTTTGATCCACAGCGTGGACAGGAGACCGTTTCCAACGCGATTTCGTTGCTCATGATGGAACTGTCACGATCCAATCCAGATGCGGCGCCAGTCGTGCAGGCGTTTCGTATCCCGGGTAGGAACTGTTTACAATGCCCGTCTGCTCCACATCAAAGGTCAACCGAACACCCTCACCTACACACGAACGCACATTTGCGACTCCGGCGAGCACGCGTAACTGGTATGGTCTCGGGGCCAAGAAATTCGCAGGGATCGTCGCCGTCGCCTCGTGTAATCCAGCCGAAAGCACCAGCATTTCCCCCGTATCACCGTTATGGATCGACTCGATAATTACGGTGTCTTCGAGATCCAGTAGTTGAAAGTAGACGTGCAGGCCCATCGTTGGGCTGAGCACTTCGAAGTCAATCCTTATCTGCAGAGGTTCACCATTGCTGATTGTCGCCACATCATTCCCCATCTGCAGCAAACGCACTGACAAAAGCCTGAAACTCGGGTCAGGTTTCAAACCGGCGATCTGTCGCGCGAGATCATCTCGTCCGGCAGGGCTCGTCACCCGTTGAAGATATCTCGTCACAACTGCGGCACTCGTGCCTTCGTCAACAACCCTACCTCCGCTTAACACGACGGCCCTTTCACACAAAGCTCGCACGGCCGGCATGTTGTGACTCACGAAGAGCACCGTGCGTCCGTGAGCGGCAACTTCTCCCATCTTCCGAAGGCATTTCGCCTGAAATGCTGCGTCGCCGACAGCAAGAACTTCGTCGACGATCAGGATCTCGGGCTCGAGGTGCGCCGCGACAGCGAATGCCAGACGCATGTACATTCCGCTCGAGTAGTACTTCACGGGAGTGTCGATGAACCGGTCGACTTCAGCGAAGGCGACGATCGCATCGAAGCGCTGCCGGATTTCAGCACGTGTCATTCCCAGAATGGCACCGTTGAGCTGAATGTTCTCGCGGCCACTCAACTCGCCGTGAAATCCGGTTCCTACCTCAAGCAGACTGGAGACCCGTCCGCTGACTACGACCCGTCCTTTTGTCGGCTCAGTAATTCTGCTCAGAATTTTCAGTAGCGTCGATTTGCCGGCACCATTCTGACCAATGATTCCTACTGCCTCGCCGTGACGCACCTGAAAGGAAACATCGTTGAGTGCCCAGAGGTCGCGCTCGCCGTCTTCCGAGGCGCGCCGCCGCAACCGGACGAGATCGGTGACCGTTTCACGTAATGATCTGGAATCGATCTTCGCACCAATTCGATACAGCTTCGAAACGCTCTCAACATGGACGGCGATATCAGTCATTGTCAAATCACATCGGCAAACATTCGCTCGAGCCGGCGGAAGTAGATGCTTCCGGACACGATCGCAACGATAGCAAGACCAGCGGCCGCCGCCACCTCGGTGACATCGACTGCGCGGCCGCTCAAACCACCGCGAAAGGTCTCAACCAGAGAAGCCATCGGATTTAACTTCACCCATGGAAGCCACTTTGCCGGAACCATGCTCAATGGGTACACGATCGGGGTGGCAAACATCCAGATTTGAATGACGAAAGGAATCACGTGCCGCAGGTCGCGAAAACGGACGACCAGCGCGCTCAGCCAGATTGAGAGTCCCAGTGCCGTGAGGAACACCAGTAGCGTGCTCAAAGGAATCGCGATGACAGCGTTTACCGAGGGACGGAAGTGACTATTCAGGCTCAGCGGGACAAACATGAGAAGTGCGAAGGCGAAGTCGATCAGACTCGTGGAGACCGCGGCAATCGGCACCAACAGCCGGGGAAAATACACTTTTGTAATGAGGTTCGAACTTGCAATCATACTGTTGCTGCCACTCGTAATTGCGTTCGAAAAGAGTGTCCAGGGTAGGAGGCCCGCATATGCAAACAAGGGATATGGCATCCCATCGGATGGCAGCTTGGCTATGCGGCCGAAAAAAAAGGCAAAGATCAGCATCGCGAAGAGTGGCTGAATGACGGCCCATGTAACTCCAAGCAACGTCTGTTTGTAGCGGACTTTCACGTCCCGCCAAACGAGAAAATACAGCAACTCGCGGTAGTTCCACAGCTCACGCAAATCCACTGAACGCCACATCGACGAAGGTTCGATAACCAATAACGGCTGCTGATCTCTTCTCACCGTTCTTAGAATACCTGCTCCCCAGCTCCAGTGTCTCCAGTTTGTTCGCCCTCGAGGCTGGCACCAACCCCCATCACGGTCGCCATTCCCTTACATGAGGGTTCCCCACAACAACGAAGGGATAACCAGCGCCAGGTACGCTAAGATCGGCGACGTGAACTCCATCGGAAAATACGCCGTACTCTCCGATCGAACAGTTCTGGGCGCTGGCGTCACGATCGGGAACCACGTTACAACGCACGGCCAGGTCGAAATCGGAGATGGAACGATCATCCATGATGGTGCGGTACTCGGTCGCGCCCCAATGTCCGCCGGCAATACGACAAGACCGCTGCCGCCGGATCTTCCACCCCTTCGTTTGGGCAGTGGCGTCATCGTCGGTGCGAATGCCGTGCTGTATACAGGGAGCACCTTTGGGGACGAAGTGCTCATCGGTGACCTCGCGTCGGTAAGGGAGGGCTGCGCGGTCGATCAGAATTCCGTCATCGGACGTGGCGCCCTGATCATGTACGAGACTTCAATCGGCGCCCGGACTCGAATCATCGATGGTGCCGTCATCACCGGTTTGTCCAGAATCGAAGAGGATGTCTTCATCGGCCCGGCCGCTGTGAGCATCAACGACAACGAAATCTACCTGAAGCGCTTTGGCCTCCTGGATCGTGTCTGGTCGGGCGTGACGATCCGGCGTTTCGCGGTCATCGGTGCAGGGGCGAACATTGGTGCCGGGATTGAGATCGGGCGAGGTGCGCTAGTCGCGCCTTCCGCAATGGTGACCCGCAATGTTGAGGCTTGGACTGTCGTGGGAGGCGTCCCCGCGCGTTACATGCGTCACGTGAGCGATGACGCGAAAAACAAGATACTTAACGCCTTCGGACTTGTCGAATGAGCCGGGTTTCAATCGTCGTTCCGGTCTTTCACAACGAAACGAGTGTCGAACCTCTGCTCTCCGAACTGCAACTCCTTGCAGCCAACAACCCGACTGACGAATTCGAATTCATCTTCGTCGATGACGGATCCCGAGATCGTTCGCTATCGAAGCTCGAGTCACTCGCGGCCACGGAGACCCGGATGCGGGTCGTGAAGCTCTCGAGAAACTTCGGTTCGAACGCAGCGATCACCGCCGGGTTGAGCCTTGCAAAAGGGGACGTTGTCGGCGCGATCGCCGCAGACCTGCAAGACCCCCCGTCTGTGTTCAATGAGATGCTCGTACGATGGCGAGCGGGCAACAGAGCGGTGATTGCTGCACGCGCAGATCGGTCCGACCCTCCACTGACAATCTTCTTTGCCTCGCTTTTCTATCGACTTTTTCGGCGATTCGCCCTCCCCGCCATGCCGGCGAATGGGTTCGACCTGTTCCTCATCGATCGCAAAATTGCGGACATCATCACGTCCATCCAGGAAAACAACGTCTATCTGATGGGACTGATCCTCTGGCTTGGATTCGAGCCAGCCGTGGTGTCCTACGACAGGCGTGCACGCGAGGCCCGCTTCGGTCGCTCGATGTGGACCATCACCAGAAAGCTCAAGTACTTCGTCGATGCGTTCGTTGCATTCTCACACTTTCCCGTTCGAGCCGCCTCTCTCCTGGGGTTGGCGATTAGTACGTTGGGGGCGTCATACGCATTGTTTCTCGTCATCCTGCACTTCACGTTCCGCCAGGAAGTTGCGGGATGGACGTCGCTGATGGTGGTTCTTCTGATCGTTTCTGGCGCGCAGCTCATAACCCTCGGAATCATTGGCGAGTATCTCGTGCGGACGCTCGACGAAACCAGAAAACGGCCTCGTTTCATCATCGATCGAGTTATTGGCGGAGCTTCTCGTATTGACGGTGCGTGACACGACGATCATCGCGATCGCGCGGGCCGGAAGCTTTCTGGCTGTGACGCTGACATCGTGGTACACGTGTCAGGCTCTTCACATCCCGTTCCTGGCCGGCATTACGGCGGTCATCTTGATTCTGGGGCACATCTGGCGAAATCGCGGACTCGTTGTGAGTACCGAGGAGTTGCCGGCATTCCCCCTCCTTCTTACGATTGCAGTTCTTTCCTCACCTACAATCGCCATCCTCCCCGCACTCCTCGGTACATCGCCTCACTGGTTAGCGAATTCGGACGACGCATACACTCTCCTAATCGCTCGTGGCTTGAGACACGGTTTTCCGCCTGTCGATCTATCCTGGAACGGCGCGACGATCCATTATCATCTCGGTGGCGCCCTTCTTACGGACTTGATATCCAGGGCAACAGCCCTGCCGGTGCACGCCATTTACTACGGTGTGTTGCCGCTAATTCTGAAAATCATCGCCGTGGCATCAATTCTCGTGATCGCCCGCGACCTTGCTCCAGACGTTCCGTCAAAAACGCGAGCATGGATTCCCCTGGCCGTTTGTGGTGTGGTCGAAATCGACTGGTTTGCGATCGCCTGGCATGTGCATGATTTCCTGGTCAGAGGGCTAGTCGCCTTTACTTCTGAGGGGATGCCGGTCCTACACTTGCGAGAGGGACTCTTCTCCCGGCATGCGTTCGATGCTGCACCGCTCGCCGCCCTGTTTGTCGTCGTGCTTGCCGGAACCTGGCAAAGAACCACTCTTCTGGAGAAGGCCTCTCTGCTGTTCTGCGTCTATCTAGCGAAACAACAGGTCTTTCTTGCGGCAGGAGCGGCATACGCAATCGTGTCGCTCCTGGAACTCGCTCGGAGACGATGGCAACCGTTCGCCGCGGGCAGCATCGCCCTCCTCTCCGCTGTCCTGGCTCTCCGAAACGGTTCCACCTATGGCTCGATGGCTCACATGTCAATTGGATGCGGAGCTCTTTGCCGAGACTTGATGGAACGGCATGGACTCGCTGCAAGGTTGCCCGCCGCGCTTCATCTGCCAATGGAAATTTGTCTCATGCTGGCGAGTCTGCACTTGTTCCTGGCGGCTCTAATCCGGCGGCGGAGGTCCTGCACACTACCCCCCGCTCTTCTGTTGCTCTGCTTCGTTATTATGGGCCCCACCATCGCTTTCGTCCTGAAATACAGAGCTTCGCCCTTGTTGAAACAGAGGTTCCTGACAGTCTACGCGCCAATATCCGCGAAGCTGTTCATGCCCTTAGCAGTCTACCTGGACCGGATTCTCGAGATAGCCGTCCAGGCAGCAGCTACGACACTCCCCCTTACCCTTGCGATCGTCGCACTTCCACTGGGGGCTTCATGGATGAGCAGTACTCCGAACCGAGGTTGGAGATACGTGTTGATCGTCTGGTTTTACGTCACTCTCGTTGTGTCAGCTTGGAGTACCAGCGTCATGGTGATCCGCGGCACTGGCAGAGCTAAGGAAATCGGTGCGGACACAATGTCCGTTCTAAGTGCGATCCCGGCAAACGCACAAAGCGTCCTAACGAACGACCTTCAGTACGACGATCACGCCGAACAGCATCTGCCCCTGTTAAATATCTGGGCTCCTCTTTCTTCCGGAAGGCAGTTCTATGCGAGCGCCTTCATGTTCAACTTTCAGTACCCCGATTCGGGCGAACGCCTTCGTATCGTGAGAGCATTCGTCGGCGAGGACTCGGATAGTCAAAGACTCTCCCTCGCGCGCACGGCCGGCATCGATACACTTTTCTGGCGCGAACAGCCGGGAGTACGGCCGCCGTCAACGGGTTGGAAGCGCCTTGAAACACGCGGAATGTACTCAGTGTACGCGCTGACGGGATCTCCTCCCGGCCAATCTGGATCACGACGACCTTAACCACCCGCATGACCTTACATCGGATGACTATCCCGATGGTGCTACTCTTCTTGTCATGTCCTCTTTCCGCCACAAGCTAGGTGCGATCGTCTACGACTGGCCTCGATTTCTCGTTGCAATCCGACGCGATGGTGGATGGCCCAAGTTCCGCAACCGATACGAAAGGATCACAATCGACCCAAGAAGCGGAGGGGTTCGTTGTGAATGGAGGTTTACCAGCGACCTTCACCTTCCGAAAGTCTTTCCCCGCGCAGGCAACCAGCTCATGCACGCAGCACTCGGCCAATGGCCCATCGAATTGCGCGAAACTCCTCGCACCTCGGGAGAACCATTGGCGACCTTTGTCATTGGCCACCGTGGTGAATCGCGATTACCTCTGTTATTAACCACGTTGCGCAGCATTGCCGCACAGGATATTGCTGTCGAGTGCATCGTGGTCGAGCAGTCCGCACAGCAAGTGGCCGCGGGGCACCTTCCAAAGTGGGTACGCTACCTTTACACTCCGATTTCCTCGGATGAATTGCCCTACAATCGCTCATCGACGCTGAATGCAGGCGCAAAAGCTGCGCGGACCCAACTACTTATCCTTCACGACAATGATTTTCTCGTACCAGTCTCTTATGCATCGGAGCTAGTGACAAGGCACAAAGAGGGGTGGGAGTTCATAGATCTGAAGCGATTCATGTTCTATCTCACACAAGAGGCCAGCGCAAGAGCGATTCAGAGCATGCGCATCGAATTGCCACTGGATGTCGAATACATCACTCAAAACCTCTGCGCGGGTGGTAGCGTCGCCGCGGATCGTGACGCCTATTTCGCAATCGGCGGTTTTGATGAGTCTTTCGTAGGCTGGGGCGGCGAAGACAACGATTTCTGGGAGCGCGCATCAACGCGGCGAGTATTCTCATTCGCGTATCTCCCTCTCCTGCATTTGTGGCACTCACCGCAACGGGAGAAGCTGGACGCTGAAGCGGCAGCTGGACGTGTCAGATTTAGAGAGCTCGAGAAGACCTCTCCGCTCGAGCGAATCAAGGCCCTCAAGCAAGGGACAACGGAGCAAAAGGATTCGCCCTAGAACCTGGCGAAGTGATCGAACCTTCGAGTGTCTGCCCCTCTCTTCCGCAGAACAACGGCGGAGGCTGACTCGAAGCTGCGAAACAACGCCACATCGCGTGCTGACGGATCGGCGTCGGTACGAGCAAACCGACGAATCCAGCGCTTGATACTCCTTCTGGCGCGCAGGGCGGCTCCCGGGAGGGAGGCCGAACCGATGGCACGGACGAGCTCATAGTCGCGGTTGGCCAGAATGAATCTCACGCAGGCCTGGACCGCAGGATATCCGACGTCATCGAAGACGACGACGCCACCGTTTTCCAGAAGCTGATCCACGAAGAAAAAGTCGACCAATGTGTGGTCGAAGGTATGCCAGCCGTCAATGAAGCCGATATCGAACCGCTCGCCCCTCATCACGAATTCGGGAAGCGCGAGCTGAGATGGGGCTTCGACGACTGTGAGTACGGAATCGTAGCCGGCGCGTTGCAGGAGATGAATTCCGGCACGCTTGAAACTGGCCGTCTGATGCGAGTCGATGGATACGAGGCGCGCCGACGAACCGCGCCGGATCGCCACTTGCTGAAGAGCATCGGCAAGACAGAGTGATGAAATCCCGTACGCCATCCCGATCTCGATACCCCGAGTTGCTTGATTCTCTCGCACGACTTGATAGAGCAACTCGCACTCCATTCGGGGGATGAACGAATCGGCAACGATTTGGGTGCCGTCTGGCAATAGAGTACGTCGCGTCGAAAGTATTTCGTCGATCAGCGGATGAACGACTGCAGTCGTCATTCGCAAAGAATATCGCACCCGCGTTGCTACACTATGCGCGAATGCGACAACGAAATTGCCCGCTTTGTGGTTGTCGTGAGGCGGAGACACTGTTCCTCCTCGAAGCGGCAGAGTTTTGTTCGACGAACTGGACCTACCGGCAGGACTTTCGCGATCTCCTATCTCTCCCGGAGCGCGCTGAGTTTCCGATCGTTCAATGCAGAGACTGCTCGTTCGTTTACGCCTTGTTTCTTCCGGACGACGACTTTTTGCGCTGCGTCTACGAACAGGTCATTCGCCAGGAAGACTGCGTCGCAGGCTCCGAGAACAGGGACAGTTATTCGAATCGGCTCCGTTATCTAGCCACGCTTCTCGCATTGGCCCCTGAAGAGCCGCGTGCGCTCGATTTTGGAAGTGGCGCCGGCGTCTCGAGCCGCATACTTGCGGCTTGCGATGCGCAGGTCACTGCTTATGAGCCCAGTGCCGGTCGCTGCGAGTATGCAAAGACGAGAAACATCCAGGTAGTGACCTCCATCGCCGAGGTTCGCTCCCATGCTCCGTACTCAATCGTGATTCTTGATAACGTTCTCGAGCATGTGCCGGAGCCGCGTTCTACGATGAGGCTCATCCGCGAGGTTCTCGCAGACGGCGCGTTCGTCTACGTGAGCGTCCCTTCGTACGAGCCGCGATCACTCGCGCGGCAACTGAACGCTCATCTTCGTGGCGAGGCTCTCGACATGACGATCAATCCGTGGGAACACCTGAACTACTTTTCGCTCACGCACCTCGATCTCCTTATGGGAGAGGCGGGACTCTCACGACTGCGTGCGGCCGATTTGCCGGAACAGCCGCCGATAGGTCTCAGGCCGGAAAAAAGCTTTCTCGGCCGTTCGAAAAACAGTGCCGCGTCGATCGTCAGGCTCGCCCGCTACATATGCAAGAGCGAAGCGTTGGCGTCGACGGAAAGGGCATTCTACCGTGCGGGCTAGCATCGTCTCCGGCCTGGTATCCACTATCGTACCCGTGTACAACCGGGCCGCCATGCTCGTCGAAGCAGTCGAAAGCGTGGTCTCTCAGACCTACAGGCCTATCGAGATCATTATCGTCGATGACGGGTCGACCGACGAGGACACTCTCCGCACGATTGTTAGCCTGGCGGGAAAATACCCTGAAGTCCGGGCGATTCGGAGAGAAAACGGCGGGCCTGGAGCGGCGAGAGAGAGCGGGCGCATCGCCGCGCAGGGTGAGTTCATCCAATATCTGGATAGCGACGATATCCTCCTGCCGGATAAATTCACTCTTCAAGTGCGCGCCTTGCGGAATACGCCGGACGCCGGGGTCGCCTATGGAATCGTTCGTTACCGCGATAGCGATGGACGCGAGATCGCATGCACATGGAAGCAAGCGAATCAGAACCAACGATACCTTTTCCCGTCGATACTAATCTCTCGCTGGTGGGAGACGGCTTCGCCCCTTTTCCGGCGGGGCGTTAGCGATTTGGCTGGTCCCTGGACTTTCCTTCGCATAGAAGAAGATTGGGAGTACGACGCACGGGTTGCGGCGCTCGGCGTGCAACTTGTATTCGTCCCGGAGGTGATTGCGGAGCACCGCGATCATCGAAGCGACCGGCTCTCGCGTGGCGCGCCCCTCGATTCCCAGAGACTGCACGACCGTGCCGTTGCACACCAGTTGATCGCTTCACACGCGGCTGCGGCCCACATCCCGGCTACTTTGCCGGAAATGAAGTTCTTTGCTCGCGATCTTTTCCGTCTCGGCCGGCTATGCAGCGCCGCCGGTCTGCGTTCGGATGCGCGGGAACTCCTCGGAATTGCGCGCAACATCGCTCCACGATGGGACCTCATCGCCTTCCAATTGCTGGCCACCACAATCGGTTGGCGAAACGCCGGACGGTTGTCGCTGCTTCGCGAGCGTACGCCATGAAAGAACCCATCGTTTCTGTCGTAATGAGCGTGTTCAACGGTGATTCATTGCTTCGGGACACGCTCGACTCGATTCTCGCGCAGGAAGGAATCGAGTTCGAGTTGGTCGTCGTCGATGACGGCTCGACCGACAAGACCGCCGCTATCCTCGAAGAAGCGGCACGAAATGATCAGCGCGTTCGAGTTCTTCGCCAGCAGAACCAGGGTCTCACACGTGCACTAATCGCCGGCTGCCGGGCTGCTCGTGGTGTGGTGATTGCTCGACACGACTGCGGAGACCGATCGTCATCGCTGCGGCTCAAGAGACAATTCGAACTCATTTCCAGCGCGGGAGATATCGTCCTCGTATCCTGCAAAACTCTGTATGTCGGTCCGGAAAGAGAGCCGCTCTATACCCTGACCGCGGATGGAGAAGCTGTACGGCAAAGTCTTCTTCACGACGGCGCCGGCTCTATTCAGGGCCTCTCGCATCACGGATCAGCAATGTTCAGGCGGAACGCCTACCTCGACGCAGGAGAATACCGTTCTGAGTTCAGATTCGCACAGGACATCGATCTTTGGATAAGACTCGCGAAACTCGGCAGAGTTCAATTCGTATCAGAGGTGCTTTACGAAGCTCGGTTTGCTCCCGACGGCATCAGCGGCGTTAGTCGACGTTCACAAATCGCTTTGATGCGTATCGCGGTCGCATTGCGGGACGCGGCACCTGATGAGGCGCCCGCCCTGCTTGAAAGCGCCAGCGCGGTCGGAAAGATCCGAAGACCAAACTACAAGGCGCGAGCCAACGGCCTGTACTTTTTGGCGAATGCTCTGCGAAAATCCGGACACCGGAACTGGCGCAAGTACGCTTGGAACGCCGTTCGCCTGTACCCTTTACACGTCCGAGCGTGGGTCCGGCTTCTGACGAACCGATGAAACGACCTGTCCATGACCCGAACTGGTCGCCGGAAGTGCAAGAAATCTGGCGCAATGACATGCGCGAAATGTGGGATCGAAATATCGAGCGACACTCCTACAATGCCTATCAAAACCAGTTGGAGTTCTATCGCCGATTAGTACAACGGTTCAGACCTCGCTCCATCCTTGATGTCGGCTGTGCTCAGGCTACACTGGCCTTACTTCTTGCCGAAGACGGTCTAGATGTCACGGCGATTGACATCCGAACATCATTCCTCGACTACGCAGCGAGCCGTTACGAAAAGGGCACGATTCGGTTCCGTGCTGCGAATATCCTCGATGCCGAGGATCTCGGGTGCTTCGATCTTATCTTTGCCAATCAGATCATCGAACACCTTGTTTATCCCGTATCGTTCCTCCGCGCGCTCGGTAAGCACATGAACCCGGGAGGCCTCCTGGTCGTCACCACGCCGAACCATGATTACTTTCGCTCCAAGCTTCCGAGCTATACGGAGTTAGGAGATCCAAGACAACATGAGCATCGGCAGTTCACGGCCGGAGGTGGCGATCATTTTTTTGCCTACACGGCTGAGGAACTTCGCGCGGCGGGGGTTGAGGCCGGCTTCAATATCGTGGACATCTCATTTTTCGAGAGCCCATGGATCTCAGGTCACGCCCTCGTCCGCCTCATCCATCCGGTCTTTCCCGTCCGCCTGCTTCGCCTCCTGGACCGATTGGCGCTCCTACTGGCACCACGCAAAGTAGCCCACCAGCTCTGCATCATATTGGGGAGGCCGATGTGACGCACCGCCTGGCTATCGTAGCGTCGCATGTCATTCAATATCAGGACCCGTTCTTTCGGCGGCTGGCAAAGGAGGCCGACATCGATCTGACGGTTGTGTACTGCTCGGATGCCGGCGCCTCCTCCTACCATGATGCAGACATGAACACCACGCTTCGTTGGGACATCGACCTCCTGCAAGGGTATCGTCACGTCACCTTACGCAATTTTGGATTTGGAAGCGGTTATACACGGCTGATCAACCCTGGAATCGTTCCGTCGATTGCACTCAATGACTATGACGCCGTCATTTTCATGACCGGCTGGGGATCCATAAGCGCCCTTCTGGGTATTGTCGCATGTCGTATGTCGCAGAAACCATTTTTCCTTTATGGAGACAGTAGTTTCCCTCCAGCTGAAACGACACTGCAAGCCAAAATCCGGGCGTTCTTCATTCGAACGATTTTCAGGCTCGCTGCCGGATTCATGTACAGCGGTGTATTGAATGCCGAATATTACCGGCATTACGGCGGCAGTCCGGATTCGTTCTTCCTTCTGCCTTGGGCGATTGACAACGATCGGTTCGAAGAAGCCAGCCGCCTTAGCGAAAATCAACGCCGGTCAATGCGTCGCGAGTATGGCATCGGCAATGAATCGACAGTGTTTGTATTTTCCGCAAAGCTGGTCGAGCGAAAGGATCCAATGACATTGCTCCGCGCATTCGAGAGAATGAACTACAGACGAGACGCAGCAGTACTATTTCTCGGTGATGGCGAGCTCCGAGCACGGATGCAGGACTTCGTCCGCAGTCGAGGACTTTCGGAAAGGGTTCACTTCGCCGGTTTCGTGAATCAGACCGATCTTCCCGCGCATTACGGTATCAGCGACGTATTCATTCTCCCCTCGCTCTACGAGCCACGCGGCGCTGTAGTGAACGAAGCGATGGCATGCGGTCTGCCCGTCATCGTCACCGACCGGTGTGGGTCGATTGGCGACATCGTTCAGCCGGGAGAAAATGCGTTGATCTTCGGCGCAGGCGACGACGCTGCGTTGGCTAG
Organism: Acidobacteriota bacterium; assembly: GCA_021325515.1. Classification (GTDB taxonomy): domain Bacteria; phylum Acidobacteriota; class Thermoanaerobaculia; order Gp7-AA8; family Gp7-AA8; genus JAJPHC01. The sequence continues at coordinate 42,412 of JAJPHC010000058.1, forward strand.
TCATATGGACTTGCTCACCATCAACGGCAGTCTGCGTAGACGGATGGCACAGCGCTCTCGTGAAATCATCCGCTCCTGGAGCTACTCGACGGGAGTCGAGGGTGTCAAAGCCATGCTGGAACGAGTGTGCCAGCAGCAATGAACGACGCGGTCACAATTGCGATACCGACCTTCAATCGAGGGCACATTCTCGTCGATACGCTCGACCTTCTGCTCAATCTGCGACACCGCGCCGATGAGATTCTCGTGGTGGATCAAACGCCCTCATACAGTGCGGATATCGAGAACAGGCTCGCCTCGCACGCGCAGAACGGAGACATTCGGTGGATTCGTCTTTCAAGGCCATCCGTGCCCCACGCGATGAATGAGGCGCTACGCCTGGCAGTAAACCCAATCGTTCTGTTTGTTGACGATGATGTTCAGCCGGCGTCCGACCTCGCCGAAAATCATAAGCGCGCCTATTCGGACGAGATATGGGCCGTCGTTGGGCAGGTACTTCAGCCCGGCGAAGAGGTTCAGCATTTCGACGCTGAGGCGCTGCACCGCGGCTTGATCCGCGACCTCGAGTTCCGCTTCAACCATGATTCAACTGAAGAGGTCGAGAACGTGATCGCCTGCAATCTTTCCGTGAGGCGGGACAAGGCGCTGAAAATCGGCGGGTTCGACGAAAACTTCTTAGGGGCGGCGTATCGTTTCGAAACAGACTTCGCACGGCGAGTCGTCGAGGCCGGAGGACGGATTCGTTTTGAACCCCGCGCCCGACTAGCGCATCTCCACATTCCGACCGGTGGGATCCGCTCGCACGGCGATTATCGCAAATCGGCGAATGCCGCACATTCGGCCGGGGACTACTACTTCGCACTCTGCCATATACGCCCGTTCTGGCCGTACGCTCTTCAGCGGTTTCGGCGCAACGTCCTTACACGTTGGCTGCTTACGCATCCGTGGTACTTGTTTCACCGCCTGATCGCAGAGATTCGGGGTTACACTCTAGCAAGGACCATGTATCGCCGAGGCCGACGCCTGCTGGAGTAAAGCAGTGCCAGCTGAACGTTACACCGACAATCCGTGATTCTTATAGGTTTTTCCGCTTTTGTCGCGTTCGCATGCATCATCGCCCTCACCGATTGGCGGCGGGCTTGGCTGCTGGCCTGTATCGTGGGAGTGCTGCAGGATCCTGCGCGCAAGCTCGTTCCCGGCCAACCCGTCTATATTACGTTTGCAATCATCGCAGTCTACGCGATGATCCTCTTTGGCACGCAGCAGCGAATCCAACTGGCGCTTCGCGACTTCGCGCGCCGGTTTCCAAAGCTCTGGCGGTCGTTCGGTATCGTCTTTCTGTTTCTTCTCATAGCAGCCGTCAATGGCGTCATCACGTTCGGTTTCCGGTTCTGGAAGGCACCCCTCTTGAGCTTGTTCGTCTACCTGGCTCCTCTGCCTGCCATCCTTCTCGGATACATGTACGTCGACAGCGAAGAAAGGCTCAGAAAATTTTTTGCGTTTTACGCAGCTCTGACCTCCCCACTGCTGGTCGGTGTCCTCCTCGAATACTATCGAGTTAACACTCCAGCTCTGGGAATGGTGCGGCAGGTTGGTGATTACATCCGGTATCTACCAGGAATTCAGGTCCGGATGCTCTCCGGTTTTTATCGAGCGCCAGACATTATGGCCTGGCATGCTGGAACGCTTGCCTCGATCGGAATTGCCATGATTGTTCGCGCCGAACTGAGCAGGCGCGCATGGCCATGGATGCTTGTTGCCGGCTGGGGCTTTTACAACTGCATGCTGTCCGGGCGTCGCAAAGCTATCTACTACGTAGTGGTCTTTGCAATAACCTTCGTCTGGAGGTACTTCAGGAGGCTCAAAGGGACGGATTTCGCCGCGCTCGTTATGGCGGGGATTGCGCTTGCCTTCGTCGTCCACCGGGTTCGTGGCGACGAAAACTCACGCGTGTACGCTATGGCAGCAGGAACGTCGTCGGAGGAAGTCGGCGGCCGTCTCGAAGGAGGGATGATCGAGACCGTCCGTCAGTTTGGCGTGATGGGTGCGGGCTTGGGAGTCGCAACGCAAGGCGTGCAGCACGTCATCGAACAGGACACCGGGATGGGATGGCAGGAAGGTGGTCTGGGCAAGTTGACGGTCGAATTGGGCGTGCCTGGCTTGCTCGCGTCGGCGCTGTTGGGTATCTACTTGCTGCACATTGGCCTAAAGATCACGAGCTTTCCCGATCGACCGTGGAGTTCACAGATTATGCGAGTTACGCTTTTCGCGCTACTCATCGCGAATATCGCGAATTTCCTGGCGTCCGCACAAACCTACTCAGATCCAGTCATCACCATCATCACCTGCTTCATTGCCGGAAGTCTCTTCGCGACCACCACTCTCGACGAGAGAATCACCGTCATCGAACTGCCGGAAGCAGTCGGTAACGTCGCGACCGCGCCGGCTTGAGCTACTCTAATCGTTTGTGAAGATCCTTCATGTCGTACCTACGTATCTGCCCGCCAGGCGATACGGAGGTCCTATCGTTTCCGTACATGGTCTCTGCTCCGCGCTCGCCGATCGAGGCCACGAGGTCACGGTTTTCACTACGAACGTGGATGGCGACTCTATTTCCGATGTCCCACTTGATCGCGAGGTACGCCTGGACGGAGTTCGAATCCGTTATTTCGAAGTAGTGTTCCGGAGGCTGTATGTCTCGCCCGGCATGGCCGAGGCGCTCCAACGGGTCGATCACTTCGATATCGTTCACAATCACTCGGTGTTTCTCTGGCCAACGGCAGCAGCCGCTCGTCGCGCCCGCGCTGCAAACGTGCCATACGTGATCTCGCCTCGAGGGATGCTTGTGCAGGAGTTGATACAACGGAGAAATGCGATTCTCAAGCGAGCATGGATTCGCCTCATCGAGCGCCAAAACTTCAATCATGCCGACGCAGTCCACTTCACTTCTCAGCAGGAATTGAGCGACGCCACGACGCTCGGCGTGCCCGTGCGAAAACCCGTGGTAATCCCAAACGGCATCGCCCTATCGCCAAAGCCAAGCATTCAACGCGACGAGCGGACCATCGTCTACCTTGGGCGAATCAGCTGGAAAAAAAACCTCGATGGTCTCATCAGGGCAATGCTTTCGGTTCCCGACGCACGGCTCATCATTGCAGGCAACGATGAGGAAGGACTGACGCAGAACCTCTCAACTCTCACTGAAACCCTTGGATTGACCGGACGCGTGACATTCGTCGGGCCTCGATATGGCGAAGCGAAGTGGGAACTTCTGGCTCGCGCTACGGCGCTGGTGCTGCCGTCGATGTCCGAGAATTTCGGCAATGTCATTCTCGAAGCGATGCTCATGGAAACACCTACCGTTGTCTCTCCTGCGGTTGGCATCGGTGAAACTCTGGAACCAGCAGAAGTAACACTTCGAACAAATGACTTTGCCGCGGCTATAAACCGTCTCCTCTCCGACCGTCCATTTGCAACTGACCTTGCCCGCAGAGCGAGGGCCTTCCTTGAAACTCACTATGCCTGGCCGATCATTGCCGAACAAATGGAGTCCGCTTACCAATGCTCGATCGCATCACACCGGTCATCCTGACACGCGATGAAGAACCGAACATTGCGCGCACTCTGGGCCAGCTTCGGTGGGCCAAAGAGATCATTATCCTCGACAGTCTGAGTGCCGATGCGACGAGAACGATCTGCCTTTCCTATCCAAATGTACGGTTCATTGAGCGCCCCTTTGATAATCATGCCGCACAATGGGCGTTCGCCGTCACCCAAGCCAGGACAGAGTGGGTTCTCACCCTCGACGCCGACTACTTCATCCCTGATACTGCGATTGCCGAGATAGCGACTCTGAAACCGAGCGCCGACGTAGGGGGTTATGAATCACAATTCCGGTACGCCGTCCGTGGCAAGTTGTTACGCGGAACTCTCTATCCACCGCGCGTCATCCTGATGCGCCGCGAAGGCGTGAGCTTCTACATGGACGGACACACTCAACGGGTCAAGATCCATGGCATCATCGTTGGCCTACAGGAGCGAATCATTCATGATGACCGAAAAAGCTTTCAAAGTTTCTTAGAGCGTCAAAGCTCCTACATGCGCCGCGAGGCCGAAAAGCTTCGCTCGGCCGATCCTAGTTCGCTAAACACCGCCGGACGAATCCGGAGACTGCGAGTCATCGCCCCGATTTTGATCGTTCCATATACCCTGTTCTTTCGAGGTTTGATCCTCGACGGCTCAGCAGGACTCATATACACGTTCGAAAGGTTGGTCGCCGAACTGGTGCTCTCGAAGCAACTCATCTTCGGGCCACCGGATGGCCCACAACCCGGCGGGAAGAACCGCCCAAGATCTGAAAGACCTTCTCGAAGATAGGAGGAAGAAGGGGGCAGGCACACTTGTTTGACCACTCCATGGATCCAGTCGTACGCAAGCACATGCCGGAGCTTGATACGCTTAGAGGAGTGGCTATTCTCCTCGCGTTCACGTACCACGGAATGTACTGGACCGTGCCTCAGGATAAACTGACGAGCAGTGCGCGATTCGTGAGTAGCGCCTTCCGCGGCGGCTGGAGTGGAGTACAACTATTTTTCGTTCTGTCCGGATTTCTGATCACTGGAATACTCTTCGATTCCATTGGCCAGACCCGATATTTCCGCACATTTTACTGGCGGCGAGCACTTCGAATCCTTCCCGCGTTTACGTTGACAATCGCACTACTGGTGATCTTGGGACTCGTAAGTTGGAAGTTCACGCTTCTTAGCGTGGTATTCCTCGCGAATGTCTCTCCCCTGATGGGCGTCCCTATGCAGTATCCGGTTCTGTGGTCCCTAGCGGTCGAGGAGCATTTCTACGCGCTCTGGCCTGCGATCGTCTACCGAATCTCGGCCCGAACAGTCGCGATCATTTCAGCAACTCTGATCATCGTTCAGCCGCTGTTTCGTGGACTGGCCTTTTCGGGAGGCTACTCAGAAGGACTATCATTCTACACATGGTTTAACCTCGATGGGCTTGCCCTGGGAGCCTTGCTGGCATTCTTGGGTCGCACCGCATCTCGGAAAACGTTTCGTTCCGTGGGAATCGTCGCGTCGACGCTCGGCGTCTCGGCGACTATTACACTGACGCTCAACCATCTCTGGTCCAGGACCACACTCTGGGGAGCTGCGTTTCAATCGACCGTTATCTATTTGATGTTCGGCGGCCTTCTCGTGTCGTTCCTTGTAGTTGGAAGCTCATCACGACGCGAAATTGTAAATGTGCGCATTCTGCAATGGTTTGGATACATAAGCTACGGCCTCTATCTGATCCACCTGCTGTGTTTCGACCTGTATGACCGTCTGAATCATTGGGGTACACCTCACGACGTCGCCAGTATTTCAGTTCGATTCGCCGTGGCTGGAGGAATCTCCATCGCCGCTGCTGCATTGTCGCGAACACTGTTCGAGAATCGTTTTCTTGCATTGAAGGACCGGACAGGACTAGGCACGCCACAACTCGTCCACGGCCAGAGCGTCTGAACTCAGTCGATCAAGTCTTGCCCAGAGATCCCGCCGAGTGCGAACACTCCCGGCGCGACGTCAAGTCTGGTCAAGGCGCCACCACCTGGCTGCGGCTAACCGCCGGCAGCGATAGGCGCGATTTGAGCCTGAGGAAGGGCCTCTCCAAAAACTTGTAGGAGGCCGCGGCAACAACAACATTCACTAGAAACAACACAAGCACCCTCGGAACAAGTGGAACCATCCTCAGAAACTCGCTGCCCAATCGAAGAACCAACAAATGGAACACGTATAAACCGTAGGTGATCCGCCCGAGATAGGCGAATATCGAGGAGGTTCGCTGACAAGTCGTCTCCAACCCAAGGAATGACAACAGGATGAAAGTCGATCCGACAGCGACTGCCGGGTACAACAGCAGAGAGCCAGGCCCGTCGAAACCACAATAGCGAACCACAATGAGAATTGACGCTATACCAGAGACTAAGAGACCTATCCGCAAAGGTCGGGTGAACGCTGGCAGCCGCCCGTTCAAGCCGATAGCCGTCATCGCGCCCAGAACGATCGGATCGAGCCGCGCGATCGTGTTACACCAGATCGCCGGATGAACAACATGATTTGCAACGAGATAGAATCGCGCACAAATCGACACCGTCAACAACACAATACAGAGCCATTTGAGTCGTGCCTGGCGTACTGTGATCAGGAGAAGAGGCCATGCCAAATAGAATTGCTCCTCAATGGAAACACTCCAAAGCGGTGCGGCCGGTGAACTGGGATATCCGTGATCAGCAACTGCCCAATTCCCGACGAATAGTGCAAATGGTAAGAGGTACAAGGGCGGAAGTCCGTAGCGTGGAATAACGAACGTTACCAGAGCTAGAAAGGAATAATAGAGCGGCCAGATACGGAGGATTCGCCGCAAGTAGAACGCTGACACACGCAAAGTTCCGAGCGTTTGCAACTCTCTCAATAACAACTCTGTAATGAGGTATGAGCTCAGGACAAAAAATACGTCGACCCCTGTGCCTCCGGCACGCGCCACGAGTCCGAACAAAAAGAGAACAACCAGTGAGAGTGCCGAAAGTGGAGTTCTTCGGGAATCGCATGGTGAAGAAACACAGCCACAAACGCGCCGAACCTCAGCCAGTCGAGCTCCGGTCGATAAAAGGCGGCGGCGGTCTTTGCAGGCATTTCGTGGTGATCCCAGAAAGCGATCAGCTTAGGGCCGCCTCACACCCTCTCCACCATCAAGTCCCCCATCACGAGCAAATCCATCTTTGTCCTCAGAAAACAATCCAGCGCCTCGTGCGGCGTGTTCACTACCGGCTCGTTTTCATTGAACGATGTGTTCAGCACGATCGGGATTCCTGTCATGTCGCGCACCGCTTCGATCAAGTGGTAATAGCGCGGGTTCTGCGACTCCGTCACTGACTGCAAACGCCCTGACCCGTTCACGTGCGTTACTGCCGGGATTTGCGCGCGCTTCTCTTCGCGGATCTGGTACACCTGCAGCATGAACGGCACGTCGTAGTCCGTCTCGAACCACTCCCCTACCGCCTCGCGCAGGATCGACGGCGCGAACGGGCGGAATGACTCTCTCCGCTTGATCTTGTGGTTCAGGATGTCCTTCATGTCCGCCCGCCGCGGATCGCATACGATCGAGCGATTGCCAAGCGCGCGCGGCCCCCACTCCATCCTTCCCTGAAACCAGCCCACCACATTCCCCTTCGTGATGTGCTCCGCCGTCCTCCTGCAGAGCTCGCGCTCGTCGCGCACCCGCTCGATCCGGCACTTCGCCTCGTCCAGATCCGCGCGCCGCAGCGACACGGCGTGATCGATCTCGCCGTCGCCGTACTGCGGACCCCAATACGCGTGATCCATCACGAACGCGCGCGGCTTCTGCAGCTCCTGATTCCACACCCAGTACGCCGCGCCGATCGCGCCTCCGGCATCGCCCGCCGCCGCCTGGATGTACACATCGCGGAACGGCGAGCGATCGAAGATCAAGCCGTTCGCCACGCTGTTGTAGCCACAACCGCCCGCGACGCATAGCCGCGTCTTCCCCGTCTTCTTCTGCAGCGCATTCACCAGCGAGAAGAACGCCTCCTCGAACATCGCCTGCATCGACGCCGCGAGATCCTTGTGCCGCTGGTCGATCGGATCCTCCGCTGCCCGCGCCGGTCCCAGCAGCTCCGCCAGCGCCTCGGAATACACCGGGCCGATCACCGGCGATCCGCCCTTCCACACCATGTCCAGCCCGACAGTGTGATGCGTGAAGTAATCGAGGTTCAGCGTGAAGCCGCCATCCGTGACGCGCACGATCTCCCGCATCTTGTCCAGCATCGACGGCTTGCCGTACGGCGCCAGCCCCATCACCTTGTACTCGTCCCCGTAATGAGGAAACCCGAGGTATTGGGTGATCGCGGTGTAGAAGATGCCGAGCGAGTGCGGGAAGCCGATCTCGCCCAGTACGTCGATCGAATTGCCGTCGCCGCTGGCCCACATCGAGCTGACGAAGTCGCCGAAGCCATCGACGGAGAGGATCGCGGCATCCTCGAACGGCGCGACGAAGAAGGCCGACGCCACATGCGCGCGGTGATGCTCGACGTGGTGCAGCCTGGGCTCGAGCGATGTCAGCTTGAACGCCTCCTGCAGCTCTTCCTCGAGGCCCTTGATCTTCGCGCGATTCTCGAGCCGGCGCTTGATCGCGCCGAGCGAGGGACGCTTCGCGAGGATGAACTTCATCCGCTGCACCAGGCGCGCGCGCGGATCGCGGTTCACCGCAATGTGATCGACCTGATTGAGCGTAACACCCGCCTCGCGCAGGCAGTACTCGATCGCGATCGTCGGGAATCCCGCCCAGTGCTTGATGCGCCGGAAGCGCTCTTCTTCCGCCGCGGCGATCAGCCTGCCGTCGATGAGAATGCACGCGGAAGCATCCGCGTGATGCGCATTGATGCCTAGAATGATCATGCGTGCGCGTCGTCTTCGTGAATCGATACTTTCATCCGGACCATTCTGCAACAAGTCAGATGGTCTCCGAGCTCGCCTTTCATCTCGCGGAACGCGGATGGGACGTCGGCGTGATCACGAGCCAGCAACTGTATGACGTGCCCGACGCGCGGCTGCCCCGGCGCGAAACCGTGCGCGGCGTGCAGATCACCCGCGCCGGCTCGACGAGCTTCGGCCGCCACTCGCTCATCGGACGCGCGTTCGATTACCTCTCCTTCGCATTCAACGCCTGGGCGAAGATGTTCATGAAGCGCGGCACGCTCTTCGTCGCGATGACCGATCCTCCGCTCACCTCCGTCCTCGCCGCGCTCTCCTGCGCGCCGTACATCAACTGGGTTCAGGATCTCTTTCCCGACGTCGCCCACGCCCTCGGCGTCCACGCGCCGCGCTTCCTGCATCGCGCGCGCGACTGGTCTCTGCGCCGCGCGCGCCTGAATGTCGTGATCGGCGAGGAGATGGCGCCGCGCGTACCGCATGCCGTGGTGCGGCAGAACTGGGCCGTGGGGGTCAGGCAGCAGGCAGCCGACAGCAGGCAGCAGGACGGCAGCTTCGTCGTTGGGTATTCGGGAAATCTCGGGCGGGCGCACGACGCCGCGACGATGATCGGCGCGATGCGGCTGCTGCGCGATGACTCTTCGATCATGTTCAGGATCACCGGCGGCGGCGCGCGCCTCGACGAAGTTCGGCGCGAGAATCTTCCCAATGTCCGCTTCGAGCCTTATGCATCCATCGAGCGCCTGTCCGAAAGTCTCGCGTCGGTCGATGTGCATCTCGTCTCGCTCAATCCTCGGCTCGAAGGACTCATCGTGCCGAGCAAGTTCTACGGCGTGCTCGCCGCCGGGCGTCCTGTGATCTACATCGGGTCGCGCGACGGAGAGCTTGCACGGCTCGTGCTCGCGAACGAGATTGGATACGTCGTCGAGCCCGGCGAAGCAGTCACGCTGGCGAATGCGATCCGCGAGCTGGCTTCATCGCCGGAGAAGGGCCGCGCGATGGGCGAGCGCGCGCGGACGTTGTACCGCGAGCGGTTCGCGGCGGAGATCGCGATGGACCATTGGGAGAAGATTCTTCGGGAGGCAACACGAGGTGCGGACGAGGCGTCCGCACTCCACTCATGAGAGTTGCTGGACTGATTGCCGCCGCGGGTCTCGCGATTTTTCTCGCGGTGCCGGAGCTTCGCCGCGCGCCGGAGTCCGCATCGCCGGGCGCGGCGCTGGTGAGAACTCCGACCGATCGCGCAGCGTTGGCGAAGATCCTCGCCACCGAGCTCGACTCGACGCGCACGACGCGTTTCGATACCTGGCGCGCCGCGCACGTGCTGATGGCGCGGCTCGAACCGAACCGGCCGTTTGCACAGATGACGTTCGTGCAGAGCGGCCTCGCCCACTGGAAGGAGCTCAGCGACGCCGACCGGCGCGAGGTGCTGGCGAGCGTCGAGCCGATGCTGCGCGACGAGGCGTTCTTCGCGCGCGCCGCGGAAACGGTGGCGCGCATCACCGGCGATCTCTCGATCATCCGCCGCGCGAATCCCGGCAACGACGCGGCGCTGGCCAATCTCGAAGCAACGGCACTGGCCAGCGGACGTTTCGATGAGTACCGCGCGTTTCGCGAGCAGATCCGGCGCCGCCAGCTCGCGCAACTCGAGCGGATCCGCGATACCGCCGATGCCACGCAGCTCATCGCGCTCGTTCCGCTGCAACCGGCGACGGCTGACGCACCGCTATTGGCCGCGATTCTCGATGCGCTGCGGTCGAAGCCGATTCAACGCGATCGCATCGACACGAGGCGGCTCGACGCGCTCAATCGATTCGCGACGAACCACGGGCTGCATCCGCTGGAAGTCGCGAAGGTGCAGCCGCCGGTTGAGCAGTGGAGCGGCCTGTGCGGCGGCGACATCTGCGAGCGGGCATATCGCGATGTGTTCAGCAACGGTGGTGTGTACACGCTGCGCCTCGAGGCGGTGCAGAGCGATCAAACTCCGCCTTATGCCGAGGTGCTGATCGACGATGCGCTGGTTTCCGAGGGGCCGGTGGCGCCCGCACTCGAGGTGAAGGCCTCGCTCACGCAGGGGTATCACCGCGTCGATGTGCACCTCGTCAATCCGAAAACGCATACCACGCTGCGCCGCCTGATCCGCGTCGCCGCGGGATAGGAGCGCGGACGTCTCGTCCGCAGTCGTCGGGCGCCTCGCCCGGCGACCCTTTCACGATTCATCGCCGCCGGGCGGGACGCCCGCGCTCCGCGGCGCAGGCCGACCCAGCGTCAAAGTGGGGAGCGGACGTCTCGTCCGCATTTTCACGATTACCAACGCGGCGCAGGCCTACCCAGCGTCAGAGTGGGGAGCGGACGTCTCGTCCGCAGTCGTCGACCTTTTCACGACTTATCGCCGCCGGGCGGGACGCCCGCCGGCTGCGGGCGGGACGCCCGCGCTCCGCGGCGCAGGCCGACCCAGCGTCAAAGTGGAGCGCGGACGTCTCGTCCGCATTTTCACGATTCCAACGCGGCGCAGGCCTACCCAGCGTCAGAGTGGGGAGCGGACGTCTCGTCCGCAGTCGTCGACCTTTTCACGATTCATCGCCGCCGGGCGGGACGCCCGCCGGCTGCGGGCGGGACGCCCGCGCTCCGCGGCGCAGGCCGACGGATGCGCCGGCGATCACTGCCAGCGTTGCGGCGTTGGCGGGGATGAAGAAGTTGAAGTCGATCATCGCGTGCACCATCGCGATCGTGATGCTCATCAGCGCCGCCGCCTGAAATGCGCGATGGCGAAAGCTCCCCTCGGCTTCGCGTCCGAACGTGCTGCTCACGAGCGCGACGTAGCCGGCAATCAACGCGATGCACGCTACGGCGAACCCGATCACGCCGGTCGTCGCCGCAATCTCGAGGTAATCGTTGTGCGCATGGTCGTACAGCTTCTCGAGATCGTCGCGCTGGCCGAGGCCGGAGGCATTCGCGAAGGTCCCGGCACCGCTGCCGAAAACCGGGAACCGGCGCCAGACTCCGAGAGCGGTTTCGTAGCCGGCGGTGCGGCCGACGAGCGTGAGCGTCTCCTGATCGCCCGGCGTGAAGCGGGCGATCGTCCGCTCGCGGCCGAGGTAGATCACGAGCCCGATGAGCACGACGACGAAGAGGAGCGTGCCGCCGAACGCGAACTTCATCCGCTGGCGGCGGGAGCGGCGCAGCGTGTGCGAGCGCGCCATCGCGATGAGCGTGACGATCGCGATGCCTCCGAAGAGAGCGAGGAGCGCGCCGCGCGACGACGCGACGAGTATCGCGGCGACGGAGCCGATCGTCACCACGGCGCCGACGCCGAACGAGAGGATGTGCTTCTCGATCAGCAGTGCGGCGCGGCGCCCGAATGGCGCCCCCGGCGCGGCGTCGTGCCACGCGCACGCCATCAGAAAGATCGCCATCGGAATGATGATCGCGAGGTAGTGCGCGAAGTGATTCGGGTTCACGAACGTACCGGTCACGCGATTGAAGATCAGCTTGTTCTTCCAGCCCCAGATCTCGTAGCGGCGGAGCGCGGCCTCGTTGATGCCGTAGAAGATCTCGAAGACGGCGGCGGCGAGCAGCGCGCCGGCGAGCGCGAGGCGGCGCGCGTGGGTGTGGATCAGAATGGCTGCCGACTGGAACGCGGCAAAAAGTGCGAGGAGCCGAAACAATTCTCTCGCCGTCGTCCAGGGGGCGATCGAGATCGGATGCGCGGTTGCCGTCCTTGTGCCGAGGTTGGCCGCGATCGCGGTGGCTTGCTGCCAGAGCGTGCTCGATTCGCTGTCGATGCGTTGCAGGATGGGAGCCGGGAGCGGGATCAGTTGGATTGCGATGAGGAGGAGCAGAAGCGCTGCTCCGATGGACCATCGCCGGTGCGCGCGTGATCTCTGCGAGTCGCGCGGCGGCGCCTCACCGTGGGAAACGAGGGCCGCGAGGGCGAGGATCGCGAGCGGCACCGCGACGAGAGGCAGACGGGCCTTGTCGATGACGGAGGCAAAGGGGAGCGGGAGCCAGACGACCCACGCAAGAAAGACTGCGAGCAGCAGGCGGTCTAGCATCGTGATGCGCTAATTGTAACGGCGTGTTAGACTTCGGCGAAGTTTACGCTGGCAATTGGGAGGCGACGCGTGCGAGGTGGGTGTATGCGTATTCGTGGGGCGGCCCTCGGGATCCTCATCCTTGCGTCGGCGTTTCTTTCCGCGCAGGAACTGCGCGACCGCAATCGCGACATCGATGAGTCGCGCCAAATCGCGAATGACCTCGGCCGCGCCAGCATCCACAAGGGACCGATCTACCTCCTCTCGAGCTTCGAGTTCTCCGACATCGGCTACGGGCAGACGTTCTTCGTCCCGACCGCAGATCAGACCGGCGGTTTCTCCTTCAGCGTGCGTGCACCCCACAAGTTGTACTTCGTCCCGCAGCGGAAGGTCGTCTTCTCCGCGGAGGTGACGCCGGCGTACAACGTGCTGAGCCACGCGACCGGAAAGAATCAGTTCGGCTATTTCCTGCGGACCGATGCGCGGCTGCTGCTGAATCACATGTACATCGACGGATACGTTTCGCGGACGAACGATGTCCGAACGAACGTCGCAGACATCTATCGGCTCGTCACGCTGCGCGAGACGAACTACGGGATCACATCGACTTTGAAGTACTCGAGCCGCACGAGCCTGCACGGCAGCGCCGAGTATCAGCAGTCGTCGTACCCGAAGGACAAGCTGCAGCCGCTCAACGTGCCGGTCGAGAACCTCGCATTCGACGCACACAACTACCGCGTCTCGGCGCATCACAAGACGTTCCCGCTGACCGCGCTGCTGGTCGCCGCGGAACGGAGCACGTACAACTTCGCGGTGGCAAAGAGCTCGGACTCCGTTCGCACATACGCCGGTGCAGGCTTCGCATTCGATGACGGCCGCACGCAGTTGTCGGCAGAGGCGGGACCGGGGCGCCTCGAGTTTCGCGATCCGGCGAAGCACGACTATCGCGGCTGGCTGGCGAAGTTCACAACGAGCCGCCGCTTCTCCACGACATGGGCAGTCAACGTCAGCGGCGGACGCGATCTCGTTTTCTCCATCGCACCGAACAATCCGTACTTCCGCCGCGACAGCATCGGCGGGCAGCTCAACTGGAACACCACGCGCAAGCTGACGCTGCATCTCCTTGGCAATTACGGACGCGATTCGTACGACACCCCGGTCAGCGGCGTGCTGCGGCGCGACACGCTGGAGTACATCGCTCTCGGCTGGATCTACACCGTCCGCCACATCTCGGGTGGATTCGACGTCGGCTACTTCCAACGCAAGTCGAACTCGTCCATAGCCGACCAGGACAGCGGAATACGAGGCACGCTCAGGCTGTCTATCAGGCCATAATCGTTCCTAAAAATAACAACTCGGGCAATTCGCATCTGCCTTTTGCGCGTTACTGATGTGAGCAGAGACGGGAAGTTGACGGATGCTTCGTAAACTTCTCATCAGTCCAAACGGTCCAGTAGTTGGGAAGTTGCGATGCTGCCGCTCGCTCCCACGCCGGGAACAGCGGCAATCGCGGTTTGAGAAATGGGGAACATGAAACCGTTTTCGATCTTCGCAGCAGTGATCTTTCTCTTCGCCGCGGCAATCGCGCAGGCGCAGACCAGCGCTCCGTCGTCCGACACGCCTCTCGGCACGCGCGACGTGATCGACATCAAGGTCCTGCAGGACGCCAACCTCAACACGAAGACCACCGTCAGCGATGACGGCCGCATCACGATGCCGCTCCTCGGCAAGGTCGACGTCAGCGGACTCACTCCGGTCCAGGCCGAAGCGCACATCAAGGCGCTGCTCGAGTCGAAGTACATGACGCGCGCGGACGTCGTGATCGAAGTCGTCGAGTACGGCAACAAGCCGATCTCGGTCATCGGCGCCGTCGTCCGTCCCGGCACGATCGGCACCTCGGGCAACATCACGCTGCTGCAGGCGATCACGCAGGCCGGCGGCCTCGCGAACGGCTACGGAAAGTCGCTCTACGTTCTTCGCACCGCGGCGAACGGGCTCACCGAGCGAATCGATATCGATATCGAAGACCTGATGGTCAACGGCAATCCGGACCTGAATCTCCCGCTCGCGCCGAACGATGTCATCAACGTTCCTGTCGATACGCCGCTGACGATCTACGTCCTTGGCGAGGTCATGCATCCGGGCACCGTGCAGTTCCGCCGTTCGCAGACTCCGACGCTCCTGCAGGCCATCGCGGGCGCCGGCGGCCAGACCGATCGCGCGGGCAAAAACGCGACGATCAAGCGCATGGTCGATGGAAAGGAACAGACGATTCACGTCAACTTCAGGCGCATACTGACTGGAGGTAAGGACGTGATCTTGCAGGACAACGACACGATCTATGTGACCGAGAGCTTCTTCTGAGTGTAGGACAGGCGCCTCGCCTGTCCGGTCCCTAATGGTCGAATCACAGAAGGACAGGCCGGGGCGCCTGTCCTAACACCAGCGAACCCATGGACCTGAATAGCGTTTCCGAGGAAGTCCACCTTTCCCATTATTGGAACGTCATCTACAAGCGATGGAAGGTGGCGCTCTCGATCCTCGTGGTCGTGATGCTCGGGACGTTCCTCGCCAGCTACTTCTCGCGGCCGCTGTACAAGTCGCAGATCCGCATTCAGATCGAGCGCGAGAATCCGAATCAGATCACGATCGAAGACTTCTTCGGCATCGCGGCTTCGGATCAGGAGTTTCTGCAGACGCAGTACGAACTGCTCAAGAGCCGCGGCCTCGGCCAGCGCGTGATCGATGACCAGAAGCTGCTCACCGATCCCGAGTTCTATCCCGGCGGAATCCAGGGAAAAACCGCAAAGGAAATCGAGGAGATTCGCGACAAGCTGGCTTCCGGCCTGATGGCCGGAGTCACGGTCGAGCCGGTCAAGAACACCTCGCTGGTCGACATCTCCTACATCGCGACATCGCCCAAGCTCGCCGCGAAGATCGCCGAGGGTGTCGGCGATTCGTACATGCGGCTCACGATCGACAACAAAGCCGATACGGTGCGCCAGGCGCAGGACGTACTCTCGCGCCAGATCGCCGCCGTGAAGAGCGACCTCGATACGCTGCGCGCACAGTTGCAGAGGTATGGGGAACAGAAGGACATCGTTTCGCCGAACGATCCGAACAGCATCGTCGCGCAGCGAATGCTGAAGCTGAATCAGGATGCGACGAGCGCTCAGCTAGAGCGGCGGCAACGCCAGAGCGACTACGATGCGCTGCTGCGCTCGAGTCCGGACGCGGTCGCCGGCGACGAGCCTCTCGTCCGCGACCTCGCGGCGCAGGAAGCGAACCTCCAGCGCGACTACAACCAGAAGCTTTCGACCTTCAAGGCCGAGCATCCGCAGATGGTGCAGCTCAAGCAGCAGATCGACAAGACGCGCCAGGCGCGCCAGGCCGCCCTGCTCGAAGCGTTCAACAAGAAGAAAGAGGCTGCGCACAACGCGATTCTTCAGGCGCAGGGACGTGAGTCCGAGGCATCTGCCGCATTCGACGCCGTAAAACGCGAGATGCAGTCGCAGAATCTCTCGGTCGCGAAGTACATCGATCTCCGCGCGGAGATCGACAGCAAGGAACAGCTCCTCCAGCAATTGACGAAGAAGCAGAGCGACACGGAAGTCGGCGCGATCCTTCGCGGCTCGACGACGTCGAACGTCCACTGGGTCGATCACGCGCAGGTGCCGACCGGCCGCTTCAACGTCACGATGAAGAAGAATCTGCAGAGCGCCTTCCCGCTCGGCGTGCTCCTCGGCCTCGCGGCGATCTTCTTCCTCGAGTACATGGACCGCTCGATCAAGACCCCCGAAGAGCTCGAGCGCGTCACGCGCTTCGCGTCCCTCGGCGTCATCCCGTCGGCGACGTCCGTACGCAGCGGCTACGGCTATCGTTACTACGGCTCGCGCACGAAACTGCGCGCCGTGGAGAACGAGCCCGAGGCGCCGGCACGAGGCATCGACCTCTTGCCGCACGAAGACAATCGCTCGCCGATCTCCGAGGCGTATCGCGCGTTCCGCACGTCGCTGCTCCTCGCCTCGGCGAACTCGCCGAAGGTCATCGTCATCACCTCGACGTTCGCGCGCGAAGGAAAGACGACCACGTCGATCAATCTCGCGACCGTGCTGGCGCAGATGGGCAAGCCGGTGCTGCTGATCGACGCCGATCTGCGGCGCCCGCGCCTCCAGAAAGTGTTCAAGGGCAAGATGAACGTCGGCCTCGTGAATTACCTGGCGACGAACATCCCGCTCGAAGAAGTGATCCAGGAATCCGAGGTGCCGCACCTGTCGGTGATTCTGTCGGGGCCGACGCCTCCGAATCCTTCCGAGCTGCTCGCATCGGACCGGATGAAGCATCTCATCCACGAAGTGCGGCAGAAGTTCGCATTCGTGATCTTCGACTCGCCTCCGGTGATGGCCGTGACGGACTCGATCGTGCTCGCCGCGAGTGCGGACGGCGTCGTGCTCTGCGTGTATGGCGGCTCGACACCGCGTGAGATCGTGCAGCGCGCCGCGGATCGCCTGCGCCAGAGCAACATCCCCGTACTCGGCGCGATCCTCAACAACCTCGATCTGCAGCAATACGGCTATTCGTTCAAGAAGAGCTACTACGACTACTACGACGCCGAGACGGGCGAGAAAAAAGAACCCGCGCGGAAGAGTGGGTGATGGAGAGGGATGAGATGAGTGACGAGTGAAGAGTGAAGAGTACCGAGTGCTGAGTACCAGTTATGAGTACCGAGTGCTGAGTACCGAGTGCTGAGTAGAAGCAAAGACGGCAGCCACTCAGCTCTCAGCACTCAGCACTCAGCACTCTTCACTCGTCACTCTTCACTCGTCACTCTTCACTCGTCACTCATCACTCATCACTCGTCCCAATGATCGACATCCATCACCACTGTCTGCCTGCGGTCGACGATGGGCCTCGCGAGATGGCGGAGGCCGTCGAGATGTGCCGGATGTCGCGCGATGCGGGGATCGAGACGATCGTCGCGACGCCGCATGTGCTTCGCGGGCGCTGGCAGAACACATCGCGGCACAAGCTGGAGACGATTCTCGATTCGTTGCGCGAGAAGATTGGCGATGCGCCGCGGCTCGTCCTCGGCTCAGAATATTTTTTCGCGCACGACATGGCCGAAGTGCTGCGGACGAATGGCGGGATCGTGCCGCTTGGCGGATCGCGCTATGTGCTGGTCGAGTTCGCTGCGCAGGCGATTCCGCCGCTGATCGAGCAGCCGTTCTACCAGGTGCAGCTCGACGGATGGACGCCGATCATCGCGCATCCGGAGCGGAACGATGTCTTTCGCGCGAAACCGGAGCTGCTGGCGCGGCTCATTCAACTCGGCGCGAAGACGCAGATCACGTGCGACAGCGTGACCGGGCACTTCGGTCCCGAGGCGGAGCGCGCGGCTCTGGAGTGGATTACGGGCGGTCTCGTGCATATCATGTCAACGGACGCGCACAACACCGGCCGGCGGCCACCGCGCGTCGCTGCAGCGATTCAAAGAGTCCGGGAGCTCGCGGGAGCCGATGTTGCTGAACATCTCACGCGAACGAATCCGGCGGCGGTGATCGAAGGGCGAGGGCTGGAATGGGAGCCCGAACCGCAAGTAGTGAGAGGTGGCGGATTTTTGAAACGGGTGTGGGAGTTATTTGGTCATCGTGAAAATCGTTCGCACTAGCGTCATCGCTGTAGCTTTGGTCGCGTTCGCCAGCGTTGCGCAGGCGAGTGATCCGTTCTATGTGACGCTGCTCACGCGCGGCATCTCGGACGCGCAGCGCGGAGACAATTTCCGCGCGGCGAAAGAATTGCGCATCGCCGCGTTCGGTCTCGTCGATGATGCCTCGCAATATCTGCGCGCGCAGGTCTACCTCGCGCACGCCTACGAGAAGATGAGCCAGCGCGCGGAAGCGACTGCGGCTGTCGAAAAAGCATCGCTCGCCGAACGGATCTCCGGTGCGTACACGACCACGGCAATCGATCCCGATACGCGCTCCGCGTTCGAGTCGCTCGCCGCAAAGCTGCTGCGTCCGGAACAGCTCGCGATGGTGCCCGCCTTCAAGGGACGCGCGAAAAGTGCGGCTCCTGCTCCGGTCGTTGCTGCACCGCCTCGACAAACGGTCGCTCCGCAGGAAACACCGAAGCCTGCACCTGTGGTTACGAAGGCGCCGGAGCCGGTGAAGCCTGCTCCAATGCCAGCGACAACCACACCTCGGCAGACGGAAGCCCCGAAGCCGGCACCTGTCGTGACGAAGGCGCCGGAGCCTGTGAAGCCCCCCGCTCCGCAGGAAACGCCGAAGCCTGCGCCCGTCGTGACGAAGGCGCCGGAGCCTGCGCAGACTGCGCCATCGCGTCCGATCGCGACACCGTCCACGCAAACACAGCAGACGAGCCCGCTCGTCTCCGCGGCGCGCCATCAACCCTCGCTCTCCGGTGCGGGCGTCGAAGCAGCGGCACAGATCAGCGACGCGCAGCGCATGCTCAACGAGGGGAAGATCCTCGCGGCGCGGCAGATCTACCTGCGCCTTGCGCAGACGGAAGGGCTGCCGCGCAACACTTCGCTCGATGTGGCGAAGGGCCTCAACCAGACATCCGCGTGGCGCGAGTCATCCGCGACCTATCAGAAGCTGATGCCGTTTCGCTCCGGCGAAGAGCTGCACCAGTTCTACGAGGCCGTCAATCGCTACGAGCTCGGCGACGTGAACGCGGCGCGCGATCTCATGACGCGCGCGCTGCCGGCTCTGCCCGTCACGCGCGAGACCTCGCTCTACAAGGCAAAAATCCTCGGAACGCAGTAGAATGTAGTTTGACAAGGGGTCCCTCATGAAGCTTCGCCTCATCCTCGCTACGTCACTCCTCGCTGCCGGCACGTTTGTCTATGCACAGCCGGGACGCATCGATCACTCACCAATTACCTGCCTCCGCGGCGGCGAGATGCCTGTGCTGCAGGTCGAGGTCGAAGACAAGGGGACGCTCCGCGCTTACTTCCGCCGAACGAACACCACCGACTGGTGCTCCGTCGAAGGGACGAACCTCGGCAAGCTCTCCACGGTGACGCTGCCGAAGTTCGACAGCAACGATGAGATCGAGTACTTCTTCGTCGTGCTGGATGGAAAGCGCATCGTGGCCAAGAGCCCGCAGATCTATCGCGTGAAAGCGACGAACAACTGCGAAACGCCGTGGGCGAGACACACGCTGATGCTGATCATGGACTGCACGGAAAACGCGCCGGGCCCGATCGCATCGACGCTCGGAGCAGGCGCGGCGATCACGACGAACGTGCCCTCGCCGTCGAACCCCAACCAATAGGAACGATCGCGCCGCCAGGCGTGCTCAGGAAATCATCCAGTGGCGGCTTCACCGCCACTGGACAATCGCCCGCCTTCAGTTAGTGGTGCGCTTTCGCTTTCTTCACTTCTTCGGTCAGCGCCGGAAGCACCGTGAATAGATCGCCGACCACGCCCAGATCCGCCACGCGGAAGATCGGCGCCTCGGGATCCTTGTTGATCGCGATGATGTGCTTCGACGACGACATGCCGGCGAGATGCTGGATCGCACCGCTGATGCCTGCTGCGATGTAGAGATTCGGGCTCACGACGCGGCCCGTCTGCCCGACCTGATGCTGATGATCGATCCAGCCGGCGTCAACCGTCGCACGTGACGCGCCCACGGCGCCGCCGATCGCGTGCGCCAGATCCTTGATCAACGAGAAGTTCTGCGCTTCCTTCAGACCGCGGCCGCCGGAGACGATGATGTCCGCTTCCGCGATCGTCAGCTCGCCTGCTTCGGGAGCCTTCGTCTCGAGCAGCTTCGCCTTCGAATCCATCGACGCGTTCACATCGGCGACTTCCGCCGCAGCTCCGCCGGCTTCCTCCGCGGGAAACGCATTCGGACGCGTCGTCGCGATTGCGGGAGTGCCGGTGACATCGACCGTCGCGAATGCCTTCCCCGAGTACACCGGGCGGCGCGCGCGCAGCTTGCCATCGTTCCACGAGAGCTGATCGACATCCGACGCAACGCCGGCATCGAGGCGCGCGGCAACGCGCGGCGCGAGATCGCGGCCGTTCGACGTGCCGCCGAAGAGCAGCACTACCGGCTTCACTTCATCGCACGCCTGCTTGATCGCGCTCGTCCACGCCTCGGTCGAATACTGCGTGACGCCGGCGGCGAAGAGCTTCTTCGCGCCATAGCGGCCCGCCTCTTCGGCAACCGACTTGTCATTGGCAATCGCGACGAGATCGCCGCCTGCGCTCTCCGCAAGCTTGCGTCCGATCGACAGCGCTTCGCGCGATGCCTTCTTGATCTTTCCGTCTTTGACTTCGCAGAAAACCAGTACGCCAGCCATTAGAGTGCCTTCGCTTCCTCGCGGATGAACTTGATGATCTCCTGCGCCGCGGCTGCAGGATCCGATGCGTCGATCTTGCGTCCGCCGGCCTTTTCAGGCGGCAGTTGCAGCGACACGAAGACGACGCGCTGATTGAGAATGTTCGATTCGTCGAGGCCGAGGTCGGCGACCGACTTCGTGTCGATCGCGATCTTCTTCGCGGCCATGATGCCCTTCAGCGACGCGTAGCGCGGCTCGTTGAGCCCCTTCTGCGCCGTGATCACCGCCGGCAGCGGCGCCTCGATCACTTCCTCGGCACCTTCGATCTCGCGGCTCGCAGTGAGCTTGCCGTCCGCGACCTCGAGGTGCGTGACGACATTCACCTGCGGATAACCGAGGAGCTCGGCCGTCATCGGGCCGACGAGACCGTTGTCGGTGCCGACGCCCTGCTTGCCGAAGAAAACGATGTCGTGCGGCACGCTCCGGATCGCCGCCGCGAGCACCTTCGCGATGCCGAGGGCATCGGCGTCGGCCGACTCGCCCTTGATGTGCAGCGCCTTCGTTGCACCGCGCGCAAGACACTCGCGGAGTGCCTGCGCCGCGCGCTCAGGACCGTAGGTGACGACGGTGACGTCGCCGCCATTTTTTTCCTTCAGCCGGATCGCCTCTTCGAGTGCGAACTCGTCGTACGGAGAGACGATGAACTTCAGACCAGCTTCATCGATGTGGCGGCCATCGCCGCTCACCTTGATCCTCGACTCCGTGTCGGGGACATGACTGATGCAGACAACCGAATTCAAGGGGGGCCTCCAATCGTGGTGGGGCGCAGAAATGTGCGCAAGAAAAGCCGGGCGCATTCTAGGCAAATCGCCTCTTCGCCGCAAGGACGGGCACGAGACTCGCAAAACAGCCGATCAAGTTTCCCCGGACAGCGAAACATCACGGAGGCGATGGCATGCCATTCAACAATCGGACGAATGATGTCGACGGCAATCAGTTCAACGGACGCCGGATGTTTCGCGGTCTGCCCGAGTTCAGGACCCGCGGCAATGGAAACGGCAACGGGAACGGCACCCGCCCCGGGCGCCCGGCGCCGCCCGAGGCCACGAACGCGGAGAACTTCTACTACCTGAAGCAGATGAACTCGAAGACGCCGATGGTCATCGTAATGACCGACGGCGAAGAGATCCGCGGCTGCATCGAGTGGTACGACCGCACCTGCCTCAAGGTGAATCGCGAAGGCGCGCCGAATCTCCTCATCCAGAAACACTGCATCAAGTATCTGTTCAAGGAAGAAGAGCTGGCGTGACGGCAGGCAGGCGGCCCCACGTCCACTCGATCGCGTAGCGCATCGGTGCGGAGTCGGCGACTCCTTTGCCGGCGATGTCGAACGCGGTGCCGTGATCGACGGAGGCTCGCAGATACGGCAGACCGATCGTGACGTTGACCGACTGCTCGAACGCCATCGTCTTCACCGGGATGAGACCCTGATCGTGGTACATCGCCATCACGACGTCGTACTTGCCGCGGCTCGCGGCGAGAAAGAGCGTGTCGGCGGGATGCGGTCCATCGATCTTCACTCCTGACGCCGAGGCGCGCATCACCCCTTCGGCGATCGCGCTCTCCTCCGATCCGAAGCGGCCGCCTTCGCCCGCGTGCGGATTCACGCCGGCGACGCCGATGCGCGGCTTCACGCCATGCAGCCGCTCGTGCTCGCGATTCGTGAGGCGGGCGAGCGCCGCGATGTCCTCCGCATTCACCGACGCGATCGCCTCGCGCAGCGGCACGTGCACCGTCAGCAGCACGGTGCGAATCGACGGCGAATCGAAGTACATCGCGTAGTCGTGCGCGTATCGCGTCAGGCCGGCGCGCGCGGCGAGAAGCTCCGTATGTCCCGGAAACGGCGAGCCCGCGGCGAGAATCGCCTGTTTGTGAATCGGCGCAGTGACGAGCGCGGAGCACTCGCCACGCTCGATCGCAGTGATCGCGGCATCGAGCGAGTCGAGCGCAACGCGGCCATAGGCGGCGTCGATGCGGCCGTACTGAATCTCGCCGGAGCCGCCGACGTCGACGAAGTCGAAACGCTCCGCCGGCTTCGCGAATGCGCGGCTGCCGAAGATCCGCACCGGCACATCGAGAGTCTCGAGCGCCTTGAAGACAATCTCCGCACCGACGCCGGCCGGATCCCCCAGAGTGATCGCAAGCGGTTTCCGATCCACGGCTCAAGGATACCTGCTGCCTGTTCCGTTAGAATGCCCGCGCCCATGCGCATCCTCCTCACCAACGACGACGGCATCTACAGCGAAGGCATCCGCAAGCTCGCTGCGGCGCTCCGCAGCGTCTGCGACGTGCTCGTGGTCGCACCCGATCGCGAGCAGAGCGCGGCGTCGCATGCACTCACGCTCAACCGTCCGCTGCGTCTGCTGCAGATCGAAGAGAACGAGTGGATCGTCGACGGAACGCCGACCGATTGCGTGAACCTCGCCGTGCTCAAGCTGATGAAAGACGCGCGGCCGGACCTCGTCGTCTCCGGCATCAACTTCGGCGCGAATCTCGGCGACGATGTCACCTACTCCGGGACGATCTCGGCCGCATTCGAAGGGGCGCTGCTCAACATCCCGTCGATCGCGCTCTCGGCCGTCGTCGGCGAGCATTTCTCATTCGACGGCAGCGTCGACTTCACCGTGTCGCTCGTCCGCTGGGCGCTCGAGCATCATCGCGATCCGTCGATCATCCTCAACGTGAATTTCCCTCCGCAGAAACCGGCCGGCGTGCGCGTGTGCCATCTCGGCCGCCGCATCTACACGGAAGGCATCATCGAGCGGATGGATCCACGCGGCCGCGCCTACTACTGGATCGGCGGAGGCGCGCCATCGTGGCATCCGGGTGAAGGGACCGACTTCGAGGCGATTCAGGCCGGCTACATCGCCATCACTCCGCTGCATCTCGATCTGACGCATCATCAGTCGATACCAACTCTCAAGCCCCTCGAGGATCTCCTTGCCGTCGATCGATAAGACCGCCGAAGAACGCGAGTTCGCACACCAGCGAATCCTGATGGTCGACCGTCACGTGAAAGCGCGCGGCATCCGGGACGAGCGCATCCTCCAGGCGATGCGCGAAGTGCCGCGGCATCTCTTCGTTCCCTCCGTCGTGGCCGCGAAGGCTTACGGTCCCGGCGCGCTGCCGATCGGAGCGAAACAGACGATCTCGCAGCCTTACATCGTGGCGCGGATGATCGAACTGCTCGAGCTCAGCGGTAAGGAAAAGGTGCTCGAGATTGGCACGGGAACCGGATATCAGGCAGTGGTGCTCTCGAAGCTGTGCGCGAAAGTCTTCTCCATCGAACGAATCAACGAGCTGGCGCTCCGAGCCGCGGAGCTGATCCGCGCGATGAAGATTCACAACGCGACGGTGAAGGTGTTCGACGGCACGTACGGATGGTCGGACCAGGCGCCGTTCGATCGCATCATCGTCGCAGCGGCGGCGCCCGAAGTGCCGGAGCCTCTGGTGCAGCAGCTCGCGCGCACGGGGCGCATGGTGCTGCCGATCGGACCGGCAGGAAATCAGCGGCTGGCGCGCGTGACGCGGGTCGGAACGCGCGTGCAGATCGAAGACTGCGGGTCGGCGGAGTTCGTGCCTCTCGTCGGCAAATTCGGCTGGAAGGACTAGCGTGATGCGGGCCCGCGGCCTGCTCATCGCCACTGCGCTCGTCTCCTCCATCCTCGGCGCAGTCGTCGCGTACCTCGTGCTGACGGTTCCCAACGATCTGGAATCGGCGGCGCTGATGAAGCAGGCGAAGCGCGCGATCGATGCCGGTCAGAACGAGCGCGCGCGAGACGCGCTCTCCAAGATCGTGCAGCAGTATCCGCGCACCGATGCCGCCGCGGCGGCGACCGTCGCGCTGGTGCGCCTCGCGGATGCGGACCGTGCTCGGCTTGCGCGCGATGTCGCCGCGTTGCGCAGCGAGGTCGAATCGCAAAAGGCGCAGCTCGGCACCGTGTCGCATACGGTCGGCGAGATCAAATCGGCGCCTCCACCTCAACCAGCCGCTGCACCTGCGCCTCCGCCGGCGCGGAAAAAGAAAACGGTTCATCACACGAAACATCGCAAGCGCCGCCGGTAGTCGCTGCGAGTACAATCCGCACACCATGAAAGAGATGCGCTTAATCCGGATCCATGGGAAAGTGCAGGGCGTCGGGTACCGCTTCTTCGCCACACGCGTGGCGCGGCGGCTGGGACTCAAGGGGTGGATCACGAACAATCGCGACAGCACCGTCGATGCCGCCGTCGAAGGCGAGAAGGAAACGATCGACGAGTGGATCGAAGAGCTGAGAGAAGGTCCTCGCTACGCTGAGGTAACGAAAATCGACCAGGAGACGAAGGAGTTCACCGGCAAGCTCGGCGACTTCGACGTGAAATTCTGAATGAGCGCTGACGCACTGCGGAATCTGATTCGCGACGTTCCCGATTTCCCAAAGCCCGGCATCGTCTTCAAGGACATCACACCGCTGCTGCGCGATCCGCAGGGGCTCGAGAACAGCGTGAGGCTGCTCGCCGAGCCGTTCCGCGATGCGAACATCACGATGGTCGCCGGCATCGAGTCGCGCGGCTTCATCTTCGGCAGTTGCGTCGCCCGCATCCTCGGCGCCGGCTTCGTTCCCATCCGCAAGCCGGGCAAGCTCCCCTGGACGACGCGCTCCCACGAGTACGAGCTCGAGTACGGGAAGGACAAGCTCGAGATTCACGACGATGCCGTGTCGAAGAACGATCGCGTGCTGATCATCGACGACGTGCTGGCAACGGGAGGCACGCTCGCTGCCGCAGCCGCGCTGGTGCGGGCGCTGGACGCAACACTGATCGGCGCAGCGACCGTGATCGAGCTGTCGTTTCTCGAGGGACGCAGAAAAATCGTAGGCGTCGATTTTCACTCGGTCATCAGCTATTAACAACGCCGGGCGCGGGCCCGGCCCTGGGCCTGCGAACGGGTGGACCCTCCTCTACGCTACACTTGTCTCTCCCCATGTACGACCTGATCGTGATCGGCTCGGGACCCGCCGGCGAGAAGGGAGCGGCGCAAGCTGCGTACTTCGGCAAGAGCGTTGCGCTCGTCGAGCGCGAGCCGGTTCTCGGCGGCGCGTGCGTCAACACCGGCACGATCCCGTCGAAGACGCTGCGCGAATCCGCACTGCATCTCTCCGGCTTCCTGCAGCGCGGGTTTCGTGATGCCGTCGATCTGACCTTCAAGTCCGAAGTCACGATCAACGACTTCATGTACCGCAAGGACGTCGTGGTCGAGCGCGAATGGCGCCGCATCGACGAGAACCTGCGGCGGCATCGCATCGATCGCTACTCGGGCACCGCACGTTTCCGCTCGAGCAACGAGATCGAAGTGACGAACGCGATCGGGACGCAGATCCTCGAAGGCAACATCATCCTGATCGCAACCGGCTCGTCGCCCTATCGTCCGGCGCACATCCCGTTCGATGACGAATTCGTCTGCGACAGCGACACGATTCTGCAGATGAATCGCATTCCCAAGTCGCTGGCGGTGGTCGGCGCGGGCGTGATCGGCTGCGAGTACGCTTCGATCTTCGCGGCACTCGGCATCGAAGTGCATCTCGTCGACGGCCGCACCAGCCTCCTCCCACACCTCGACCGCGAAATCGTCCGCGTCCTCCTCGGCGAGCTACAGAGCAAGCTCGGCGTCGTGCTGCATCTCGGCTGCGATGTCGAGGCGATCGAGAAGCGCGAGAGCGTCATGCACATCACGCTCAAGAACGGGACGTCGTTCGACACGGAGAAGGTGCTCTACGCCGCGGGCCGCAACAGCAACACCGGCGAGCTCGATCTCCCTGCCGCCGGCGTCACGATGGGAACCCGCGGACTCGTCATCGTCAACGAGAACTACCAGACAAACGTGCCGAACATCTATGCGGCAGGCGACGTGATCGGTTTTCCGGCGCTGGCGTCGACGTCGATGGAACAGGCGCGCGTGGCGATGGTCCACGCGTTCGATCTCAAGTACAAGACGCGCGTCGCGCCGATCCTTCCGTATGCGATCTACACGATTCCCGAGCTCGCGACCGTCGGCATGACGGACGAGGAGTGCAAGGCCAAAGGGATCAATGCCGAGGTGGGACGGGCGTTCTATCGGAACAACGCGCGAGGCAACATCATCGGCGACACCAAGGGTCTGGTGAAACTCGTGTTCGACCCGGAATCGCTGAAGCTTTACGGCGTGCACATCATCGGCGAGGACGCGGCCGAGCTGCTGCACACGGGGATGATGGTCATGCAGTTCGGCGGTACCATCTCCGCATTCATCGACAGCGTCTTCAACTTCCCGACGCTCAGCGAGGCTTACAAGTATGCCGCCTACGATGGGCTGGGCAACATCGCGCTGAAGAAGAAGCCGAAACCGGCGCAGGTCGCGCAGGAGCTGATATGAGACAGATCTCTGAGCTGATCGAGGGACATCCACTGATTCTCGCGGAGACATCGGACAGCGTTCGCGAGGTTGCGAAGAAGATGGCCGACCGGAACATCGGCGCCATCGCCGTGGTGAGCTCGGGAAAACTCGCCGGCATCTTCTCCGAGCGCGATCTGATGACGCGCGTCGTCGCGCCGGGACTCAGCCCGGATGAGACGCCGGTGTCCAACGTGATGACGAAGTCGCTCGTCGCCGCGCATCCCGATGAGGCGATCGACAGCGCGCTGCAGAAGATGCAATCCCTCGGCTGCCGGCATCTCCCCGTGATCGACGGCAGCAGCCTCGTCGGCATGTTGTCGCTGCGCGATCTGCTGCGGATCGACGACGAGAACAACCGCGCCAGGGCGAGCTTCCTCAACGAGCTCGTGACCGTCAGCCTCGACTACGACAGCTAGAGGTTGTACGACAGGCGCCCTCGCCTGTCGGTCCCCGGGGGGACAGGCGAGGGCGCCTGTCCTACACGGCGTTGATCTTCAGCGGCATCGACTCTCTCGTCGAATGCGTGCCCGGCTGAATCTCGATCGCCTCGTCTCCGCCGTCTCCGGCGATGAGCAGCAGCAGCCGCGCGAGATCCTTGAGGCCTGACGATTCGCCGCTGATCGTCACTCCCCGCTCATCGACACGCACATCGATCGGCGAGCGCACGAGGCCGTCCAGTGCCATCACCGCGAGATCGAAATTCATTCCTCGTCCTCTCCGCGGTAGATGACGGAGTTCTTCTCCGTCTCCTGCAGCGCGACTTCGTAAAGCGTTCCCTGATCGATTGCTGGTGCGAGTTGCTGCCAGAAGCAGCGCGCGAGATTCTCCGCCGTCGGAATGACTCCACGCAGGAAATCGACGTCCTCGTTCAGGTTCGTATGGTCGACGCGATCGATCACGCGCTGGCGAACTAACTCCTTCAACCTCTTCAGATCGATCACCATGCCGGTCTCGGGATCGATCCTGCCGCGCACGCTGACCGTGATCACGTAGTTGTGGCCATGTCCCTTCGGGTTGTCGCACTTGTCGTACGTGCGGCGATTCCACTCCTCGTCGTACTTCGGATTGTTGAGGCGGTGGGCGGCGGAGAACGTGAGGCGGGCCGTGACGATCATCGCTTCTTACAAACCGGCGAGCGCATTGCGCATTTCCGTTTGATCGTCCATCAGCTTCTTCTGTACGTCGGCGAACTTCGGGTCATTCTCGAGATAGCGGAACAAGGGATCGACGAGCACGTACGAGACCGTCGGCTCCTTCCGCTGCGACGCCTTCGTCAGCGCCTCGATCACGCTCTTCGTGTCGGCGAGCATCGCGTAGACCTCGGCAGCGCTCGTCCAGTAGTCATCGCCCGGCTTCGAGCCGGCGAGCGCGGCCTTCAGCTCCGCGTCCGCCGCGGCGCGATTGTTCTGATGTGCGGCCAGGTACGCCTTCAGCAGATGCGCGCCGTAATTCGGATCGCCCTGATCGAGCTTCTTCTGCTCGAGCTCGGCGATCGGCAGCGCGTGCCGCAGAATCGAGATGCGTCCGATCTTCAGCGCGAGCGCGGGGTTGTTCGGATCCTTGACCTCGACGTCGTAATACTTCTCGATCGCGGCTTCGACTCTCCCCTCCGCGAGCAGCAGATCGGGCTCGTGAATGGCGACCTCCGACTTCGGCAGCGCCTTCGCCTTCTCCAGATAGATGTTGAAGTGCTGCACGTCTCCCGCTGCAAAGGCATACCGGCCGAGGATGTTGATCGCCTCGGCGTTGTTGGGATTCTTCTTGAGGATGCCGTTGAATGCGGTGAGCGCCTCGCCGACGGCACCGGAGTTCAGAGCAGCGTGCGCAACCGTGGTCTGCGCCTCCAGGTTGTCGGGGGCGAGGACCGCTACCTGTTTCGCGGCCGCGACTGCATCCGCATCCTTCCCGTGCGCGGCGAAGTAACGCATCGCGTAGAGCTGAATCGGAAGCGATGTGGGATCCGCCTTCAGCGCGTTCCGCAGCGAGGCATCTGCCTTCTTGTCGTCGGTCGCGGCAAGCGCGTCGGCAAACGCGTTGATCGCATCGGATGATTTGATCTCCGGCGATGGTGTGTGGACCTGTTGTGCGACCCACTGCGTGACGGCGCGCACGCCGGCTGTGGCATCGAGCAAGGCTGCAGGCTGTCCCTGCATCGTGCCCGCGGTGGGGACGAGCTCCGGCCCTGCGGTTCCCGTCCGCACGGTTGCGCCGAAGACCGGCATCCCATGCGCCGGCGTGTCGGCGATGCGTAACTGCGGCAGGCCGCGGAGG
Source organism: Acidobacteriota bacterium (assembly GCA_021325515.1). Classification (GTDB taxonomy): domain Bacteria; phylum Acidobacteriota; class Thermoanaerobaculia; order Gp7-AA8; family Gp7-AA8; genus JAJPHC01. The sequence continues at coordinate 72,004 of JAJPHC010000058.1, forward strand.
AGCTCGACGGACGCGAGCCGGATCGCGTTCGCGCGATCGGTGAGCGTCGCATCCGTTCCTTCGATCGTGAAGGGCTGCAACGCGAGTGTGAGCGGATGCGCGGGCGACGGGATCTGTGGCGCCGTCTCCGTCTTCACCGGCACGACCGGCGGCGGCGCCGGTTTGCGCATGCGCAAGGCGACCCCGGCTCCGCCGAGAATCACGATCATCGCGGCGGCGGCAGCGGCGAGCTGCTTCTGCTTTTTCTTTTTTGCGAGGGCGGCCTGTTCGGCGAGTGCCTTCTCCTCTGCCTCGATCTGCGCTTCGATCTCCGAGGTGGATGGCGTCGGCTGCGCGGCAACAGGATCGGGCGGAAGAATCGTGTAGAGCTTCACGCCGCCGCGTGCGCCTGCATCGCGCAGGCGGACGGCGGTCTTCGCCTTCACGGCAAACGCCTCTGTGATGAAGAGCGTCTGCGGCGGCAGCTCGGCGAGCGCCTCGAAGCCTTTCGTGATCGCGTCGCCGACGACCTCGCCATCGATCGTCGTCACTTCCCCGGCGTGCAGGAGGATGCGAACGCTGATCGGATTGTCGCCCTGTTGTCTGGGATCGAGATCGAACTCGCTCTTCCGCGCAGCCTCGTACGCATTCTCGACCGAGGGCATCTCGGCGATGATGCGCGGCGCAAAGGGATCGAGGATCTGCCCGTCGAACAGATAGACGGCTTCCCCAACCAGCTGTTGCATCCGCGCCGCGGCCTTCGTCGCCGCTTCGGGCGAGAGCGACTGCGCGTTCGCGATATCGGCCAGCAGCAGAAATGCCTTGCGCATCGCGGGGCCGGAGGTTGCCGCGGTCGGAGCCGTCGCAACGACGCGCTTCGCCATCTCCGCCGCGACCTGCATCGCCTGCGGATCGGCGCGCGCGATGTCGTCGAGGATCAGCTTCACTTCCTTGTGCCGCTTGAACTGATCCTTGAAGAGGCAGCGGCCGAGGACGCCGAGGACTGCAGTGTCGATGTTGGGATTGATGGCTTTCGGCGAGGGCGGCTGTCCCTCGACCACGAGACGCGCGACGTCAGCCGCGGTCGCGCCTGTGTAGGGCGGCTTGCCAGTCGCCATCTCGTACATCACGACACCCATCGAGAAAATGTCGGAGAGATTGTCGGCCTTCTGCGTGGCGATCTGCTCGGGCGCCATGTAGCCGACTGCGCGAGCATCGTTGCCCTTCTGCTGATACGCGGGCGAGGAACCGTCCTTGCGCGGCAGAAGATTGCCGAGGTTGATGCCGCCGAGCTTGACGTGGCCGGTGCTGGTGACCAGCACCGAATCGCCGGCGATGTTCTGGTGCACCACGTTCTTGGTGTGAAGAAACTTCACAGCCTCGCCGAGTTGATACGCGAGCTTGAAGAACGTCGCGCGATCGAGAGCGCGGCCTCCCAGGTACTTCGTGACGGGAAGCGCATCCACGTACTCCATGACCATGACGAGGATGTCGTTCGCGGGAACGATCTCCAGAATCGGCACGAGGAACGGGCTGTAGAGCGCGGAGGCGACGCGTACGTCCTTGATCACCGACTCGCGCCGCGCGGGATCCTTCGGCAGTTGCCGCGTCAGGATCTTGACGGCCACCGTCTTGCCGTTCCGCGTGTCTTCCGACTTCCAGACGGAAGAGCCGATGCGCTCAGCAAGGCGAAGATGCAGCAGCGTGCCGCCGGGAACGACAGGGTCAATCGAGGACATGTCTTTCGCAATTCTAATGCGGAAGCCACTCGTCCCCTCGGCCCGCAACGCGGAGAGAGCCCCCGCGCACGGAGGGAAAAGCGAAAAATCACAAGGCTCGAGCCCGTTCCTCGGTCATTCTTCATTCTGAATTCTGTGATTCTGAATTCTGGGGCATGGTGGTTTTCAGTGGGTAACTGGGTAGAGCTCAAGGCCTCCATGGTGAAAAAGGATGGCGATTCGGAAGTTGGTTTTGTTTCTAAAGCCGTTG
>JAJPHC010000050.1 GCA_021325515.1 Acidobacteriota bacterium
ACGACGGTGCCTTCGATGCCCGGAGGCGTCTTGAGCGATGCGTCGCGGACGTCGCCGGCCTTCTCGCCGAAGATCGCGCGGAGCAGCTTCTCTTCCGGCGTGAGCTGCGTCTCGCCCTTCGGCGTGACTTTGCCCACGAGGATGTCGCCCTGCTTGACGGTCGCGCCGATGCGGATGATGCCGCTCTCGTCGAGATCGCGCAGCGCCGACTCGCTGACGTTGGGGATGTCGCGGGTGATTTCTTCGGGACCGAGCTTCGTGTCGCGCGCTTCGATCTCGAACTCTTCGATGTGGATCGACGTGTAGTAGTCCTCTTTCACCAGCTTCTCGGAGACGAGAATCGCGTCTTCGAAGTTGTTGCCGCGCCACGGCATGAACGCAACGAGGATGTTGCGGCCGAGCGCGAGCTCACCGGCGTCGGTGCAGGGGCCGTCAGCGAGAACCTGGCCCTTGCGGACGCGCTGCCCTTCGCGAACGATCGGCTTCTGCGTGATGCAGGTGTTCTGGTTCGAGCGCTTGAACTTGACGAGCTGGTAGATGTCGGCGCCGAACTCCTTCGTCTCGCCCGTCTCGACGTCTTCCGACTCGACGCGAACGATGATGCGGTTGGAGTCGACGAGGTCGACGACGCCGCCGCGCTTGCAGAGCACGACTGCGCCCGAGTCACGCGCGACGACGTTCTCCATACCGGTGCCGACCAGCGGCGAATCGGTGCGGAGCAGAGGAACGGACTGGCGCTGCATGTTCGCGCCCATGAGTGCGCGGTTCGCGTCGTCGTTCTCCAGGAAGGGAACGAGCGAGGCGGCGACGGAGACGAGCTGCTTCGGCGAGACGTCGATGAAATCGACCTTCTCCTTCTCGATCGAGACGAAGTCGCCCGACTGGCGCGCGATGACGCGGTCGTGAACGAGATTTCCTTCCTCGTCCATGATCACGTTCGCCTGCGCGATCGTGTAACGCTCTTCGTCCCATGCCGAGAGATAGAACGCGTACGGCTCGGCCTCAGCGACCTGCAGCATGCCCTTCTTCTTCTGGGAGTTCGCGTTTTCCTTCGCGATGCGGTTGTTTTCCTTCTGCAGCTCGCGCTTCTCGACGATCTGACCGAGCGTGAACGCGGTGGCATCACCGACTTTCACGATGCGGTAGTGATCGAGCACGCGGCCGTTCTCGACTTTCTTGTACGGCGACTCGATGAAGCCGTACTCGTTGATGCGCGCGTAGCAGGCCAGCGACGAGATGAGTCCGATGTTCGGACCTTCCGGCGTCTCGATCGGGCAGATGCGGCCGTAGTGAGTCGGATGAACGTCGCGGACTTCGAAGCCCGCGCGCTCGCGCGACAGACCGCCCGGCCCGAGGGCCGACAGACGGCGCTTGTGCGTGACTTCCGACAGCGGGTTCGTCTGGTCCATGAACTGCGAGAGCTGCGAGGAACCGAAGAACTCCTTGATCGCGGCGATGACCGGCTTGGAGTTGATCAGGTCGTGCGGCATCGCGGAGTCGATGTCCTGATGCACCGACATCTTCTCCTTGATCGCGCGCTCCATCCGGACGAGGCCGATGCGGAACTGGTTCTCGAGCAGCTCGCCAACCGCGCGCACACGGCGGTTGCCGAGGTTGTCGATATCGTCGACGCGGCCGACGTCCTTGCGGAGACGGAGCAGGTAGTTGATGACGACATAGAAGTCTTCCGGCGTCATCGTCTTCTGCGTGACCGGCGAATCGAGATCGAGCTTGATGTTGAACTTGAAGCGGCCGACGCGGGAGAAGTCGTACTTGCGCGCGTCGAAGAACATCCCTTCGAACAGCGCCTTGGCCGACTCCAGCGTCGGAGGATCGCCGGGGCGCATGCGGCGATAGATTTCGATGATCGACGCCTCGAACGACTTCGAGGTGTCCTTGCGCACCGTGTTGAGCAGGATGTCGGAGACGAGATCCCACTCGGGGAAGATGACGTCGACTTCCTCGACGCCGTGCGAGCGGAGAACTTCCGCCCAGTCGGCCGGAACGTTCTCGCCGGCTTCGAAGAGAACCTCACCGGTGTTGACGTCGACGACGTCGCTGAGGAACGCGGCCTTGTCGAGCGCGTTCGCTTCGACCTTCGCCGAGGCGGTGTTCGACTTCGTCAACTGGTCGGCCATCTTCTGGTCGAGCTTGATGCCGGCGAAGATGGTGCGGACCGTGCGGCGGCCGCGGACCGAGTGACGATCCTTCGCCTCTTCCTGATCGAGGACGCGCTTGTCGAACGAGAGCTCGACGCTGTCGCCCTTCAGGTGCGCCTTGATCGGCGTGTAGAACTGGCGAAGGATTTCTTCGTCCGTCGTCAGGCCGAGTGCGCGGAGGAAGACCGAGCCGAGGAACTTGCGCTTGCGGTCGATGCGGACGTAGAGGATGTTTTTCTGGTCGTACTCGAACTCCACCCAGGAGCCGCGGTACGGGATGATCTTCGCAAGGAACGTGTGCGCCGACTCCTTCGTGAAGAAGACGCCGGGCGAACGGTGAAGCTGCGAGACGATGACGCGCTCGGTTCCGTTGATGATGAACGTGCCGTTGTCCGTCATCAGAGGAATGTCACCGAAGAACACTTCCTCTTCCTTCGCGTCGCGCATGTGCTTGACGCCGGTGTCCGGATCCTTGTCGTAGACGAAGAGGCGGAAGGTGACTTTCAGCGGGACGCTGTAAGTCATGCCGCGCTCCTGGCACTCTTCGACCGAGTACTTCATCTGCAGGTCGACGGGATTGCCGCAGATGTCGCAAACCTCGACGCGATTCTTGTTGATCACGCCGCAGTTCGGGCAGCCGACGGTCTCTTCGTGCGGATGGTCAGTGATGATCTTCTGGCCGCAGTTCGCGCAGGTCATGCGCAGATGCTCGAGGCCTTTCAACTGACCGCACTTGCACTCCCAGTTGCCGATGGAGAACTTGACGAAGTCGAGCGAGCAGGTCTCCCGGAAATCCGAGAAGGGGAAGACGCTCGTGAAGACCGACTGAAGTCCGGTGTCTTCACGCTCCTCGGGGAGGAGGTTCATCTGCAGGAAACGCTCGTATGACTTTCTCTGGACGTCGATCAGATTCGGCAGCGCCATGTAGCTGCGAATCTTGGAGAAGTCATGACGGACCGGCTCCTGTTTGGGCATCGAACCGTTCATTACGTGAACTCCTTGCGTTGTGGTGTGGCTACGACAGGCAGGGCACCCGGCAGGCGACGCCCGGTGCTGATTGCGGAGGGTGGAGCCATGTGGAAAGGGCCGCTCCCCCCCTTTCCGACTCCGGGGTTTTTGAAAAGCGAAATGAAGAACGCAGAATAAAGAATTAAGAATTGAGGTGGCGCTGCGCGCGCTGTTCTCTTTCTAAATTCTTCATTCTGCGTTCTTCATTTCGCTTTTCAGATTGTGCAAGAACAACAAAAGCAATTCCGGGCGAGGTATTTCCCCGCCCGGAACGTGACGAACGCAGCAGTTACTTGATCGTGACCTTGGCGCCGGCCTCTTCGAAGACCTTCTTGATCTTCTCGGCCTCTTCCTTCGACACGTTTTCCTTGACGGTCTGCGGAGCGCCCTCGACGAGGTCCTTCGCTTCCTTCAGGCCGAGCGACGTCACTTCGCGGACTGCCTTGATGACGTTGATCTTCTTGTCGCCGACATCCGAGAGGACGACGGTGAACTCGGTCTGCGCTTCAGCAGCCGGAGCCGCAGCGGCGCCGGCGCCGGCGGCCGCGACCATCACCGGAGCGGCGGCGGCAGCGGAGACACCGAAGCGCTCTTCGAGCGCCTTGACGAGGTTCGAAAGATCGAGGACCGACATCGTCTCGATCTGCTTCACGAAATCTTCAGTCGAAATAGCCATTTTGATTAGCCTCCAAAAGTTCGTTGTTTCGGTTCAATCTCTTGCGGGTGGTAGCCCGCGCCATCTCTATTCAGTCTTCTGTTTCGCAATCTGATCGAGGACCACCGCGAGGTTGCGGATGTTCGCCGACAGAACGGTGACGAGGCCGCGAATCGGGTGCTGCATGAGATACAGGAGCCTGGCCACGAGCTCTTCACGCGACGGGAGACTTGCGATGTTCTGAATCTCGGTCGCGGGAACGATCTGCCCGTTGAGCAACGCGCCCTTGAATTTCACGGTCGGGACGTCTTTGGCGAACTTCGTCAGCGCCTTGGCCAGGCCTACCGCGTCGGTCCTGTTGTAGGCGACGGCGGTCATGCCGGTGAACTGCTCCTTGATCTGAACGAGCGGCGAGTCCTTCACCGCGATCAGAGCGAGGGTGTTCTTGACGACGACGTAATCCGAACCCGACTCACGCACCTGCTTGCGCAGTTCCGTGACCTGCGGAACGGTAATGCCCTGGAAATCGATCAGGAACGCGTTGGTCGCCTGACCGATGCCTTCGGAGAACTCGGAGATCACTGCCGCTTTTTCTTCGCGATTCATGTTCCCTCCTTACTCCGCCTTCGCCTCGGCCACTGCCGTGTCGATGGCAATCGACGGGCTCATGGTCGAAGAGATGTAGATGGTGCGGACGTACTTGCCTTTCGCCGCAGCCGGCTTTGCCTTGCGCACCGCATTGATGATGCTCGAGGCGTTGTCGCGGAGCTGGTCCGCGGTGAATGAGATCTTGCCGACCGGAACGTGGATGATCGACGTCTTGTCGACGCGGAACTCCACCTTGCCGGCCTTGATCTCCTGAAGTGCTTTTGCCACGTCGAACGTGACCGTTCCGGTCTTGGGGTTCGGCATGAGTCCACGGGGACCGAGAACTTTGCCGAGCTTTCCGACGGAACGCATCATGTCGGGCGTGGCGATGACGGCGTCGTAGTCAGTCCAGCCACCCTGGATCTTTTCCACGATCTCGTCGCCTCCGACGAAATCAGCGCCGGCTTCTGTCGCCTCACGCTGCTTGTCGCCCTGCGCGATCACGAGTACGCGTTTCGTCTGTCCGGTGCCGTGCGGAAGCACGGTCGTGCCACGGACCATCTGATCGGCGTGCTTGGGATCGACACCGAGAAGCATCGAGAGCTCGACCGTCTCATTGAACTTCGCAAACGCAATCTGCTTGAGCAGTGCGACCGCTTCGTCCAACTGATACGGACGGGTCTCAACCTTCTCGGCCGCTGCACGATACTTCTTGCCGTGTTTGGCCATTTCACCTCCGTAGTGATGACGGCGGGTATTTCTACCTGCCTCCTACGTTGCTGGTTGCTCCGGCCACACGCCGGAGCGCCTTGAAAACGTGGTCGCGCGGGCTCGCGGAAACGCGGGCTCGCGGTGTTAGACGACTTCCAGGCCCATCGAGCGCGCCGTGCCCTCGACGGTCTTGATCGCGGCTTCGACCGATGCGGCATTGAGGTCCGGCATCTTCGTCCTGGCGATCTCCTCGACCTGCTTCTTCGTCACCTTGCCGACCTTGTTCTTGTTGGGAACGCCCGAGCCCTTCTGGATGCCCGCGGCGCGGAGCAGAAGGATCGAAGCAGGCGGCGTCTTGGTGATGAACGTGAACGAGCGGTCGGAGTAGACGGTGATGACCACGGGAATGATCAACCCCTGCTGCCCCTGCGTACGCGCGTTGAACGTCTTGCAGAACTCCATGATGTTCACGCCGTGCTGGCCGAGGGCCGGACCGACGGGAGGAGCCGGAGTCGCGGCGCCGGCAGGGATCTGGAGCTTGATATAACCCGTTACTTTCTTAGCCATGATTTCTTCCTAAACTCGTTAACTGAAAACCAATTAAAAATTTCAAATCTCAAATTAAGAACTAAAAATCATCAGTCTTTAATTGTTAATTTTTAATTCGAAATTCTTAATTTGCTTTTCTATCTGCCCTTGGCTCCTGCCGCAGTCGTGCTTCCGCCGCCCCCGCCCTGCTCCTCGCTCGGATCGAAACGGTTGACCTGGAGGAAATCCAGCTCCACCGGAGTCGACCGGCCGAAGATCGTGACCATGACCTTGAGCGTGTTGCGGTCGAGATTCACTTCCTCGACCACGCCGGTGAAGTTCGTGAACGGCCCGTCGATGATCCGAACGTGCTCGCCGTGCTCGTACACGTGCTTCGGCTTCGGTTTTTCCTTCGTCGTCACGACCTGCGTGAGGATCTGATCGACTTCCTCCGGCGTGAGCGGTGTCGGTTTCTTGCCGGTACCGACGAAGCCGGTCACCTTCGGGGTGTTCTTGACCAGATGCCAGGCGTCATCCGACATCTCCATCTCGACGAGGATGTAGCCGGGGAAGAACTTGCGCTGCACTTCGCGCTTCTTGCCCGACTTCATCTCGACTAGCGTTTCGGTCGGGATCTTGATCTCGCCGAACTTCCCGCGCATGCCGAGAGCATCGATGCGCTGGGTGAGGTTCTCCTTCACCCGCTCCTCGAACCCGGAGTAGGTGTGGACGATGTACCACTGCTTCTGGCCGGCTTCCACCATGGCTTAGATGCCCGCTCCGAACTTCGTGAAGAGAAAGTCGATCGCCCTGTAGAAGACGACGTCGCATCCCCAGAGGAAGACGGCGAAGATCAGCGTCGCGGCGATGACGACGACCGTCGTGCCGACGACTTCCTGGCGCCCCGGCCAAGTCACCTTCTTCATCTCCGTGGTCGTGTCGCCCCAGAACTGCCTGACGCTTCCGACCCACTCCTTGGGTTTCGCTACGATTGCATTCTCTTCAGCCATGTACTCTCCGTTGAACTCGTGAAGCAACAATCGACAGAGGTCAGAGGCCGCGCAGCTTTCCCGCTACCGGCCTCTGACCACTGGCGACTGATCTTGGTTTTGGCAGGCCAAGAGGGGCTCGAACCCCCAACCTGCGGTTTTGGAGACCGCTGCTCTACCAATTGAGCTATTGGCCTGTGTCGGACATCCGCGAACCGCCGCAAATAGCTGACAAAGCTAAGCCTCGGCTCGAAATTCCCTACTTGGTTTCGCGGTGCGGCGTGTGCTTCCGGTCGTGACGGCAGAACTTCTTGAGCTCCAGCTTCTCCGTCATGGTCTTCCGGTTTTTCGTCGTCGTGTAGTTGCGACGCTTGCACTCGGTGCACTGCAACGTAATGATTTCGCGTCCTGCGCGCGCCATAGTGAAACTCCTGAATGTTGATCGATGGAGCCCTCGACGAGATTTGAACTCGTGACCCCGTCCTTACCAAGGACGTGCTCTACCCCTGAGCTACGAGGGCTTGATTGCTACGCTTCGCTTCGCAAATTGAAAATTGCGAAATTGAAAATTGAAAATGGGTAACGCGCGGGGCCAGTTTTCAATTTTCAATTTTCAATTTTCAATTTCCGCCCGCAGGGCGGATTGGAGCGGGAGACGGGATTCGAACCCGCGACCAACAGCTTGGAAGGCTGTGACTCTACCCCTGAGTTACTCCCGCGAAATGGTGGCGAGTGGAGGATTCGAACCTCCGTAGGGCAAGGCCCGGCAGATTTACAGTCTGCTGCTTTTGACCGCTCAGCCAACTCTCCGCTTCATCTTCTTCTGGAGCTGGCGACGGGACTCGAACCCGCGACCTGCTGATTACAAATCAGCTGCTCTACCAACTGAGCTATGCCAGCACCAAACCTTCTATCTTCACAATGTCAAAGACACATCCAGCATGAACCGACTGAGCAGAGAACGAGCTTAGACGGTGCCGCCGAAGGGACTGCGGGTTATAGCAGAGAGCCCAACGACTTGCAAGCGAGGAGTTATTCCGTCGATCCAGCCGTACACCGGCACGCGGCATTTTCGTCCGGACGGCCCGTACAATGCCGCCGCGGATGCAAATCTTCGTTCTCCTGCTGTCGCGCCTGGTCCCGATCTCCCTCGTGGCCTCGCTGGCGCTCGTTGGCAGCCGATACATTCACGACCTTCTCCTGCCGAGGGGACGGCGGCAGGCGACTCTGGCGTTCGCGGGGGTAGCGCTCATCGGCCTGATCGCCATTGGCCCACCGACGATTCGCGCGTTTCTGATCGTCGGAGCCCTCGAGGCCAGCCAGAGGCAACAATGGCAAAAGGCAGATCGCCTGTTCACCGAGTACGACAGATGGGACGGTCGCCGGACGGACCGGACCATCCGCCGTTGGGCTTTCGTGCGCATGAATCTCGGCAGTTGGGAGGGAGCGGAAGCCATACTAGGGCTCGATGCCGCGGCCTCTCCGCAGGCCAGGGTTCTGCTCGGCATCTGCCAGTACTACCGTAACGAGGCAACAGCCGATGCGACGCTCGCCGCGATTCCGGATGTCACCGACACGCAACTGTGCATTCGCGACTACCTTCGCGGCCGAATCGCGGAACGACATGGAGACGACCGGCGCGCGATCTCGTTTTACGGACATTCCGCCCAGCTCGACGCGAACTTCTTTCCGGCCACCTATCAGGGCATCCGCCTGTTCCTGAAGCATGGAGACATTCGCACCGCGTCCTTGATCCTCGAGCAGTTCACACGACGATATCCGCGGCAGGGTGAAGCACCCGATGTCATGACGTTGCGGGCCGCAATCGCCTCAAAGACGGTGCCGCCGGAAAAGGAGTTCGTGATTGTTTCGGACTAACGCCCGCGCCGAGGATGTGCTCAGCGTTACTGCAGCCATCGTGCTCGTCATGTTCCTTGGCGTAAAGGCTGCGGGGTTTCAATTGACCGAAGAGAACTACGGCGACATCGCCTTCATCCTGTCGCCCGTGGCGTTGCTCATCTTCGTCTCGTCATTCCGTTATGCATTTCGGCCGTTGGGCACGCCCGCAATCCGGGAAGTGACGAGCCGTACAGGCCGCATTCTTCGCGACTGGTCGCCATTCCTCTTCTTCTCGATGCTCTATGAGAGCTTTCAAGGCGCAACGTGGCAGCTATTCAGCCCCGCGGACAAAGATCCGCTGCTCCTGCGCTGGGACATCCGGCTGTTTGGTCAAACGCCCTCCGTCCCTCTCGATCGCTGGATACGGCCGGAGCTGACTCAAGTCCTGACGATTGCTTACTTCCTTCATCTCGTTCTGCCGCCGGTGATCGCGTTGATCTGGTATCGATCCGACCTACTGGTGTTCCGTCAGTTTCTGTTGGCGATCCTCGTCTCGGCGATCATTGCTTCACAAGGCTACGTTCTCGTACCTGCAGTCGGCCCCGCGATCGCATTTCCTTCGCTCTATCGCCATACACTGACAGGGGCAACGTACGAGGCGGTCACGAGCCTGATCGATTCCGCGCGAGCACCCCGCGACGTTTTCCCCAGCCTTCACGTCGGCATCTCGTCCATCGTTCTCTGGTATGCCTGGCGGCACGGACGACCGCTGTTCATCATCACGTTGCCGCTCGTGTTTGCGAACTGGCTGTCGACTCTCTACCTGCGTTACCACTACATGGTCGATGTGATTGCCGGCTGGCTGACTGCGGTCGCTTCGATTCTTCTTTCCACCTGGATTCTCCGGCTCGAAGCATGGCTCAAACGGGAGCCTGCATCTCCTGGCTCAGCGCACTGACTGTCTGCGTACTTCGTAACAGAGAATCGCTGTCGCAACCGATACATTGAATGAATCGACGTGGCCGGTCATCGGAATCGTCACGACGCGGTCGCAGTGGTCGAGCACGTTGCGGCGCACACCCTTTCCTTCGTTTCCCATGACGATCGCGACCTTGCCGCTAAAATCGATCTCGCGCGGCGCATCCCCTCCACCGGCTGCCGCATAGACCCAGAATTCGCGCTTCTGCAGGGCTTCGATCGCGCGGGCGAGGTTCGTGACCTGCGCGACCCTTACCCACTCCGACGCACCGGCAGACGCTTTGACCGCCGCGGGTGTGAGCCCGACCGCATCGTGCTCAGGAATGACCACGAGATCGACCGAAAATCCATCCGCGACGCGGAGAATCGCGCCGAAGTTCTGCGGATCGGTGATCCCGTCGAGCAGCAGGACGAAACTCGCCTTCTCGATCTCTTCATCGAAATCGGCGTAGCCGCTCTCGGCGATGTCGGCGACGACACCGTTATGCACGCCTCGCCCAGCCAGCCGGTCGACCTGATCGTTGCCGACGAAGCGCACAGATACTTGTGCGCTCTTCGCTTCCGCGACGAGCCGCTGATGGCGGCCCGACTGCTCGCGCGCGATCGCGATGAAGTGAATGCGCTCGGGATGCGACCGAATCGCCTCGAGCACCGGATTGACGCCGTAGATGATCACGCTTCTGCAAGTCTCCGCGGCAGGGATGGTCCCTCATACACGAAGCTGGTGTAAACCTGCACGAGATCCGCGCCGGCTTCCCGTTTCGCGCGCACGTCATCCGGAGTAAACACCCCGCCGACACCGATCAGCGGAAAGCCGGGGCCGACCCGTTCGCGCACCTGGGCCAGCACCTCGGTCGATCTCCGCATCAGCGGCCGCCCCGACAATCCCCCCGGCTCATTCGCAGCGAACGGCCGCTCGATCGTCGTGTTCGTGCAGATCATCCCTCGCGCGCGCTTCGAACAAACATCGCAGATCTCGCTGAGCATCGCCTCATCGACATCGGGCGCGATCTTCACGAGGGCGGGGCCAACCGCGCCGAGGATTTTCTCGAGATGCTCCGGCCTCTGCAGATCGCGAAGTGACGGCGTGTTCGGCGAGGAGAGATTGACGACGACGGCATCGGCATGCGGCGTCAGGATTCGCGCGCACTCGCCGTACGCGTCGGCCGCGGCGTCGAGCGGCACGTCGCGGTTCTTTCCGACATTCACCAGCGTCGGCACACGCCTGTCCCATGCCTGCAGGCGCTCCGCAACCGCGGCGGCACCATCGTTGTTGAAGCCCATGCGATTGATGATCGCCTCGTGCGCGGGATAGCGGAAGAGGCGCGGCTTCGGATTTCCGCTCTGCGGATGAAGCGTGACGGTGCCCACTTCGATGAACCCGAATCCAAGAGCTGCGAGGAACGGCATCATCGACGCGTTCTTGTCGAATCCTGCAGCGATGCCGATGCGATTGCGAAACGTCATCCCGAGAAGCTGCACGGGCTTCGCCTCCGCCTCGCACATCCACTCGAGCGCACGCATCAGCAGCGGGATCTGCTGCAGACGCGTGATCTGCTCGACCGTCAGTTCATGCGCGCTCTCGGCATCGAGCCGGAACAGCAGATCGCGAATCAGCCGATACATCGTTCCACGCGTTGCAGCGGTGAGAGGACCATGGGATCCGACTCGCTCGCATGTTGAAGCAGCGGAATCATCCGCACGAGCTCCGGTCCATGCTCGCTTCCGGTGAGTGCGAGACGCAGCGGCATGAAGAGCGCTTTCCCTTTCGCTCCCGTCGCGGTCTTCAGCCGTTCGACGAACGCCTTGTACGATCCCTCGTCGACCGGCGCGCCGTTCGCGCGGAGATCCGCGGCAATCGCCTCGCAGAACGAGCGATCGACTTCCGCCGGAGTGAACTCACGCACGAAGCGGAGTGCCTCGTGAAATTCCGTGAGGCGCGTGACGCTCGTCTTCACGAGCTCGATCCCCTCCTCGAGCCAAGGGGCGTCGAAGAAGGGGCGAACGCGAGGCAGGAGCTCCGCCGCCGTCATGGAGTGAATGTACTGGCCGTTGAGCCAGTCGAGCTTCTGATGGTCGAACACCGCGGGAGCCGAATTCACCCGGTCGAGCGAGAAATGCCCGATCGAGTATTCGGTCGTGAAGAGCTCACGGCCATCGGGCGCCGACCAGCCGAGAAGCGTCAAGTAGTTGACCATCGCCTCGGGAAGGAAACCATCGTCGGCGTACTGCGAAACCGAGGTCGCGCCGTGGCGCTTCGAGAGCTTGCTGCGGTCGGGGCCCAGGATCAGCGAGACGTGCGCGAACTGAGGGACGTCCCATCCCATCGCCCGGTAGATCAACACCTGCCGATGCGTATTCGTCAGATGCTCCTCGGCTCGGATCACATGCGTGATCTCCATCTCGTGGTCGTCAGCAACCACCGAGAAGTTGTACGTCGGAAGGCCATCGGAGCGGACGAGGATGAAATCGCCGAGCGACTCCTTCTTCCACGTGACTTCCCCGCGAATGAGATCGTCGATCGTGACGTCGCCGTCGTCCGGAACGTGAAAGCGCAGGGCGAACGGGGCCCAGCTGTTCAGCTTCGCCGAAATCTCCTGCGGCGAAAGGCGAAAACAGGTCAGGTCGTAATGAGGCGGGCGCCCCTCGGCCTCCGCCTGCTTGCGCTTCGCCTCGAGCATCTCTTCGCTGCAGAAGCATCGATAGGCGTGGCCGGAGGCGAGCAACTGCTGCGCAACCGCGCCGTAATGATCGGTTCGTTCCGACTGGCGATACGGCGTATGAGGACCCGGCTCATCAGGACCTTCGTCCCATTGCAGACCGAGCCAGCGTAGGTCCTCGAGCACCATGGTCTCCGACTCGCGCGTCGAGCGCGCCTGATCGGTGTCTTCGACACGGATGATGAACGTGCCTCCGTGCCGGCGGGCGAAGAGCCAGTTGAAGATCGCGGTCCGCGCACCGCCGACATGCAGGTGACCGGTGGGTGACGGCGCGAAACGTACGCGAACGCTCACTACAGCGCTCCTTCGATGGGAGAACCGGCCGTGTCCGTCGCGATGGCGACGATCGCCATCGCGCAGATCCCTTCCGCGCGGCCGATGAATCCGAGGTGATCGGTGGTCGTGGCTTTCACATTGACGTGACCGGGAGGGAGGTCGAGCAGTTTCGCGATCGACGCCCGCATTGCTTCGCGGAAGGGCGCCAGCTTCGGCTTCTGCGCGATGATCGTGACATCCACGTTCGAGATGCTGGCCTCCATGTCGCGCACGACGCGCTTTGCCTCGCGGATGAAGATCGAGGAGCTCGCCCCGGACCACTTCGGATCATCCGAGGGAAAGTACTGGCCGATGTCGCCGGCGCCGGCGGCTCCGAGAAGAGCATCGGTGATCGCGTGCAGCACCGCATCGGCATCGGAGTGCCCGGCGAGGCCTCCGCTATCGCTGATACGGACGCCGCCCAGGATGAGCGGCCTTGCATCGTCGAAGGGATGAACGTCAACACCTTGACCAATTCGAATCATGACCACCTCGCGCCCGCGAGCTCGAGATCCTCGGGCCGCGTGATCTTGAAATTTCCCGGATCGCCGGCAACCACGCGCACGGTGAAGCCATAGCGCGCGGCGAGTCCCGCCTCGTCGGTTCCCTGGATCCCTTCCGCCGCCGCGCGGTCGAGGACCTCGCGCAGAAGCTGAGGACGGAAGCACTGCGGTGTCTGCGCGGCGACGAGATCGCGGCGGTCAAGCGTCGCGGCGATCGTCCCGTTGCTCACTCCATGGATGGTGTCGGTCACCGGAATCGCCGGCAGCGCCGCGCCGTCGACGCGCGCGGCCTCGACCGCGGCGCGGAACGACTCATCGGTGAAGAAAGGACGGACGGAATCATGCACCGCGACGACATCGAACTCCGATCCTTCGATCGCGAGAAGCGCGCGCCGCACGGATTCCTGCCGCGTCTCACCGCCGGCCACGACCTGCAGGCGATCGCCGCTCAACTCCTGCTGCATGCGCGCAAGCCAGTCATCGGCCACTGCGACGATCACGCGGCCCACGGAATCGTCGGCGAGAAAGCGATCAACGACGCGCTGCAGAATCGTGCGCCCGCCAAACGTCCGGTATTGCTTGGGGATGTCGCCGCCGATTCGCGTGCCGGAACCTGCGGCGGGGATGATGACGAGAATCGACATAACAAGTACGGAGTGCTGAGTCCTGAATCCTGAGCTCGCACGCCGGCCTCAAACTCAGCGCTCGGCACTCGGCACTCAGAACTGATTACACGGCCATGATGTCCTGCTCTTTGTGCTTGAGGATGTTGCCGACTTCGTCGATGTGCTTGTCGGTCATCTTCTGGATCTCGTCGATCGCGCGCTTCTCGTCGTCCTCCGAGATCTCGTGGCCCTTGAGCATTTTCTTGAGACGATCGTTGCCGTCACGGCGCACCTGGCGAATCGCGGTGCGCGACTCTTCCGCGAGGTGATGCGCCTTCTTGACGAGCTCCTTGCGGCGCTCTTCGGTCAACTGCGGAACCGGGATACGCACGACCTTGCCGTCGTTCGCAGGATTGAGACCGAGGTCGGCGTTGCGGATCGCTTTCTCGATCGCGTTCACCATCGACTTATCCCACGGCTCGGCGACGATCAGCGAAGCCTCCGGAACTTTGATGCTCGCAACCTGTGCGATCGGCGTCGGCGTTCCGTAATAGTCGACCATCACCGGATCGAGCATCGCGGCGTTCGCGCGCCCGGTCCGCAGAGATTTGAATTCGCGATGCAACGCGTCGATGGCGCCGTGCATCCTGTGCTGCATGTCTTTCAGTACGTCGTTGATCATTTCACTCCCCCGGGCTCATCGGTGACGATCGAGCCAATGTCCTCTCCGACGAGAGCTCGTTTGATGTTGCCCTTCTCACGCAGGGAAAAAATATAGATCGGAATGTGGCTGTTGCGCGCGAGATCGATCGCGGCGGCGTCCATGACCTCGAGGCGATCGGCGAGAACTCTCTGATACGTAGCGCGCTCGATCCTCTTCGCGTCGGGGTCCTTGTGCGGATCGGATGTGTAGATGCCGTCGACTTTCGTCGCTTTGAAAATGATCTCGCACTTGAGCTCACTCGCGCGAAGCGCGGCGGCGGAATCGGTCGTGAAGAATGGATTGCCGGTTCCCGCGGCGCAGATCACGATGCGCTTCTTCTCGAGATGGCGGATTGCGCGGCGGCGGATGAACGGCTCCGCGAATTCGGACATCGTGATCGCTGACGTGACGCGGGTGTGCGCGCCGCGCTTCTCCAGCGCATCCTGCAACGCGATCGCGTTGATGACGGTCGCCAGCATTCCCATGTGATCGCCGGCGACGCGATCGATGCCCTGCGTCGCGCCGCTCACTCCGCGAAAGATGTTGCCGCCGCCGATCACGATGGCGATCTCGACGTTCATGTCGCGGACTTCGGCGACTTCGTCCGCGATCCGCGCCAGCGTACCGGGATCGATGCCGTACTGCCTGTCGCCCATGAGCGCTTCGCCGGAGAGTTTGAGCAGAATTCGACTGTAGCGAGGCTGCATTCGAGGCGCTTTATACCACGCGGCAAAAAAGAAGGCCGCCGGTTTGCCGGCGGCCTTCACGTTCCCATCGAAACAGTTCGAGGTTACTTCTGGTACGACATGACCTCGGCCACGAAATCATCGCTCTTCTTCTCGATGCCTTCGCCGAGCTTGTAGCGCTCGAAGCGGGTCACGACGTATGTGCAGCCGTGCTCTTTCCCCTGCTTCGCGAGGTGCTGGCTGACCGTTGCTTTGTCGTCCTTGATGTAAGGCTGCTCGAGCAGGCAGGTCTCGCCGTAGAACTTCTCCATCTTGCCGGTCACCATCTTCTCGACGATGTTCTCCGGCTTGCCGGACTTGAGAGCGGCGTCGCGCGCGATCTCGCGCTCGGTGTCGAGGTCCTTCTGCGTGACGTCCTCGCGGCGGAGGAAACGCGGCTCGGCCGCAGCGATGTGCATGGCGACATCGCGCGCAACCTCGGAGCCCTTCGTTTCGCTCGAACCGGCGACTTCCACCAGCACGCCGATCTTGCCGCCGCCATGGACGTACGAGCCGATCGACGAGCCGGCCGGCGCGTTGAAGCGGACGAAGCGACGGATCGAGATGTTCTCCTTGATCGACGCGATCATCTCGGCCGTCTTGTGAGCGACGGTCTCGCTCGAGCCTGGCCACATCTCGGCGTTGAACGCCTCGACGGTGTTGGCGCTGCTCCTGGCGATGGCTTTCGCCACTTCTTCGGCGAAGGCGCGGAAGTTCTCGTTGCGGCCGACGAAGTCGGTTTCACAGTTGACTTCGACCATCACGCCGAGGTTGCCGTCGACGAATGTCGTGACGGTGCCTTCCGCAGTGACGCGGCCGGCCTTCTTGCCTGCTGCAGCCAGACCCTTCTTCCGAAGGATCTTCGTCGCCTCTTCGATGTTGCCCTGAGCCTCGGTGAGCGCGGCCTTGGCGTCCATCATTCCGGCGCCGGTGGCGTCGCGAAGCTGCTTGACCATCGCAGCCGTAATCTGTGTCATTTGTAGCTCCTTTAAACAGACAGAGGACAAGCGTTTCTCACGCCTGTCCTCCGCAATCGAATTTCAGTCGGTGCCGGATCAAACCGCCGGAGCGGTCATCGCTTCTGCAGTCCCCAGATCGGAAGGCATCGGAGTCTCTTCGGCAGGCTCGCCCTTGTCCTCGGCGCCGATGTAGCGCTCTTCGGCAAGGTTGTAGCCCTCGAGCACCGCGTCGGCAATCTTCTGCGTGAAGAGACGGATCGCGCGGATCGCGTCGTCGTTGCCCGGAATGACATAGTCGATGTCTTCCGGATCGCAGTTGGTGTCGACGATGGCGACGACCGGGATGTTGAGCTTCTTCGCTTCCTTGACCGCGATGTACTCCTTCTTCGGGTCAATCACGAAGAGCGCATCCGGCAGTCCGTCCATCTCGCGGATACCGATGAGGTTCTTCTGCAGCTTTTCACGCTCGCGATCGAGAGCGGCGCGCTCCTTCTTCGACATCTCCTTCTCGGAGTCGCCGAGGATGGCCTCGATTTCCTTGAGGCGTTCGATCGATTTGCGGACCGTCGAGAAATTCGTCAACGTTCCACCGAGCCAGCGGTTGTTCACATAGAACATCCCGCAGCGATTTGCCTCTTCGAGAATCGCGTCCTGCGCCTGGCGCTTGGTGCCGACGAAGAGAATGCGCTTACCACCCGAGGCGAGATCCGAAATGAATGCGGCGGCTTCCTTAAAGAGCTTCAGCGTCTTCTGCAGGTCGATGATGTAGATCCCATTGCGCTTGCCAAAGATGTACTTCTTCATCTTCGGGTTCCAGCGCTTGGTCTGATGACCGAAGTGGACGCCAGCCTCCAAAAGCTCTTTCATCGTAATAGAGACTGCCAAGTGACCTCCTTACTCCAAATTGAAAATTGAAAATTGAAAATTGAAAAAAAGAAGGACAGTCGCTTTCGCTTCTGTCCTTCGGGTTGCAACGCTTAGAGAAACGAAAACATGGGAACTAGCGCTTGGAGAACTGGAACCGGGCGCGGGCACCGCGCTGGCCGTACTTCTTGCGCTCCTTCATGCGCGGATCGCGCGTGAGGAGTCCGGCCTTCTTGAGCCGCTTGCGCAGTTCGGTGTTGTACACCTGCAGCGCGCGCGAGATGCCGTGGCGGATTGCACCCGCCTGACCGCTCGGACCACCGCCGTCGACCGTCACCACGATGTCGAACTTGTCGTTCGTCTCCGTCAGCGACAGCGGCTGCTTGATGATCATCTTCAGCACTTCGTTTCCGAAGTAGTCATCGAGGCTGCGCTGATTCACGCGGATCGCGCCCGAGCCGGGGCGAATGTGAACGCGTGCAGTCGACGTTTTCCGTCTTCCCGTTCCGTAGTACTCAACCAATGCCAAGACAGTCCTCCTGATGACTACGCCAGTTTCAGCGCTTCAGGCTTCTGCGCTTCATGAGGATGCGCAGTGCCGCGATAAACCTTGAGCTTCTTCAGCATCTTTCTGCCGATGCGATTCTTCGGCAGCATGCCCCACACCGCTTCCTCGATCATGTGCTCCGGCTTCTCGGCGCGGACGAATCGGGCTTCGGTGGACTTGAGGCCGCCGGGGTAGAGCGAGTGACGGCGGTAGATCTTGTCCGTCTCCTTCTTACCGGTCAGGCGAACCTTTTCGGCGTTGATCACGATGACGTGATCACCGGTGTCGAGGAACGGCGTGTACGTCGGCTTCGACTTGCCGGAAATGATGTTCGCAATGGTCGTCGACAGACGGCCGAGGACCTGCCCTTCGGCGTCGATCACGAACCAACGCGGTTCGATGTCACCCTTCTTCGGAAAATACGTACGCATGACTCTCCCTGACGACGACAACCTTGATTGCATCTTCGAGCGATTCAGCGGCTGCTCGACCACTCAAAGACGACACACCTTCCCTTGAGGAAAGGGGGAAAACGGTAACACCGGCAACAGAGGGTGTCAAGAGAATCATTCCCGAAACACCCACCCGGCGAAGGAGTTACCTCCGCCGGACCGGGGTCAACGAAGCAGGACCGCCCGGAATTCCGCGGCGGCGAAAAAGTACCGAGGCTCCATCATCACACACGCGGCTCCACGACGCCGCGTTCTCGAGCTGACGCGCCACACCCTCGGAACGGCTGACGAGCACGGTATCGATACGCCACTCGTCGAAGCGCTGCAGCGCCTGGCCGTTCTCCGCGAGAACATATCCGAAAAAGAGTCTCTGCCCTGAACAACGGCCATCGATGAATGGAGCGAGGTTCCGAGTCCAGATCAGCCAGCCGCCCCACGACAGGCGATTGAAGAGGCGATCGGATCGGGTGATCTGCGCATCGCAACCCTGCGGGTATCGCATCGGCTCGATTCGTTCGCGCGGCAGAGCGACCGCTACGATGACGAGCGCAAGGGCCAGGTGTGCGACCGCCGGCACGCGCGAGACCGGAATCCGAAGACGCGGCAGCGCCGTCAGGGCCAGCGGAATCGCGATCCATCCGAGATACTCGGAAAAACGGATCGCCGTCAGCGAGAGCAGTGCGCAGCCGAAGAGCGGCGCCAGTCTCGAGAGTGGAATCTCCTTCAGGCGGATGATGGCGATCAGAATCACGATCGCCGCGATCGCCGCGATCCAGACCGGCGGCGCCATCCACTCATCGAGCAGCTCGCGATAGAGCGGATTGCGCGCGATCGCGAACTGCTGCTCGTAAACGCGGATGCCATACGGATTGATCAGAGTCGCAAGCGCGGATGCAGCCGTCACGGCGAGCATGCGCCCGCCGCGCAACGCTCCGCGCGCCGAGTGCTTCCAGCGAGGAAGCAGCGGATCGACGACGCACGCGAGCGTGATCGCCGCCAGAATGACGAGTCCGAAGAAGAAGCCCGGATGAGTATTCGCCCAGAGGAGGAAGAGCAGCGGAAGCGTCCAAACCCGATCGACGCCGCTGCGTGCGCGCTCAATGATGATCATCATCACCAGCAGCGCCGCGAGTGTCGCTGCCGACGGACGAATCTCCCACCAGTGATGCGACACGGCGATGGCGCCTGCCATGGCTGGAAGAAACAGCCGCGGCATCCGCATCGCGCGCAGCCACGTGCGCATGAGGAGCGCCAGTCCGCAGAAGATCAGCGCACGCGTGATGATCAGCGCCGCATTGCCGCCGAGCTTCCACACACCGTACAGGATGAGCTGCGCGAGCCACTCGTTGTCGACCCATGCGCCGAGGAAATGAGTCCAGGAGAAGAGATCGTCGCGGGGAACCGCGTGATGAAACGAGATCCAGCGTCCGGTTGCGAGATGCCACCAGAGATCGTTGTTGTGGAGCGGAAATGACGCGAGCAGCGCGACGGCGATCGGAATCAGATCGGAGATGGTGAATCGAAACCTCGCGCGCATCCGAACGGCGATTGTAGACACCGCCGGATCGAAGTGATAGAAGCGCCAGCCGTGTCAGCGAATCTCATCGATGGAAAAGCAGTCGCGAAACGCGTCGAAGATGAAGTCGCCGCTTCGATCGCACAACTCGGCTATCAGCCCTCGCTCGTCGCGGTGCGCGTCGGCAACGACCCTGCGTCCGAAATCTACGTGCGCAGCAAGGCGAAGAAAGCGGATGAGCTGGGGCTGCGCGGCCATCAGGCGATCTTTCCCGAGGAGATGAGCGAGCGCGATCTGCTCGCGGAGATCGATCGGCTGAACGCCGATCGCGAAGTCGATGGCATCCTCGTGCAGCTTCCGCTGCCCAAACACATCGAAGCGAGAAAAGTCATCGACGCCATCGATCCGGCGAAAGACGTCGACGGGTTTCATCCGTACAACGTCGGCCTGCTTCACCTCGGCCGCCCGACGCTGGCGCCCTGCACACCCGCAGGTTGCATTCGTCTGATCGAATCGACCGGCGTGCCGATCAGCGGTGCGCACGCCGTCGTCCTCGGGCGAAGCGACATCGTGGGAAAACCGATGGCGGCGATGCTGCTGCAGAGGCATGCGACCGTCACCATCTGCCATTCGCGCACGCGCGATCTCGCAGCGGTGACGCGCCAGGCCGACATCCTCGTCGCGGCAATCGGCAAACCGATTCTCGTTACTGCCGAGATGGTCAAGCCGGGGGCCGTCGTCATCGATGTCGGGATGAATCGCGTCGACGCCTCGTTCGCGGAGACGATTGCCCATGACGCCGACAAGAGCCGCCTTCTCGCGAAGAATGGCTCCGTCCTCCTCGGAGATGTCGACTTCGCGCGCGTGCGCGAAGTCGCGGGCTGGATCACGCCGGTTCCGGGCGGCGTTGGCCCGATGACCATTGCGATGCTGATGAAGAACACCGTGACGGCCGCGATCGCGCGGAGACGTGCGTGATTCTCAACGTTGGACTCACCGGCGGCATTGCGAGCGGCAAATCAACGGTCGCGCGCATGTTTGCGGAGCTCGGCTGCGTCGTGCTCGACGCCGATGCGCTCGTCGCGGATCTCTACCGGCCGGGCCGCGCTGGTCATCAGGCGCTCGTCGCCGCGTATGGCCCTGACATTCTGCAATCCGGCGGCGAGGTGGACCGGCAGAAACTCGCCGGCATCGCATTCGCCAACGAAGCATCCGCGAAGAAGCTGAACGCTCTCATTCATCCGCTCGTGATTGCCGAAGAAGCACGCCTCGCCGGCGCGGCGGAGAGAACGAGTGAGGAAGTGATCTACGTCGTCGAGGCCACGCTTCTCCTCGAAGCAGGAGGCAGGCAGCGTTACGACAGGATCGTCGTCGTCGATGTCGATCCTGCGATTCAGATCGAGCGTGGCATCGGGCGCGGGATGTTGAAAGACGACATCGAACGGCGCATGCGTCACCAGCTTTCCCGCGAGGAGCGGCTGCGCGCGGCGGATTATGTGATCGCGAATCGCGGTGATCTCGAGGAGTTGCGCGCCGAAGTACGGCGCGTGCATGACGCGCTGAAAAGGGATCTCGCGAACAAAAAAGCGGCGGGCTGATCGCCCGCCGCTCCGAATCATCGTCACACCAGAGGATTTAGTGCTTCTTCGTGGTGTGCTTGGTCTCGGTCTTCGTGGTCGTCGTTGTTGTCTTGCCGGTGGTTCCGGTCGTGTCGGTGGTGCCGGTCATCCCGGTCATACCAGTCATTCCCGTCATGCCGGTTGCGCCGGTCGAGGCCATCGTGCCCGAAGTGTCGGTGCTGCTCGTCGTCGTCATCGTGCTCGAGGTGTCGGTCGACATCGTGCCGCTGGTGCCGGTCATCGAGGTGTCCGTGGACGAAGAGGACGAGGCGGACGTATCCGTCACAGTGGTCTCGCTCGTGGTGGTTTCTTCCTTCTTGCACGAGAAGGCAAACAGCAGGGCAACAATGGCCAGAAGGGCCAGAAACGATTTTTTCATCATGTCTCCTCTTTGATGAGTTTGTGTGTGTTCTGTTGTTTCAATTCGCGTGTCCGTTCGCCTCTGGCTGCCTGCCCTCACCTCCTTCCCCATTGGATGTCGACCCAATCGGGGAGAAAACTTCTCGATGTTTTGGGTGTGGGCGCGTTCACGCGGAGGCGGAGAAGCACGACCCCGACAGAAGGGAGAGCACAACGGGTGCCAAGACAAAAAAAAACGCCCCGCCGAAGCGGGGCGTTTTTTCATTTCAGGGTTGCAGCTTACGGCTTCTTGGTTTCGGTCTTCGTGGTGCTCGTGCTCACGGTCGTACCCGTGGCAGCGGCGGCGCCCGTGGCACCCGTCGCGCCCGTCGTACCCGTCATGCCGGTCATACCGGTGGCGCCCGTGGCGGCCTCGGTGCCCGTCATCGTGCCGGTCGTGCCAGTGGCGGCGGTGTCAGCCACCGTGGCGGTCGTCGCGGTGGTCGCGGTCGTTGCCGACGTGTCGGTCGCGGCCGTGTCGCTCGTGGCCTCTTCCTTCTTGCAGCTGACAGCGAACATCGAAACGATCACGAGGGCGATGAGGGTCAGAATAAGGGACTTCTTCATTTCTTGAATTCTCCTTCAATGTTTTCAGATCACTTGATCTGATTCTGGTATTCGAATTGGATAAACGGGACCAGTACGAGTCCTGTCCGGGTGCCGTGATCACCTCTCTTTGCAGATGCGTTTCGAAACCTGGCGGTACTCGATTGGATTCGTTGACTGGTACACAACTACAGTGCCCGGACGAGTCCGGCTCACCGGGCGGTATATAGTAAGCATGCGCATGGCATTGTCAAGTGCAGGGACTCAAATCGACGAAACGGCAGCCACTTCGCACACCGTCCGGTCATTCGACGGAACGCACATCGCGTACGACCTCTACGAGGCTCCCTCGCGCACGACAGCCGTAATCGTCCCCGGCTTCTGGCGTTTCCGCCGCCATCCTTCGATGGTCAATCTCGCCGCCTGGCTTCAGAACGACGGGTATCGCACCGCCGTCATCGACCCCCGCGGGCATGGCGACAGCGAAGGGACCTACGGATTCAACCTGCACGAGCACCACGACGTCACTGCGGTCATCCAGGATCTGCGTCGGAACACGGATACCGAGTCGATCACGCTCCTCGGGTTGTCGTATGGAGGCGCGATCGCAATCACGACTGCGGCGCGCGACGAGGTTCCGCTCTCCTCGCTCATTCTGATCTCGCCCGTGGCGGACTTCAGCATGATCATTCCGCGGATCAATCCCTTCACGATCCACCGGCACATCGCCGTATCGCAGGCGCTTCATCGCCCGCGGTTCGACTGGCGTCTGATGCGCAGTCCGAAACTCAGCGCACTCGAGGATGTCGCGCGCGTCAGCGCACCGCTCTGCCTCATTCATGTGAAGAACGACTGGCTCATCGGGCACACGCATTCGACCGCACTCTTCGACCGTGCAAACGAGCCGAAGGAACTGCACCTCATCGACATTCCCGGCAACTACCACGCGGATCGCATCTTCTATGTCGCCGGCAATGAGATCGAACCGATCATGCGGCGCTTTCTCGGAACCTTCTCGCCGAGATAAAAAAAGGCCGCGCAAGTTCACGCGCGGCCTTCGCTCGAAGTCAGATGATGTTGTTTCGAAGCTCAGGGGAGCGGGAGTGGCGGCACATACGACGGTTTTCTGACCGGCACGTGCACGATCTCGATCACCTGCAGTTCAGGCACGAACTCATCCAGGGGCGGACGCGGTGTCGTTTCGGGTTTGCGTTCCGTTCCACCCTCTTCGATCCACTCTTCTCCGTCATAGACCCACATGCGAGCGTCCTTTCCACTGCTCACCGGGCTTGCCCGGCTTGTGGGTGATACGTATCAAGCGCTTTGCCAGTTGCCCGGCTCTGGCGTCAAAACGCGAAACCGCTGCGCATGAAGGGGTTATCAGACGAACCCAGCATTGGTCACTCGGCGAGGTGTCCATTTCTTGATGCAAGGTGTCCGAGATGACGAGCAAGTTTTCGATAGGCATCGCCGCGATGAGAGACCGCATCCTTCTCCTCGTCGCTCATTTCGGCAAACGTCCTCGAGGATGAGGCAGGCCTGAACCACGCGTCCCATCCGAAGTTCTGATTGCCGCGCGGCTCGACGAGCACTTCGCCGCGGCATTCGCCCGTGAATACATGCCCCTGCTCGCCGTCCCAGTAGGCGACACAGCACTGCGCGCGGGCCGCGCGGTTGTTCAGCGCGTATGCGATTGCTGCGAGACCTTTCCCTCCGGCTGCTTCGAGCAGCCACTTCACGAACGGGCCGGGAAAGTTTCCGAGCTCATCGAAACCGAGGGAGACATCTTCGACGATGAGCCGGGCGTGGCCTTTGGTGCGGGCAACCTCGAGTTTGTAGCGCGTGACTTCCTCGACGGTTGCCGCCTGAATCTCAGGGAGCGAGATGGCGACGCGCAGCAGCGGAATTCCGAGGATGCGCTCAGCCTCGATCCCCTTGTTGGGATTCGACGAGACGAGAATCAGCTTCTCAGCGGAGCTGCTCACGAGCGGCGCATTCTACGACAGCGCGCGCAGCGTCCGGGAGAGTCGCGTCTTCAGATGCTCCGGAGCGGGTTGCGGCGCCAGACGCCTGAGCACGAACCTGCGAAGGCGAAGCTGAATCTGTGTCTTGGTGTCGCAGTCGGCGCAGATGCTGAGGTGTGTCTTGAAATCGAGCTGCCGTTTCTCGCCGAGCGAACCGTCGAAGAAGAGGTAAACCGTGCGTCGAACCTCGCTACAGAGCATCCCTGCGTTCCTTCCTCGCGATGAGGTGACGACTCTCATTCGTTGTGAACGACCGGTAACGAACGTGCATTTCCGAATTGCAATCGAGCCGCCAGAAAATTTTGGATCGCAGGTAGCAAAAAAAAGAGGCCGCCATTCCGGCGGCCTCATTGATTTCATGATCTCGCTTCGTTCATTCGACGAAGTGCTGCTCGGTTTCCTCTTCTTCGTCTTCGATCTCGAAGTCCTCGAAGTCGTCCTCGTCGTCGGCGAAGAGCGTTTCCTCTTCGTTCTCCTCCGGCTCGGTGGCCTCGGTCTCCTCCGCTTCGTCGTCCTTCTTCTTCCGCGGCTTCGCCTCGTCCTTGCGCGAGCGCATCTTCGCCGGCTCTTCACCGGTGCGGATGTAGCCATACTTGCGCGCGTACTCGAGGAGCGTGCGCTCGAGCATCTTGCGGCCGCGATAGAGACGCGACATCACGGTTCCCACCGGGCAGTCGAGAATCTCGGCGATCTCCTTATACGAGAAGCCTTCGATGTCCGCGAGCAGCACGACCATCTTGTAGTCGTGCGGCAGCGAGTCGAGCGCCCGCTTCACGTCCTCATCCATCATGTCCTGGAAGATCTCGCTCTCCGGATCCTTGATCAGATCCGGCGCGTTCTTCTGGATGACGCGCTCGTACGACTCTTCGATCTCCGAGAAGTCGATTTTGTGAGGGGTGAGCTTCTTCTTCCGGTAGTTGTTGATGAACGTGTTCTTCATGATCTTGAAGAGCCACGCCTTGAAGTTCGTTCCCTCTTCGAACTTGTCGTAGTACTTGTACGCCTTGAGATACGTCTCCTGAACGAGGTCCTCCGCGTCTTCGGAGTTCCGCGTCATGCGATAGGCGGTGTTGTAGAGCGAGTCGACGTAAGGCATTGCTGCCTTCTCGAAGTCCCACCCCTGTTCGTGCTCGTACGCTTCGGCACTCTTCATGGTCTCTCCCGTTGATCTACAAAAACTTCATACTCCGTGCCGCAATGCTGATTAGATGCGCCACGGGGCCGGAACGTTACCGGCCGTCTCTGCCGCGACCGGGACACAAACTCCCAAGTCATTGCTGCAGAATTGTTTAACCCAACCAACCCCTGCCGCTTCTCAGCCTGCGGCGCCGCGGACAAACTGTCGCCCGATGCGTCACCAGCACCGGACACGTCCGTCCTCGATTGGGGTTGATCTCACATGAAAGCTACGGTCAGATGGAGGGAACTGCGGAAACTTTTGTGAACAAACCGTAAACAGCCCGAATTCCCGCGGAGAAGATAGCACCAATCTGGTGCGAAATGCAAGCGTTTTATTCCCGATACATCGATAAGAGGCTCTCGTACGCCTTCGTAATCTCGATGAATCGCGCTGCCGCCCCTGCCTGCGCCTCGGGCGGCTGGTCATAATACCGGTCCGGATGATGTTGCGCCACCAGACGCCGGTACGCAGCGATGATCACCTGCCGCGATGCCGGCATCGTCTCGATTCCCAGAACACGCAGCAATTCCTCTGCACCGCGTTCATCGCGGCCGAAGAGCGTAAGCCTCCCGCCGGCGCGATCGGCTTCGCGCGGACGCCCTTCCTTCGCATGATCGACGTACTCGAATCCGTATTGCTCTCGCAGCTTCGCCAGCGCATCGGTCTGAAACCCGAGCCCGAAACTCAGATCGAGCAGCGCAGCGTACTGGCGCAGCGGCACCGGCGTGCCGCGCATCGCAATCAGCCTGACCGCAGTCTCCAGCAGATGCTCTCGCTCGCTGCGCGGCGCCGCTCGTGCGAACGCCTCGCTCCAATTCGCGACGTCGATGCCGCTCGTCACCTGAGCGACGAGACCCGCATGTCGCCGGATCTCGCGTAGTGCAGCGTCGGAAGACATCCCTCCCGCAACGAGGATCTGAAAGAGAATCGACGCAGCGACGCCATTCCTGTCCTGCGCCGGCGCTTCGCTCTCTTCTTTCCGGCGTGTTGCGATCCCGATCGCCACCATCACGGCGATCGCGAAACCGCAGCCGGCGGCGATCATGAAGATGACGGCGATGAGCTCCACGTCGTAATGTTACGCAACGTGCAAACCCAATCGGATCTGATCCAGGTGATCGAGCGGCGATTCGGCGACCATCCCGTCCGCCGCTTCCTCGACTTCCAGTTCGTCGAGCTGGTCATCGACCGCTGCGTGATGACACTCGCATTCAAACCTGAATTCGACAACTCGACGGGCGCAGTTCATGGCGGGATTCTCGCCATGCTCGCCGACACCGCCGTCGCCTGCGCGCTTTCGACGAACTTCGGCGGCGAGATGAATTTCGCCACGTCGAACCTCAACATCCACTTTCTGCGAAGAGCCAGCACCGCCGTCACGGCAACGGCGACGATCATCAAGAAAGGGACGAAGGTCTGCGTCGGTTCGGTCGAGCTGCACGATGCCGACGGACGCCAGGTCGCCACCGCGATCTGCGACTTCGTCCTCCTCCACGCCTGATGCGATTCTTCTTCGGCTACGGGTTCATCCTTCAGATCGCGGCGATCGTGCACTGGGCGCGCAAACGTCCCGACACATTCTGGATCTGGATCATCATCATCGGCGGGCCGATCGGCGCGATCGCCTACTTCGTCGTGGAGGGAGACCTCTCGGGGATCGGGCAAACGCTGAAACGGCCGTCGCGCAGAAAACGCATCGCGACGCTGCGCGTGCTCGTTCGCGACAATCCATCCGCCGGAAACTACGAGGATCTCGGCGAGCTGCTCCTGGAAGAGCGCAGGTACGCCGAGGCGCGCGATGCGTTCGATCACGCACTCGCCTCGCGCACCGATTCCATCCATCCGTTCTACTTCCGCGGCATCGCCGCCTTCGAGCTCGGCGATACCGATGCAGCCATTCGGGATTTTCAGCGCGTCGTCGACGCCGATCCCAGACACGATTACTCACGCGCGATGTGTCTGCTCGCACGAGCCCACGCGCGTGCCGGCCACACGGCGGAGGCAGCGGCGCTGTTCGACAAGCTCGTCGCGTCGTCGACGGCATCCGAGTCGCTCTGCGGCGCGGCGGAGTTCTATCTCGAGCAGGGCCGGAGGGCGGAGGCGAAAGAGCTCGTCGAGTCGATTCTCGCCAGGCGGCTGACGATGCCCGCGTTTCAGAAGCGGAGAGACAGGCAGTGGCTCAGGAAAGCGAAGCAGTTGCAGCGGAAGATGGCGTGAGCAGCGCGTCGATCTCCGCGATGCGTTCGTTCAACTGAAGCTCGGACATCGCCGGCGTCGACTTGTTGATATCGATCTCCTCGTCGATGCTCACCCAGCTGCGGCATCCGAGGTATTCGCTCTTCACGGAAATCGTGACGGCGTGCGCAAGAGTATGCGTCCGCACCGCGATGACATACAAAGCCTGATCAGGCCGGAAGCGATATCGCGCATCGAGAGTCTCACGCGGCATCACGACGTGCGGCTCGAGCCGGTACAGCAACTCCTGCTCGCTGATCTTCCACGTCTTCACGACCTCGGCCCAATGTCCGATCGTGACTTCCGCCGGCTCAACGGCCTCCGCCTGATGAAAGAACGTCGGGTAGAGATAAAAAGAATCGGCTTCCACTCCGAACTTCGGGTCGGCGATTCCACCCTTGCGAATCAGCACGATCTGTTCGGCGCGCGCGAGTGCGTCGATGACGGTGGCCCATTCCTTCAGCGCGGTGTGGTTAGGAATCTTGTTCATAACGGACGGAGTTGACCGGCCCCTCCCAGATCGTGACTGCCTTGACGATTGCATTCTCATCGTCGATGGCGCTCTGCAGCTCGCGCGCGAACCATTCGGCAATGTTCTCCGCCGAGGGATTGATACGATCGAATGGCGGCACATCGTTGATGCAGCCGTAGTCGAGCTTCTTCGCCAGCACCTCGAGCTTGCGCTTCGCGCTGACGAAATCGACGGCGATCGCATCCTGGTCCACGCCGCCGCCGCGGGCGATCAGGTCGGCCTCGACTTTGTACGAATGGCCGTGGAGCGGCTCGGAGATTCCGCGATACTCGCGGAGGAAGTGCGCGGCTTCGAATCGCGCCTCGACGCGAACGGTGAACGTCATTTCTGCTCCGGGAAGATGCGCCGGATCATCTGCTCGCTCATCCCCAGCTCGCGCAGCTCGTCGGGACTCGACTGGCTGCGCAGCAACTCCTCCGCGCGGGAGTCGTCCCAGCAGTCCTGCGGGCTGCTGCCTTCCGCCAGCTCGATCAAGGTGCGCAGCGTGGCGAGGCGGCGCTCTTCCGTAGTCATCGGGCCGGAAGTGTACAATGCGCGCCGATTTCGATGCCGCTGCCGAAAAGTGTCCTCTGCTCCTCCTGCAGGAAGACGTATCCCGAAGGGTGGAAACGCTGCCCTTATTGCGGGCACGACGAACTGCGCTCGAAACAGGAGTCGCAGTCGCGCAAGTTCATGGCGCGAAAAGTCCAGGAGTTCGAGCAGCGAGTCGGCAAGAAGCGCCGCGATGAAGAGCGCCGCAGCGGCGCGCAGCGCCCGGGCCGCGGAGAACAACGGCCGGGACGCGATCAGCGGCAGCCTCGGAAGCCGCAACAGCAACAGCCACAGCAGCAGCGTCAACCCCAGCCGCCGCAGCAAGCAGCCCAGCCACAAGGAGAACGCGCTCCCGGCCGCAACCGCCGGCGGCGCCGTCGCGGTGGCGGTGGCGGTGGCGAACGGCCGGCGCAGCCGCAGGGACAGCAGCAGCAACGACAGCAATCGCAGCCCGCGCCTCAACCCGCGCCACAAGCCAAAGCTGGAGAACCGCGTCCCGCAGGCGAAGGAAAGCGAAAGCGTTTCCGCCGTCGCCGTCGCGGCGGCAGTGGCAGCGGCTCCTCCACCCCGCCACCCCCCACCACTTAAGTTGGTTTTCGGGGGCCACACCTGGAAAATCAACTTAACGGACGTGTCTCTCGGCTGAGTTAAGTTGATTTTCCAGGTGTGACCCCCGAAAACCAACTTAACGGGGGAGGATGTGGTCCAGGCCTTCGAAGCGGAGCTGGTCGCCGTTTGCGATGTGATGCCTGGCGGCGACTCCTGCGGCGAGCTCGAGAACGGATCGCGCCTGGACTCCCGGCGGATAGCTCGGACATGGATCCGCCTTGCACGGCGGGACATCGTGCTCGACGTGCACGACACGGTGCGCGTCATCGATCCAGATCATGTCGAGCGGAATGATCGTGTTCTTCATCCAGAACGCGTAGTCGCCCGGCTGCGCAAAGAGGAAGATCATTCCGCGGTTCTCGTCGAGATGATCGCGAAACATCAGCCCCTGCGCGCGCATGTCGTCATCCGCCGCGACTTCGACGATCACCGGAAAGCCATCCGCGAGAACGATCTTCGGCGCGGGAGTGCCAGGCTGTTTCGCCGGCACCGCGGTCTTCTGCGGACTGCACTGAAATGCGGCGAGAAGAACCACGACAGCCGCCAGGGAACTAATCCGCTTCAACCACGTCCTCCTGCTTCGCATCGCGCGGGATGAGATCGTACTTCTTCGCGTAGTAGCGAAACGACCGGAACGACATCTTCAGGAGCTCCGCTGCCTGCGTCTGCACTCCACCCGTCCTCTCGAGCGCCTTCAGCATGAAGATCTTTCCGATCGCCTCGAGATGATCCTGCAGCGACAGACCTTCCGGCGGAAGATCGAACGTCACGTCAGGAATCGTTCCGCCGAGGAGGACATGCTCGGGCAGCGATTTCGTCGTCAGGACATCGCTCGCTTCGAGCGCAATCATCCGCTCCACGACATTCTCGAGCTCGCGCACATTGCCGGGCCAGTGATATTTCTCGATCCCGCGCATCGCATCCGCCGAGATCTTCTTGTGCGGGATCTGAATGCTGTTGCAGAACTTCGCGATGAAGTGCTCGACGAGGAGTGGAATGTCCTCGCGCCGCTGGCGCAACGGCGGCAGCGTGATGGGGATGACATTGATGCGGTAGAACAGATCCTCGCGGAACGATCCCTTCTGAATCGATTCGGCGAGATCGCGATTCGTCGCCGCAATCACACGCACATCCACGGTCGTCTCCACGTTGGATCCAACCCGCCGCACGACGCGATCCTGCAGCACGCGCAGCAACTTGATCTGCATCGCCGTCGACGTCTCGCCGATCTCGTCGAGAAAGATCGTTCCCCGGTCGGCCTCATGAAAGAGCCCGCGCTTTTCGCGGATCGCACCGGTGAATGCACCTCGCTCATGGCCGAAGAGCTCGGACTCCAGCAGCGTCTCCGGCAGCGCTCCGCAGTTGATCGAGACGAACTTCCCGCGCCGGCCCGAGTTGTAGTGAATGGCGCGGGCAATCAACTCCTTGCCCGTGCCTGACTCCCCCGAGATGAGCACGGTCGACATCGTCTTCGCGATCCGCTGCACGATCCCGAAGATCTCCTGCATCTTCTGGCTCTTCCCGATGATGTTGGAGAACGTGAAGCGCTCCTCGAGCGCGGTGCGAAGGTGGAGGTTCTCGTCTTCGAGCACCTTCCGTTCGGACGCCTTGCGGACGATGATCTTCAGCTCTTCGACATCGAACGGCTTCGCGATGTAGTCCACCGCGCCGGCCTTCAACGCCTCGACCGCCGACTTCGTCGATGTGTAGGCGGTGATCATGATGAAAGCGATCGATGGATACTGCGCCTTCACTTCCTTCAGGTAATCGATGCCTGTGCCGTCGGGCAGCATCAGATCGCAGAGCACGACATCGGGCTCTTTCCGTGCGACGGCGGCGCGTCCTTCGGCAACCGAAGCTGCCGATTCGACACTCCATCCTTCCTCCTCGAAGACGATGGTCAGGAAGTCGCGAAGAGATGCCTCGTCATCGACGATGAGAAGATCCACGCAGCGATTATATTTCGCGGCCGCGCAGCAGACGTTCCAGCCCGGCGCAATGACGCCGCTCCAGCCATTCGGGAACATCGGCACCATCCGCGATCAGCGCGACTACTGCGGCGCCGTGCGTCACGCGAGGGCGGAGCGTCGTCGCCGTCCCCTCCCGCTCGTCACCCCTGCGCAGAATGCGCTTCCGCACGCGGTTCTTGCGGGCGATGACGCTCATGATCCCCCGGCTCTCCGGAACGAAATAGAGGGCGCGCACCTTCTCGCGCTGCTGACCGATGCGATGCGCACGTCCATTCCGCTGATCGAGCTTCACCGGACTCCATGGCAGGTCGTAGTGCACGACGACCGCCGCCCGCTGCAGATTGAGACCTTCACTCGCGAGATCCGTCGCAACGAGCCGGTCGCACCGGCCCCTCCGGAATGCATCGATCGCACTCCGGCCATCGCGTGATGTCGCAACGCCGCACTTCAGATACGCAGCGAGGTCACGCGCGGTCGCCGCCGACTGCGTGAAGATCAGCGTAGGCTCATCGGTCAGCACGCCGGCCAGCAGATCGCGTTTCGTGCAGGGCGATCGCTCGACGGCACTCCGCAACTCGCCGAGGCGGATCATCTCCTCGCGGATGATCGCGACATCGACACCCTCACGCGGCGCGAAGAGGTCCCAGAAGAGAATCTGCTGAAAGACTTCGGCGTCCTCCTGAGCACCGAACGCCAGCCGGTAATCGCGCTTGCTCATCGCGCGTCCGCTTTCCAACACCCGTTCATAGAACCTGCGCTGGCGCCGCAGCGATTCGAGAAGCGCGGCCTCGCTCGACTCGAGTCTGCGCCACAGAAAACGCCGCAGCAGTTCCGTCGCGCCGGCCAGCGGAAACTGCAGCGCATCGATGCCGTCGATTTCCGGCAACGCATGCCTGACGATGGTCCGTTCGAGATCGCCGAACGCCAGCTCGCCCGGCAGCACACTCCGGTCGCGGCGGATCACGAGCTCACGGACGATCGTCTCGATCTGTCCATACGCACTCGAAGCGAATGCGAGATCGATCGACGGAACGCCGCAATCGCTCAGAAGATCGTCGCGCGCGATCAGCGCGATCAGCGCCTCGAGATCGGCGGCGGAATTACAGACCGGCGTTGCCGAGACGAGCAGCAGCGACGCCGCCGCCGTTCGTCTCGCGAGCGCGTCATAGCGAAGCGTCGCCGGATTGCGAAACGCATGCGCCTCATCGACGATCACCAGCGACGCCCGCGCCGGCTCCGCACGACGCAGCCCGTCGTGCGTGAGAATCTGCACCCGCGCGCAGCCGAATGCCGCCAGCGTCTCCCGCCACTGCGCGACGAGCGACGCAGGCACGATCAACTCGACCTCGCCGCGCCACTCCGACGCAATCGCAGCCGCGACGAAAGACTTCCCCAACCCGACCTCGTCGGCGAGCAGCACGCCGCCGCGATTCGCGATGATCTCGCGAGCGCGGCTCACGGCTTCGCGCTGGTGCGGCGAGAGCTGCGGCGAACCGGAGATCAGCACTCATTTCGCTCCAGCCGGCGATCGACGAAGCGCCGCAGCACATCCAGCTCGTTCCCGTTCACGCCGTAAAGCGCAGCAACGATCGCGTCGACTTCGTGATGCGCATGTCTCGCCGCCCTCGCCAGCCTCGACCACTCCTCGGTATCCACCGCGATGCGCGGCATCGGAATCCTCGCAACGGTCCTGCCGAAATAGCGGAAGTGCGCACCCTTCGCACGCTCGGCGATCCCGAGGAGCAGCGCGTCGGCGATCGTCGAATTGAGCAGCGCCGCGATCGCGTGCGCTTCGCTGAGCGACGCCGCATCGACCGTGTAGAGCGTCTGATTGGGCACGAGCGGAATCGCGCGGCCGTCGATGCTCACCGCGTCGGGCAGCACCGCAGCTGCCATTCCGCGCGACAGGTCCTTCCAGACGACTTTGATGCCGGTGTGTTCCGGCCGCACATACGCGAGCTGCAGAAACGGTGCGTCGAGTCCCCGCACGCGCGCATGCTCGGCGAGCCACTTCGGCGGAGTCCTCCATCCCTGCGGCGGCGGCCACAGCATCCATACGGAATCGCTCGCCGTCCATCGCCGCACGTCGCGCCCACGTACACAACGCGCGACCGCATGGAGCGGAATCTCGACTCCATCCGCGGTCACGAGCCTGCCCTGCACCATGCGCTCGACATCGAGGAAGAAGATGTCGTTCGCACCCGTCTTCACGCCCATCAGCGGCATCCGGCCGAACACTTCGCTGAACGGAGCATGCTGCTCGCGCAGGCGCCGCAGAATCGCCGCAGCCTCCGGAGGAACGAGCGCCCACTCGGAGGATGAATCGCCGACAGGAAGATCGCACTGCTTGCGGGAGAACGTCTCGCCATCCGAAGTGATGTGCACTCCATTCGGAGCACGCAGCGGCCGGACGGTGATGCCGAGGGGAAAGGTGTCGGCGTCGAACCAGCGGCCGCCGCTCCAGTCTTCGAGCGCGACGATCGTCGCACGCTCCCACACATGACGGCGCAGCGAGGCCGCGTAGGAGGAGTTGAGAATCTTCGCCGGCATCAGCATCGAGACCACGCCATCGCACGCGGCGAGCGACATGGCGCGCTCGAAGAAGGCGACGGAGAGATCGGGTTGATGAAACGCAGCGCCGTTGCCGCGACGGAAGAGCGCGTACCGCTCGCTGTACATCCGCTTCGCGGACGGTTCGATGCGGCTGTTGCGCACCCACGGCGGATTTCCGATGACGATCGAAAAGCGCCCCGCGGCCATCACCGGAGCGAAATGGACGTCGAAGGAAAAGAAATTGAGCTCACCTTCGTCGACGCGGTCGGCGGCGAGACGGCAATTCTCGATCCGCTCGCGCAGCTCGCGGGAGCGCTCGGCGTGCGGCGTCGACGACGCTCCGAACAGATCGCGGCCGGGAGACGTCAGGTGCTGCAGCTCGCGCTCGTCCGCGTCGATCGCTTTCAGCAGCAACTCCGTCGCGAGCTTGCGGTCGTTGTCGCGAACGAGCCGCGCGAGCGCCGGACGCTCGTGCTGCGCCGCCGTCCTGTATCGCGCGAGCAGATCAGCCTGAGCCTGGATTGCATAACGCCACTCGCGGTAGATCGCGCCGCGCGCGTCGCCGAGAAAGTCCGTCGGACTGAGAAGCGAGTTGCCCTGCAGGATGTTGCGATCGAGATTCGGCAGCGGCGCGACATCCTCGATCGCGCATTCCGTCGTCGAGACGATCGACAACCAGAGCCGCAGCTCGCACAGCCGGACCGCCTCCGGCTTCAGATCGACACCGAACAGCGAACGCTCCACGACCCGGCGCCGAAGATCGCGCGGCACCTCCTCACCCGCGAGCTCCGACAATTCGTGCGTGAGGCGCTCGACGGCACCGAGGGCCGAGAGGAGAAAGGCGCCGGAGCCGCAGGCGGGATCGAGCACGGAGATCGTCTCGAGCTTTCGCAATGCCGCTTGCGGATCGCGCAGATTGCCGGTCCATTCGCGCACGGCACGCTCGGTGAGCGAGTCGACGATGGGGCGCGGCGTATAGAAACTGCCGCTGGCCACCCGCTCGTCGCCTTCCATCAGCGACTCGAAGACACGACCCAGCATCTCCGGATCGACGTGCGCACCCGCTTCATCGCGCTCGTCGACGGAGAAATCGAATCGCTCGAACACGTCGACGACGATGCGCCAGAGGAGCTCGTCGGGTAAGGTCAGCGCCGGATGGCGCCGCTCGAATGCCGACGGCTCGAACAACCCGCCGTTGAGATACGGAATGCGGCCGAGCCTGCGCGCAACGCGATCGCGATTCGCATGCGGAGTGTTGAGGCAGCCGAAGAACAGCGGCGCAAGCACCTTCGCATAGCAGTCGCGCGTGGAGAGGCGGTCGAAGAGGAATCGCCGCTCCTCGTTGAGCCAGCCCTTCTCCTGGATGAAGGAGAGAAACAGCAGGCGCGAGAGAATCAGGAGCGCCTGGGAGTCGCGCGCTTCCCGCGGCTCCTCGGGCACGAGGGCGCCGGCGACATCCTCGACCGCATCGCGAAAGCGTTCGAAGAAGCGGCGGGAGATGCTCTCGCGATCGAGGGCGAGATCGAACACGCGGGGTACGTCCTCGCTCGCGGCGAGGAGGTTGAGGCGGTCGAGGGCATGAGCCGACGGGCGCGCGAGATCGACGTCCAGCCGACGCAGGGAGCGGCCGGCGAGATCATAAATAGCGATACTTTCATCAGCACATTTAATCAGCGCTGATTTTGTCAGCACATTGTATTCCCGATAACTGCGTAGGAATGAGGCGATCGATTCCTCTTCCGCCGCCGAGTCCAGCACGAAGAGATCGAACCGCCGCGACCGCGCCGCAAGATGCAGCTCCGAGCCGCCGTTCCATTCGAGCCGGATGCCGGCCCGCCGCCACTCGTCCGGATCGATGCGCACCGGCGCGACGGGATAGCCGAGCTGGCGGAAGAGGGTGAACACCCCTTCGGCGCCGCGGAGATTTCGAAGCTGCGCCGCGGTGATCATGACCACACCTCGATCCGCGGCCCGGAGCCCGCGCGCCGGCGCAGCCTCATTGATACACTCGCGCCGCGATGCCGATTCGCTGGGCGTATCTGAAGCGCGTTCTGGCCGGGGCGATCTTCGGCCTCTACATGGCCCATCTGCTTTTCTTTCTGAATCCGCAGGTGGACATCACGCCCGGCCGCCTGGCGACGGTCACCATCATCTACGGCCTCATCTGCGGCCTGCTCTTCGGTTCTGCGCTGTGGGGACTTCGCGCGTTGCGCGTTCGGATCTTCGGCAGGCGAGACGGCGAGATGTACCGCGCGCACGGCTTCGGCTTCGTCGTTCTCGCCGCGTTCATTTCGTCCTTCATCTACTGGACGCATCTCGTCCCGGTGCGCATCTACCTGCCAATCGGCGCGGTGCGGATTCTCAACAAGGCGACGAACCTCATCACGCTGACGGCGTTCATCCTGCTCGCGCTGTGGATCGTGGAGCGCACGGCCGACCGGCGCACGTCGCGTCTGATCTTTCTCGCCGGCTTCATCGTCATCGCGGTCTCGTCGTTCTTTCTCTACCAGCGGCGCGACAGCTACCGCACGGAGAAGCGGACGGCGGTCGTGGCCAACATCGGCGAGGTCGCCGGCCAGCGTCCGGTCATCCTCGTCGCGATCCGAAATCTTCCCTACGACTGGCTGATCACGATCGACGGCGAGGGCGCGCTGCCGTTCTTCGCCCAGGCGCGCAGCCGCGCGTACTTCACGCGCCTCGAGCCCTTCTCGACGACGTCGCCGAAGTCGCTCTGGGCTTCGCTCGCGACCGGCAAGCTTCCCTACCGGCATGGCGTGACGGGACGCTTCTCGTATCGCACTCCGCTCAACGGACCCGATCCGCAGGATCGCTTTCTGCTGCTGCCGAACGGAGTCGGTTTCCGGCTGTGGGGTCTGATCCCACCCGTGCAGCGCATCTCCGCGGCGCTGCCGGCCGGCGATGCGCTGCCCATCTGGACGATGTTCGAGCGCCTCTCGTTTCACTCCGCGGTCATCGGATGGCCCGCGGCCGGCGCGACGGGCGCTTCGTACGTCGTGACGGATCGCACCATCGATGCGGCGAACGCTCCCGATCCGCCGGGCTTCGGCGCGCTGGCCGCGCGCTTCAACGGAACGGGGCGCGCGCGCGAGGCAATCATCAACGCGCTGCGGCATGACCTCATGGCGACGAACGACGCGCGTGCCGCGATCGCGTCGCACCGCTTCAATCTCAATGTCATCGCGCTGCAGGGCTTCGCCGATGCACAACGGGCGCTGCACGTCGGCACGAACGATCTCCCGCCCAAGAGCTCCACACGCGGAGAAGCCGTCCGCGCCTACGCCGAGCATCTCGATCATCTCCTCGGCGATCTCGCGCGCGACTTCCCCGATCACCTGCTCGTCGTCGTCTCGCCCTCCGGCCCGGTTCCGCCGCCATCGACCGCCGTCGCGTGGGCAGTGATTCGCGACCTGCTCTTCTCCGATGATCCCGGCGCGGACGATGGCTTCGTCGCGATCGCCGGCCCCGATGTCGTCCACAAGGAGAATCCCTCGTCCGCATACGCGGTCGACGTCGTGCCGACGGTTCTCTACTCCGCGGGAATGCCCGTGGGGCGCGACATGGATGGCCGGGTTCTCATCGACGCCTTCAGCGAGGACTTCATC
The DNA here is from genome assembly GCA_021325515.1 of Acidobacteriota bacterium. Lineage (GTDB taxonomy): Bacteria > Acidobacteriota > Thermoanaerobaculia > Gp7-AA8 > Gp7-AA8 > JAJPHC01. The sequence goes on from JAJPHC010000050.1 coordinate 37,186, forward strand.
CATCGAAGTACGCTGTCGGTCATTCAGACGTACGAGGCGCGCGAGATCATCACCAGGCGCAGCGGTTCGTAGAGAGCTCATCGCTCCTCCCATCTGAGCCGCACATCATCCCAGCGCAGCACGCGAATCCGTCCCGAGGCGCCGAGGACGCGCACGCAATAGATCCCGCCGCCTCCGTCGGTGAGATAGATCGAGCCCGGGGTGCAGCTCCCGGTTGGGGAGCAGGAACAGAGTTGCGAGCGGTTGAACTGCACCGCGGAGGACGAGGGCGTCAGCTTGTCGCCGTCCGGATCGCGAATGACCATGCCGGGAACGCTGATGGAAGCGCTCCCACGGTCAGTCATCAGCACCGGGCGCGGCGCAAAGACCTGAGCGTCGGCGCCTGAGGCGATGTCTTCATTGCGAAGTCCGTTGCCGTTGCTGTCGTCATAACCGGCGTAGCGCCATTCGGAGTCTGTTTTCGTGAATCGGATTCCGGAGTTGAATCCCCGGGCGATCGCGCGCATGCGCGCTCGATGGAAGATGCCGCGGATCTCGGCGGCTGCCGCCTTGACGGCGATGCGGCGCCTCATCGAGTTGAAGGCCGGCATCGTCACGCCGACGGCCATTCCGATGATCGCGACGACGATGAGCATTTCGGAGATGGAGTACCCACGCTGCATTCGGAACATGCAGAGCTCCTTTCTTGACTTGTGAGGGAGGGGGCCGCGCGCTCGATCCGCGCGCGGCCCGTTGGAAGGAGTGGTGGCGGGACGGCTTACTTCGATGCCGTGGCGTTCGAGGACTTGGACTTTCTGCTGCTGCGCGCCTTCTGCGGACCGCGCACCTTTTCCGACAGCGTCGTCTTACCGTCGGTCGTCAGGTAAGGACGAAGGCGTTCGAAACTTTTTTCTCCGAAGCCTTTGACTTCCATCAGATCGGTCGTGCGCGCGAAGTTGCCGTGCGCCTTGCGGTAGTCGACGATGCGCTGCGCGGCCTTCGCGCCGACGTGCGGCAGAAGCGCGAGCTGCGTGGCATCCGCGGTGTTGATGTTGACGACGCCGGCAGGCGCTGCCGGAGTGCCCGGCGTCTGCGCGAAGGCAGACATGCTGAGCGTGACGAGAATGACCAGGGCCAGGATGATGGGGGATTTCCGCATGGGTCTTAGTTCTCCTTTTCTTTCTTTTTGTTTTTTGTTCCCTGGGATGAGTTGTTTGGCTTCTCCACTTGTGCTGCTTTTGATTTCTTTTCCCTTCGCGCTCTCTTCAGCACCACCTCCTTTCGCCGGCTATGAATCGCAAGCGGGCCGCCACGCTGGCAGCCAATGGAAGTGATTGAAAAAGCAGTTACTTGCGCGAAAGTGAGCGTTTCGCGAATGTCAAGAAAGATTGACAGGAGAGGTGGGATGCTCGATTTCTTGACAAAAAAAACGCAGGCCGCGCGGCCTGCGTTTTCATGAACGATGTGCGGACGGGGCGTCCGCACTCCATTTATTCGTTGCCGGGCTTCAGTCCTCGTTCGATCAGCAGCGGCTCGACGATCGGATCGCGGCCGCGGAAGTTGCGGTACATCGCTGCGACGTCTTCGCTGCCGCCGCGCGAGAGGATCATGTCGCGGAAACGCTGGCCGTTCTCACGCGTCATGCCGCCATGCTCCTTGAACCAGTAGTACGCATCATCATCGATCAACTCGCTCCACGTGTACGAGTAGTAACCCGCGGAGTAGCTGTTGTCCCAGATGTGCGAGAAGTACGTCGTGTGATAGCGCGGCGGGACTTCGTGCATCGCCACCTTGAAACGCTCCAGCGCCGCAGCTTCGAACTTGTTCACATCCTCCAGCGGCGCGGGTGCCGTCATGTCGTGCCACGCGAGATCGAGCAGCGACGCCGCGAGAATCTCCGTCGTGTCGTAGCCCTGATTGAAGGTGCGCGACTTGCGGATCTTCTCCACGAGCTCCTTCGGCATCGGCTCGCCCGTCTTGTAGTGCTTCGCGTAATTCGCCAGCACTGACGGCTCGAGCGCCCAATGCTCGTTGAACTGCGACGGGAACTCGACGAAGTCGCGCGGCGTGTTCGTGTTCGCCACGAGCGGGTACTTCGTCTTCGAGAACATGCCGTGCAGCGCGTGACCGAACTCGTGGAAGAGCGTCGACACGTCGTCATAGCTGATGAGTGCCGGCTGCCCGGGGGCGGGCTTCGTGAAGTTCGTCACGTTGAACACGACCGGCTTCGTTCCGGCCAGGGCGTTCTGATCGACGAAGTTGTCCATCCACGCGCCGCCGTTCTTGTTCGAGCGCGCGAAGTAATCGCCATAGAAGAGCGCCAGCGGCTTGCCGTTGTAGTCGTAGACCTCCCAGACGCGGACGTCCGGGTTGTAAACAGGAAGGTCGTGGCGCTCCTTGAACGTGATTCCGTACAGCTTGTTCGCAGCGAAGAAGACGCCGTCGTTGATCACGCGGTTCAGCTCGAAGTAGGGCTTCACCTGCGACTCGTCGAGGTCGTACTCCGCCTTGCGGACTTTCTCCGCGTAGTACTCCCAGTCCCACGGCTCGAGCTTGAATCCGCCATTCTCCGCGTCGATCACTTTCTGGATCTTCGCCGCCTCATCGCGCGCGCGAGCCGTCGCTGCGGGAACGAGATCGGTGAGCAGCTTGAACGCGTTCTCCGGTGTCTTCGCCATCACGTCGGAGAGCACATAGGCGTCCCACGACGGATAGCCGAGGAGCTTCGCCTTTTCTGCACGAAGCTGGGCGAGACGGGCAACGGTGGCCGTCGTGTCGTTCGGACCGCCATGATTGCCGCGCTGCACGGACGCCTTGAAGAGGCGCTCGCGCACCGAGCGATTCTGCAGTGAGCTGAGGAGCGGCTGCTGCGTCGTGTTCTGCAGCGCGAGCACCCACTTGCCGTCAAGCTTGCGATCCTTCGCCTCCTGCGCCGCGGCAGCGATGTCGCTGTCGCTCAGGCCGGCCAGTTCCGCCCGGTCGCTGATGACGATCGCCGACTCCGTCGTGTCGGCGAGCAGCTTCTTTCGAAACTCCGTCCGCAGCGTCGATTCTTCTTCATTGAGCTTGCGCAGCTTCGCCTTGTCCGCATCATTCAGTTCCGCACCGGCGCGGACGAAGTCGCGGTAGTAGCGCTCGACGAGAAACTTCTGCTGCGCATCGAGCCCGGAGGCATCGCGCTTCGCGTAGATCGACTTCACGCGGGCGAAGAGCTTCGGGTTCATGTAAATCGAGTCGTTGTGGGCCGAGAGTTTCGGCGCCATCTCCGCATCGATTTTCTGCAGTGCCGGATTCGTATTCGATCCGGTCAGAGCGTCGAACACGCGGCGGACGCGTGTGAGCAGCGCACCGGAACGCTCCATTGCCTCGATCGTGTTGGCGAACGACGGTGCCGCCGGGTTCTTCGCGATCCTGTCGATCTCCGCGAGACGCTGCTTCATTCCCGCTTCGAGCGCCGGCTTGAAATCGCTGTCCCTGATCTTGTCGAACGGTGGCGCCTGGAACGGCAACGGGCTCGGAGAAAAGAACGGATTCTTCCGGGCGCTCTTCGCCGTGGCAGCCTGTGCCGTCGCGCAAACGATCAGACACAGCACGAGCATGGATAGGTAGTTTCGTTTCATAACTCTGGTTAAATGCTTCCCTTCGATTTGGAATGCCGGGATGAGGTGACAAACTGGTGATATCTGCCATCATCGCAGCAACGCTCTCCTTTGCAGCAGTTGTCACACCGACGGATCTTCAGTGGCGCATGATCGGCCCGTTCCGCGGGGGCCGCGCCCTCGCGGTGAGCGGCGTGCCGGGCCAGCCGGAGCGCTTCTACTTCGGCAGCGTCAACGGCGGCGTCTGGGAAACGAATGACGCGGGCCGCACGTGGCAGCCGGTCTTCGACTCGCAGCCGATCGGTTCCATCGGTGCGCTCGCGGTGTCGGAATCCGATCCGAACCTGATCTACGCCGGAAGCGGCGAGGCCGACATGCGGTCCGACATCTCGCAGGGCAACGGCGTCTACAAGTCCGCAGACGGCGGCAGGACGTGGTCTCACATCGGTCTCGACGACTCGCAGCAGATCGGACGCATCGTGATCGACCCTTCGAATCCCGATCGCGTGTTCGTCGCCGCACTCGGGCACCCATACGCTGCGAACCAGGAGCGCGGCCTGTTTCGCTCACTCGACGGCGGGAAGACCTGGCAACGAGTCCTGAGCCGCAACGAAGATGACACGGGCGCGATCGACGTCGCGTTCGAGCCTGGAAATCCGCGCGTGCTCTATGCGGCGTTGTGGCGCACACGGCGCACACCATGGAGCGTCTATCCGCCATCGAACGGTCCGGGTGGTGGCCTCTTCAAGTCGACCGACGGCGGCGATCACTGGACCGAGCTCACGGGACTCCCGAAGAATCCCGGGCGGATCGGCATCGCGGTCGCGCCTTCACGGCCGAGCCGCGTCTACGCGATCGTCGATGCGCCGGATGCAGGCGGCCTGTATCGCTCCGACGACGCCGGCGCGACCTGGACGCTCACCGGCAAGGATGAACGGATCTGGAGCCGCGGCTGGTACTTCGGCGGCATCACCGTCGAGCCGAAGAACGCGGACGTCGTCTACTCATGCAACGTCAATCTCTATCGCTCGGACGACGCGGGAAAGACATGGATCGTCGCGAAAGGCGCGCCGGGAGGCGACGACTATCACCAGCTCTGGATCGATCCCTCCAACCCGCAGCGGCGCATCCTCGGCGTCGATCAGGGCGCGGTCGTCTCAACCAACGGCGGCACCACGTGGAGCTCCTGGTACAACCAGCCGACGGGGCAGTTCTATCACGTCAGTACCGACAATCGATTCCCCTACTTCGTCTACGGCGCGCAACAGGATTCCGGCGCAGCAGGAGTGCCGAGCCGCACGAGCACAGTCGACGGGATCAGCATCACGAGCTTCCGCGAAATCACGGCGGGCGGCGAGAGCGACAACATCGCACCGGATCCGAATGACCCCGACATCCTCTACGGCGGCCGCGTTTCGAAGCTCGATCTGCGGACGATGCAGACGCGCGACATCGATCCGACACTCGCACACTTCGACATCGATCGCCGCACGTGGACGCTGCCTCTCGTTTTCTCGCGGCGTAATCCGAAAGTCCTCTACTTCGCGAATCAGCGCATGTTCCGCACCGAAGACGGCGGCGAGCACTGGAGCGTCATCAGCGAAGATCTGACGCGCGAGAATCCCGGCACACCGGCGAATCTCGATCCCGCAACCGCCGCGCTGAAAGCTGGCACCGGCCCGCGCCTCGGCGTGATCTACGCGATCGCGCCGTCGCGAGTCGCAGAGCACGACCTCTGGGCCGGAACCGATGATGGATTGATCTGGCGCACGCGCGACGAGGGAGCGCACTGGACGAACATCACGCCTCCCTCGCTCACGCCATGGTCGAAGATCGGCATCATCGAGACCTCGCACTTCGATGCGGAGACGGCGTACGCCGCCGTCGATCGCCATCGCCTCGACGATTTCAAACCGTACGTCTACCGCACGCACGACGGCGGCAGGAGCTGGCAACTCGTCGCAAACGGCCTGCAGATCACGGTGAACGTCGTTCGCGAAGATCCGGTTCGCAAGGGATTGCTCTACGCCGGCACCGAGCGCGGCGTCGCCGTCTCGTTCGATGACGGCGAGCATTGGGAGCCGCTGCAACTGAATCTTCCCGTCACGTCCGTGCGCGACATCGAAGTGCACGGCGACGATCTCGTGATCGCCACGCATGGGCGCGCGTTCTGGATCCTCGACAACGTCACGCCTCTTCGCCAGGAGGTCCGCTCGAAGCCTTTCCTCTTCAAACCGGCAACCGCAGTGCGATTCCGCGCGGCCGGCTTCACCGGCACGCCGATGCCGAAGGATGAGGCGCTGGCCTCGAATCCGCCCGCCGGCGCTGCGATCGACTACGTGATCGATGCCGCGAAGCTCGTGACGCTCGACATCTTCGACGACCATGGCCAGCTCGTTCGCCGCTACAGCAGCGCCGAGACTCCGCCCGCGCCGAAGCAGGAGACGCTGACCACGGCGCCCGAATGGTTCGATCACCAGACGCCGCTGGCCGCAACTCCCGGGCTTCACCGCTTCTACTGGCGGTTACACTATCCGGCATCCAACTCCAGGGAGCCGTACTCGCGAGGTGTGTGGGCACCACCCGGCCACTACAAGCTCGTGCTGACGGTTGACGGAAACGCGATGACGGAATCACTGACAGTCGTGGCCGACCCGCGGATCGCGCCCTACGACTACGCCGCGCAGTTCACTCTGGCGCGCGAGGTCGAGCAGGCGCGCGCGCAGATCGCCGCGGCGCGGACCGAGCTCGCAGACCTTGCGAAGACGAATGCGCGGGCCGCGGCGCTGGTCGATGCGGCGCCGGGCGGTGCATGGTGGCTGCCTCCGTCGTCGACGCGTTCTCTGCGCTATCTCGATCAGGCCCTGCAGAAGCTGCTGAGCGCCGTCGATGACGCCGATGCTCCTCCTTCCGCGGATGCAATGAAAAGTTGGGCCAAGCTCGAGCCGGCAGTCGAAGACGCACTTCGCGCGTGGAAGGAACTGAAACGATGAACGACTATCCCATCCGGCGCATCATCTTCGCCTCGGGCCTCGGCACGATGATCGAGTGGTACGACTTCTACATCTTCGGAAGTCTGGCCGTCGTCATGTCGAAGATGATGTTCCCGGCCAGCACGAACGCGGCGGCCATGATCAAGACGTGGGCCGTCTTTGCGACCGGCTTCATCGTGCGGCCCTTCGGTGCGATCGTGTTCGGACGCGTCGGGGATCTCGTCGGAAGGAAATACGCGTTTCTCGTCACGCTGACGATCATGGGGCTTTCCACGTTCCTGATCGGGACACTGCCGACGTACGCGACGATCGGCGTCCTCGCGCCGATCCTCCTCCTTGCGCTGCGTCTGCTGCAGGGGCTTGCGCTCGGCGGTGAGTACGGCGGCGCCGCGGTGTACGTCGCGGAGCATGTGCCGGACAACAAGCGCGGCTATTACACGAGCTTCATCCAGATCACGGCGACGCTCGGCCTCTTCGTCTCGCTCGGCGTCGTGCTCGCGGTGAAGAAGTCGATGTCCGAGGCGGCGTTCAACCAGTGGGGATGGCGCGTGCCGTTTCTGCTGTCGCTGATTCTCGTCGCGATCTCGTTCTACATCCGCTCGCAGATGAAGGAGTCGCCGCTCTTCACAGCGATCAAGTCGCAGGGCAGGAGCTCGCTCGCACCGCTGCGCGAGAGCTTCGGCAACTGGGCCAATTTCAAAATCGTGCTCCTCGTACTGCTGGGTGCAACGGCTGGTCAGGGTGTTGTCTGGTACACGGGGCAGTTCTACGCGCTCTCCTTCCTGCAGACTACGATGAAGATCGACCTCACGACGGCCAGCATCATCGTCGCGGCCGCGCTCCTGCTCGGGATGCCCTTCTTCGTCGTCTTCGGCGCGCTGTCCGATCGCATCGGGCGGCTGAAGATCATGATGGCCGGCAACCTCGTCGCCGCGCTCACCTACATCCCGATCTATCACCTCATGAAGTCGTACGGCGACCCGAAGCATCCGAATGTTCCGATGCTGGTCCTGCTGGTCTTCGTCCAGGTGCTCTACGTCACGATGGTCTACGGCCCGATCGCGGCATTTCTCATCGAAGCGTTCCCGGCGCGCATCCGCTACACGTCATTCTCGCTTCCCTACCATCTCGGCAACGGCTGGTTCGGCGGGACGCTGCCGCTGATCGCCGGCCTCATGGTCGAACGGACGGGAAATATCTACTCGGGACTCTACTGGTCGATCGGCGTTGCGCTGATGACCTTCATCGTCGGCTCGGTCGCTCTCAGCGAGAGCCATCGCACCCGAATCTGGGACGAGGCGCAGGAGGCAGTTCCGATCCCCGTTCGCAGTGAATAGTCCACCTGCTATACTCGGTCGAGGCGCCTGATGAAGGAAAAGCGTGAGATCTATCGCTTCCTCCACGTCACACCACGCCGCATCTTCGAACAGCTCGACCAGTACGTCATCGGTCAGAAGCACGCCAAAGAAGTCCTGGCCATCGCGGCGTACAACCATCTCAAGCGCATCGAGTACCTGAAATTCGGCGGCGAAGTCTCCATTCGCAAGTCGAACATCCTGATGATGGGGCCCTCCGGCTGCGGAAAGACGTACCTTGCGCGCACGCTGGCCCGGATCCTCGACGTGCCGTTCGCCTACAACGATGCGACCGCATTCACCGAGGCGGGGTATTACGGCGAAGACGTCGAGGTGGCGATCGGACGGCTGCTGTACGCGACGAATCAGAACGTCAGCTCGGCGGAGAACGGCATCGTCTTCATCGACGAGATCGACAAGATCGCGCGGCGCTCCGGCGGCGCACGCACCGGCGCCGGTGCGCGCGACATCGGCGGAGAAGGAGTGCAGCAGGCGCTCCTCAAGATTCTCGAAGGCGAGAAGATCTTCGTACCGCTCAATGTTACGGCGCATTGGAACAAGTACGACTACGTCGAGATCGACATCTCGAACATCCTCTTCATCTGTGCCGGCTCGTTCTCGGATATGAACGAGCAGCCGGATGGGAATCCGATCGGCTTCTTCAACGAAGGAACGCAGGGACCGCACGAGGTCTCGACCGAAGATCTGACGCGCTACGGATTCCTGCCCGAGCTACTCGGGAGACTGCCGGTGCGTGTCCAGCTCGATGCGCTGACGGCCAACGATCTCGTGACGATTCTCACGCAGCCGCGGGAAGCGATGGTCCCCGAGTACCAGCGCCTCTGCGCGCTCGATCAGATTCAGCTCGACTTCTCGCAGGAGGCACTGCTCGAGATCGCGAATGCGGCGCTGCGGCAGAAGCTGGGGGCGCGTGCGCTGCGTGCGATTCTGGAGAAGGTGCTGCATCCCATTCTGTTCGTGGCGCCGGAACGCGCCGGCGAGCGGATCGTCATCGAACCTCACGATGTCCATCGGGCGCTCAGCGCGGTGGTCCAGTAAACTTGCGCACCGTGCAATCGATCGGCATCTCTGCCAAGCACTCATCGCCCGAGGCGCTGGCGTTTGCGGCGCAGGTGGGGAACGATCTGCGCAGGCGGGGACTGCGGATCTGCTACGACGAGAAGACGGCCGGCGCGCTCGGCGACCTGCATCCCTGTTTTTCGAAGGCGGCCATTGGTCAACACGTTGACCTCCTGGTGACATTCGGCGGCGACGGGACGCTGCTCGCCATCGCCCGACATGCACCGGAAAACGTCCCCGTCCTCGGCGTCAACATGGGAACCCTCGGATTTCTCACCGAGATTCGGGTCGAGGAGTTCCCCGGCGTCCTCGATCGTGTGCTGAACGGCGACTTCCGCCTGGAGCCGCGCGTCACGTTCGACGTCAGCGTCAACGGGCCGGGGCGCGACGATCGCACCTTCCGCGTACTGAACGATGCCGCGATCAACAAGAGCGCGCTCGCGCGCATCATCGAGATCAAGCTCAACGTGTCCGGACTTTTCGTGACGACGTTCCGCGCAGACGGCCTCGTCGTCGGCACACCGACGGGCTCGACGGCGTACAACCTGTCAGCCGGCGGCCCGATCATCTATCCGACGATGGAGGCGGTGGTCATCACGCCGATCTGTCCGCACATGCTGACGAACCGGCCAATCGTCCTCCCCGACACGCTCGACGTCGAGATCAGCATCGAGAGCCGCAGCGTCTCGCAGGAGATCTACCTCACCCTCGACGGCCAGGAAGGATTTCCGATCAGCGACGACGATCACGTCTGCGTCCGCAAGTCGCAGCACCACGTGATGATGGTCCAATCCCCCGACAAGAACTACTTCGACGTCCTCCGCACCAAACTCAAATGGGGCGAAACCTGAAGCGTTAAGTTGGTTTTCGGGGGTCACACCTGGAAAATCAACTTAACGGGTGCCAGACCTCGCCGAGTTAAGTTGATTTTCCAGGTGTGACCCCCGAAACCCAACTTAAGTGTGGAGGAGGCGGGCGTAGCGGGCTCGGACGTTTTGCACGTAGGCCTGCGTCTCGGGGAATGGGGGGACGCCGTTGTAGCGCTGCACGGCGCCGGGGCCTGCGTTGTACGCGGCGAGGGTCAGATCGAGGTCGCCGTGAAATGTGTCGAGCAAAGTGCGCAGGTACCGGGCGGCTCCGAAGACGTTCTCTCTCGGATCGAAGATGTTGCTGATCCCGAGGAATCGAGCGGTCGCAGGCATGAGCTGCATCAGGCCGCAAGCGCCCGCCGGCGACACCGCATTGGGATTCATCGCCGACTCCCGTCCCGCCACTGCGACCAGCAGCCGCGGATCGACACCATGCGTCTGCGCAGCGTCGCGGAAGACGGGCGCATACGCCTCCGGCGCGGCGACGCTCGCATTCGAATCGAACACGGCGTTCCCGAACGGCCGATACGCGAGCGCCCGGCTGCTGCGCAGCGTGACGAGCGCCTCGCGAATCTCGCCGAAGAAGCGATACGCCGTGATCGAACGGCTGTCATTCGTGATCACGACCCGCCCCGGCTTGCGAATGTGCGCACGCGGCACATCAGCAGCACTGAAACTCAAATCGCCGGCAAACAGGGGAAGAGAAACGAGCGTTACGGCGACGAGAGTTGTCTTCATGGCGGTGTTGGGGCAACGCCGCTCATCGCCTCTGAATTTCAACAGAGTACGATGTTGCAATGAAGCTCATCCGCACCGTCATCGCGATATCGTTGCTCGCGCTTGGTTGTTCACTCCATGTTCCTCATCGAAGACAGACGCCAGTGACAAACGAACTCATCATCAGCGGCGGCATCGTGGTCGCCGGATCGAGCCAGAGCCCGCTAACGGATCACGCGATCTACATCGGCGACGGCATCGTGCAGGAAGTTGGTCCCGCGGACGCGATGCGCGCGAAGCATCCGAGCGCGCGTGTCATCGATGCGAAAGGGATGACGGTTCTTCCCGGCCTGATCGATGCCCACGCGCATCTCTACGGCCTCGGCCTCAAGCTCGACATTGCCGACCTTACCGGCACGACGTCGATGGACGAGGTCGTCGCGCGGGTGAAACAGCGCGCCGAGCAGACACCTCCCGGCGACTGGGTGCAGGGCCGCGGATGGGATCAGAATCACTGGCCGGAGAAACAGTTCCCCACCGCCGCACAGATCGATGCCGTGATCTCCGACAGGCCCGTCTGGCTGAAACGCGTCGACGGCCACGCAGGTGTCGCGAACTCCGCGGCGATGCGCGCCGCCGGCATCACGGCCGCGACGCAGGACCCGTCGGGCGGCCGCATCATCCGGGATCCGAACGGCAATCCGACCGGCACGTTCGTCGATGAAGCCCAGCAACTGATCGAGTCGAAGATCCCCGAGGTGTCGTTCGCACTGCGCAAGCAGCGCGTGCAGCGCGCCGCGCAAACCATCGCGGCAAACGGCCTCACCGAAATTCACGATGCAGGTGCGGACGCAGCCACGATCCGCGCGGTGCAGGAACTGATCGACGAGAAGCAGTTCCCGATTCGCGTCTACACGATGGTGAGCGATGAACCGCACCTGCTCGACGAGTGGTTCGCCCGCAAGCCGCTCATCGACTACGGCGGCCGTCTCACCGTGCGCTCCATCAAGGTCTACGCCGATGGCGCACTCGGCAGCCGCGGCGCGGCATTGCTCGCTCCCTACGACGATGATCCGAACAATCGCGGCCTCATCCTCGCGGACACGAATCACATCGCCGATGTCGCGAAGCGTGCGATCGCCGCGGGATATCAGGTCAACACGCACGCGATCGGCGACCGCGGCGTTCGCGATGTCATCGATGGATACGAACAGGCCGGCGTCTCGCCCGACAAGCGATTCCGCATCGAGCACTTCCAGGTCGTCGCGCCCTCCGACTTCGCGCGCGTTGCTCGCGATGGAATCATCGCCTCCATGCAGCCGACGCACGCGACGAGCGACATGGGCTGGGCCGAGGCCCGCGTAGGACACGAGCGAATTCGTGGAGCGTATGCCTGGCGCACCGTTCTGCGAACCGGTGGACGGCTCGCATTCGGCTCCGACTTCCCCGTCGAAGATGTGAATCCCTGGTTCGGCGTCTACTCCGCCGTCACGCGGCAGGACCACAGCGGAAATCCGCCGGACGGCTGGTATCCGGAGCAACGCCTCACGCTGCCGGAAGCGATTCGCGGATTCACGATGGACGCGGCGTTCGCAGCGTTCGAAGAGACGAGCCGTGGAACGATCGAACGCGGCAAGCTCGCCGACTTCACCATCTTGGATGGTGATCTCTACGCGATGCCGGCGTCTTCGCTATGGAAGACGAACGTGCGCTACACGATCGTCGGGGGTGAGGTCGTGTACTCGCACTGACCGCCGGCTCAGACTTCGAAATCTTCGAAGTGCGTCAACGCGCGGAACTCGCGGTAGCGATGCTGCACCTCGGCCAGCGTCACTTCGCGCAGCCGGTCGAGAGAGAACTTCTCGACGGTGAACGAGGCGAGCACGCTGCCGAAGACGATTGCGCGGCGGAACTCCCGATCGTGCAGCTCGCTGCGTGACGCGAGGTATCCGAGGAAGCCGCCGGCGAAGGTGTCGCCGGCGCCGGTGGGGTCGAACACGTTCTCCAGCGGAAAGGCCGGCGCCGCAAACGCAGAGTCTTTCGTGATCATCAGCACACCGTACTCGCCGCGCTTGATGACGATCGCGCGAGGTCCGAGCGCGAGAATGCCCCGCGCCGCCTTGACGAGATTCGACTCGCTCATGAACTGCCGCACTTCCGCTTCGTTGATGATCACGAGGTCGACCTCGCGAATCACACGCTCGAGCTCCGCGCGCTTCGTCTCGATCCAGAGATTCATCGTGTCGAGCGCCACGATGCGCGGCCGCTTCGCCTGCTTCAGCACGTCGTACTGCAACTCGGGATAGATGTTTGCAAGAAAGAGGACATCCGGCTCGCGCTGCGCTTCGGAGAGCTTCGGCTGAAAACCGGCGAACGCGTTGAGCTGCGTGTCGCGCGTCTTCGCGACGTTCAGATCGAATCCATATTCGCCGCTCCAGAAGAACGTCTTCTCGCCCTTCACGCGCTGCAGGCCGTCGAGATTGATGCGGCGGCCCTTGAAGATCGAGGCTTCCTCTTCGGTGAAGTCATCACCGACGACACCCACCAGCGCGACATCCGTGAAAAAGGACGCGGCGACGGAGAAATACGTCCCCGATCCGCCAATGCACTTGTCGACCTTGCCGAACGGCGTCTGAATCGCGTCAAACGCAACCGTACCCACGACGGTGATGCCCATGTAGTTGCTCTCCCTATTTCACGTAGCGGCCAATGATCGGCGCCAGATCGCTTTTCACGTTGTCCGGAATCTTCGAAGGGTCGGTGACGATCGCATACTGCAGCGCGTTGGCGCAACCGCAGTCGCGGGTCCGCCGTGCGACCTGCGGGACCGTCGCGCGCAGGATCTTCTGCGCCATCTCGGCGTTCGCGCGCAGCACGGCGAGAATCGCCTCGACCGTCACATCCTCTTCCGCCTCGTGCCAGCAGTCGTAATCGGTGACGAGCGCCATCGTCGCATAGCAGATCTCCGCCTCGCGCGCGAGCTTCGCCTCCTGCAGATTCGTCATGCCGATGACGTCCACGCCCCAGGTGCGATAGAGCTTCGACTCCGCGCGCGTGGAGAACTGCGGGCCTTCCATGCAGACGTACGTGCCGCCGAGGAACGCGGTCGCGCCGGCATTCTTCGCCGACGCGTACATCGCATCGGAGATCGCCGTGCAGATCGGATCGGCGAACGCGACATGCCCCACGATCCCGTTGCCGAAGAACGTATCGGGACGATGTCTCGTGCGATCGATGAACTGATCGGGAAAGACGATGTCCGTCGGCTTGTACGCTTCCTTCATCGATCCGACGGCGCTCGCCGACAGGATCGTGCCGACGCCCAGCGTCTTCATCGCATAGATGTTCGCGCGGTAATTGAGCTCCGAGGGCAGCAGCCGGTGTCCGCGACCATGCCGCGACAGAAACGCCACGCCGATTCCATCGAGCTCTCCGATCATCAACGCATCGGACGGATCGCCGAAGGGAGTGCGGATGAACTTCTCTTCCGTCAGCCTCAGGCCTTCCATTTCGTAGAGGCCGGAGCCGCCGATGATTCCGATCTTCACATCAGCCATTTCGATATTTCTCCACGGCGGTATCGATCGCTGCCGCGACGCGCACGGCGAGATCGACCGCTTCGAGGCCATCCTCTCCGGAGACGACCGGCCGCTTTCGCTCGCGCACACACTCGAGGAACGATTCGAGCTCCGCGCGCAGCGGCTCCTTCTTCTCGACGGTGATGTCGAGCGGCTCGATCGCTTTTCCCGAGAGCCGGTAACCCTTCACTTCCTGTTCGCGCGTATCGACGGAGATGTAGGAATCGCTGCCGAAGAAGCGGATCTTGCGCACGCGATCCTGCGAAACGCGGCTCGCGGTGAGATTCGCCACCGCACCATTCGCAAGCTCGAGCCGCACGTTCGTGATGTCGACCTTGTCCGTCAGCACTGGAATGCCGACGGCGCGAATGTCGACGACCGGCTGCCTGAGCAACGACAGAACGAGATTCAGGTCGTGGATCATCAGATCGAGCAGCACGTCGACATCGAGCGAGCGCGGGACGAAGACTCCGAGTCGCTCGGCGACGATGTAGCCGACCTTGTGCAGCAGCGGCACCGCGGCCATGATCGCCGGGTTGTAGCGCTCCACGTGGCCGACCTGAATGATGCGGCCGCGCTCTTTTGCGATCTCGATCAGCTTGCGTGCTTCGTCCGCCGACGCCGTGATCGGCTTCTCGATCATCACATCGATGCCCGACTCGAGAAGCTGCCGCGCAATCTCGAAGTGAGTCGTCGTCGGTGTGGCCACCACCGCGCAGTCGATGTCCTTCGCGAGCGCCGCAACCGACTCATAGCGCTTCAGCTTCAGGTTCTGCTCGACCTCGGCCGCGATCGCGTCGTTCATCTCGACGAAGCCCGCGGCCTGCGCCTCCGGCATCTCCGTCAGGATGCGCGCGTGCAGACGTCCGAGGTAGCCAGTGCCAATGACCCCGGTGCGCATCAGCGGATGAATCCCCTCTTCGCGCCGCGTACGAACTCGGCCATGTACTGCGCTTCCGCCGAGTATCCGAGCTCCGACTCGATGCGCATCAGCGCGTCTTCGAGACGCAGCTTCGAACGGACGAGGATGCGATACGCGCGCTGCAGCGCTTCGATCGTTTCCTTCTGAAAGCCCTTCCGCTCGAGACCGATGTGGTTGATGCCGTAGCTCTTCGCCGGACGGCTGCCGACGGTTTTCACATAGGGGAGCACGTCCTGCGTGCAGATCGTGGCCCCGCCGATGAACGCGTGATCGCCGACCCGGCAGAACTGATGGACCGCGCTGAAGGCGCCGACGGTTGCGTAGTCGCCGACTTCGACATGTCCCGCGAGCGTCGCGTTGTTCGCGAAGATCGTATTGTCGCCGACGTGACAGTCATGCGCGACGTGGCTGTACGCCATGAAGAAATTGCTGGAGCCGATCGTGGTGATGCCGCCGCCGCCGACGGTTCCGCGGTTCAGCGTGACGAACTCCCGGAACACGTTGTCGTTGCCGATGACGAGCTCCGTCCGCTCGCCCTTGAACTTGAGATCCTGCGGCTCGGTGCCGACCGACGCCTGGCCGAAGAAGCGATTGCGCTCGCCGATCGTCACCGGGCCTTCGATCCGCATGAAGGGACCGATCACCGTCCCCGCGCCGATCGTGACGTTCGGGCCGACGATGGACCAGGCGCCGATCACGACATCGGATGCGATCGCGGCTTCGCTGCTGACGATGGCTGTTGGATCGATCTGCGCCATGATCACTCCGGCCTGTCCGTCATCACGCTGAGCAGCTCTGCTTCCGCGACGACGTTGCCGTTGACGCGCGCGATGCCTTTGACCTTCGCCGTCGACGAACGGCGCTGCAGCACTTCGCACTCCATGATGAGCTGATCGCCGGGAACCACCGGCCTGCGGAAGCGCGCCTTGTCGACACCGCCGAACATGAAGAGCTTCTTGTCCCGGTCGGGAAGATCGCGCAGGAAGATGATCGCGCTGCACTGCGCCATCGCTTCGATGATGAGCACGCCGGGCATGACCGGCGCGCCGGGGAAGTGCCCGGGAAAGAACGGCTCGTTGGCCGTCACGTTCTTGAGTCCGACGATCCGCTTTTCCTCGATCTCGAGGATGCGGTCGACGAGCAGCATCGGATAGCGATGCGGCAACAGCTTGATGATTTCCTGAATCGTCAACATACGTACCTTTAAGACGTCTTTCTCTTCGTCATTCTTCTGAGCACGGCCTCGCGCCGCGCAAACTCACGGAACGGAACCGCGGGACTCCCCATCACCTTCGTGTTGGCCGGCACATCCTCGAGCACCGCGCTCTTGGCTGCGACCTGAACACCGCTGCCGATCCGGAGATGCCCGGCGAAACCCGACTGTCCGGCGACGACGACGTAGTCGCCGAGCTCCGTCGAGCCGGCGATGCCGACCTGCGACACGAGCAGGCAGTGCTTCCCAATCCGGACGTTGTGGCCGATCTGGACGAGGTTGTCGATCTTCGTTCCCTCGCCGATCACGGTCTCGCCGAGCGCGGCGCGGTCGATCGTCGTTCCGGAACCGATCTCCACGTCATTCTCGATGCGCACCGTGCCGATCTGCGGGATCTTGTGATGGCGCCCGCCGTGCGTGGCGAAGCCGTAGCCGTCGGAGCCGATCACGCAGCCGCTGTGGATGATGCAGCGGTCGCCGATCTTCGAGGCGTAGTAGATCGACACCTGCGGATAGACGATGCAGTCGCTGCCGATCGAGGAGCCATTCTCGATCGTGACATTGGGATAGATGATCGTCCGGTCGCCGATCGCGACATCATCGCCGATCGAGGCGAAGGCGCCGATCGCGACGCCGTCACCGAGACGGACGTTCTTCCCGATCGACGACTGCGGCGAGATCCCGGATGGAGCCGGCCGGCTCGCGAACCATTTCGCCACCACACGCGCCAGGGAGAAGTAGGGATCGTCGACGCGAATGAATCGGGGATCGTCGCCTTCCTGCGCGCGCGCGACGAGAATCGCGCCGGCCCCTGTTTCCGCGAGCATGCCGGCGTATTTCGGATTGGAGAGAAAGCTGAGCCGGTCGCCTGCGGCCGCGGAAAGCGGAGCCACTCCGGCGATCATCAGATCCGCCGGTCCGGCGTAGCTTCCCTCGACAAACTGGACGATTTCCCCAACCTTGACAGACATGGCCGCGGCATTGTAGCTGAGCAGGGTGCACGACAGGCGCCCCGCCTGTCGCCGCCTGGACAGGCAGGGGCGCCTGTCGTACACCGCAAAGAAAAAGCCTCCTGCGAGAGGAGGCTTTTGAATGGTTCGATGGCGAGGCTATTTACTTCTTGGCCGGCGCCGGGGTCTCGGGATTCGCGGCGTTGAAGCGCGTGATCACGCTGTCCGTGATGTCGATCGCGTCCGACGCGTAGACCAGGCCTGACTCGAACTTGTTGAAGATGGCAGCGAGGCCCATCTCCTTTCCGATCTGGTCGATGACCGGCTTGATCTTGTTCTCGAGCTCCATGAGGGCCTTGTCGCGAGCCTCTCCGACTTCACGATCGGCGTCCTGCGCATAGCGCTGCATCGCGATCTTCTTGTCCGAGAGCTGCTTCTGCATATCGGTCAGCTTGTCTTCGCTGAGCGAGAGCTTCTTGTTGTTGATGTCCGCTTCGAGCGCATTGATCTCGTCGTCCATCTTCTTCGCCCGCGCGATGCGGTCGTCCTGCATCTTCTTCAACTTCTCGTACGCCTGCTTTCCGGGCGCCGAGCTCTGAAGGACCTTCTGCACGTCGATCACCGCAACGCGCGACGGCGCGCTCTGCGCGAACATCGGGGCCGCCAGCGCGGCGACCGCCATCGAAATCAACACCTTCTTCATGAACTCTCCTTTGATCTTGGACACCGATAGAATCGGAGCCTGTTTAGTACGTATTCCCAATCGTGAACTGGAAGCCTTCGAAGTTGTCGCCCGGCTTCTTGTTCGGATTGATCGCATAGATGAACCGCAGCGGGAACTGGAACACCGGCAGGAACACCCGGAGCTCGGCTCCCGTCGAATAGCGCATCTTCGTGAAGTCCCACTTCTCGCCGTAGTTGTAGGCGTAGCCCGTATCGGCGAAGAGCACGAGGCGCAGCGGATCGTTCACGCGGAAGATGTACTCGAAGTTGTAGACGTTGTACTTGTAGCCGCCGACGCTGCTGGAGAGACCGTTGATCGTCTCCTTCGGGCCGAGGTCGCCGAGACGGAAGCCGCGGACGGAGTACTCACCGCCGACGAGGAAACGCTCCGACTGCGGCACGCAGAGGCGCTCCTTCGTCTCAGCCTGCTGGGTGTACGTCGTCGCACAGTTCTTGTCGAGCGGCTTGATGTATCCCCCCTCGGCATTGAAGCTGACGGACGTCTTGCGCGACAGGCGGAAGAACTTCGTCATCGTCACCGTCGGCTTGAAGATATGAATCGTGCCGCCCAGCGGACCGCCGGCGAAGGCCGTCGTCATCTGCAGCTTCATGCCGCGCGTCGCGTCGTAGGGATTGTCGCGCGAGTCGAACGAATACGAGGGACCGATCGAGGACGTCGTGAAGCGGAAGTCGGCCACGTCGGTCAGCGGGATGTTGCCGTTGTCGTCGGGCTTCTCGGTCGATTCGTAGTGCTGTTTCGAACGCTCGAGGCCGTAGACGACGCTGATGCTGTCGAAGCGGTGGAGGCGATACCCGTAGGCGATCGTCCCTCCCTTGCCGCGGTCTTCGAAGCCGACCGACAGCGGATATTTCGTGTTGCGGTTGAAAATCGAGATGCCGAAGCTGTTCGGCGTATCCATGAACCAGGGATCGGAGTAGGAGAAGCTGAAGAGATTCGTCCGGCTGCCTTTCTGGAACGACATGCCGAGCGTTTCCCCTTCGCCGAGGAAGTTGCGCGTCGAGAACTGCGACTGGATGAAGAAGCCGCCGCCCTCCGAGTAGCCGCCGCCGAACTGAACGTCGTTCTTCCCCTCTTCGTTGCCCTTGACCGTGATGTCGACGGTCTTGCTCTCCTGATTCACTTTGAACTCAGGGTTCTCCGTGACCTTGAAGTAGCCGAGCTGTCCGAGCTTGTAGAGGCTCTGCTTGAAGGTCTCCATGTCCATGATCGAGCCTTCATCGATGAAGATCTCGCGGCGGAGCACCTTGTCCTTCGTCGTGGTGTTGCCCGAAAACTCGAGGCGGCCGAGATGGAACTGGTCGCCTTCGTACACCGTCATGTTCACATCCATGACGTGTCCGTCCCGTTCGACGTAATCGGGATTGACGTAGGCGTAGATGAAGCCGCGCGAGCGATACGCGTCGCCGAACGCATCGGCGCGCGCCTGAATCGGCTTGCGGCGAATCGTCTGCCCCTTCTTGATCGGCCAGTCGCCGATGATCTGCTCGTTCGTGAAGACTTTGTTTCCGCTGACGGAAACATCGCCCATCTTGTAGATCGAGCCTTCCTTCACCGGGATGATCAGCTTGACGCGCGGCTTCTTGCCCTTGATCTGAACCACTTTCGGCTCCCCGAAGGAGACGCCGTAGTAGCCGTAGTCCTGATAGAAATTCTTCAGGTTCTCGAGATCTTCGTCGAGCTTCGAAGGGATGTAGAGATCCTTCTTGCGGATCCAGGTGATGATGTTGTGCGACTTCACTTCCTTCATCGCCATCTGCAGGCGGCGATTCGAGAAGTGGGTGTTGCCGGTGAACTGAATCGAGGCGACCTTGGCCTTGATGCCTTCGTTGATGTTGAAGACGACGCGCTTGTCGCCGCTCGATCCGAGATCCTCGATCGCAGGCTCGACCGTCACGCCCTCGTAGCCGTTCTCCGTGTAGGCCTTGCGAATGGACTCCGCGGCCCGGCGGATGAGCGTCTGCTCGATCGTGTTGCCGACGTGAAGATCGATCTTGTCCTTGTCGAGCTGCTCGGTGATCTTGTTCGTGGCGAGATCTTTGTTACCGCGATACTCGACGGAGCCGATGCGCGGCCGCTCCTTGACGATCGCGCGGACGATGACGCCGCCCTGCTCGCCCTTCTCGGCCTCGATGCGGATGTCGTCGAAGAGGCCCGTCTGCCAGAGGTTCAGGAAGTTGCGCTGGACCAGTTCGGGGTTGTAGGGCTCACCCGGCAGAATGCCGAGGTAGACACGAATCGTGTCGCTGGCAACCGAAGAGTTGCCTACGGCTTCGAAGCGCTTCACCTTCAGCCCCGCAAGTTCGCCGGCGCTCTTCGAGATGGGCGCCACCGCCGACGGCTTCGTCAACGGAGCATCCGTGATACGGCCGCCACCGGATGGGGTGTCGATGATCGATCCCGGCTTCGGACGCTGCGGCGGTTTGGGCTCCGACGTCTGCGCCTGCAGGGCAGTAGTGGCGGCCAGCAAGACCGCGAGCGAAGTGGATAGCGTTCGATTCATAAAATGTGGTGGTTATGAAAACCCTTGGACTGTGTGACGACCGAAGCCGGGTGGAGGTCACGCGCGGGGCAGAACAGCCCGAAAGCGCGGCGCATTCTACCGCAGGGGGCTCGGTTTGCGTGGGTTAGCCACGAGAGGCATCAGCCATACGTAGCCAAACCGTTGCCGAACGACCAGTTCTCCTTCGTCACCTCGACGAGTGAGATCAATACATCATCGGGCCTCACTGCGAGCGCACGCCCGAGACGTGCGACGATATCGGCATAAAGAGCCTTCTTGATCTCCAGCGTGCGGCCGTGATTCAGCGTGATCTCGATGATGATCAGATCGGCCGAGCGGCTGACGCCGGCGTAGGAGGGATGAGCGATGAGCGCATCCTCGTCGAGCTGCTGGAGAATCTGAAAGCGGTCATCCGCCGGCACATTCGCCTGCGAAGTGAGCGCTTCATGCACGCAGTCCGCTGCCGTGCGGAGATATTCGGGTGATTTGCCGCGGCGCATCCACAATTTTACGAGAGGCATGAGTGCGACATTCTAAACGTGCTTTCGCCGTCGCGGCGCTGTTCTGTTCGCTCGCGGCGGCCGCGCAGCCCGTAGCGAAACTGGCGCCGCGCAACGGCGTGGTCCGGCTCGCCGTCGTGGGAGACGCCGGTGACGGCACGATCCGCGTTGCACGTGGTCTCGCGCGCGTCCATGCGGAACATCCGCTCGACGGCGTTCTGCTGCCCGGCGACAACCTCTATCCCTGCGGTGCGAAATCGGCGGACGATCCTGTCTGGCAGCGTCTTCAGCCCCTCTTCGATCTCGCTCTTCCGATGTTTCCCATCCTCGGCAATCACGACTGGTGCGGGAATCCCGACGCGGAGCTCGCGTACAGCGCGCGCCTCGGCCTCTGGCGATTTCCTGCGCGCGAATACATGGTGGAGAGCGGCGTGGCGGACATCGCGATGATCGACACGACACCTTATGTACGGGGAAAAGGAAAGGCGCCGGATCTCGTGTCGATGTTCGCGGGCTCCAGGGCACGATGGCGCATCGTGACCGGGCATCACACGATCGTCTCTTCGGGCTTTCACGGCTACTTCCCGAGGCGCGAGCACCGGAGAATGCTCGCGCTGCTGGCGCCGATGCGCGCGGCCGGCGTCGATCTCTATGTGTGCGGCCACGATCATCATCTCGAACTGGTCGGAGGGAATCCCCGCATGCTGATCAGCGGTGCGTCGTCGGACCCGATCGCGCCGCTCGCACTGCATCCCAACACGTTGTTTCCCGCTGATGCGCAAAAACGCGGAGGCTTCGCCGTGCTCGAAATCAGTGCGTCGAAACTGAGCGTGACGTTTTACGATCTCGAAGGGAAGCGGCTCGCGGCGCCGCTGGAATGGACGAAGAAATGATCTGGCTCACGATCGCAGCCTCCGTCATCGGCGCAGCAGCGCTCTACATCGCAAAGCGGCCCGTCGCGGAAATCGAAGCAGGTGTGATGGGCGGAAGAGTCGGCCCGGGCTGCGTCGTCGCGCAGGCGGCGATGCTCCTGTTGTTCGCGGTGGTGCTGTTCGTGTTCCGGAAGGCGCTGACGTTCTGAAGGCGTAAGTTTCGCCGCACTTACGCTTGACTTTCGCCTTGTTACCGCCTACATTGCTGGGCATGAAGTATCTGACGGAACGGCAACGCGACATTCTGAACTTCATCCGCACCTTCCAGAAGGAGCGCGGCGTTGCTCCGACGCACCGTGAGATCTGCGATCAATTTGGCTTCTCGTCGTATGGAACCGTCTACAAGCACCTCTCGCTGCTCGAGAAAAAGGGGCTGATTCGCCGCGACTGGAATCAGAAGCGCGGCGTCGAGCTCGTCGACAGTGAGGAGACGCCGAAGCCCGCATCGCCGCCGCAGGCGTCGAATGTCCGCGAGTTGCCTCTGTTCGGCTACATCGCGGCAGGCCGTCCCCTCGATGTCGACGTCTCGGACGAGACGATCACGGTCCCTGAACATCTGACCACGCGCGGCGAGAACTATGTGCTGAAGGTGCGTGGCGATTCGATGGTCGACGACGGAATCCTCGACGGCGATCTCGTGATCATCGCCCGCCGCGAGCGTGCCGACAACGGAGAGATGGTCGTCGCCAACGTGAATGGCGAAGTGACTTTGAAGCGCATTTATCAGGAAGGAGAACGCGTCCGCCTGCAGCCGGCGAACTCGATGATGAGCCCGATCTTTGCCTCTGCCCGTGACGTCGCGGTGCAGGGCGTGGTCGTCGGACTGATGCGACGCTTCTGAAAGTGAGGAAAGCACGATGGATCTCGTTCTGAAACTTCGCGAAATCCGCCGGATGCGGGGCCTGAGTCAGAAAGACGTGGCGCGCATCTCCGGCATCGGCGAGAAGACGATCAGCTCGTTCGAGACAGGTGAGCGAATCGACTCCCTGAAGCTTGCACAGCTCAAGCGTCTCCTCAAGGCATACGGCATCACCGAAGCCGAATTCTTCAGCGGCACCGTCGATCGTCAGATCGCGCCGTGGGAGATGAACGAAGACGACTTCGCCACGACGCGGCTGCTCGACGAGCTGCACAGCCTCCCGAAACATGTGCAGCGCCTGGTCATCGCCAAGATGCAGGTGATGCTGGAGACCGCAAGCGATCTCCAGAAAGTCCGCGACAAGCGTCCTCTCTATGTCCAGAAGGATCCGGAGTGGCGCTCGCTCACCTCGCGTAACTGATTACTTCGCCGACTCCGCGCGTTTGCGCCACATCGCAGACGCGCGTGAGTCGTGCACGGCATCAGCCGTCCGCGCAGCAAACAGATACGTGCGGCGGTTCGGGTTCACGGCCGCCATCAGCTCCAGCGTCTGATTCGCCTCCGCCGGCTTCCCCGTCAGCAGATAGACGACATAGAGACTCGCGTATGTCTGCCGGTCCTGCGGAAACAGCGCGATCTCTTTCTGGAACGCGGCGATCGCTTCATCGAACCGCTGCAGGCGCGCATACGCATCACCGCGCACGAAATTCAGAGTCTCGACATTGCCGAGATGGCGCTCTGCAGCTTCGCGCTCGACCTGATCGGCGATTTCCAGCGCGCGCTGCGGATGATTCTGCTCTCCTTCGAGTTGCCCGAGGATGACCAGCGCCGGGATGTGCGCAAACTCGTCCTTCTCCGCGAGGCGCGCCTCTTCCATCGCCTTCGCGTAGTCCTTCTTCGCATGCGCAATGCGCGCGAGGAGCACGTGCGCGGAACCGAAGTTGACCTTCTCGCCGAGACGCGCATGCTTCTCCGCTTCATCGAGCCGGTCGAGCTTGAGCAGCAGCGCGCCGAGCCGCAGACCGAACTCGCCTGCAAGATCCGGCGAGATCATGATCGCTTTCCGGCACGCCTCGGCGGCCTCTTCATAACGGCCGGTGGTCTCGAGCTCCTGACTCAACTGCTGCCAGGCATCCGTGAGATGAGGATTCTCTTCCGTGATCCGGCGGAACGCCGCAATCGACTCCTCGTGCTTTCCTTCCGAGGCAAGCTTCGTCGCCTCGATCATCTGTGTGATCTCGCCGATGCGGTCCTTCGGATCAGGCAGCGGACCGCTCGATTTCCCCGCCGCGGAGCCGAGATAGCCAAGTGCCGCGAGATTCTTCGCATCTTCGGGATCCATCTGCGAGGGGAGCGTGATCTCGCTCCCATACTTCGTCAGCTCGTCGCGCATCGACGCGTATGTGCGCCGCTCGTCCGCGATGATGTTGGCCTTCTCCCCCGGATCGCGCGCCATGTCGTACAGCTCCGGCTTCGGCGCTTCGATGAGGTGATACTGATTGCCTTCGAGCGATCGGAGCTCGCTCCAGCCGAGGTGAATGCGCGGATACAAAGTCTCGCTGTAGACGCGGCGCTGCATGTCGGCGGCCGTGTGCTGCAACAACGACTTGCCCTGAAGATTGGCCGGCTTCGGTGCGCCGGTGAGATCGGCGATCGTCGGGAAGATGTCGATCAGGCTCACCGGAGCCTCGTCCGTCTCCCCTCCCCGATCGCCTTTCGGAAGCTTCACCATGAGCGGCACATGGATCGCCTCGCGATAGAGAAAGATCCCATGCTCCGGCTCTCCATGTTCGGAGAGACCTTCGCCGTGATCCGACATCAATACGATGATCGCCTTGTCGTAGATGCCTTTCGATTTCAGGTCGGCGATGAAGTCGCCGACGACCTGATCCGCCGTGGCGATCTCGCCGTCGTACGGAAGCGCATAACGGGAGCGAAACGGCTCGGGCGGCTCGTACGGCGAATGCGGTTCGAACAGATGGAGAAAAAAGAAGAACGGCTTCTCCTGGTTCTCGCCGATCCAGCGCTTGGCGATGGCTTCGGTGTCGGCTCCGGGTCGTTGCAGCGTGCCGATCGGCATGTTCGCTTTCGTGACGACTCCGTCATCGAAGAAATCGAATGACGATGCGAGTCCGGCATTCCCGCGCAGCACATACGCGGAGACGGCACCTCCGCAAGCGTAGCCCTTGCTCTTGAGCGCCTTCGGAATCGTCGGCAGTGCCGGATCGAGCCGATAGCCGATGTTGTTTCGCACCTGGTTCTGCGGCGGCAGCAGACCGGTCAGCATCGCGGTGTGCGAAGGGAGCGTCAGCGGCACTGCCGAAAACGCATTCGTGAAAAGGATCGAATCCTTGCGCAGCGCATCGAGTGCCGGAGTATCGACCTTCTTGTAGCCGAACATCGGCAGATGGTCCGCACGCAGCGTGTCGATCGAGATGATGATCACCGGTGCGCCCGGATAGTGCGTCGCGGTCACGCGCCGGTGGCAGGCCGCCATCATCGTGATGAGCAGGATAAGAAGTGAAATTCGTGTCGTCGGTTTCATCGTGGAGCGGAAGCGGCGCGCGCCCTCCATTGTGAGGCGAGCGCCGGCTGATGGAAGTGGTCGAACAGCTCGGCAGCGAGATCGTAACTCGTCCGCGACGGAATCGCGGCAACGAGCTGCTGCATCACTTCCTGCGCAGCATCGACTTTTCCCTGAAGGACGAGAATCGCCGCAAGGTCTCCGTAGGCGCGTGGATCGTGCGGATACCTCCGAATCTCTTCGCGCAGCGACGTCTCGGCCTCGGCGGTGCGTCCGCTATGCACGTACGCGCCGGCGAGATCTGCTTCGAATCCGCGCGGTGGCTCGGCCGCACTTGCATCCATGGCGCGTTTTGCGTTCTCCAGAATCGCCACCGCATCCGCCGCACGCCCACGCCGCACGAGCGATTCCGACATCAGCATCGCCGCCTGCGGTGCGAAGTGGGGATCGCTCGAGGCCGCGCGCGCCTCGCGCTCCGCGGTGGCGTCATCACGCTGCGCAAACGCGATGCGGCCCAGCAGCAGATGCGCTGCACCGGGACTGCGCTCCAGCGCCAGCGCTGCGTGGCTGCGTGCTTCGCCGTAACGGCCGAGATTCAGATAGACCGAGGCAAGCGAGAGCGCCACGACTTCGCTCATCGCAGGATTCCTGGCGAGCACCTGTTTGTACGTATCCGCCGCTTCCGCGTACCGGCCTGCCGATTCGTAAGCCCCGCCGAGTTGAACCAGCGCGTCGGTGAAATTCGGATTGCGCGCAAGAATCGCTCGCAGCTTCGCAATCGCCGCTTCGTTCTCTCCCTCGGTGAGTTGCTGCGACGCCTGCTGGAGCATCGTCAGCTCGCCGATGTGCTCCTTCGGATCGAGCAGGGGACCTGAAGGCGAAGTCTGCGCCGTCAGATAGCCGAGCGCAGCGAGCTTCTTCGCTTCCTCCGGATCGACCTGCGACGGCGCCTGCAGCGCGCGTGGAAAGCGGTCGATCGCAGCGCGGAACGATGCGTACTCGCGCCGCTCCTCGTTCGCGATGTTCTTCGTCTCCGCCGGATCGCGCCGGAGGTCGTACAACTCGGGATGCGGCGCGTCGATGAAGTGATGGTTCGCCCCGGCCAGAGAACGAAGATCGCTCCAGCCGAGGTGCAGGCGCGGATACATCGTTTCGCTGAAGATCCTTCGATCGGGAAGAGACGCCGCGGCGAACAGCGATGCGCCTTTCAGTGCTGCCGGGACCTTACCGATCGTGAGCCGGAGAATCGTCGGCATCACGTCGATCAATCCGACAGGAGCATCGACCGTGGCGTTGGCTGCCGTGTTCTTCGGCAGCTTCACGATCAGAGGCACGTGGAGCGATTCGCGGTAGAGAAGGATGCCGTGCTCTTTCTCACCATGATCACCGAGGCCTTCGCCATGATCGGACAGCAGCACGATGATCGCGCGATCGTAGATTCCTGATTTCTTCAGTGCCGTGATGAAGTCGCCGGTGATCGCGTCCGCTGTCGCGATCTCGCCGTCGTAAGGATTCTGGAAGCGGCTGCGCGCAGGCTCCGGCGGGTTGTACGGCGCATGCGGTTCGAAAAGATGCAGGAGGAAGAAGAATGGCTTCCCGCGATGAGCATCGATCCATCGCACCGCCGAAGCCGCGGTGAGATTTCCCGGCCGCTGAATCTCGCCAAGCGTCACGCCGGGCTGAAATGTGACACCGTCGTCATAGTCGTCGAAGAGCGAACGGAGCCCTGTCTCGCCGCGCAGCACGTAGGCGGAGACCGCAGCTCCCGTCGCGTAGCCATTCGCATGCAGCAGCTCTGGAAGAGATGAGCCGTGCGCCGCGAAGCGATAACCGATGTTGTCGCGAACACCGGTGTCGATGGGCAGCGTTCCTGTCAGCATCGTCAAGTGTGAAGGGAGCGTGAGCGGCACGTGCGACCAGGCACTCGTGAAGAGAATGCCATCGCGCCGCAGCGCGTCGATGTTCGGCGTCTCCACCGCCTTGTAGCCGAACAGCGGCAGATGATCGGCGCGCAGCGTGTCGATCGAGATCACGATCACGGGAGCGGAAGGAAACGCACCGATTGCTGCGAGTCGCTGAGGGGCATCCGAGCGCCGGCAGCTCATGACGAGCATGAGAGCAGCGAGAAGCGCGAGTAGAAACCGTCTCATCTGAAAAAAGAAGAGCCCCGGCGCAAGGCCGGGGCTCTTGTGAAACAACGTGGGATGAACGACTAGAACTTCACACCCGCCGAAATCAGGAACGTGCGCGGAAGCTGGAAGCTGCCGCCCTGATTGAACGTGGTGGCCGACGTCGGCTTGCCAAACGACGAGCTCTTCACGTAGTTCACGCCTTCCTTCGGCGTCTCGGTGAGAGGATCGAATGCAAGGAGAGCCGGGTTCTGCTTGTTGGTGTTGACCGTCGTGTTGACGGAGACGACACCGTGCTCGTTGAACGAGTTGCGCAGCTCGGACTCGACATAGAACTGCACCTTCCCGATGGGAGGAGCATTCCAGTTGAGCGCGAGGTCGGTCGCGGTGATGTTGTCCGTCCGGTACGCACCGCGCTCAGAGAAGTAGTACGTCGCTGAGCTGGGCGGAACGACATAGCCCGGATTGGGCTTCGTCGCACGGAACGGCGTCGCCTGTGCAGCTCGCGCCGCGGTGCAGTTGCCGACACCGACATGCGCAGCGTTGCAGGTGAAGCGACGCGGATCGATCGTGCCCGAAGCCGAGTACGGCGTGCCCGAGTCATAGCGCTCGAGAACGCTCACGTTGAACGTACCAACGCGCGTCGGCAGGTCGTAGCTGGCCCAGAGACGAGCCTTGTGACGCTGATCCTGCGGCAGCCAGCCGACCGGGTTGAACTGCGCGTAACCCTGATACTCGGGGTAGCTGTCCGGACCAGAGTTCGTGATCGGACCGGAACCGGCGGTCTCGTTGCTGTTGTTGCCGCGGGTCTTCGAATAGGTGTAGTTGCCACCGATGCTGAGGCGCGTCAGCGGCGCGTACGACATCTGAAGCTGAGCAGCGCGATAGGTGCGCTTGAAGTTGTTCGTCGTACCGACGACGAGGATGTCGACATCCGAGTTCGCCAGCGGATCGAATGCCTTGCCCGTGTTCAGATTGACGGTCGTCGTGTAGAAGTTCTTCCACTCACGATCGATGAGGTCGAGGCGGACGAAGCCCTTGGTGCCAACCTGCGTGCCGGCTCCGACAGTCCACTCACCGACGTACGGCGACTTCAGTGCGTCGCGAATCTGCGTCTGAATACCAGCCGAACCGCCGCCGAGGAGGAAGTCGCGGTTCTTCGTGAAGCCGACGCTCTTCAGCCAGTCGAACATGAGCTGCAGCGCTTCCGGCGTCCGCTTGTTCTTGATCGAATCGCCGTAGTAAACCCAGTAGAGGTACGACGGGCTGCCGGCCGGCGACGCTGCGTCAGCGACGTTACCGTCGGCGATCGCGGCGACATACTGGCTGTAGCTCGCGTTGAGGCGCAGACGGCCATTCGCGAACACGTCGTAGTTCAGGCCGAGGCGCGGGCTGATGCGCGAGTCATCGGCGACTTTGTGATGCGCACCATCGAGGCCCTGGTTGTTGTCATAACGGGCGCCGAGGTTGAAGCTCAGCTTGTTGTTGAAGTCCCACTTGTCGTTCACGAACGCCGAGGTGGTCTTCAGGTCCGTACCCTTCGAGCTCTCGAGGATCGGCCACCAGATGAAGATCGCATTGCCCGGATCGACGCTCACGAGCGCGTTGCCATTGGCATCGCGCGTAACGCCGTTCGGCTGATAGAGACCGACGGTCCAGTCAGAGGCAGACTGGTGGTTGTCGGACTTACGGCTCGAGTGCCAGTCGTCATAACCAGCAACGATGCTGTGCGTACCCAACGACTTGGTCGACGCGTACCACGTGCCCTTCAGGTTCCAGTTGCGGTTGTTGCGATTTTCGTTCGTGCAGACACCGCAGAACGTCGGGGCGCCGAGGTACACCGCCGGCGAGACGCTGGCGTCGTACACGTTGGTGCCATTGGCGAGATCGCCCAGCTTGTCGCCACCCGAACCGACGAACGCGAACATCTTGCGCGCGCCGCCGGCTTCGATGAGGAAGCTGTTGGTGATGACGCCGTTGTAGTGCGCCGTTTCGAAGCTGTTCGGAGTCTCGCGGCTCGCATCGAGAGCGGTGAGCTCCCAAATACGCGATGCGGACGGGAACGCGTTGTTGGTCTGCTTGTCGTCGATGTTGAAGCCGGAAACCGTGAGGCTGTGCTTCGGCGTGATCTGGCCGGTGAGCTTGATCTCTTCACGGTTCTGCTTGCGGCCCTGGCTGAACGTGGGACCGCTGCTGTAGAGCGCCGCCGACGTGCTGCGCTTGATGTGACGGCCGGCGAGGAAGAACCACAGGCGATCGCGGATGATGCGGCCACCGAGGGTTCCCTCATACGTCTGGTTCTTGTTGTTCGCGCGCTTCAGAGTGTTGAAGGGCGCCGGGGAGAGAGCGGTCCATGCCGGCGAGTCGAGCGAGTCGCGGAACGAACCGGAGAACTCGTTACCACCAGACTTCGAAACCGCGGTCACGACGCCACCGGTGAAACGGCCGAACTCCGCCGAGATCGCGCCGGTGAGAATCGTCGTCTCCTGAATCGCGTCTTCGATGAAGAGATCCTGCGGCTGTCCGCGAAGATTCTCGTTCACCGTTGCGCCATCGATCAGGTAGAGGTTCTCGAACGACGGAGCGCCCGAGATGACCTGGTTGCCGCCCGGGCCGGTCGCGGTGACGCCCGGCGAGAGGCTGACGATGTTCGCAATGCCGCGCCCGATCGGAAGATTGTTGATCAGGGTCTGCGTCAGGTTCGTCTGCACTTCCGTCGTCTCGAGGACCGCCGGAGCACCTGCCGTAACCGTGATCGCTTCCGACACTGCCGAAAGCTTCATGTCCGCATCTGCACGAGCGGTGGTCGCAAGACCGATGCGCACCGTCTTCGTCACGGACTGCATGCTTTCCATGTCGAACTTCACCGTGTAGTCACCGGGGGGGAGAGCGCCAAAGTTGTAATTACCATTGGCGTCACTTACTGCGACGCGCGTACCCTGCAGGTTCGGCGACGAGATCGTCACCGTGGCACCCGGCAGCGGATTCCCGCCGAGGGTGACCGTACCTGTCAGATTCGCGGTCGTCTGCGCAAAGGCTGGGATGCCCACGAGCAGAATCGCTGCGAGTACTGCCAGAAACCGATTCAACTTCATTCCTACCTCCTTCGAAATTTCACACCAAAGCAACCAAGACCGAACTCAACGCAGGATGCATGAGGTCAGCCGAATCATCGAAGACCCTAAATTGATCTGTTGGAACGACTTCGCCGGACTACGAACCGTTCCCGATCCAATACCTTGGATTCCGGATGCCAATTTTTTGGAATCCGGCACCTCGAACCGACGGGTAACAATATCGTCTCTCTTTGCGGGGTGCAACGTTCTCTTCGTTACTTTCCGATCGCCTCGAGCGTCTCAAGCGCCATTCGCCGCGCCGCCGGGCCGGGATTCCGCCGTTCCGCCTCGGCCAGAAGATCCCTTGCTTCGCTCCGCCGCCCCTGCACGGCAACGATGATCGCGAGATTGCCCCACGCCTTCAGATCGTCGGGAAACGCCGCGACCTCGGCGCGAAACGCCGTCTCCGCTTCGGGGCCGCGCTCCAGATGCAGCAGCGCCTCGCCGCGCATCGACTCGAGCTCGCGGATCGCAGGAAGGGACCGCGCCTGCGTTTCCGTGCGGGCACGCTCGAGCGCGTCGAGCTCCGCGGACCAGTTCGATGCCCGCTGCTCGATTCGCGCGAGATCCATCAACGTCATCGTGCGATGCGGTGACGCCGCAAGCGCGGTCTGGATCTCCGATCGCGCCTGCGCCACATTCCCCTGTTCCAGCGCGATGCGCGACAGGACCTCGTGCGCCAGCACGGGATCGGCGTGCACTGCGGCCTCGGCATTCTGCCGCGCTTCATCGTAATTGCGCGCAGCGAGCAGCAGACTCGCGAGCTGCAGCAGCGCATTCGGATCGCCCGGAAAGCGGCGGTTCGCTTCGCGCAGCACGGCGATCGCCTCGTCGCGATGTCCCGTGCGATCGAGCGACTGCGCCAGAAGTCCCCACTCATCGAACAGCGCAGGATTCTCTTTCGTCAGTTTTCGCAGCAGCGGCACTGCAGCCCGATCATCCCGCGTCCGGGCGAGCGCCTGCGCCTGCCGGAACATCCTGACGTATCCGATGCGGTCTTTCGGATCGGGAAACTCTCCGCCTCCATCCGGCGACGCCGAGCCGATGTAACCGAGCGCCGCCAGCTTGCGCTGATCTTCCGGATCGACTGCAGCAGGCGCCTGAAATCTAACCAGCGGCTGCAACTGGCCCGCCATCGTGAACGAGAGCCGGCGCTCGCGCTCGAAGAGGTTCGTCCGCTCCGCAGGATCGGAGCGATGGTCGTAGAGCTCGCGTCCCGGTGCATCGATGAATTGATAGCGGTCACCGATCAGCGAAGTCAGCTCATGCCAGTGGAGATGGAGCTTCGGAAAATAGCTTTCGACATAGATCTGGCGCCCTTCGACTGCCGGCGCCAGGAGATCGCGGCCATCGGATTGCGGCGGGTGCCCTCCGGCCAGTGCGACGATCGTCGGCATCACATCCGTCAGCGCCACGATCCGACCGGTATGCTCGCCGGCGCGCTCGGCATGCGGGAGCTTGACGACGAGCGGCACATGAATCGACTCCCGGTAGACGAACACGCCATGCTCGTCTTCGCCGTGATCGCCCAATCCTTCGCCGTGATCCGAGACGAAGATGATCAGCGCGTCGTCGTACCGGTTCCGCCGCCGGAGATCATCGAGAAACGTCCCGACAATCGCATCGGCGAACGCCACTTCGGCATCGTACGGCGAGCGCCCTTTCCGATACTCCGCGGGCGCTTCATAAGGAGCGTGCGGCTCGTACAAGTGGAGAAACGCGAACAGCGGCTCGTCCGGCCCGAGGCCATCGATCCACTTCTCGAGCGCGGCAGCCGTATGCCGCCCATCGCGCTCGGCGTCCACGTCGAGCGACGAGCGGTACTCGAGCTCATCGTCCCACGACTCGAAACCGCGATCGATCCCGGTCGCGCGCCGGAGGACATACGACGAGACTGCACCGGCCGTCCGATAGCCGAGCCCCTTCATCGACTCGGCGAGCGTCGGCACATCGGAGCGAAGCACGTAGCCGATGTTGTCGCGGACGCCGGTCTGTTGCGGCAGGCGCCCGGTGAGCAGCGTGGCATGCGAAGGAAACGTCTGCGGGACGTGGCTGAATGCGCGATCGAAGGTGATTCCCTCCCGCGCGAGTTGCGCGACGCGCGGCATGAGATCGGGACGCAGACGATCGGCGCGCAGCGTGTCGACGGAGATGAGGATCACCGTCTTCGGCGGCCCGTTTCGCCGGGCCGCACTCGATTCATGCCGGGTGCAGCCAATTGTTAGGACGAGCAGCAACGCTGCGGCGCGGCGGATCATGACGTCACCGGCCCCGCGCTCTCCAGCGGGCAGCGAGCTGCGGCTGACCGATCTGCGCGAACGTATCGGCCGCCGCTTTGTACGCAGAGGGATCAGGATTCGCCTTCACCATCCGTTCGAACGTTTCGTTCGCGTCGGCGTTCCTTCCCGTGAGCACATAGATCACGGCCAGATTCGCGTACGCGAGGCGCTCGTTCGGATAACGCTTGATCTCTTCGTTGAACGAATCGATCGCAGGCTGCGTCTGATTCATCCGCGCCAGAATGTCTCCCCGGACATAGAAGAGAAGCGGCGGTACTTCGAGATGCTGCTCCTGCACCTGCTGCAGCGCCTGATCGATCATCGAGGCCGCTTCCGGCAGCCGTCGCTGCCGGACGAGGATCTCGGCCAGCAGAATCTCGCCGGGCACCTTGTAGTTGAACGTGGTCATCGCCGCCTGCGCCTCGCGGTTCGCCGTTTCGAGATCGCCCTTCAGCATCGCGCCGCGGCCGAGAATCACATGCGCGTTGCCGGGATTCACGTTCATACCAAGCTGCGCATGACGGATCGCATCGTCGGCGTTGTTCATCATCAGGAAGACATTCGCCAGCGAGAGTGAGAATTCGCCGGCAACGGTCGGCGAGATCTGAATTGCCTTCTTGTACGTGTCGACTGCTTCCTGATAACGGCCGAGCCGTTCCTGAAGGCTCGCGAGCAGCGTCCATGCGTCCGTGATTCTCGGGTTCTTCTCGAGCAGCGACCGGTAGGCCGCAATCGCCTCTCCATATCGCTGCTCTTTCGTGAGAGCGCGTGCGCGAGCCAGCAGTTGCAACTCTCCGATGTGGTCCTTGGGATCGGGCAACGGGCCGCTCGACTGCGCCGGCGACGAGCTCAGATATCCGAGCGCAGCAAGCTTCTTCGCTTCCTCCGGATCGATGTTGCCGACCTGCGGCATCTCCCGCGGAAACGGTTCCAGCTCTTTGCGCATCGCGGCGTAGACGCGCCGGTTCTGCTCGAGCACGTTCGCCTTCTCCGCGACATCGTCCCCTGCATAGAGCTCGGGACGCGGCGCGTCGATGTAGTGGAAGTGCTCATCCGTGATCGAGCGGAGGTCGCTCCAACCGAGATGAATCCTCGGATAGAGCGTCTCGCTGTAGATGGAGCGGCCGGAGAGATCGTCCAGCAGCGACTTCCCCTTCAGACCGGGAGGCGTATTCGCTCCGGTGAGCGCCGTGAGGGTCGGCAGCAGATCGATGAGCTGCGCCGGCTTGCTCACCGTCTCGCCGTGGCGCTGCGAACCGGGAAGCTTCAACAGAAGCGGTACGTGGATCGCCTCGCGATAAAGAAAAATCCCATGTTCTTCTTCACCATGTTCGTTCAATCCCTCGCCATGATCGGAGAGGAAGACGATGATCGCCTTGTCATAGATACCCTTTGCCTTGAGATGCGCGAGGAACTGGCCGACGACATCGTCCGCAGTCGCGATCTCACCGTCGTAAGGCTGCGCCGCGTAGCGTGATTTGAACGGCTCGGGCGGCTCGTACGGCGAATGCGGCTCGTAGAGATGCAGCATGAAGAAGAACGGGCCGCCGGCGTGCGCATCAATCCATTCTTCGGCAACCCGCTCCGTCGCGTGACCGTCACGCTGCAGATTTCCGAGAACCTCTCCGCCTCGAATCGCGATCCGGTCGTCGTAGAAGTCGAACGCGGATGAGAGGCCTGTGTTGCCGCGCAGCACATACGCAGAGATCGCGGCGCCGGTCGCGTACCCGTTGGCTTTCAGGAGCGAGGCGATTGTCGCGTGCTTCTTCGCGTCGAACGGAAAGCCGATGTTGTTGCGCACTCCGTTGTCGGGAGGAAGCTCGCCGGTGAGGATCGAGACGTGCGAAGGAAGCGTGAGCGGGACGTGCGACCACGCGCTGCTGTAGAGGATCGAGTCCTTCCGCAGCGCGTCGATCGCAGGAGTCTGCACTCCCTGATAGCCGTACGCGGGCAGATGATCGGCGCGCAGCGTGTCGACGGAGATCAGAACGACAGGCGCGCCGGAAGCAGTAATCGACGAGACATGCTGCTCGCGATGACACGCGAGCGCGAGGAACGTCAGGCAGAGCAGGAATCGCTGAATTCTCATCAAAAAAAATCGCCCCGGCCGTGAGGCCGGGGCGAAGAGTACAGCAATGGATAACCGACTAGAAGCGAGCGCCCAGCGAGAAGTAATACGTACGCGGGAGCTGGTAGCTGCCGTTCGGAGCGAGCAGGTTCGCACCTGCGCTCGTCGTCGGGTTGAGGCCTTTGCCGAAGTTCGGGCCCTTCACCCAGTTGATTCCTTCGACCGGGGTATCGGTCAGCGGGTTGAATGCCGCGCAGCGCTTTCCGACATTGGCGCCGGTCGTCTGCTTGCACGACGAGTTACGCGACGTGAGGATCGTCGTGTCGCCGTTGATGACGCCCTGCTGGTTGAAGATGTTGACCATCTTCGCCTGCGCGAACACCGCAAAGCGGCTGATCGGAAGCTCATAGGTGAGTCCGAGGTCCGTCGACGAGATGTTGTCCCAGCGGTAAGCGCCGCGGCCGCTGAAGAAGTAGGTCACGCGGGTCGGCGGCGTCTGATATCCCGGGTTCGTGATTTTCGACGTCGAGATGAGGCCCGACGCCGAGTACGGCGTGCCGGAATCGTAGCGCTGCAGGAGTGACGCATTGAAGTTACCGAAGTGCGTCGGCATGTCATAGGACGCCCATGCGCGCAGCTTGTGGCGCTGATCGCCCGGCAGGTAACCGGTCGGGTTGGCCTGCGCGAACGCCTTGTACTCCGGATAGCTGAAGATTGCTTCAGGAACCGGACCGCTGCCCGAGGTCTCCGACGTCACGTTGCCCTTCAGCTTCGAGTACGTGTAGTTCGTGCCGAGGGTGAGGCGCGTCAGCGGGTGATAGGACAACTGCAGGTCGAGGGCGTCGTACTTGCGCGAGAGGTCGTTCGTGTTGGTGATGATCGAACGATCGAGCAGTCCGAGATCCACGGAGCCGGTGGCCGGATCGTTCACGATCGCGTGGACCGTGCCGGTGCCGAGAGTCGTAACCTGTGAGTAGAAATCCTTCCACTTCTTGTGAACTGCGTCGATGCGGACGAACGAGTTCTGCGTGAGCTGGCTGCCGAAGCCGACGGTGAATTCGTCGGTGGACGGCGACTTGAGCGAACCCTGGATCTTCGTCGCGAGACCGGCAACGCTGCCGAATGCGACCGGGCGGTGGAGTCCGCCATTCGCGAAGAACCAGTTGAAGACCTGGGCAAATGCCTGGGCCGTGTTCAGCTTGTGGTCCGTGTTCACGTCCGGACCTTCGTAGTAGTAGTAGAGGTACGACGGGTTACCGCCGCCGGCGCCTGCGCTGCCGATCGTCTCGGCGACGCGTGACACGTACTTGCTGTAGCTCGCGTCGATACGCGCGCGGCCGTTGCCGGCCACGTCGTAGATGAGGCCGAGACGCGGGCTGAATGCGGAGTCCTTCGCGACCTTCTCACCCGAGCTGTCGGTGCCGTTGTTCTTGTCGTAACGGACACCAAGGTTGAAGCTCCAGTGCGAGTTCAGGTCCCACTTGTCGTTGACGTAGACCGAATCGGTCTTGAAGTCGGAACCGCGGGTCAGCTCGAAGATCGGCGCCCACTTGATGGCGTCGCCGTTGACGATGGACGGATGGCAGTTGACGGATGTCGGATCGCCAGGAGTGCTGGCATAGCAGTTCGGGCGGATCTGATCGTTGTACGAGTAGATCGCGAAGTTCGAGCCCGACTGATAGTTGTTGGCTTTGCGCTGCTCGGCCCACTGGTCGTAGCCGACTGCAACGTTGTGCGTGCCGAAGCTCTTCGACGCAAGGTAGTACGTCGCCTTCGCGCCATACAGCTTGTTGTTGCGCTCTTCCGGATCGCAGAAGCCGCAGAAGATCGGCGCGCCGAAGTAGCCTTCGCCGAAGCCATAGGCGCCGCCGTAGGAACCGTTCGCCGGATCGGCGAAGTCACCGCCTGAGCCCTTGAACGCGAAATACTTCTTCGAGTACGAGCCCTCGATGAGGAGCTTGTTGCTCAGAATTCCGTTGTAGTGAGCGGTGAAGAAGTTGTTCGGGAGCTCGCGGCCGAGGTCGATGTTCGACCATTCCATACAACGACCGAAGCAGTTGTTCTTCTGCGGGTTCTTCACGTCGAGATACGACAGCACGAGGCTGTTCTTCGGCGTGATCTGGCCCGTCAGTTTTCCTTCGAGGCGCTTGTTCGTGTCGGTAAAGACGTAGCCCGTGCTGTCACGATCGGTGAGCGTGTTGTTCTGATCACGCTTCGCGTAACGGCCGGCAGTGAAGAACCAGAGGCGATCGCGCAGGATGAAGCCGCCGAGGGTTCCCTCGTACACGTTGTTGATGCGGCTGACGATCGGGTTCGGGTTCTTCTTGACCTTCTGCAAGGTCGGGTCGTAGACATTTCCCTTGGCGGTCCACTTGTCATTCGTCATCGAGTCGCGCAGCGAACCGCTGAACTCGTTGCCGCCCGACTTCGTGATGGCGTTGACCACGCCGCCGGTGAAGCGTCCGTATTCCGCCGAGATGGCACCGGTGAGAACCGTCGTTTCCTGGATCGCGTCTTCAATGAAGAGGTTGTGGGCCTGACCGCGGAGATTCTCGTTGACCGCGGCGCCGTTGACCATGAAGAGCGAATCGTAGGCTGGCGCGCCGGCGATCTGGATCGATCCGGCACCTGCACCACCACTTCCCGACGCCGTCGTCACTCCAGGTGCAAGAGCAGTCGCTCCCTGCAGTGTGCGTGCGATCGGAAGCTGATTGACGACCGACTGCTGGATGTTCATCTGCACGTCCGTCGTCTGAAGGACGGCCGGTGCAGAGGCCGTGACCGTGATCGACTCGGCGAGCGTCGTGAGCTTCATCTGTGCGTCAGCGCGCGCGGTACCCGAAAGGGTGACCTGCACGGACTTCGTGATGGTGCTCATGCTCTCCATTTCGAACTTCACGGTGTACGTACCCGGTGGCAGTGCACCGAAGTTGTAGTTGCCGTTCACGTCGCTGGTCGTGGTGCGCACACCCTGCAGCGCGGGCGAAGAAATCGTGACCGTCGCGCCGGGAAGTGGATTCCCGCCGAGCGTCACAGTGCCCGTCAATGCAGAAGTGGTCTGCGCACTCGCAGCGACGCTGATCAGCATCAGCGCTGCGAGGACAATGGCAAACCGTTTTAACGAAACCATTGAAACTGTCTCTCCTTTGATGACGGCTAATCCAACCGCCACCCTCTTTTGTGTTTTTCGTCCGTGATTGGACGAGTTTCCTGCTGCCTGCGAACCAGGTTTTCGGCGAACAATACTCGCTTAGCCGTCTCAGTTCAATCGTTGACCCCCTCGGACGCTGTTACAGGGTCAGGATGTTCCGGAGCGCCTGGCCGAGGTCCGTGTGCGCGAAGACGAACCCATCCGCCTGCGCTCGCGCGGATGAGACCTTCTGTCCTCCGAGCAACACCTCGCTTCCCATCTCGCCGAAAAGCAGCCGGACCGCGAAGGAAGGGAGCGGCAGAATCGCAGGTCTGTGCAGTACGCGGCCGAGCGCTTTCACAAACTCGCGATTGCGCACCGGCGCGGGAGACGTGACGTTGTAGATGCCGCGCGCGCTTTCGCTTTCGATGACCCACTCGATCGCACGCAGCACATCTTCACGCGCGACCCAGGACATCCACTGCGCACCGCTGCCGATCGGACCGCCGGCGCCCATGCGAAACGGCGGCAGCATCTTCTGCAGCGCGCCGCCATTGCGATCGAGCACGACGCCGAATCGCAGAATGACGAGACGCGCGATCGCTTCCGCCTGCTGCGCGACGGCTTCCCACCTCATCACGACATCGGCGAGAAATCCTTCGCCCTGCGATGAAGATTCGTCGAGCGTTTCATCGCCGCGCGGACCGTAGTAGCCGATCGCGCTCGCGTTGATGAACGTTCGCGAACGCGGCGGCGCGCTCCGCATCGCATCGATCAACGCATTCGTCGAGTCGAGACGGCTGGAGAGGATTCGCGCCTTTCTCTGCTCCGTCCAGCGCTGCCCGATGTTCTCGCCGGCCAGATTGATTACGACGTCGGCAGCGGCGACCACATCCGCCCAGGCATCGTGTTCCGGCGGATTCCACATCAGCGCGCGCCCCACGCGAACGTGCGCAGGATTCCGCGTCAGGACCGCAACGTCGTTGTCGTTCGATAGACGTCTGACGAGAGGCTCGCCGATGAAGCCGGTTCCACCCGCAACCACGATTCGCATGATCGCCGCGAATTATGTCTCAAAAAAATTGCGCCCCCGATGAGCAGTCGGGGGCGGCGAGAGAGGAGAGGTAGGAGATCTTGGTGTTTTTCGTCGTGCTCAGTCTCTGGGACGGAGGAGGAGTCGAGAAGGTTTCGACTCTTGCAAAAAAAAATGGCCCCTCACCCCTGGCCTCTCTCCCCGCTTTGCGGGGCGAGGGGGACGAACTACTGGACGCGCGATCGTGCGGTGACTCTTCTTGGATCGCCCGGCTCGCCTTTCTGCAGACCCGCGAACGCGATCATCGCCGCGTTGTCCGTGCAGAACTTCTTCTCTGGAAGACGGACGAGCACGCCTTTCTCTCGCCCCCACTGCGCAACTCGATCGCGCAAGGTCCCGTTCGCTGCAACACCGCCCGCGATGGCGAGCTCTGTCGGTACCGGCGATTCGAGCCGCGACCAGACGACGTCCAGCCGGTCGAACAACTGCGCGATGAGCGCATCCTGAAACGTCGCGCAGAAATCGGCGAGCGCACTCGCATCTCCACTCACATGAATGTTGTGCTCGCGCGCGAGACGAATCGCTCCCGCCTTGATTCCCGAATACGAAAAGTCCGCGGACTCGTCCTTGAATTGCGGCATCGGGAACGGGAAGCGCTTCGCATCGGCGCGGCCCTGATTCGCATGCTTTTCGATCTGCGGCCCGCCGGGATACGGCAGCCCGATGAATTTCGCAACCTTGTCGAACGTCTCACCGATCGCATCGTCCCGCGTGCGGTTCAGCATCACGACGTCGCGGCCGCGCACGTCGTAGATCGACGAGTGACCGCCCGAAATCACCATCGAGAGGAACCGCTCCGGACGCGGAATCGCAGGGCCTTCCTTCTGGAGATACGGAGAGAAGATGTGCCCTTCGAGATGATTGATCGCGATCAGAGGCAGCCCGAGCCCATACGCGAGTCCCTGTGCCCCGGCGACGCCGACGAGCAGCGCACCGATGAGCCCCGGCCCCGCGGTCACGGCGACGCAGTCGATGTCATTCAACGTCGACCCCGCATCCGCAACCGCTCGCGTGACGAGCGGAAAGAGATGCTGCAGATGCTCGCGCGACGCGATCTCCGGCACTACGCCGCCGAACGGCCGGTGCCGCTCGATCTGTGACGCGATCAGATTGACGCGCACGGATCCGTCCCGCTCGAGCAGAGCGACGGACGTTTCATCACATGAAGTCTCGATTCCAAGAATCATCAATCACCCACCGTACCCGCGAGTCCGCGGAACCGCGAGACCTTATAATCCACCGCCCGCATCATGAAAGAAGAACTCGCCAAACGATACGAGCCGGCAGACATCGAACAGCGCCTCTATGCAACATGGGAGCGCGAGGGCTATTTCACGCCGGTCGCTGATCGCGAGCGTCCGCGCTTCTCGATCGTCATCCCTCCGCCGAACGTCACGGGCCGCCTGCACATCGGCCACGCTCTGGTCAACACACTGCAGGACATCATCGTCCGCTGGAAGCGGATGAGCGGCTTCAACACGCTCTGGCTCCCCGGCACCGACCACGCCGGCATCGCCACGCAGATGGTCGTGGACCGCGACCTCCAGCGGCAGGGCATCAGCCGCTTCGATCTCGGCCGCGAGAAGTTCGTCGAGAAGGTGTGGGAGTGGAAGGAGAAATACGGCGG
Organism: Acidobacteriota bacterium; assembly: GCA_021325515.1. Taxonomy (GTDB): domain Bacteria; phylum Acidobacteriota; class Thermoanaerobaculia; order Gp7-AA8; family Gp7-AA8; genus JAJPHC01. The sequence goes on from JAJPHC010000050.1 coordinate 77,943, forward strand.
CGAGATCATCGATCAGCTCAAGCGCCTCGGCGCCTCATGCGACTGGACGCGCTCGCGCTTCACACTCGATGAAGGACTGTCGCACGCTGTGCGCACCGTCTTCGTCTCTCTCTACAACGACGGGCTGATCTATCGCGATCTGGCGATGGTGAACTGGTGCCCGCTCTGCCGCACCGCGATCTCCGACGTCGAAGTCGAATATCGCGACCGCAACGACAAGCTCTATCAGATCGACTATCCGATCGCTGACTCCGATCGCCATGTCACCGTGGCGACGACGCGCCCGGAGACGATGCTGGGCGACACTGCGCTCGCCGTGCATTCCGATGATGAGCGCTACCGGGATCTCATCGGAAAAGAAGCCATCATCCCGGTCGCGAATCGCCGCATTCCCATCGTCGCCGATTCGATTCTCGTCGACATGGAGTTCGGCACCGGCGTCGTGAAAGTCACGCCGGCGCATGACAAGAACGATTACGAAGCCGGCCTGCGCAACAACCTCGCGCAACTGCAGGTCATCGACGAAACCGGAGCGATGACCGCCGCGGCGGGCGACGAGTTCAAAGGGCTCGATCGCTTCGAGGCGCGCAAGCGCGTCGTCGAACATCTGAAAGAGCAGAACGCGTTGCGCGAGGTCAAGGACTACCAGCACGCCGTCGGCGTTCACGGCAAGTGCGACACGATCATCGAACCGATGATCTCGCGCCAGTGGTTCGTGAAGATCGAACCGCTCGCCCGCCCTGCAATCGACGCAGTGCGCGAAGGAACGATCCAGATCATTCCGCAGACGTGGGAAGCGACCTACTTCAACTGGATGGAGAACATCCACGACTGGACGATCTCCCGCCAGCTCTGGTGGGGCCATCGCATCCCGGCGTTCTACTGCGGAAATGGCCACATGACCGTTGCGGTCGATGATCCGCAGGCATGTCCGGAATGCGGATCGACGGAGATCACGCAGGAAACCGACGTACTCGACACCTGGTTCTCCTCCGGACTCTGGCCCTTCTCCACGATGGGATGGCCGGAGAAGACGCCGGATCTCGAGACGTTCTACCCGACCGACGTTCTGATCACCGGCTTCGACATCCTCTTCTTCTGGGTGGCACGCATGATCATGTTCGGTCTGCGCTTCACCGGCTCGCGCCCGTTCGCACAGGTGTTCCTCAACGGCCTCGTGCGCGATGAGCACGGACAGAAGATGTCGAAGACGAAGGGCAACGTCATCGATCCGATGGACGTCATCGACGAGTACGGAGCGGACGCGCTCCGCTTCACGCTCGCGATCTTCGCGACCGGCCGCGACATCCCTCTCGCCCGCAAGCGCGTGGAAGGCTACGCCGCATTCGCGAACAAGATCTGGAATGCGTCGCGCTTCGCGATGATGTATCTCGACACCGATCTCAAGTCCGGCGGCAACATCCAACGCGATGACCTCGGCACGGTGGAGCGCTGGATCCTCTCGCGCCTCAACGAGACGACGCGCGAAGTGAACCGCTACCTGTCGGCCTTCCGCTTCGACGAAGCCTCGCACGCGATCTACAAGTTCTTCTGGCACGAGTTCTGTGACTGGTACATCGAGATGGTCAAGCCGGTGCTCATGAGCAAGCACGGCTCCGACGACGATCGGCGAAAAGCGAAGCGCGTCATCCTCGAAGTTCTCGACCGCTCGCTGCGGCTCCTCCATCCCTTCATGCCGTTCATCACCGAAGAAATCTGGCTCAAGCTGGGCGGCGTCGAGCCTTCGATCATGGTCGCGCCTTACCCGGTCGCGGAAGAAGTGCTCGAAGACCGCGAAGCGGAGCGGATGATCGACGCGATCACGGCGATGATCACGACGGTGCGCAACGTGCGCGTCGAGCGCGGCTTCACGCCGAAGGATCGCTTCAAGCTCTACATCGACGCCACCACGCCGCGCGATGCGTCGCTGTTCCGCGATTACTCCTATCTCCTCATCGAGCTCGCCCGGCTCAATGAAGTCGTCGTCGGCGCGGCGATTCCCGAAGGCGCACATCACGATGTCGTGTCGGGCTTCGCGATCGGAATCGAATTCCCGGAGAAGGAAGTCAGCAAAGAGCAGCTCGAGAAGGTGCAGCGCGACATCGAAAAGTCGAAGAAGGAGCTGGCCGGACTCGATGCGAAGCTGGTGAACGAGCAGTTCCTGCAGAACGCACCGCCGCAGATCGTGGAAGGGGCGCGCGCACGGCAGACGGAACTTCGCGAGCGCATCGCGAAGCTCGAGAAGAATCAACAGCCATGATGAACATCGACACTCAGACGATCGTCCCCAGGCTGCAGGTCATCGAGTCGCTGGCGTTCGTTCCCCGTGTCGCGTCGACCAATCTCATCGCCCGCCGCATCGTCGGCGAGTGCATCAACAACGATCTCTCGCTGCCGCAGGCGATGATCATCGCCGGCGAGCAATTCGCCGGCCGCGGACGCAATGACCGCCGCTGGTCCTCCCCCGCCGGCAAGGGGATCTACGCGACCACGATGCTCACACGTCCGACCGCGCAGCTTCCGCTGGTGCCGCTGGCGATGGCCACGATCGTGGCCGGCTATCTGCGCGACGTCTTCTCCATCGACGCGCGCATCAAGTGGCCGAACGACATTCTCGCGGATGGCCGCAAGATCGCCGGCATTCTGATCGAGGCGCGTATTCAGGAAGAGCGCGCTTACGTTCTCGTCGGCATCGGCATCAACGTCGAGCCGGTGAAGGACGACATCCGGCCGAACGCGGTGGCCATCTCCGAGGTGTCGCATCGCGCCTTCACCGGGATCGAGGATGCGACGGTGGCGTTCATCGAGCACATCGACGCGCAGCTCGCGCATCCGTTCGATCACGATCGCGTGATCGCCGAATGGCGGCGCCTCGCCATCCACAAGCCCGGCGATCGCATCACCTGTGTCATCGGCGAGCGCACCGTGAACGGGACCTGGGCCGGCATCGACGAGCAGGGCCGCGCGTTGCTGCGCGATGGTGCGGAAACGATCGCGGTCAGTGCGGGCGAGTTGATCCTGGTGTAAGCGGAGCGATCGTCCGCGCTCCTGCTGATACCATCGCATCCTGATGCCGTCCAACGTCCTCGTCATCGATGCCGGCAACACGAACATCGTCCTTGGGCTCTATGAGGGCGACCAGCTCGCAAGCTCATGGCGCCTCGCCACTGCGCGCGAGCGCACTGCCGATGAATACGGCATCCTCGCCCGTCAACTCCTCGGCAACGTCGCGATCGAAGGAGTGATGGTTGCGTCCGTCGTTCCGCCGATCAACAGCGTGATCGCGGCGATGGTGCAGAAGTTCTTCGCCGTCGAGCCGATGTTCGTCGAGCCCGGCGTGAAGACCGGCATCGCGATTCAGGTCGACAACCCGCTCGAGGTCGGCGCCGATCGCATCGTCAACTGCGTGGCCGCACATGAGACCTACGGCGGCCCCGCCGTGATCGTCGACTTCGGCACCGCGACGACATTCGACGTCGTGACGGCCGACGCAAAATACATCGGCGGCGTCATTGCGCCCGGCCTCACGATTTCTGCCGAGGCGCTGTTCGCGCGCGCGGCGAGACTGCCGCGCGTGGACATCAAGCGCCCGCCGCACGTCATCGGCACGAACACCGTCGTCAACATGCAGTCGGGCATCTTCTTCGGCTACCTCGGGCTCGTCGACGGCATTCTCGGACGGATGCGCGGCGAGATCGAAGGGCTGAAGACGATCATCGCGACCGGCGGCCTCGCGGCGCAGATCGCGGCCGAGAGCGAGCATATCCAGCACGTCGACGAGACACTGACACTGCGCGGCCTGAAGATCATTTACGATCGCAATCGCGTGAAAGGGAGAGGACGGAAGTGATGAAGAAGGCCGCAGCTCTTTGCATCTTGCAATTTGCAATTTGCATCTCGATTCACGCCGGCTCGACCGCACAGGCGACACACGCCGCGCTCTCCACCGTCAACCCCGCCGCGACGCAGGTCGGCCTCGCCGTTCTGAAGAAGGGCGGCAATGCGATCGATGCGGCGGTTGCCGTCTCCTTCGCGCTCGCCGTGACGCATCCGCAGGCGGGGAACATCGGCGGCGGCGGCTTTCTCGTCTACTACGAAGCGAAGACGAAGAGCGTATGGACGCTCGACTTTCGCGAGGTCGCGCCGGGCGCTGCAAAGCGCGAGATGTTCGTGCAGGCCGACGGCAATCCGAGCAAGGCTTCGCAGATCGGGCCGCTCGCCGGCGGCGTGCCGGGCAGCGTGGCCGGACTCGAGATCATGCACGACAGGTTCGGCACGCGCTCGTGGCGCGAGCTGATCGACCCCGCCGTACAGCTCGCGCGCGGCGGCTACACCGTCGACCCGGAGCTCGCCGACGACCTCGCGACCGAAAAGAAGGAACGCGGCATCGATCAGTTTCCGAGCACCGCCGCGATCTTCTATCCGAACGGGCAGCCGCTTCCTGCCGGCGCGAAGCTCGTGCAGCCCGACCTCGCCACGACACTCGATCGCGTGGCCGCCCTCGGCGCGCACGAGTTCTACGAAGGCGAGACCGCGAAGCGCTTCGTCGAATCGATCCGCAATGCCGGCGGCATCCTCGGCTACCGCGATCTCCGCGAGTACAAGCCGGTATGGCGCGCGCCGATCGCGATCAAGTTCAACGAGTACGAGCTCTTCACGATGGCGCCCCCATCCGCAGGCGGCCTCCTGATCGGCGAAGCGCTCAACATCCTTTCCGGCTACGACCTCGCCGCCTACGGCTTTCAGACTCCGAAGGCGATCCATCTCGAGATCGAAGCCGAGCGCCGCGCCTACATCGATCGCAACAAGTACCTCGGCGATCCGGCCTCCACGCGGATTCCGTATCGCGAGCTGCTGTCGGACGAGCGCGCGAAGGCCTGGCGCGCCACCATCAAAGTCAACGCTGTAACACCGACGATCACGCTGGCGGAACCGGGCAGCGCCGTCGCCGAGTCTAACCATACGACGCACTTCTCGATCGTCGATGCGCAGGGAAACATCGTCTCGATGACGACGACGCTCAACGACAACTTCGGCAGCGGCTACGTCGTCCCCGGTTGCGGCTTCTTCCTCAACGACGAAATGGACGACTTCACGACGGCACCCGGCAAACCGAATCTCTACGGCCTCGTGCAGGGCGCCGCGAATGCGATCGAGCCCGGCAAACGGATGGCGTCATCGATGTCGCCGACGATCGTGCTGAAGAACGGCAAGCCCTTCATGGCGCTCGGCACGCGCGGCGGCGCAACGATCCCGACGTCGGTGCTGCAGGTCTTCCTGAACGTCGCCGTGTACGGAAAATCTCTTTATGACGCGGTCGCCGCGCCGCGCTGGCATCATCAGGGGCTGCCGGAAGAAGTCTTCTTCGAGCGCGGAATGGCGCCGAAGGAAACGCTCAACGCGCTGCTGGCGATGGGCCACGGGATCAAGGAACGCGATCCGATCGGCGACATCCACGCGATTCAAATCAACAACGGAAAGATCGTCGCCGTCGCCGATCCCCGGCACAGCGGCGCCGCAGGTGGCTACTGATGTCGGCACAAGCGATGAAGATCGAAGCGGCGCGCGTGGCACTCGGCGAGGTGCGCGCCGGAATGAAGCTCGGCCTCGGCACCGGATCGACCTCCGTCGAGTTCGTGAAGCTGCTCGCCGCATCGCCCCATGCACGCGAGGTGCGCTGCACGTGCACGTCGGAGTCGACGGAATCGCTGGCGCGCTCCCTCGGGCTCACGCTGGTGCCGCTGAATGAGCTCGCGCCGCTCGATCTCGCGGTGGACGGCGCGGACGAAATCGATCCGCAGCTTCGTCTGATCAAGGGACGCGGCGGCGCGCTGCTCCGCGAGAAGATCGTCGAACAGCAGGCGGAGCGTTTCATCGTGATCGCCGACGACTCGAAGCTCGTCGATCAACTCGGCAGAGGACCTCTGCCTGTCGAAGTCACGCCGTTCGCGCTCGAGGTCCTCATGAAGCGCTTTGCGAAAATGCGGCTGCATCCCGAGTTGCGCATGGCAGGCGATTCCGTCCGGATCACGGATGAGGGCCACCGCATCATCGACGTGCGCGTGCCGTGGGGCAACGACATCGCGACGATCGTCGAAAAGATTCGCGAATGCGCAGGCGTCGTCGAAACCGGATTCTTCCCGACCGAAGCGACCGAGGCGATCATCGCGGGAGACAACGGAATCGAGCGCCTGCGGCGGTAGTGTGTAGGACAGGCGCCCTCGCCTGTCAGCCCTCGAGCCATGAAAGGACAGGCGAGGGCGCCTGTCCTACACCCTTCCCTTCTTCACCATCACGTCGAAGTGCCAGTCGTGATCCTTCCAGTAGAACGACACATTCGACGCAAACGGCGAGTTGAGCGGCTTGTCGATCTTCGTCGTGAACAACTCGTACATCGGCGTCGGCCGCTCGTAGTGCCAGATGAGCTTCGCGTGTCCGACGGTCGGTTCCGTCGGATGCCGTTCGAAGTCGCGGATGCCGTCGTATTTCTTGAAGCAGATGGTGGCGCGGAAGCATGGACCGCGCATGCTCGGCGCGGTGCCGAGGAGTCGGAAACCGGCGGGGGTCACTTTGCCGGTGAACGACGTGACGCCGTCCGCGGTCTGTGACTCGGTCACCGTCAGATATCCGGCCCGCTCGAGATTGCGCAACGTTTCCAGCGCCTTCGTGTCGTAGTCGTCCTGAGGCGACTTCGGACTCCACCAGACGCGCTGCGGCACTTCCGCATACACCGGCTCGTTCGCGAACTCGTAATCGCGGAGGATGCTCTCGGCCTTTTGAGCCGTGAGCGGCTCCGGTTTCGCGCAAGCGAGCGCGAGAAAAACCGCTATGAGGAACGTCAGATTTGCTTGACTCGACTGCCGCCGCATGTTAACTCCCGCTTCCCTTGACTGCTCGACTCCTGGACGCACTCGCGCGCCTCTGTCTCCGTCACAGCAAACGGATCGCCATCATCGCCCTGGCGGTGGCGCTGCTCGCCGCCTGGGGAGCGAGCCGCCTTTCGTTCGATCCCGATCTTCTGAACCTCATCCCGCAGAAGAACAAACAGGTCAACGACTTTCGAAAGGCGCTGACCGACCTCGGCACGATCGACTATCACATCGTCGTGCTCGACATGCCGAAGGGCCATGACGTTCACGAATACGATTCGCTGATCGACGCGATCGCGGAAGGGTACCGCACGAACCCCCGCATCGCCGACGTCTCCTACAAGATCCCGAACCCTCTCGACTTCGTGGAAGACGTCCTTCCGCGCGCGCTGCTGTTTCTCACGCCGGAAGAGCTGAAGAGCGTCGAGGCGAAGCTGTCCGACGAAGGGATCCGCGAATCCGTCGCGCGCAATCACGCGATCCTGCAGACGCCGCAGGCCTTCGCGATGAAGACGCTCGTGCAGTACGACCCGTTCAATCTGCTGCCCATCTACCTCAACAAGTTCAAGCTGTCGGGCGGCGGCTTCAAGATGGATGCGTCGAGCGGCTACTACCTTTCCGCGGATCATTCGACGCTGCTGATTCTCACGAAGCCGAAGCGCCCGGCCCAGGATGTGCCGTTCGGCAAGGCGCTGCTGCAGGAAGGGGCGCTGATCGAGGCGACTGCGCTGAAGAATTTTCAGAAGAGCGTGCCGGGATCGACGCCGCTGCCGCACATCGCGCACACCGGCGGCTACGAGATCGCGAACGGCGACGCCGATCTGATCCGCTACGACGTGATCGTCAACATCATCGGATCGGTGATCGGCGTCCTCGCACTGTTCCTCTACGCGTTCCGCCGCGGCGCATCGCTCTTCTACGCCGGTGCGCCGCTTGCCCTCGGTCTGCTCCTCACGTTCGGAATGGCCGGCGTGATCTATGGCCAGCTCTCCTCGGCCAGCGCCGGATTCGCTGCGCTGCTCGCCGGACTCGGCATCGACTTCATCACCGTGCTCTACGGCCGTTACGTCGACGAGCGCAATCGGGGCGAGTCGATGCAGCACGCCGTCATCACCACGATCCGCACGACGATGCCCGGCGTCTTCATCGCCGCGATCACTACCGCCGGAACGTTCTTCGCGTTCCTGGCGACCGATTTCCGCGGCATGACGCAGCTCGGCCTGCTCACCGGCATCGGCATCCTGATGTTTCTGCTCTGCGTGATGTTCCTGCTGCCGGCGCTGATCGTGCTGAGCGAACGGCGCGATCGCGCGAAGGCCCCGAAGCTCTATCTCCACTCATTCGGCGCGGGCCGCATCATCGATGCGTCGGTGGCGCGGCCGAAGGCGACGATCATCGGCTGGGTGATCTTCATCGCGATCTGCGGCGCGCTCTCGACGCGTCTCCGTTTCAGCGACAACATCCAGGATCTCCGCGCGAAGGGAAATCCGGGCGTCGTCACGCAGGCGCGCATCACCGAAAAATTCGGCCAGTCATTCGACTTCATGATGTGGGTGGTCGAAGGAAAGTCGCTCGACCAAGTGCTCGAGCGCACGAGCTCGGCGACTCATGATCTCTCCACGCTCGTCGACGATCAGACGATCGCTTCCTACCAGTCGATCTCGACATTCCTGCCGCCGCGCGACCAGCAGCTCGCAACGATTGCCGCGCTGCAGCGCGGGGCCGGCGACAAGTTCAACCCGAAGCGCGTCCACGACACGTTCTACACGGCATTGAAAGCGAATGGCTTCCGCACGGAGGCCTACGACAGCTACATGCCGCTGTTCGAACAGGCGCTCCAGCCGAAGGAACCGGTCACGCTGACGAACCTCGGCAATCCCGAGCTGCTGAAGCTCACCGAGCGTTTCGTGAAAAAGCTCCCGAACGGAAACTGGATCTCCGTGATCTATTTCTATCCGACGGGCGGAAAGTGGCCGCGCGAAGTCCCGCCGCGGCTGCTCGATGTCGCGGCGAAACATCCCAACGACATCGTCACCGGTGTGAACCTCGTCAGCGGCACGCTGCGGCGCATCGTCCGCAACGATGCGAAGAACGCGACGATCATCGGCTTCATCGCCGTCGCCGTGCTGATGTTCAGCAGCTTCCGCACGCTGAAGATGACGGCGCTGACGTTCGTGCCGTTCGTCGCGGGTGCGGCGGGCATGCTGGGACTCATGGCGCTCTTCAATCTCGAGTTCAACTTCATGAACATCTTCGTGGGGCTGATGATCATCGGCGTGGCGACGGACTACGCGGTGTACATGCTGCAGCGCTACGTGGAGAACCCGAAGACGTTCCACAAGTCCGCGCATGAGACCGGCAAGGCGATTCTGATGGCGGCGCTGACTGCGATCGTTGGTTACGGATCGTTTGCGTTCTCGCACTACCCGGGGCTGCGATCGATCGGCTATGCTTCATTTTTCGGCATCGGCCTGAGCGGCATCGCCGCCATCACGCTGCTGCCGGCGATACTCGTGCTGGGGGAAGGCAATGGAAACGACGATTCCACAGGTAGTTCTTGATCGCATCATCCGCGGGCGGGCGATGGTCAATGTATTGACCGTCATCGCCGCGTCGTTGTTCATCGCCATGCTGGCCCAGGTCGCGGTGCCGATTCCCGGTTCGCCGGTTCCGCTGACGCTGCAGCCGATCGCGGTGCTGCTCGTCGGCGTCACTCTCGGCTCGCGGCGCGGCGCGGCAGCCGCGGCGCTCTATCTCTTCGAGGGATTGACCGGCCTGCCGGTGTTCGCCCAGGGCCACGGCGGAATCATCTGGCTCACCATGGGAGCGACGGCCGGCTATCTCTGGTCCTATCCATTCGCTGCATTCGTCGCCGGCTTCGTTTCGGAGCGCGGCTGGGGCTCGCAGATGCTGCGTTCCATCGCCGGAATGCTGCTCGCGCTCGGTGTGATATATGCAGGCGGATGGGCATGGCTGGCACTGATCGTCAATCCGCGCAACGCGTTCTCCATCGGCATCCTGCCGTTCCTGATCGCAGACATCATCAAGGTCGCCATCGGCGCTTCGCTGCTGCCCTCCGCGCAGCGGCTGGTCTCGCGCTTCTCGGCGCAGTAGCGATTCCCGCTCACGGACAGGCGGCGGCACCGCCTGTCCGGCAGATGGTGAAGAACGTCGACGCGAAAAACGTCGAGCGGACGATTCGCACGCTCGTCTCGTTCGGGACGCGGAACACGATGTCCTCGCAGACCGATCCGAAGCGAGGCATCGGCGCAGCGCGCGACTGGATCTTCGGAGAGCTCAGCAAAATCGCGGCGACCTCGAATGGCCGGATGACGGTCGAGCTGCAGAGCTTCGATGTCCATCCGGGTGAATTCGACCGGATCACGCAGGACACGAAGCTGACGAACGTCGTCGCGACGCTGCGCGGCACGAAATGGCCTGATCGCGTGTACGTGGTCAGCGGCCATTACGACTCGATGTGCTCGAGCCCGACCGACGCGGAATGCGATGCGCCGGGCGCGACGGATGACGCCTCGGGCGTCGCCGTCGTCCTCGAGGCGGCGCGCGTCATGGCTCCGCATCCCTTCAACGCCACGATCGTCTTCATGGCCGTTCCCGGCGAGGAACAGCATCTCATCGGCTCCTCCTACTTCGCGAAGGATGCGAAGAAGCGGGGAGTGAACATCGACGGCATGTTCACCAACGACATCGTCGGCCACAGCGAAGGCGATCCGCGCGTGCGTCTTTTCTCAGAAGGCGTGCCTACGAACGAGACGGCACAGGAAGCGGCCACGCGGCGCAACATCGGAGGCGAAAACGATTCCGAGTCGCGCGAGCTCGCAAGGATGATCGCTTCGACGGCCTCGCGATCTCTCAGCGACTTCAGCGTCTGGATGATCTACCGGCGCGACCGCTACCTCCGCAGCGGCGATCACGTGCCGTTTCTCGAGCAGGGCTACCCGGCCGTTCGCTTCACCGAGCCGCACGAAAACTACGACCACCAGCATCAGAACGTGCGCGTCGAGAACGGAAAGGAGTACGGCGACCTGCCGAAGTTCGTCGAATTTCCGTACGTTGCGAACGTCGCGCGCGTGAACGTCGCGGCACTCGCGGAGCTCGCGACTGCACCCGCGCGGCCGCAGCACGTCCGCATGCTGACGACGCGCCTCACCAACGACACGGATCTGGCGTGGGATGCCAGCGACGGCGCCGATCACTATGAGGTCGTCTATCGCGAGACAACCGATGCACAGTGGCAGCACTCGATCCGCGTACCCAACGCGACGAGCTTCACCGTGAAGGGGATGTCGAAGGACAACTACATCTTCGGCGTGCGCGCCGTCGATGCGGAGGGACACGCCTCACCCGCGGTGTATCCGAAGCCGGAAGGGCGGAAGTAGGCGCCGGCGTCGCTTGGGTGTTCCCCCCGCCCCCGCCCCCGCCCCCGGTCGAGGGGGACGGGGGACGAGGACCAGGCAGCGGTAACTAACTCGTCGTTGCACCTGCGGGCTCGGGCTCCGGAAGCGGCTTCGACTCCCTGCCCGACCGCTCCGTCGTCTTCTGCTCTGCTGCGCTTGCATCGAGCAGCGCGATGCGCAGCACATCCTCGACGTGCTCCACGAAGTAGAACGTCATATCGCGCTTGATCGGCTCAGGCACGTCGATGAGGTCGCGCTCGTTCAGCTTCGGCAGGATCACCGTGTTGATCTTCGCCGCACGCGCCGCGAGCACCTTCTCCTTCACGCCGCCGATCGGCAGCACGTCGCCGCGCAGAGTCACTTCACCCGTCATCGCCACGTTGCGCTTCACCGGACGTCCGGTGAGCACGCTGATGATCGCCGACGTGATCGTGATGCCCGCCGACGGGCCGTCTTTCGGAATTGCTCCCGCGGGAACGTGAATGTGAATGTCATGCGTCTCGAAGTAGTCGCCGGGAATCCCCTGCTCATCCGCATGGGCGCGTGCATAAGTCAGTGCGGCCTGCGCCGACTCCTTCATCACTTCGCCAAGCTGGCCGGTGAGCGACAGCCGTCCCTTCCCCTTCACCGCCGTGGCCTCGATGAAGAGAATGTCGCCGCCGACGGACGTCCACGCCAGTCCCGTCGCCACTCCCACCTGATCGCGCTCCAGCAGCTCCTCGGCGAAGTGCTTCATCGGCCCGAGGTACTTCTCGACGTTGCCGTCGGTGATGCGGTAGCTCTCTTCCGTCTTTCCTTCCGCGACCTGCACCGCGATCTTGCGGCAGATCGTGCCGACTTCGCGCTCCAGATTTCGCAGACCGGCTTCCTTCGTGTAGCCGGTGATCACGCGCATGATGCCGGCATCGGTCCACGTCACGTTGATGTCCTGAATGCCGTTCTCTTCCATCTGCTTCGGAATGAGATGCTGCTTCGCGATCGAGAGCTTCTCTTCGTCGGTGTAGCCGGAGAGCCGGATGACTTCCATGCGGTCGAGAAACGCGGGCTGAATCGTGTCGAGCGTATTCGCGGTCACGATGAACATGACGTTCGACAGATCGTAGGGAACGCCGAGGTAGTGATCGCGGAACGAGAAGTTCTGTTCGGGGTCGAGAACCTCGAGCAGCGCCGACGAAGGATCGCCGCGATAGTCCGCGCCGATCTTGTCCACTTCGTCGAGCATGAAGACCGGATTGGACGTCGCGGCCTGATTGATGCCCTGAATGATGCGGCCGGGCAGCGCGCCGACATACGTCCGGCGATGGCCGCGAATCTCGGCTTCATCGCGCACGCCGCCGAGTGAAATGCGGACGAACTTGCGGTCGAGCGCGCGTGCGATCGAACGGCCGAGGGATGTCTTGCCGACGCCCGGAGGTCCGACGAAGCAGAGGATCGGCCCCTTCATCTTCGCGCCGCGCAGCTTGCGCACCGCGAGGTACTCGAGAATGCGCTCCTTGATCTTCTCCAGATCGTAGTGATCCTCGTCCAGCACCTTCCGCGCTCGCGCGAGATCGTGGTTGTCGGCGGACATCTGTCCCCACGGCAATCCGGTCATCCAGTCGAGATAGGTGCGGATGATCGACGTCTCGGCGGAGTCGGGATGCGAGCGCTCGAGGCGCTTGATCTGCTTCTCGACCTCTTCGCGCGCTTCCTGCGGAATCGCCTTCTCTTCGATCTTCTTGCGATAGTTCTCGACTTCTTCCGCCAGCTCTTCCCCTTCGCCGAGCTCGGATTGAATCGCTTTCAACTGCTGGCGGAGGAAGTACTCGCGCTGCGACTTGTTCATCTCGCCCTGCGCCGCGGTCGAGATCTCCTGCTGCATCGTCAGCAGGTTGATCTCTCGCGTCAGGAGCTCGTTGACTTTCTTCAGCCGCTCGATCGGGTCGATCGTCTCCAGGATCCCCTGCGCTTCTTCCAGCTTCAGATCGAGGTTCGACGCGGCGAGGTCGGTGAGGCGTGCCGGATCGTCGAGGTTCGCCGCGATGACCATCACTTCCGGCGAGATGTTCTTTCCAAGCGATACGGCGCGCTCGAGGTTCTGCTTGACGGAACGGATGAGCGCTTCGACTTCCAGCGGACGATCCTTCGTGATCGGCTCTTCGATGCGCGTGATCTTCGCCTTGAAGAACGGCGCGGTCTGAATGAAGTAATCGATGCGCGCGCGGCTCAGTCCCTGCACCAGGATGCGGATGCGGCCGTCGGGCAGCTTCAGCATGCGCATGATGATCGCGACGGTGCCGACGCGATAGAGATCCTCTTCGCCCGGATCCTCGTTCTGGAAGTCTTTCTGCGCCGTCAGCATGATCACGCGGTTTTCCGCGAGCGCCTGATCGACGGCGTTGATCGACTTCTCCCGCGATACGGAGAGCGGGACGATGATGAAGGGGAAGATCACGAGATCCTTCAACGGCAGAACCGGAAGAACGTCGGGGATCTTGATTGCTTCTTCTTTCGCGGTTTCGTTCGCGTCAGTCATGTAGACCTCTTATCTGGTGCAGGCGGAGAGAACCGGACTCCTCTTTTGCAAGGGCAATACCGATGTGGGCGCAAGTCGCGGGGCGCGCCGCGCATAAGACGAAAAGCAGTCCCATGCGCCTCGCGCCCAGCGCCCGGCGCCATGTTCACTTCAATCCATGCAATTCCTTGACGAATGCTTCCACATCCTCGAAGCGGCGGTAAACGGAGGCGAATCGAACATAGGCGACGGGGTCGAGCTCCTTCAGCCGGTTCATCACCATCGTGCCCAACTGCTGGCTGGAGATCTCGCGCTCGCCCGCGTCGAGCATCTCGCGCTCGATCGAGTCCGCCAGTTGATCCAATGCCTTCTCTGACACCGGCCGCTTGCGGCAGGCGATGTGCAGGCCACGCATCAGTTTCTCGCGGTCATAGGGCTCGCGCCGTTCGTCGCGTTTCACGACCATGAACGGCTCGATGTCGATCTTCTCGTAGCTGGTGAAGCGCCGTTCGCATTGCACGCACTCACGGCGCCGGCGAATGACGTCTCCCTCCCTGCTCTCTCTCGAATCGACCACGCGATCCTCAGTGTGCCCGCAGAACGGACAGCGCATGAGGGGCCGTATATCACATCAGGAGACAGACAGCAGGCTGCAGGATTACTCGTCGCCTGCTGTCTGCTGCCCCGCCTCGCTGTCTGCCGTCTTGACGACATCCTTCCAGCGCATTCCCTGGTGCGCGAAGAGGATCAGCCCCGTGGCAACCACCGGCAGGGTGCCGACGACATGGAAGAGCAGCGCGGCCGCGACCGACGAGTCGATGTCGAAGCCGTAGAACGTGGTCAGGATCATCTGACACGCTTTGTGAAACCCGCCGACACCGCCCGGCGTCGGCACGATCATGCCGATCGTCGAGAGTCCGCAGATGAAGAAGCTCGCATCGAACGGCAACGGCCGGCGCATCGCGACGACGATGAACCAGAACTGCCCGGTGAGACAGAGCCAGATCCCCGCCGTGGCGCCGACGACGGTCAGCAGCGCGCCCGGGCGCCGCGTGAGCTGCAGCGATTCCGCAAACGCGTCGAAGAACCGCATCCACGATTCGCGAAAGCGCTGCGGCACCGCCTTGCCGACCCATTCATGCAACCGGCGAATGACGCTGCGGAACATCAGCATGCCGGCCATGAAGAACGTCAGCGCCGCGAGCGTGGCAGCGCCGCCGATTGCACCGCTCTTGATCAGGAGAAATGCGCGCGAGCCGCCGTACGAGTTCCAGTGACGGACGACGTAGTAGATGAAGAGGATCATCAATCCATACAGATCGAGGATCCGCTCCGTCAGCACGGTCCCGAGCGCTTCGGTAAACCGCACATTCGTTCTCCGCGAGATCAGTGCCGGACGCGCGACATCGCCCGCGCGAACCGGCAGCACCGTCGAGAGCATGTAGCCGACCGTATTGGCAAAGAACGTCGGATAGAAGCCGGGAGCATTCTCATCGCCGAGGAGCTTGCGCCAGCGCACCGTCCTGAGCAGCAGCGCCGCGAAATTCACCGCCAGCCCGCCCACGAACCATGGCATGCTCGTCCCGCGGATGATGCTCCACACATCGTGCAGATTGCTGTTCCAAAGAAAGAGACCAAGGAACAAAATCGTCAGCAGAGCGATGACGGTAAGGCGCAGCGCGCGTTTCAAGGTCCGCGAGTTGTATCACGGGCCAGAGAAGAGTGCTGAGCGACGAGTGAGTGAAGAGTGAAGAGCGAGTGACGAGTGAAGAGTGACGAGTGACGAGTGACGAGTGACGAGTGACGAGTGACGAGTGAAGAGTGAAGAGTGAAGAGTAACGAGTGACGAGTGACTCACACTGTTCACTCGTCACTGTTCACTCGTCACTGTTCACTCGTCACTGTTCACTCGTCACTGTTCACTCGTCACTGTTCACTCGTCACTCATCACTCGCCCCTCATCACTCGTCCCTGGACACACCCATGTTCAAGACCTGGATAGGCTCGGTTTTTTATCGTCATGACACGGGCGTCGGGCATCCCGAGACGCCGCGCCGGCTCGATGCCGCGGTGGATGGCGTCGGGCGAGCAGGCCTTGCCGGCACGTTTGTCCGCAATGTCACGACGCATCCGGAAGCTGGCCGCATCATCGCGAAGGTGCATTCGCTCGATTACGAGCGGGAGTTCGAGGCCGCGTGCCGCGGAGGCATGCGTCTCTTTCATTCGCTCGACAATCCGATCTCGCCGGCAAGCTTCTCGGCGGCGCGCGGTGCAGTCGCCGAAGCGCTCGCGGCGGCCGAGGACATCTGGTCGTTCGGCGAGAGCACGCGGGCGTTCGTGATCGCACGCCCTCCCGGGCATCACGCCGAGCGGACGGAAGCGATGGGCTTCTGCTTCTTCAACACAATCGCCTGCGTCGCGGAATGGCTGCTCGAGCAGCAGGGCATCGAGCGCGTGTTCATCTTCGATTTCGACGTGCATCACGGAAATGGAACGCAGCATCTGTTCGAAGATCGCGACGATGTCTTCTACGCGTCGATGCATCGCTACCCGTTCTATCCGGGAACGGGAGCGCGCACCGAAATCGGTGAAGGTCGAGGCCGCGGCTACACGCTGAACATTCCGATGGAAGCAGGCGACGGCGACGCCGCGTACCTGCGCCGCGTGGAAGACGAAGTCGTGCGCGTGATCGACGACTACGCGCCGAATGCGATCCTGCTCTCCGCCGGCTTCGACGCGCATCGTCTCGATCCCCTCGGCGGCATGAACGTCACCGAGCAGGCGTATGGTGAGATCACGCGGCGCATCGTCGAGCTCGCGGAGAAGCACTGCCGCGGACGCGTGCTCTCGCTGCTCGAAGGGGGCTACGACATGGAAGGAATCGCCGCCAGCGTCGCGGATCATGTGAGGGCAATGTCATGAGTGTGACACCGGAATACATTCCTCCTCCGCTGCAGCAACCGCCGCAGCAGCAACCGGCGAAGAGCAGCGGATGTCTGAAGTGGCTCCTCGCTGGCTGCAGCGTGCTCGTTGCGCTCTCCATCCTCGTGGTCGCCGGCGTCGTGATCTTCGCCTTCGGAATGATCCGAAGAACCGACGTCTATCGCATCGCGAGCGATCGCGCGCTGCATGACACACGCGTCATCGATGCGCTGGGCGCTCCGGTCGAAACGGGATGGTGGGTCCGCGGCTCGATCGACCTGCACAACGGTGAAGGAAGCGCCGACATCACGTTTCCCATCCACGGGCCGAAGGGCAAAGCCACGGTGGAAGCGCGTGCCGCGCACAGCGCGACCGGAGACAAGTGGGTATTCACGAAGATGAAGGTGTATCCGGAAGGCGGCCCGCCGATCGACTTGCTGGAGTGATCGCGCAGCTCAGGATGAAGCGCCGAGAATCTCTCCGTACAGATTCTCGAGCCGCGTGATCCGCAGCTCTTTCGAGAATCCATTCACGACGTGCTCCCGGGCGCGCGCCGCGACGAATCCGCTCTGCTCGCGATTGCCGATCACTTCCCGCAACGCGTTCGTCAGCGCGGCGCGATCCTTCATCGGAATCAGCCAGCCGACATCGCGCGACGAAACGAGCTCGCGATTTCCGCCGGCATCGCTGGCGATCACCGGCTTGCGCATCGCCATCGCCTCGCGAATGGTCCCCGTGATTCCCGTTCCCGCCCACGAGGCGTCGACGACGAGATCGCACGACGCGAAGACATTCGGCATGTCGGTCCGATATTCGATCGCGGAGACATACGGCGCCATCCGCTTTCCCGCCGCGTACGCTCGAACTTCTGCCTTCTCCGCTTCGTTGCGGCAGCCGATGAGCGCGAGGTGCACCATCGGAAATTCGGCGACGACATCCGAGACCGAATCGATCAGTTCCTTCCAGCCTTTCCAATCGCGGACGCCGACCTGCGCAACGAGAAAGCGATCGTCCGCAATCTCCTTCTCCCGCCGGAACGCGCGCGCGTCCCATCGCTGAGGATCGAAGAGCGCGACATCGGTTCCCGCGTAAACAACGGTGACCTTGTCATCGGGAAGCCTGCCGCTGGAGACGATCACATCCTTGATCTGCTGGCAGACCGTGACGACGCGATCGACGCGCTTCGTCCTGTACTTGCCGCGATTCCAGACATCGAGAGGAAACGACACGCCGCGATTGACGACGAACGCTCCGACAGGATCGCGCGCCGTCGCCGCGAGCGCGATGGCATGCGCCACACCTTTGTGGACATGAATCACGTCCGGCCGCTTCGCGCGCACGATCCGCCGCATCGCGATCATGCTGCGGATGTCGAACTGATGCCGCAGCGGCAGCCCCTCGAACGCGAGGCCTGCCGCGGCGCACTTCGTCGCGAGCACGGCGTCGGGACGGCTGATCACCGTCACCTCATGCCCGCGCTCGCGCAGTCCGCTCGCTGCCTGAAACATCTGATGCACCGAGCCGGTGTTGAATTGATTGAACTCGAGGATCTGAAAAATCTTCATGATGCGAAGGCGTCCGTTAGGGTATCGTTCGATGCGCTGATTCCAAAGCCGGAGGTTCTCGGATGCGCCGCCTTGTCGTCGCCGGCACCAAGGTCATCTTTCCACCGAGAAATTGCGCGGCAAGTAAACCCGATGCTAACATTCCAAACCCTTGATTAGACGAGACATCGCGGCACTCGGAGGAGAGCTTGCCGAACGAGAAGAAAGAACTGAAGGTAACGGATAAACGGATCTTCACCGCAGAGGGTGAGATTCGTGAAGAGTTCCGCGACGAGATCCGCCCGGAGGCTGCTCCGAAGGTGGAAGCGAGGCAGGAGCCCATCCCGGAACCGAAGATCGAGTCGAAACCGAAGCCCGCGGAAGCACCGAAGGAACGCCGATCGGTCGCGGATCGCGCGGCGAGTCCCGAGACTCCTTTCTCGAATTTCATCGAGCCATTGATCGCACAGGCATACATGAGTCTCGGTATGCTGAGGAATCCATATCAGCCGCAGGCGAAGATCGATCCGGCGGCTGCGCGCCAGATGATCGACATCCTGACGCTGCTTCAAGACAAGACATCCGGTAATCTCACGGCAGAAGAAGAGGACTTCCTGACCACGCATCTGGGAGAATTGAAGCTCGCTTACGTCCAGCGGACGAAGAGCATCTAAATGAAACGACGTCTGATCTGGGGGCTGCTGGTGTTCGGGTGGGCGATCATCGTCCGTGCTGAACAGGTTGCGCCTCGCGATATCTGGCCCCAGGCCACTGCCGCCGCCGATACCGGCGACGTGGATCTCGCCATCAAGAAGACGACCGAACTGACCGACACAGGCAAGTCATACGGTCTGAAGAAATATCCTCTCTACGCATCGGCCGCCGCGGCTCTCGCCGGTCAGGCTGACAAGCAGGGATCGAAGGACGTCGCGAACTGGGCCGCCAAGGCTGCGCTGCAACTCGATCCGAAATCGCCGGCGGTCGCTTTTGCGCTCGCCGATCGCGCGGCCGCTCAGAAGAACTGGGTCGTTGCGCTGCAGTCGAACTTCCGCGGAATCGTCCAGGTCTTTCTCAACTACAGGACTCGCCTTCTCAGCAAAGCCGACTTCCTGATCGTGCTCGCTCTTGCGGTCATGCTCATGACGGGGCTCTTCGCGCTGGTTCTCTTCTTCCGCTACGGCCGCGCGATGGCCCACGACTTCCGCGAGATTCTCTCGCAGAGATTCCGCGGCGGCTCCGTTTCCGTCCTCGCGTTCGCCCTGCTCTTCCTCCCTCTGTTCGTCTGGTTCGGCCCGCTGTGGCTGATCTTCTACTGGTTCGTGATCTTCTTCGGCTACGCATCGGTCATCGAGCGGGTCATGATCGGCGTCGTCGCGATCCTGCTCGCGATGCTGCCGGTCGCACTCGACGCCGCGGCGAACTGGACGGCGGGCGTCGACAGCCCGGTGATCATGTCGGCGATCGCGTCGGAGGAGCAGAGCTATCAACCGGAAGCGCTGCGGCGGATGCAGGATCTGCTGTCTGCGATTCCCGACAATGCCGATCTCCATCTCCTGACGGGAAATCTGCAACTGCAGGAAGGCAACGAGGCGCAGGCGAATATTCACTATCGCCGTTCGGCGGAGCTCAAGGAGTCGGCCGGCGCCCACGTCAACATCGGCAATCTCCATTTCCTCGACAACGATTTCCCGGCAGCGATCACCGAGTATGAGAAGGCACAGCAGCTCGACTCGCGGATGGCAATCGCGTACTACAACCATTCGGTGGCGAGCGGCGAGCTCTATCGATTCGACGAACAGGGACAGCAGCTCGAGCAGGCGAAAAAGATCGACCGCCCCGGAATCGAGCGGATCCTGTCGAATCCGCCGACGCAGAAAATCGTGATGTACCGGCCGCCCCTTTCCCAGGCCTGGGACCTCGCGGCCAACATCGCGCGCAAGGGCACCGCACGCTCCGTCTTCGGCAGTTACTCCTCGTTCGATCCCGCGGTCAGCGCGATCAACCCGATGACGATCGGATCGCTCCTCACGATCGTGCTTGCGGTGGCCCTCTGGCTCAAGCGCCGCACGCGCGGATTCGCGGGGCAGTGCATCAAGTGCGGACGCACGTTCTGCCACCGCTGCAAGTCGGCACGCGAGAGCGCGACCTACTGCACGCAGTGCATTCACATCTATCTGAAGCGCGACGGCGTCTCGCTCGACACGAAGCGCTCCAAGCTCGACGAGGTCTCGGAGTACCACTCCGCGATGAACACGCGAAACCGAATCTTCGCGACGTTCATCCCCGGCTCGGCGCAGCTTCTCGAAGGAAAGACGGTCGGCGGTCTCATCACCGTGCTCTTCTTCTTCGTCTTCGTGTCGATCGCGATTCTCACCGGCCGCCTCGCTCCCGCGATTGGCCCCGTCGCGGAGACAGCCAAACTGATGATTCGTATCGTGGCGATTCTCTTCGCCATCGTGATGTGGTTCTTCCTGTCGTTTCCGGTTTATCGGCGTCGAGCGGTGAACACCTGATCCATGGCACTTGAAGGAACATTAAGAGACTTCAGTCTCGCCGACATCTTTCAGCTGATCGGACTTCAGCGAAAGACAGGTGTGCTCACACTTCGCGGCAAGGACGACACCGTCAGCGTCACGTTTCTCGACGGCAAAGTCGTCGGCGCCGACTCTCTGAACCGCCGCATCGAGAGCCGCCTCGGCACCGTGCTGATCAAAACCGGCACGCTTTCCCAGGACCAGCTCAATCGCGCACTCGAGATTCAGAAGGAGACGCTGCAGCGTCTCGGCTTCATCCTCACGCACTACGGAATCATTTCACCCGACGCCCTCAAGCAGGCGATTCAGCTCCAGATCCTGCAGATCGTCTACCGCCTCTTCCGCTGGAAGGACGGCGACTATCACTTCTCGCAGGAGACGACGATCGAGTACGACCGCGACAACGTCGTACCGATCACCGCCGAATCGATCCTGATGGAAGGCGCTCGAATGATCGACGAATGGCCGATCATCGAGAAGCGGGTCCGCTCCTACGACATGATCTTCCGCAAGAAGCTGACCGACCAGGAGATCGTGGTCGTCGGCGCGGAAGAAGCGGACGAAGTCGACTTCGACGGTCACGCCCCGGCGAAGAAGAAAAAGGGCGGCGCCTCGGACAAGATCCGCATCTCCGAGGAAGAGAAGCAGATCTACGATCTCGTCGATGGCCTCACGACCGTCGGCGACATCGTCGAGATGTCGAAGCTCTCCGAGTTCGACACGAACAAGGCACTCTACGAACTGCTCACGCGCGACCTCATCGAAGAAGTCCGCGGGCAGAGCGCGCAGGCCGTGCTCGAGCAGACGCCGGTGGACGAAACACAGGTCGCCGAGACGCCTGTCCCGCTGCCGCTCGTCGTCGCGCTTGCGGTCATCGCCGTCCTCTCGATCGGCACCTCGTTCAAGAATCCGCTGAATGGACTCGCACCGTTCACCCGCCGCACGTCATCCGTCTACGCGACGAAGAAGGCGGTGTCGCTGGAGCGGATCGAGGCGATCGGTCAGGCCGTCGAGAAGTACTACAGCGTCAACAACCATCTGCCGAAGGCACTCTCGAATCTCGTTCCCTACTACATCTCCGCGAAACTGCTGAAGGATCCGTCGGGCAACACGTACAACTACGTCGCGCAGCCCGATCGCTATCTCGTCGTCGGCTACGGACCGGATGGCAAGACCGATACGGACCTCTTCCTGTCGCGCACCATCGATACGGTGATCGCACCGACGCAGACTTCGAAACCGCAGACCGGCGGGATCGAGATCCTGCCGGAGTAGTGAGGAGAGGGGTCTCGCGGGCTCGCGGGTACGCGGGCTTGCAGTGCAGCCATCACGGACTAACCGCGAGCCCGAGAGCCCGCGTAACCGCGTGACTTACCTCACGGAACTACATGCGAGCCTGTGTAGGTGCGACGTCGTCGACTTTTGCATCGGGCGTGATGCGGATTCCTCCGCCGTACTGCCGCGAGTTGCCGACGCGGCAGCACGCGGAAGATCGAATGGAGAGGGGTCTCGCGGGCTCGCGGGTACGCGGGCTTGCAGTGCAGCCATCACGGAATTAACCGCGAGCCCGAGAGCCCGCGTAACCGCGTGACTCACTTCACGGCACCACGATCTTCAACTTTTCCGCGTCGAGTGCGAACGTCACCGGCGTCTGCGTCAGCCGCTCGCCATCCGCATACACCTCGAGCGGATGCTCGCTCTGGAACGTGAACTGAGATCCCCGCGCAGTCTCCACGAATGCGCTCCTCACATGCGACCCGGTGTAGGCGCGCGGCAACGTCTTCAGCAGTTGCAGCCGCGTCGTGCGGTGCACCAGCAGAAGATCGAGCAGCCCGTCGTCGACTTTTGCATCCGGCGTGATGCGGATGCCTCCGCCGTACTGCCGCGAGTTGCCGACGCAGGCGAACATGATCTCTTCGGCGCGCTCGCTGCCGTTCACCGTCAACTTCACATGCCGTGGTGTGAATCGCGGCAGCACGCGGAAGATCGAATAGAGATAGATCAGCGAACCGCGAAGCCAGGTCGTGTGGGCGTTCGCATAGGCCGCGACTTCGGAATCGAATCCGAGACCGGCGACGCCGAGGTAGCGGAGGCCGTTCGCCGTCGCGACGTCGACGGTGATCGTCTGTCCGTAGAGGATCGCATCGCAGGCGCCGATGATCGTGCGCGGGATGCCGACGACGCGCGCGAAGTCATCGCCTGAGCCGAGCGGCAGCAGCGCGAGCGTGCCGTTCTTCAGATCGAACTCGCGCACCGCGAGATGAAGCGAGCCGTCGCCGCCGCAGACGACGACGCGATCCCATCCGCCGCGCGAGCTCTCGGCGGCGATGCGCGTGAGGTCCGCCGGACTCGCACTCGGCACACAGTCGACCTCGGCACCTCGCTCGCGAAGATAGGCAAGCGCACGGCCGATCAGCCTGCTCGCGCGTCCGCGGCCGGCAGTCGGATTGAAAATCATCTTCAACTTCATCGCGCACAGTGTAGCCGCGCTCGCTGCGACTCCATACAATTCGCGGCCATGAACAACGCACGTAAGCTCCTCTTCGTCTTTCTCCTGACGATCGGCTGCAAGCCGTCGGCGGAGTCGCAGACGGTCGAGCCGCGCACGGCCACCGCGCCGATTCCCGCGAGCGTCAGTGCGGTGCGGCGCACGCCCGTCGTCGTCGTCGCTCACAACGTCGCTCCCTCCGTCGTCAACATCCAGACCGAGGCGACGATCCGCAGGCGGGAGATCGATCCGTTCTTCGATCCCTTCGGCATGTTCGGCGGGCGCGAGCGCTCGTACACGACACAGTCGCTCGGCTCCGGCTTCGTCTGGTCGAGCGACGGCATCATCGTCACCAACAATCACGTCGTCGAAGGTGCGTCGCGCATCAGCGTCGTCACGAGCGACGGCACGCAGATGGCCGCGAAACTCATCGGCGTCGATCCCGACAGCGACCTCGCCGTGCTGCGCGTCGACGCGAAGAAGCTCACACCGGCGCCGATCGGCACCTCGTCGGATCTCATGATCGGCGAGACGGTGATCGCCGTCGGAAATCCTTTCGGCCTGAGCGGGTCGGTCACGACAGGCGTGGTCTCCGCGCTCGGCCGTTCGGTTCCATCGAAGGAGGCGGGGCGCACGTTCACCGACTTTATTCAGACGGATGCGTCGATCAACCCCGGCAACTCGGGCGGTCCGCTGCTCAACATCGAAGGGCGCGTGATCGGCATCAACGTCGCGATTTACGCGGAGGCGCAGGGCATCGGCTTCGCGATTCCGGTCGACCGCGCGAAAAAAGTCATTCAGGATCTGCTGCGTTACGGCCAGGTCCACAACGCATGGATCGGCGCCGTGACCGCGACACTCACTCCTGAAGAAGCGAAGCGCCTCGGCGTCCGCGCGTCACACGGCGCACTCGTGTCACGCGTCTTCGCAGGCTCGCCCGCCCAGGCCGGGGGCTTGCGCGCGGGCGACATCATCACCGCGGTGAACGGCAAGAGCATCGACTCGCGCGAAGGCTTCTCGACCGCGACCGCGACACTCGCCGGAGGCCAGCCGATCGAGCTGTCGATCGTGCGCGAAGGCTCGAATGCGAAGGTCACCGTGCGCCCGACCGAGACGCCGAACAAGCTCGGCCTGCGCGTGCTGAGCGAGATCGCGGGACTGCGTGTCGACGACAACGGCGGAAACGTCGTGATCTCCGAAGTGAACCCCGGCTCGCGCGGAGCAGGCGTCGGCCTCCAGCCGGGCGATCTCATCGTCGGAGTGAACGGAACGGAAGTCGCGTCGACAGCGGATCTCGACAAGGAGCTGACCAAAGCCGTGGAGCGCAGCTCGATCGTCTTGTCCGTCGCACGCGGACGCTTCATCTATAACCTCACGTTCCCGATGGGATCGTGAGGTAGTTTCGCGGTTACGCGGGTACGCGGGCTCGGGGTGGTCGCGCGGTTACGCGGGTACGCGGGCACGCGGTGGTGGTGGTCGCGCGGGTACGCGTCCGCTTCCCAACTCCCACCCGCGAACCCGCGAGCCCGCGAGCCCGCGCGCCCCCTAGAACAACGCCATCTGCGGCGCGGCTACGGGCTCGGGGACGGAACGCACGATCTTCCGCCTCGTTCCCAGCAGCATCAACAGGTTTCTGCGGATCCACTCCTGCGATTCGCGGTGATAGCGGAAGCGGCGCTCGTGCGCGTGGAAGCGGCGGTTGTGGCTTGGGCCGAGTACGTGATGCAGGTACTCGTGGTAGATGACCGACTGAATGAAAAACGCCGGAACGTTCGGCGCGTTCAGCGAAGGATGGATGCGCACCTCGGCGGTCGCGTGATTGTAGGAGCCGAGGCGGATGCTGCGCCGTTGTTTGCGCGAGATCTGCTGGCCCCATCGCACCGGAAGCGGCGGATATTTATGGAAATAGGTGCGATGCACCTCGGCCGCGAGGGATTCGAGATGATGGTGTGTTGCGACGGGTAGCGGGAACAAGCCCGGCATCAGCCGTATTGTGCATGGCGATGCCGGGCGAGTGCAATCGCTGATCAGGCTTCGGACTCGCCGCCGCCGGTGACGCGCTCCATCGCCTGCGTCACATTGGCGATCGCGGCAGCAGAGAGCATCGAGCCGCCGGCCGCGATGATCTCGTCGCCCTTCTTCATGCCGAGGAAGATCCCGACGCCGAGGCCGAGGAGCATCGCGGCGATCGGAAACGCGGTGATCTGCTCGCGCCAGCTTTCCGGCAGGAGATTCTCGATCTCCTCGAACAGCGCCTCGGGGCCGTTTTCCGCGACCGTCTGACCGAGGGACGCCGCCTTCTCGCGAATCGGGAAATCGAAATCGAGACCGGCGGCGGAACGCTCGTGATCGTTTTCTCTATTCGTGGCCATCTCTACTCCTCGTCCTCACCGCGAAGAAGAAGTCCGATGACGAACCCGACGCCGACCGAGATCAGCAGCGCCTTGCCCGGATTGGAACGGACATAACTGCGCACCTGATCGGCCACTGCGCCGAAATCGACATCCTCCACTTTCTCTTTCACCTGGTTGTATCCGCTCCGCGCGGCTTCGGATGCGGCTGAATATTTCTCGTTGACGAACGCACGCGCCTTGTTGAAACGGCCATCGCCTTCTGCCGCCTCATTCGGTGCTGGATTGGTTTCGTCGGCCATACGCCCTCCTGAAGTTTCCCGAAATGGAAGCGTATCACTGCAAAGATCATCCCGGGTGCAGGACGACAACCCGAGAGGTTGTCCTACACTTCAGGAATTGCAAGTACGCCTCGAGCACGTCACACACGTCTACGCCGGAAGCGATGAAGCTGCGGCGGTGCAGGTGCTCAACGACGTGTCCCTCGACATCGCACCCGGCGCCTTCGCGGTGCTGCGCGGTGCATCGGGCAGCGGCAAGTCGACGATCCTGAACCTGATCGGCGCGGTCGATCGCCCGACCTCCGGCCGCGTCTACCTCGGCGGGATCGAGACTTCGGCCGCAAGCGAGCAGCACCTGACGCTGCTCCGCCGCAAGTCCATCGGCTTCGTCTTCCAGCAGTTCAACCTCATTCCAACGCTCACCGTCTTCGAGAACGTCGCGTTTCCGCTGTCGCTCGCGAAGGTGAATCGCCGCGACATCGACTCCCGCACGCGCGCGATGCTCGAGCGCGTCGGCCTCGCACATCGCGCATCGCATTACCCGAACGAGCTGTCGGGCGGAGAGATGCAGCGCGTCGCCATCGGCCGCGCGGTGATTCATCGCCCGCCGCTGATCGTCGCCGACGAGCCGACGGGCAATCTCGACTCGAAGAACGGCGCCAGCGTGCTCGAGCTGATTCGTTCGATTCACGAGACCGAACATCCGACGATCGTGATGGCGACGCACTCCGATGCCGCCGCGGCGTTCGGCGAATACACGATCTCTGTGGCTGACGGAAACGTGTCGCGATGATCACCCGCGCGCTCGTCCTCCGTCCGCTGGTCCGGGAGACGATCCGCACCGCGCTCACGATTCTCGGCATCGCGATCGGCGTCGCCGTCATCGTCGCGATCGAGCTCTCCAATCAGAGCGCGCTGCGCGCCTTTCAGCAATCCGTCGACGCCGTGGCGGGCCGCGCGAACTACACGATCATCTCCGACAGCGGCGCGATGGACGAGACGGCGCTGCTGCGCCTGCAACCTTTGTGGGATGCGGGCGCACGCTTCGCGCCGGTGATCGACATCGACGGCGTCGTGGAGCCGTCGCAGACTCCGTTCCGGCTGCTCGCGGTCGACCTGATGTCGGACCTGCATTTCCGCGACTACCGATATGCCGGCATCAGCAGCAGCGCGGCGTTCGATCTCTTTCGCTCCGACGCGGCGATCGTCCCGCAGTCATTCGCGCAGGAGAACCATCTGAGACTCGGCTCGCCGCTCACGCTCAACGTTCTCGGCAATCAGCGAACGCTGACCGTGCGCGGGATTCTCGAGCCGCGCGGCCCGGCGACGGCATTCAACGGCGAGATCGTCGTCTGCGACATCGCCGTCGCGCAGCAGAGCTTCGGCCTCCGCGGCCGCCTCACGCGCATCGATCTGATGCTGCCCGATGACGCGCTCGCCGCGCGGGTGCAGTCGCTGGTTGGGACCTCGATGCGCGTCGAGCGTCCCTCGCGCCGCAACGAGCGCGTCTCGAAGATGCTGCGCGCGTTCCGCGTGAATCTTTTCGCACTGGCCGGTGTCGCGCTGCTCGTCGGCATGTTCCTCGTCTACAACACGGTGCTCATCTCGATCCTGCGGCGGCGGAGGGATGCAGGCATCCTGAAGACGCTCGGCGCCTCGCCGCGGCAGATCTTCTTCGCCTTCGCCGGCGAAGGCCTGCTCTTCGGGATCGCCGGCTCGATTCTCGGCATCGGCATCGGCACCGGCATCGCTCGCGCGATCCTCGGCCTCATCGGACGAACGATCAACGCGCTCTATGTCACGTCGCGTCCGGAGAGCATCGCGCTCACCGCGCCGATCATCGCGACGGGATTCGCGGTGGGGATCGTCCTCTCGCTTCTCTCCGCACTGCAGCCGTCGCTCGAGGCTTCGCGCGTCCCGCCGCACGCGATGATCCGTCCCGGCCTGCAGCAGCGAATCCCGCGCGAGCGGGAACGGCAACTCGCGCTCGCGGCCGCGCTCTGCTTCATCGGCGGCGCGTTGACGTCGCAACTCCCGCCGTGGAACGGGATCGCGGTCGCGGGCTACATCGCGGTGCTGCTCGTCGTCTGCGGCTTCTCTCTGCTCGCGCCATCGATCGTCCGCGTCGCCGCCGCAGCGTTCGCGAGACCGATGCGGGCGGCCTTCGGCATCGTCGGCGAGCTCGCCGCGCGATCACTGCCGGCGTCGCTGCGGCGCACCGCGATCGCCACCGCCGCGCTCGCGCTCGCGACCGGGATGATGGTCGCGGTTGCGCTCATGGTCGGCAGTTTCCGCGAGACGGTGCGCATCTGGGTCAATCAGACCGTGAGCTCGGATCTCTGGCTGCGGCCGGCGCAGGGACTGACGAATGCATCGATCGCGCTCTTCCCGCCTGCGATCGCGGATGATCTCGCGAAGATTCCCTTCATCGCCGCCTTCGATCGCGTTCGCGGGCGCGACGTTCTCTACGGCGACGACATCATCTCGGCCGGCAGCGGCGACTTCACGAAGGTCATGCAGTTCGGCGACCTCCCGATGATCACACCTCGCTCCTCGAAGGAGGCGCTCCTCGCTGCTGTTGCGCGGAACGGAGTCGTCGTCTCCGAGAGCTTCTCGCTCAAGCATCGCAAGAAGACAGGCGATGTCATTCGCCTCGCCGGCGCTTCGTTTCCGATCACCGGCATCTATCGCGACTACTCGAACGACCGCGGCGTCGTCGTCATGGACCGCTCGCTCTTCATCCGCACGTTCCACGACGACCGGATCAACACGGTGGTCATCTATCTGAAGAAAGGCGTCAGCCGCGACGCCGCGCGCATCGCACTTCAGAAGGAGCTCGGCCCGAAATATCACGCATTCGCGATCACGAACGGCTCGATCCGCGCCGAGGTGATGAAGATCTTCGATCAGACGTTTCTGATCACGTATGCACTCCTCGGCATTGCGATCGTCGTCGCCGTGCTCGGGATCGTGAACACGCTCGCCGCACTGATTCTCGAGCGCCGGCGCGAGCTCGCCTTGCTGCGCGTCCTCGGGGTCACGACTCGGGAGCAGCAGAACATGCTCGTGCTCGAGTCCGCGCTGCTCGGCCTCGCGTCCACCGTGTCGGGCGTCATCATGGGCTACGCGCTGTCGTGGATTCTGATCTACGTGATCAACAAGCAGTCGTTCGGATGGACGATCGAGTTTCACACGCCGGCCGCGATGATCGCCGCGTCGCTCGCGATCACGCTGGCGGCCTCGGCCATCGCCGGATTCGTCCCCGCCCGGCTCGCCGCACGAATCGATATCGCGAGCGCGATCAAGAGCGAGTAGCATCTTCACCATGATCCCGATCGCTCCCCTCGTGGCGATGCTGTCGCTGCCGCCTCGCGCCGTCCGCCTCCCCGGCCCTCCGCCGCCGGTCAACGGGCCGACCTACGCGAAGGAAGTCGTCCGTCTCTTTCAGGCGCATTGCCAGACGTGCCATCACCCCGGCGACGTCGCGCCGTTTGCGTTGACGAACTATCAGGAAGCGAAGGCGAACGCCGCGAAGATCAAGCTCAAGACGCAGGCGCGCGAGATGCCGCCGTGGAAGCCGGCGGCTGGCTGCGGAAACTTCGCCGATGCGAAGGAGCGGACGCTGACCGATGGCGAGATCGATCTGCTCGCACGCTGGGTCGATGGCGGCGCGCCCTTCGGGAATCCCGCGGACCTTCCGCAGCCGATCGACTTCAGCGGCGGCTGGCAGCTCGGCACGCCGAGCCAGACGCTCAGCAGTCCGGTGCCGTTCACACCTCCTGCCGATCGCGATGAATATCGCTGCTTCACGTTGCCTGCGAACCAGACATCCGATCGCTACATCTCCGCGATCGACGTGAGGCCCGGCGATCGCGGCGAAGTACATCACGTCATCGCATTTCTCGATACGACGGGCGAGTCTCAGAGGCTTGATGATGAATCGCCCGGCGCAGGCTACACATGCTTCGGCGGACCGGGATTCACGCTGACGGGATCACTCGGCGGCTGGGCGCCCGGCGCACGCCCGTTCGTGCTGCCCGATGACGTCGGCATGCTGCTCCCCGCAAACGCGCGCGTGGTTCTTCAGGTTCACTATCACGTGCACGAAGGGGCGCCGACTCCCGATCAGACGACGCTCGCGCTTTACTACAAGGAGAAGAAGCCGGCGAAGCTGCTGCAGTTCGTGCCGCTGATCAATCAGACGTTCACGATTCCGCCGCTCACCGACAACTATCAGGTCACGGCACAGTTCCCGATTGCGACTCCCGTCGCCACGCATCTCTGGCTCGTCGCGCCGCACATGCACCTGCTCGGCCGGAAGATGCACGTCGTCGCGACGTATCCTGATGGTAAGCAGGAGTGCCTGATCAACATCGACAACTGGGACTTCAACTGGCAGGGCGTGTACCCGTACGCGCAGCCGCTGGCGATCCCGCGCGGAACGCTCTTCTCGCTCGAAGCGATCTACGACAATCCAACGAATCGCAGCGTGTCGTGGGGAGAGGCAACGACCGACGAGATGTGCATCGCGTTCCTGGGATTCACGCTGGACTGATCGCGCGCATAAACGTTGGAGTGCGGACGTCTCGTCCGCACGTCCTATCGTTGCAACCGTGTGAGGACGAGGCGTCCGCACCCCACGCGCAAAGCCGACGATGCCGCGATGCCGGTCTCACGTCAGCCTGGTGGGGTGCGGACGTCTCGTCCGCACGTCCCATCGTTGCAACCGTGTGCGGACGAGGCGTCCGCACTCCACGCGCAAAGCCGCCGACGCCGCGATGCCGGCCTCACGTCAGCCTGGTGGAGTGCGGACGCCTCGTCCGCACGTCCCATCGTGCAACCGTGTGCGGACGAGGCGTCCGCACTCCAACGCGCAAAACCGCCGATGCCGCGACGCCGGCCTCACGTCAGCCTGGTGGAGTGCGGACGCCTCGTCCGCACG
>JAJPHC010000029.1 GCA_021325515.1 Acidobacteriota bacterium
GTCACGACGTGCGGACGAGACGTCCGCACCCCACCTCATCGTCATCCCGAGCGAACGCGAGCTGCCTGACGTGGGGCGCGGACGCCCTCGTCCGCGAGCCGCTGCCGACGAGGCAGCGGTGCCCTTGTGCTTCGTCACGATGTGCGGACGAGGCGTCCGCACCCCACCTCATCGTCGTCATCCCGTGCGAAGTCGAGGGACCTCGGGGGGGCGCCTACCCCTTGCGCGTCAGGCCGCGCGGCGCCGCTTTCACGAGCGCGTTCTCGCGATCGATGCCCACCCGCTTGTCGAGCACCGACTGCCGGATGATGCGCATCATCTGCTCGAAGTGATCCTCGGCGCGGTCGAGTGCTTCCTTCGCATCCTCGATCGCGTTCTGCAGATTCAGAATCACCTCGACGCCGGCGAGGTTCACACCGAGATCGCGCGTCAGCGTGAGAATCATCTCCAGCTTGCGAATCTCATCGACGCCATAGAGGCGCGTGTTGCCGGCGGTCCGCGCAGGCTTGATCAGCCCTTCACGTTCGTAGAGGCGGAGAGTCTGCGGATGAATGTTGTACCTCTCCGAGATCACGGAGATCATCACGTAGCCGTCTGCTCTGCGTCTGCCCATGAAAAAAGTGTAGGACAGGCGCCCTCGCCTGTCCTACTCCTTGTCGTTGTCTTACTTGTTCTCGTCGACGACTTCGGCTTCGATCACGTCGTCCTTGTTCGACGATCCCTCGGCCTTCGGAGCACTGCCCGCGGCTTCACCCTGAGCGCCGGCCTGCGAATACATCATCTCCGCCAGCTTGTGTGAGGCCTTGGTGAGGTTCTCCGTCGCCTTCTTGATGTTGTCGACGCCACCCTGCTCCATCGCCTTGCGAGCCTCGCTGATCGCCGACTCGAGATTGCTGACATCGGAACCGGAGAGCTTGTCGCGATTCTCGCTCAGCATCTTGTCGACGCTGTAGACGAGCGAGTCGAGCTGGTTCTTGACGTCGATCTCTTCACGGCGGCGGCGATCCTCTTCGGCGTGCGACTCCGCATCCTTGACCATCCGCTCGACATCTTCCTTCGACAGACCGGACGAGCTGGTGATCGTGATCTTCTGCTCCTTGCCGGTGCCGAGATCCTTCGCCGAGACATGCATGATGCCGTTGGCGTCGATGTCGAACGTCACTTCGATCTGCGGCATCCCGCGCGGTGCGGGAGGAATGCCGATGAGGTGGAACGCGCCGAGAAGCTTGTTGTCATGCGACATCTCGCGCTCGCCCTGATAGACCTTGATCTCGACCGAGGTCTGATTGTCGGCCGCCGTCGAGTAAACGCGCGACTTCTTCGTCGGGATCGTGGTGTTGCGCTCGATGAGCTTGTCGACGATGTGGCCGAGCGTCTCGATGCCGAGCGACAGCGGCGTGACATCGAGCAGCAGCACGTCCTTGACGTCGCCGCCCAGCACGCCGCCCTGCACGGCCGCGCCGACCGCGACGACTTCGTCCGGGTTCACACCCTTGTGCGGCTCCTTGCCGAAGTAGTCCTGCACGAGCTTCTGCACCATCGGGATGCGCGTCGAACCGCCGACGAGCACGACTTCATCGATGCTCTTCGGATCGACGCCGGCGTCCTTCAGAGCCTGGCGCACCGGACCCATCGTCTTCTGCACGATGTCGCCGATGAGCTGCTCGAACTTCGCACGAGTCAGCGTCATGTTGAGATGCTTCGGACCGCTCGCATCCGCGGTGATGAAGGGCAGATTGACGTCGGTGGACATCGTGGAGCTGAGCTCGATCTTCGCCTTCTCCGCCGCTTCCTTCAGTCGCTGCAGAGCCATCTTGTCCTTCGAAAGATCGATGCCCTGATCCTTCTTGAACTCGTCGATGATCCAGTCGATGAGGCGCTGGTCGATATTGTCGCCGCCGAGGTGCGTGTCACCGTTGGTCGACTTGACTGCGACGACGCCGTCGCCGACTTCGAGGACCGAGATGTCGAACGTACCGCCGCCGAAGTCATACACGGCGATGGTTTCGTTCTTCTTCTTGTCGAGACCGTACGCGAGTGCCGCGGCCGTCGGCTCGTTGACGAGACGCTCGACCTTGAGGCCGGCGATCTCGCCCGCGTCCTTCGTCGCCTGACGCTGCGAGTCGTTGAAGTAGGCAGGAACCGTGATGACCGCGCGGTCCACCTTCTCGCCGAGATAATCTTCAGCGGCCTGCTTCAGCTTCTGCAGGATCATCGCCGAGATCTCGGGCGGTGAATACAGCTTGCCCTGCACGTCGACACGGACGTCGCCATTCGACGCCTGACTGACGTGGTACGGAACCATCTTCATCTCTTCATTGACTTCAGTGAACTTGCGTCCCATGAAGCGCTTGATGGAGAAGACGGTGTTCTCAGGATTCGTGACCGCCTGGCGCTTGGCAACCTGGCCGACCAGACGCTCGCCATTCTTGGCGAAACCGACGACCGAGGGTGTGATCCGGCTGCCTTCGGCGTTCACGATGACCTTCGGCTCGTTGCCTTCCATGACGGCCACAACCGAGTTGGTCGTCCCGAGATCGATGCCGATGATCTTGGACATGTTGTTCTCCTTGTGTGACTTAGATGCCTATGAGTGCATCATTGTCAAGTTTCTTCACGTATCGAAACCTGAGCGTATCATTGTAAATTCCGAAGGTGCAAGGGGCGTTCCGAATGAACTGCAGGCTCACCTTGTTATGATCGACCCGGAGGTTCATTCATGGATCGTTTCGGTAACTCACAACAGCCGGCGTGGATCAGCGCCAGCACCGAACAGATGGAAGTCCGCGAGCGCGCATTCTTCCGCTCGGTCTACGGCTGGATGTTCACGGGATTGATGCTGACGGCTCTCGCCGCGCTCGCCGTCACTCAAGTGCCGGCGATGCAGCAGCTCATCCTCGGCACGGGTCTCTACCTCGTCCTCTTTCTGGTCGAGCTCGGGCTCGTCTTCTTTCTCTCGTTCCGCATCATGAAGATGTCGGCGGGTACAGCCGCCGCGACGTTTCTCGTCTACTCGGTGCTGAACGGCCTGACCCTCAGCGCGATCTTTCTCGTCTATGCGCAGGCAACGATCGTCAACGCATTCGCCGGCGCCGCGGCGATGTTCGGTGCGATGGCGATCTACGGCGCCGTGACGAAGCGCGACCTGACGTCGTGGGGATCGTTCTTCATGATGGGACTCATCGGCGTGATCCTGATGGGCGTCATCAACATATTCATGCACTCGAACGCGATCGAGTTCGCGATCAGCGTCATCGGCATCTTCGTCTTCCTCGGCCTCACCGCGTATGACAACCAGAAGCTGAAGTCTTACGCGCACGCAGGTGCCGGAAGCCTGCAGGACAATCTCGCGATCATCGGAGCGCTCGCGCTCTATCTCGATTTCGTCAACCTGTTCCTGCTGCTGCTGCGGCTGTTCGGCAGCCGGCGCCGGTAACTCAACGCAATTCCTCCAGCGAATCGAAGGACCCCGGCAACGGGGTCCTTCCCTCATGCCGCCCGCGCTTTCAATGTGAGCGCGTTGCGCACGGCGAAGGCGGAGTCGTCGTTGTCGAAGTAGACGTACACCGCCTCGAGATCGCGGCTCCAGTCGCGAATCCGGTTCGCCCAGGCCATCAACTGGCGATCGCTGTAGCTGCCCTGATACTTGTTTTGCGTCGGGCCGTGAAGGCGCACATACGTCCAGTCCGCGGTCAGCTCGAGCGGCGACTGAAATCCCGCAAGCTCGTAGATGCAGAACGCTGCGCCGTACTTGCGGAGCACGCGATAGACCTCCGCGGTCATCCACGTCGGATTGCGCAGTTCGAAGGCGAAGCGATGCCCGCGCGGGAGCAGCTCGAGAAACTCCTCGAGGCGCGCCAGGTTCACATTCCACCGCGGCGGCAACTGCCACAGAATCGGTCCGAGCTTCCAGCGCAGCCTCTCCACTCGCGGCAGGAAGTTGCCGAGCGCCCGCTGCGCATCCTTCAGTTTGAGCATGTGGGTGATGAAGCGGCTGCCCTTCACCGCGAAGCGAAAATCGTGCGGCGTCGACTGTCGCCAGAGGTCGAACGACGATTCCTTCGGCAACTGATAGAAGGTGTTGTTCAGCTCCACCGTATCGAAGTCGCGCTGGTAATGATCGAGCATGCCGGCCGGCTTGATGTCCTCGGGATAGTAGCGGCCGACCCAGTGCCTGTAATGCCAGCCGGAGGTTCCGATGCGGACGCTCATGGCGATGGATGGAGAGCGAGCGAATGCCCGCTCTCCAATGAGGTGCAGCTACTGGTTAGTAATCGTGACGCTGCTGCCGGTGGCCGTCACGCGGACGGCGCGTGTGCGGCCCGTGGCAGACGTCGCGGGTGATGTCAGATGGATCGCGGCCGGAGTGACGGCCGGCGGAATCGCCACCTGGCGCGCGGCGCTCACTCCGATCGTGGCGCTGCGGCTGACCCTGACGGGCGTCACGGCGGCACTTCTCGCCGTCGACGTGGACGCCGCGGTCATCGAGGAATTGCGGACGCTCGCGACGGGCGGATTCGCAGCCGCGACCGGCGTCGGCGTCGCCGCGGAGGAGACCGTAGGCGTCAGAAGACCGCTGTTCTGATTCGCCAGCACCGTTGACGATGTCGTTCCATTCACAACCGTCGAGCCAATTCCAGGTCCCGCTGCGAAGAGACCGGCGGACGCAGGGATCGCAACATTCGCAGGCGATGCGGCGGTCACGGGTGTCGTGATCGTCGCGGCCGCCGAGGTCGTCGAAGCATTCGTGGCTGCAGCAGTCAGCGCCGCAGTCGCGGCGTTCGTCGAAGCAGCGGTCGACGCGGTCGCGCCGGAGGTTCCACCGATGACGATGCCGCCGCCGTCGCCGCCCGTGATCACCGAGGTCGCAGGCGAGCTGATCGAAGAGTTGACGGTTGCCTCAGGAAGCAGCGGCATCGTGTCGTTCGCCACTGCTACGCCGGTGGCTGACGGGCCGGGACTCGCCGGGCCGAGCACACGGCCCTGATGTCCGCGAAGAACCGCGATGGCATCAGCCGACGATGAGAACATCGGCGTGATGCGCTGCGGCGCAACGATCATCGCGTGCGGCGTCGCCGACGTGCCGCCGGATGATCCCGGCGTCGAAGTCGGAGTGGTCGTTCCGTAGTTTCCGGGGGAGGTCGGCTGACCATTGCCGGGAACCTGATTGGTACTGCAAGCACCCAGAACCAGCGCGAGCGAAATCGCTGCAAGCCCGCCGCCTAAAGCATTTTTCATGTTTGAGTTACGCATAGAGTCCTCGTTCGTGTCGAACTGCGTTTACGTGGTTATTTTGAGCAATCGACGTGCCGGGATGGAGCGAGGAAGAGGAGCCTCGTCTTACAATCGGCGCCGATGTTTTCCATTGCTGAGCGCGGCTCTTCCATCAGGACCGAGGTCATCGGGGGCGCGACGACGTTCGTGTCGATGGCCTACATCATCGTGGTGAATCCGGCGATCCTCTCGTTTGCCGGGATCCCGAAGGGGCCGAGCACGGTTGCGACGATCCTTACGGCGGCGGCCGGCACTCTGCTGATGGGGCTCTACGCGAACCGGCCGATCGCGGTCGCACCGTACATGGGCGAGAACGCGTTCATCGCATTCGGCCTCGCGGCGTTCGGCATCACCTGGCAGCAGCGTCTCGGCGCGGTGTTCATCAGCGGGATCGCGTTTCTCGTCATCACGCTGCTCGGGATCCGCACGTGGCTCGCGGAGTCCGTTTCGCCGTCGATGAAGCACAGCTTCGCCGCGGGCATCGGACTGTTCCTGACGTTCATCGGGCTCGTCGAAACAGGAATCGTCGAACCGGCGAAGGCAGTCCCGGTTCAGATCGGAGCGGTGCGAAGCACGCCGGTGCTGCTCGCGATCTTCGGCTTTCTCATCACCGCGGCGATGCTGCACAAGCGTGTGCGCGGCGCGATTCTCATCGGCATCGCCGTCACCGCAGCTCTCGGCTACATCCTCGGCGCCGGCAACGCGCCGCACGCGATCGTCGCGATGCCGTACGACATTTCACCGATCGCGTTGAAGCTCGACATCGCAGGAGTCCTGCGGCTGTCATTTCTCCCGATCCTGCTCACGCTCTTTCTGATGTCGCTTCTCGACACGCTCGGCACACTCGTCGGCGTGGGTGCCGCGGCGAACATGCTGGACGAGAAAGGCAACTTCCCTCAGATCGAGAAGCCGATGCTCGTCGATGCCGTGTCGTGCATCATCAGCGGGCTGGCGGGAACGTCGACGAGCGGCGCGTACATCGAATCGTCCACAGGCATCCGCGAGGGAGCGCGCACCGGACTCGCGTCGGTCGTGACGGCGGGCCTCTTCGCGCTGTCGCTGTTCTTCATCCCGCTCTTCGAGCCGCTGCAGTCGCTGCGCTACGCCTATGCGCCATCGCTTCTCGTCGTCGGAATGCTGATGCTCTCATCCGTTGCGCGGATCGACTTCGACGATTTCACCGAGCTCGTGCCTTCGTTCGCGACGATCGTCATCATGGTGTTCACGTACAACATCGCGAACGGTCTGACAGCGGGCCTGCTGCTCTATCCGATCATGAAAGTGCTCGCCGGGCGCGCGCGCGAAATCCGTCCGGGAACGCTTGCGCTCGCATTCCTCTGCGCCATTTATTTCGCGTTCGGACTTCCGCATTAGTGGCCTCTTCTTCGCACTAGGACTGTGTGAAAGGAGAACAAGCGATGAAATCGCTGACAGCCTTGATCCTCGCCGGCTCGCTCTTCGCCGTGCCTGCATTCGCAATCGAAACCCAGCCTGTGACGTACCAGGCGAAGACGAAGACGCAGGTCGTGACGAAGACGACAGTGCATCCGAAGAAGCACCACAAGAAACACACGACGAAGCACGTGAAGAAGACGACGCGCGTCGTGACGACACACCATCACGAAGAGAGCACGGGTTACTAACGGCCGTTGCGCGCGGAGTCGCGGATCTCGCGGCTCCGCGTTGCATTTGGGTAGGGAAATCGCTGAGCCCGTCACTCCTGTGACGAATGGACAGCGAAATCGAGATCGAGCTACTCCCCCACCAGCTGCACTACCTCGAGCAGACCGCCCGCGCGATCAATCCGGATATGCCGTTGGCGTTTGGGGGACCGCACCTGATTCGCGCGATTCTCGAACGGTTTGTGGAACGGGGAGTGGATCTCACCCGCGCCTTGAGCGAAGGTGAGATCGCACGATTGCCCGGCCGGGACTAGCGGGCTGCCCGCTTCTTGGGCGCGGACGCGCCCAGAAGCAGATCGATGAGGGTGTCGATCGATTCCGCCTGCGAGAGATCGATCCCGCTCTGGAATGCTGCCTCGATCAGGCCGCGAATGATCTCCGCACGGCTGATTGCCTTGCCGTGCTTGAGACGGATATCGATGGCCAGTCGATCGAGATAGGCAACATGCCTGTCGAGCAGAACAACTGTAATCTTGGCCCAGGGCTCGGTATGGACAATAGGACGACCGCGACTTCCTTTGGTAGCTGGACTCACATCAACTCCTGACTTACTGAATTACCGCACCGCGGAAAAAGCCCATCGGGAGTTATTTCCGACGGGCAACCCATAATTATCACTAGAAGCTTGGACCGCATCTGTGTAAACCCATTGTCATGCCCACGGTCGAATTGCGCAACACAAATTGTGCACTTTATTCATTGACCCGCGCGCGCGGAAGACGAATCTCGAATTGCGCTCCGCGATCCCCATTCGCTGCACTGATGGTCCCTCCGTATCCCTCGACGATGGCCTTCACGATCGCGAGGCCGAGCCCGGTATGAGAGCGTCGTGACGCATCAGGCCGGTAGGTGAAGAAGCGATCGAAGATCCGATTCATGTGCGCCTCCGCGATCCCCGGCCCTTCATCGCTGATGCGCGTCATGACGAGATCGTCATTCGCCGACACCAGCAGGCGCACCGTTCCCCCTTCCGGCGAGAAGCCGGCCGCGTTGTCGAGCAGGTTCTCGAAGACCTGGAGCAACCGGTCCTCGCTCGCCTCGACCACAGGCTCGCCGCTCACCTCGAGGTCGAAACGAACGCGATCCCCTTCGCGCAGCCGGAATCCTTCGATGATCTTCGCCAGCAGTTCCCGCATGGGCAGCGGCGTCCGTTCCTCGCGCGCGAGCTGCACATCGATGCGCGAGATCTCGCGCACTCCGCTCAGCAGCCTCTCCATCCGCGCGACTTCCTGATCGACCATCTGCACGAAGCGAGTGCGCACGGCGGGATCGACCACATCGGCGACCATGTCGTTCGCTGTACGGATCGACGCGAGCGGATTCTTGAACTCGTGCGAGAGATCGCTCGTGAACGTCTCCATCGCGTGAACGTGTGTCTCCATCCTCCGTGTGATCCGCTCGAGCGCGCGCGACAGCTCGCCGATCTCGTCGAGGCGGCGCGATCCCTTGAAGTGCCCGCGGATCCTTCCGCGCCGGTCAAGAATCGCACGCGCATCGAGGCGCAGTTGACGCAGCGGCCGGATGATCGTGGCCGAAAAAAAGAGACTCACGAGGATCGCCAGCAGCAGCGACGCGACGAAGATCCGCATGACACCGAGGCGGATGACGTAGAGATCCTGGAGGATGGGATAGGTGCTGCGCGATGCGACGACGGCGCCGGCGATCGACGTCCCTTCGAACAGCGGCACCGCGCGATAAAGCGTGACGGAGCGACGGCCGCCCGCGGTGATCTTCTTGTCGAAGCCATCGCGGCCATGCAGCGCGGCGCGCACTTCAGGGCCGGTCAGGCGCGTGGCGTTCTCGTAGAAGTCGACGTCGAGCGGCGGCTGTGGCGGCTGCAGCAACTTCACGACCGGCCGCCCGAGAAACACGCCGATCCGATAGAGCGTGTTGTGGCGTTTCGATCCTGCGGGAACCTCGACGTGCTTCGGCGGCGCGAGCCGATGCGAGTCCGCGAGCAGATTGCCCTCCGCGTCCACGAGGCGGAAGCGAACGTCGCTCGAGGTGCTCGCAACGATCCTCTCGAACGTTTGCATCCGCCCCTCAGCCCTGACCCCTCTCCCCGCTGGCGCGGGGCGAGGGGAACGTGGTTCGGCGAGCGCGGAAGCGATCAGATGCGCCTGCTCCCCCAGCGACCGCGTCTCGTCAGACTCGAGCCGCTTCTCATACGTTCCGAGAAACAACACACCCGCGACGGGGAGAAACACGAGAAGCAGATGAAACGCCAGCAGGCGTATCGAGATTCGCGAGAAGTATCGGCGCGGCAGTTTCACGTTTCGCGGTAGCGGTAACCGAGGCCATACACGGTCTCGATGCGATCGAACTGCGGATCCGCCTCCTCAAACTTCCGTCGCAGCCGCTTGATGTGACTGTCGATCGTACGCTCGCTCACATACGTGTCGTGCGGGTAGCTCTCCTGGTGAATCTGATTCCGCGTCTTCACATGACCGGGATGGCGGACGAGCGCGTTCAGCATCATGAACTCGGTGACGGTCAGCGTGACAGGCATCGACTTCCACTTCACCGTGTAACGCTGCATGTCCATCTCGAGGTCTCCGAACCGCATCGGCGCCTCGGCTTCGCTCTTCGTCCGCCCCTGGTCGAGTGCGGCGCGGCGGAAGAGCACCTTCACACGCGCCAGCAGCTCGCGCATCGAAAACGGCTTGCAGAGATAGTCGTCTGCGCCGATCTCGAGCCCGAGCACGCGGTCGAGCTCTTCGTCGCGCGACGTGAGAAAGATGATCGGAATCGATTCGGAGATCGACCGGATCCTGCGGCAGAGCTCGAG
The DNA here is from genome assembly GCA_021325515.1 of Acidobacteriota bacterium. Taxonomy (GTDB): domain Bacteria; phylum Acidobacteriota; class Thermoanaerobaculia; order Gp7-AA8; family Gp7-AA8; genus JAJPHC01. The sequence goes on from JAJPHC010000029.1 coordinate 9,745, forward strand.
CCCATCCATCTCCGGCATCAGGATGTCGAGGATCACGAGCCCGGGCAGCTTCTGCCGGAACGATTGCCACGCGTCGCCGCCGTGCGCATGGAGCTCGACCGGATACCCTTCGCGCCGCAGCGCAAAGCCAACGGTCTCGCGAATGTTCTCCTCGTCGTCGACGACCGCGACGACGGCGTTGGCAGGTCGCATCGCCGCGATTCTACATGGGACGGATGGGACGGATGGGACGGATGGGACGGATGGGACGGATGGGACGGATGGGACCTATAGGACCTATGGGTGGATGCCGTTTCCGCCTGTGACGATGGCGTTGGCAGGTCGCGTCGCATGGGACTTATGGGACTTATGGGACCTATAGGACCTATGGGTGGA
>JAJPHC010000010.1 GCA_021325515.1 Acidobacteriota bacterium
GATGAACATGGGACGAAGTGCTCCGTTTCTCCTCGTTCTCGTGCCTGTTCCCGTCGTTCAGGATGGAAACGATGAACGATGAACGATGAACGATGAACATGGGACGAGATCCCTGTTCCCCGTGGTTCCCCGTTCCCCGTTCATCGTTCATCGTTCATCGTTCATCGTGAATCCTTTCTGATACCCTTCCCCGGTTCAAAAATCGACGAAGTGAACGGAGCGGGCGATGGAGCGTTTCTCGGCGCTGATCGGGTTTGTGCTGATTCTGGCGATTGCGTATCTGCTGTCGAACAACAAGCATGCAATCCGATGGAAGACGGTGTTCTGGGGCCTGTTGCTGCAGATCATCATTGCGATCTGCGTGCTGAAGGGGGAGGCGATCTCCGGGCTCATGAAGAGCGTCTCGCCGGCGTTGTCGCGCGGTGTCGCCGCCCTGATCTTCGTCGGTCTCGCCGTCGCCGTGTACTTCGTGACGAGAGCTCTGCCGGAGAGCACGAAGCGGCTCACCTGGTCCGTGTTCGGCGTGCTGACCGCGTATCTCTTCCTCTCCTACAACCTGCTGGCGTTCCTTTTCGAGAATCTGAAAGAGGTCGTCAACAAGTTGATCGGTTACACCGGCGAGGGCTCGAAGTTCGTCTTCGGCGCGCTGGGTGATTCGGGGAACACGAACATCGGTTTCGTCTTCGCGACGATGGTGCTGCCGACGATCATCTTCATCGCCTCGATCTTCGCGATCCTCTATTACATCGGCGTGATGCAGCTCGTGGTCAAGTTCTTCGCGAAGATCATGACGCGCTTCATGGGTGCGTCAGGCGCGGAGTCGACGTCCGTGGCGGCATCGATCTTCATGGGCCAGACCGAGGCGCCGCTGACGATCCGGCCGTTTCTGCCGGATATGACGATGTCCGAGCTCATGACGATCATGACCGCCGGCATGGCGCACATCTCGGGCGGCATCATGGCTGCCTACGTGCTCGTGGCGAAGGTGGACGTCATTCATCTGCTCACAGCGGTCATCATGACGGCGCCGGGCGCGATCATGATGTCGAAGATCATCGTGCCGGAAGTCGATACGCCGAAGACGGGAGGCGATGTCGAAGTCGTCGTGCCGAAGCAGGATGTGAACATCATCGATGCGGCGGGTCGCGGTGCGATCGAAGGTCTGCATCTCTCGCTGAATGTGGCCGGCATGCTGATCGCGTTCATCGCGCTCGTCGCGCTGGTGAACGGCATGTTCAAGTACGCGCACACGATCGTCCCCTTCGTGCCGGAGTCACTCGACCTCGTCCTCGGCTACATCTTCCGTCCGATCGCATGGGCGATGGGTGTGGCGTGGAAGGACTCGATGGAGGTCGGCAATCTGCTCGGCACGAGGATGGTGCTCAACGAGTTCGTGGCCTTCGCGAAACTCGGCGACATGGTCAAGGCGCATCCGATCGGAACGCCGGGCTCGCTCGATCCGCGCAGCTTCGTGATCACGACGTATGCGCTCTGCGGCTTCGCGAACTTCTCTTCGATCGCGATCCAGATCGGCGGCATCGGCTCGCTCGCTCCGTCACGCCGCGGCGATCTCGCCCGCCTCGGCCTGCGAGCCATGCTCGCCGGCACACTGGCGAATTTTCTGACCGCGACGATCGCGGGGATGTTGTTGTAGTTGCTGGTTGCGCGGGCTCGCGGGCTCGCGGTAAAGTCGGAGCCGGCTTCCTCCGGCTCCGCGATTTCCTTCCCGCCTTGCTCTTCGGCGCCACGCTATGTGTATGCCGAAACTTGAAGACCTGGTCACGTTCCAACGCGCAGTCGATCTCGTCGTCACGATCTACGACGTAACCGCGCCGTTTCCTCGACAGGAACTGTACGGACTCACTTCGCAGCTTCGACGCGCAGGAATCAGTCTCGCGAGCAACATCGCGGAAGGGCAGGGGCGGCTGACCCCGGGCGAGCGGCGGCAGTTTCTGAGTCAGGCCCGCGGTTCGTTGTCGGAGATCGAGGCTCAGGCGATCATCGCCGAGCGTCTCGGATTCCTGACTCCCCAGAATCACGAAGCGATCAAGGCAGGTGTGCAGAAAACCGGTCGCGCGCTAACCGGCTTCATTCGATGGGTGAAGAGCCTGGATGACAAGACCGCGAGCCCGCGAGCCCGCGCAACCGCGAGCCCAACTCATCGAAGCGCTTCAATCAAAGCCCGCACATCCGGCGGCACCGGCGCAGAAAACATCCCCACCGGCAACACCAACACCTCGGCGTGCAGCGCCTGACGGGGGAACGACGAGAATACTTTCTGCAGCTTCTTGTCGGGGATTCCTTTCCATTGCGGGCCGGAGTAGATCGGGTCGCCGATGATCGGGTGGCCGAGGTGTTTGAGGTGGACGCGGATTTGATGAGTGCGGCCGGTGCGCAGCCGGCAGCGCAACACGGATGCGTAACGCAGGCGCTCGACGACTTCGTAGTCGGTGATTGCGGCGCGGCCGCTGGAGATCACGGCCATACGCTTGCGGTCGCGCGGGTCGCGGCCGATCGGTGCGTCGATCGTTCCCTTGTCGCGTGAAGGTGTGCCGTAGACGACCGCGATGTACTCCTTCCGGACTGCAGGTGTGTTCCACGCTGCGGTGAGTGCGCGATGCGTCGCGTCGTTCTTCGCAATCACCATCACGCCGCTCGTTTCCTTGTCGAGCCGGTGCACGATTCCGGGACGAAGCTCGCCGCCGACTCCGCTGAGATCCTGTACGTGAAACGCGAGCGCGTTGACGAGAGTCCCGTCGTAGTGGCCGGCGGCGGGATGAACGACGAGTCCGGCAGGCTTGTCGATGACGACGAGGTTCTCATCCCCGAAGAGAATCGTCAGAGGGATGTCTTGTGACACGACTGTTGCCGGAATCGGCGCAGGAATGTCGATTGAGATTTCCTGACCGCGCATAATGCGGTGCGACGCTTTCGTGACGACGATTCCATCGATCGTGACGCGCGCGTCTTCAATCCAACGGGCGAGGGAACTGCGGCTGTGAGCAGGGAACAATTCGGCGAGTGCTCGATCAAGTCGCGATCCTTCCTGCTCAGGTCGAACGGCAGCAGCGAGGCGGGTCACGTTCCGAGTCTAACGTGCTACGATGCCCGGCGAACAAGTGACGAATGCAGTCGGAGATCCGTATAACTCTCGATCAATATTTTTCCGTTGATCGGTTTTGCTCTTCGCTAGAATGTGCCGTAAGCAAATCCGGTCCTCGGGCGTCGAATACAAATACACAGTCGTAAAGGGGAGAATATGTTCAATTTGAAGAAGTTTGCTGTTGCAGCAGCGATGACGCTCGTCGCTGGAAGTGCGTTTGCGACCAACTTCCGTGCTGCTGATCAGGTGTACGTGCCGATCGCAGGACACGTCGCGGGCGGCAGCGGTACGTTCATCTCCGATGTCTTCCTCTCGAACCTCAGCACCGATGCAGTCACGGTGACTGTGGTGTTCGTTCCGCTCGGCGCCTCAGGCTTGACCGGCGCGCCGGCGACATTCCCCGCGATTCAGCTCGCCGCCGGCGAGCGCAAGGAGTACATCGACTTCTTCCAGTCGGCGCTCGGTCTTTCCAGCGGTATCGGCCAGCTCATCTTCAATGCGTGCAAGCAGGGAGCGGATTGCGGCCCCGCGACGCAGGACGCGAACGGCGTCAGCCCGTTCTTCCGTCCGATCAGCGTCGAGAGCCGCATCTTCCAGATTCCTCCCGGAACGACGCTCTCGGGCAACCCGCCGACCACCGGCCAGGCGTTCGCCGGCTTCCCGTGGTACAGCTTCGTTTCGTCTGACTCCGCTTCCGTCGGACTCGACAAGGTCTTCATCACCGGCATCCGCAACACCGGTACGGTCGGCCAGGCAGGCACCTACCGCGGCAACATCGGTCTCGTGAATGCGTCGCAGTACTCGACCACGACGCTCGCGGTCAAGCTGTTCGACGGCAAGACCGGCACGCAGATCGGTTCGACGGTTCAGCAGACGCTCGGACCTCTCGGCAACGTGCAGATTCAGCTGACGTCGTTCACGGGCTTCAGCGGTGCGACCGCGACCAACGCCTACGCGACGGTCGAGCAGGTCAGCAGCACGCCGACGAGCGATTCGCCGACCTCCTGCGGAACGAGCGGCTGCCCTGCGTTCTTCGCGTACGGTTCGGTGCTCGACAATGCGTCCGGCGACGCGACGACGCTCGAGCCGCAGTTCACGAAGGCGCTCACGGACGCGGCCCTCTCCTGCATCTTCACTCCGGCAACGGCGTCCTGCAAAGCTGTGACTGGCTTCCGCCGCGCTGCCAAGCACTAAAAGAAGTTCTCCGCATCGAATATGAAAGCCGCGCCGAAGGGCGCGGCTTTTTTTGCTTCGCTCACGGCTCGGGGCGCGCAGAGTTGACGTTCTCGCGTTACGCTTGCGACGATGGAACCGCTCACGCGTCGCGTACAGCGCATTCATCTTCCGCAGCCGGTTCCTGCCCGCCTTGGCACAGCGGAAGTCCTGCTCGTCGATCTCTCGATTCTCGGTGCAGGACTCGAGCATCACGTGCCGCTCTCGACCGGAACGCATGCTCGCATCGGGTTCCGATGGAATGACGAACTGATCGCCACGGAATGCCGGATCGTTCGCTCGCGCATCGAGCGCTTCTCGACCTCAGGCAGCGGGTTGACCGTGTATCACTCCGGCGTGGAGTTTCAGAACATGGCGCAGCACGCTCTCTGCCGCCTCAAAGAGATGCTCGCGTCGTTCGTCAGCAAAGCCCTCGAAGAGCAGAAGCTGAACGCGCGCGGCATCATGCCGCTTCACGACGTTGCGCGCATGCCGATCTTTCGTTTCGGCGGACAACTGACCGCCAACGCGAAGGACATCCGCGAAGCGGCCGGCGGCAGCGTGCTTCCCTCGGCGCGGATCACCGCGGAAAAGGGTTACGTCTCGTATCTTCTGGAGAACAGCGGATGGCGGAAGAAGCGGACTCACGATCCGGTGCAGCCGCTCGAAGGCTTCACGATCCTGGCGAATGAGGATCCCGCTCAGGTCGAGATGTTATGCGAGACGTATCGCGAGGCGGACACCGAGGGACGGAGGATGATTCGCCTCCTCGCGGAGCTCAGCATCGCCGAAGGGGAGGGGACCCAATAGCGTCCCTCGCCAGCGGCCGGAAGGGCTGCTTTCCACAGGAACAACATCGAACCGGGCGCTGTTGTCCGCTGTCGTAGCAAGTGTTACAATTCGACGGCTTTCGAGCAGCAAACTTTCGAAAGCGGCCGTTCGGCCGCTTTTTTTGTTGATGGTGGGTATGAGTTCGCTTCCTGAGAGGGTGGAACAGGAGATCGAGAAGATCGTCGCCTCCGAGGGACTCGAGCTGGTGCACATTGAGTACAAGAGGGAGGGACGGGGATTTCTCCTCCGCGTCGATATCGACAAGGAGGGTGGGGTGACGCTGGATGACTGCCAGCTCGTCTCACAGCAGATCTCCACGTACCTCGATGTGGATGATGTGATTCCGGGGCAGTTCGATCTGCAGGTGTCCTCACCCGGACTCGACAGGAAATTTTACAGGAAGTCTGACTATCAGAAGTTCATAGGCCGTCTCGTTCGCGTGAAGACCTCGAAGGCAATTCGAGGGCTGCATGTGATCGTCGGCCGGTTGAAAGAGTACGACGGCGAAAAGATCGTGGTCACGGATCCGGTGATGAAGAAGAACCCGGACTACGAGATCGAGCTGGCGGACATCAAAGAGACACGGTTGGAAGTGGAGATTTGAGGGTGCGCGGTTACGCGGATACGCGGGCTACGGCGCGGTGGTTTCACCGCGAGCCCGCGAGCCGGCGCAACGGCGCGCCAAGAGGGAACTAGGACTGATGTTCAACGACAAGGACATTAAGGCGCTGGCCTACGAGAAGTCGATCGATGTCGATCGCGTCTACAAGGCGCTCGAAGATGCGCTCTCGACGGCAGCACGCAAGTACTACAAGACTCGCGAGCCTCTCGAGGCCGAGCTCGATCGTACGACCGGCGGCATCACCATCTGGGTCATCAAGGAAATCGTCGAAGACGAGAACCAGATCGAAGACCCGCAGGCACAGTGGACTCTCGCCCAGGCGCACAAGGTCGACCCCAACGCCGAAGTCGGCGGCCGGCTTCGCCTGACCTACATCACGAAGGAAGTCGTCGACGTCGTCCGCGATCCGCACACGCAGATCCGCACGTACGAAGCACAGAAGATCGACTCCGAAGTCGAGCAGGGCGACGAGGTCAAGATTCCTCTCACCAAACCGCCCGACGAGCTCGGACGCATCGCCGCGCAGAGCGCGAAGCAGGTGCTGTATCAGAAGGTCCGCGAAGCGGAGCGCGAGAAGGTCTACAAGGAATTCGCCGACAAGGTCGGTGAGCTCGAGCATGGTTATGTGAAGCGCTTCGAGCGCGGCGACATGATCGTGGAGCTGAACAACAAGACCGAGGGATCGATCCCGCGCTCGCAGCAGTCGCGGGCCGAGCGGTATTCGGCCGGCGATCGCATCAAGGCGGTCATCGTCGATGTCCACACGCAGCCGAAGGGTCCGCAGGTCGTGCTGTCACGCACCGATCCGCGGCTGCTCATCAAGCTGTTCGAGATGGAAGTTCCCGAGATCTACGACGGGACCGTCGTGATCAAGGGAGCGGTGCGCGAGCCGGGTGAGCGGGCGAAGATCGCGGTGATGTCGCGCGAGCGCGACGTCGATCCGGTCGGTGCCTGCGTCGGCATGAAGGGCTCGCGCGTGCAGTCCATCATCCGCGAGCTGCGCGGCGAGAAGATCGACATCATCCCCTGGAACGAAGACATCGTCGTCTTCGCCCAGAATGCGCTGGCGCCGGCGAAGATCACGCGCGTCTCCGTGACGAGCGATGAGATGGCGCATCGCCCGCACCTCGATGTCATCGTCGACAACGATCAGCTCTCGCTGGCCATCGGCAAGCGCGGACTGAATGTCCGTCTCGCGGCCGAGCTGATCGGCGCGAAGATCGACATCAAGTCGGAAGAAGAAGTGAAGGGCGAAGTCGCAGACGCCCTCACCGCCATGCTGCAGGAAGCGATGGCCGAGTCGCGCGCGGCGACGAATGTCCACGACATCGAGAACATGCCCGCCGAATGGGCGGACAGGCTCGAGGACGCCGGCTACGACGATCTCGATTCGGTGATCAATGCGAGTGTCGATGATCTCACCGCGATCGACGGCGTCGACGAAGAGATGGCTAAGCAGATGATCGAGCACGCGCAGCGGCACGAGCAGGTCGAAGAGACTGACAACACCGGACTCGCCGAAGAAGAAGGCGAAGAAGGCGAAGAAGGCGAAGGCGACGCCTCGGAAGAAGACGAGACGGCCGCGGAAGCATCCGTAGAGTAAGGTTTTTCGGTTACACCCAAGGAGATTGAATGGCGGCAGCTAAGATCCGAGTGAGCGACATCGCAAAGAGGATGGGGAAGTCCGAGAAGGACGTCATCTTCCAGCTCCAGTCGCTCGGTGCGGAGGTTTCGGACGCGAACGCGGTGCTGGAGCCCGAAGTGATTCAGGCGCTCATCACCGGCAAGAAACTCGCGACACGTTCGCGTACGGTCATCCTTCGCGAGGATAAGCCGCAGGTCGAGAAGAAGAAGGAAGCCGTCCGGCCTCCTCGCCCGATCGTGCAGCCGCCGGTGCGGGCGAAGAAGGTGCAGCCGGTGGAAGAGCCGGCCAGCGCGACTCCTGCGCCGCCCGCCGTCATCATTCCGGAGTTCCAGGAGGCCGCGGAAGCCGAAGAGCGCGCCGCGAAGGAAGCGCCTCCGGCCGCCGAGAAGCCGCATCGTGCGCCAGCGCACGAGGAGCCGGCCGCAGCGGCCGAGCCGCAGGCAGCCCAACCAGCGGCTGCAGCCGAAGCTCCGGCAGGGGCCGCCACTCCCGCGTCCCAACCAGCGGCTGCAGCACAGCATCCGCAGCCGCACTCCCATCCGCATCCCCAACCAGCGGCTGCACCCAACCGGCAGATCGGTCCTACGGGCCCGCGCGCACGTGCGCCGCAGGGTCCGCGTCCGAACTACGCGGGGCAGGCGCCCGTCATGCGCCCCGGCGGCGGCCCGCAGGGTCCGCGTCCTTCGGGACCGGGCGGCGGTCCGCGTCCTCCGATGAATGCACGTCCTTCCGGTCCCGGTGGCCCGCGTCCGATGGGACCGGGCGGTCCGCGTCCCGGTGGTCCCGGCGGCCCGCGCCCGATGGGTGGTCCGGGCGGCCCGCGTCCCGGCGGTCCCGGGCTTCGTCCCGGTGGACCGGGACGTCCGATGGGCGCTCCTCCTCCGCCGCCTCCCAGCGGTGGCCCGATGGCGCCCCGCCGCAAGAAAGTCAGCGAGGGCGAAGATCTCTCGCCCAAGAAAAAGACGACGGGAAAACGCGGCAAGTCCGAGCGCCCGCAGGAAGTCGACAACGAACTGTTCACCAAAGGACCGTTCAGCGGCACGCAGATCATCAATGACGATCTCGGGCCGGACATCGTGATGCCGGAGGCCGACGACGACAAGCCGAAGACTCCGTCATCGCGCCGTGACACGCGCAAGCAGGCCGCGCCGGTTTCGGCGAAGGTCCTCAACTTCCAGCGGCCGACCGGCAAGGTCGCGCTGACGGAAGGCGTGACGGTGAAAGAGCTCGCCGACAAGCTCGGCGTGAAGGCGAACGACCTCATGAAGCACCTTCTGATGAAGAAGGGACTCATGGTGTCGATCAACGCGCCGCTCGGTGCCGAGCTCGCGCTCGAGATCGCAAAGGACCTGCAGATCGATGCGGAAATCGTCTCCTTCGAAGAGGCCGTCGAGCTCGAGACGATGGAGAAGAACAGCGGCACCGGCACGGTGCCTCGCGGTCCGGTCATCACGGTCATGGGTCACGTCGACCACGGCAAGACGTCGCTGCTCGACGCGATCCGCGAGACGAATGTCGCGGAGGGTGAGGCGGGCGGCATCACGCAGCACATCGGCGCGTACCACGTCGAGAAGCGCGGCCGCAAGATCGTCTTCCTCGACACGCCGGGTCACGAGGCATTCACGATGATGCGCGCGCGCGGCGCGAAGGTGACGGACATCGTCATCCTCGTGGTCGCGGCCGACGACGGCGTGATGCCGCAGACGAAGGAAGCAATCGACCACGCTCGCGCGGCGAAGGTGCCGATGATCGTGGCCATCAACAAGATCGACAAGCCGAATGCGAACGTCGAACGCGTGCGCCGCGAGCTCGCGGAGAACGGCGTGCAGGTCGAGCAGTGGGGCGGCGATGTCGTCTCCGTCGAGGTCTCGGCCAAGCAGCGCAAGGGGATCGACGATCTGCTGGACATGATCCTGCTCACCGCCGACATCCTCGATCTCAAAGCGAATCCCGAGCTGGCGGCCAAGGGCGTCGTGCTCGAGGCGAAGAAGGAAGTCGGACGCGGAATCGTCGCCACGGTGCTCGTGCAGGACGGTACGCTGAAAGTCGGCGATCCCTTCTTCTCCGGTTCCACATGGGGCCGCGTCCGCGCGATGTCGGACGAGCGCGGCGAGCGCATCAAGGATGCAGGTCCCGCGACTCCGCTGCAGCTCACAGGATTCGAGGATGTGCCGAATGCCGGCGACATGCTGCAAGTGGTCGATGACGAAACGCAGGCACGCGTGATCGGCCAGATGCGCCAGGAGAAGGTGCGCGAAGCGGCGCAGACGAAGGCGTCGCGCATGTCGCTCGATCAGCTCTTCCAGAAGATGCAGAAGGGCGAGGTCAAGGAGCTCAACGTCATCCTCAAGGCCGACGTGCAGGGCTCGGTCGAAGTGCTGGCCGACACCGTGCGCAAGCTCTCGACCGAGACGGTCAAGGTCAATGTGATCCACTCGTCGGTCGGCGCCGTGTCGACGAACGACGTGCTGCTGGCAACGGCGTCGGATGCAATCGTCGTCGGCTTCAACGTCCGGCCGGAGCGGAATGCTGCGGAGCTGGCGGAGAAGGAAGGCGTCGACATCCGCCTCTACACCGTCATCTACACGCTGGTGGACGAGCTGAAGTCTGCAATGGTCGGACTGCTCGAGCCGAAGTTCCAGGAAGTCTTCCAGGGCCGCGCCGAAGTGCGGAACACGTTCAAGGTGCCGAAGGCTGGTCTCGTCGCCGGCTGCATGGTCGTCGACGGCATCATTCCCCGCACTGCGACCGTTCGCCTGCTGCGCGATAACCGCGTGATCTACGAAGGCAAGATCGCTTCGCTGCGTCACTTCAAGAACGACGTCTCCGAAGTACGCCAGGGCTTCGAGTGCGGTATCGCAATCGAGAGGTTCCAGGACATCAAGGTCGGCGACGTGATCGAAGGCTTCAAGGTCGAGAAACTCGAACCGGCACTCACATAACTGCGTCCCCACGTCCCCCTCGCCCCGCTTCGCGGGGAGAGGGGTTCAGGGGTGAGGGGCGGTTCTAAATGCTCGTCGTCGTCGCACTCTTCGAGCTCTACATCGAATACGCGCAGTCTCTCAAGGAGAAGCGGATGGTGGTCAAAAGCCTCCGCGACAAGCTGCGCCATCGTTTCGAGATCTCGGCGGCGGAAGTCGGTCTGCAGGACGTTCACCAGCGTGCGAGGCTCGCCGTTTCCTTCGTCGTGACGGAACATGCGACTGCGGACGCGATGCTCGATAGAATCGTCGAGTTCATCGAGTCGAACACCGACGCGACGCTGACCGGCTTCACGAGCGAGAAGCTCGAATTCGACGAGACTGCATCATTGGGGTGAAATGAAAAAGACAAGACGCACCTCCCGCGTGGGAGAGATGGTTCGCGACGCGCTCGTCGAAGTCTTCCGTCACGATCTGAAGACCGACCTCGGCTTCACGTCGATCACGGATGTGGAAGTGAGTCCCGACCTCCATTTCGCACGCGTCTACATCAGCGGGTTGAAGGAAGACGAGACGCGCGAGGTCGTCGAGCGGCTGCAGGATTTGCGCGGCCGCGTCCGCAAGTTCCTCGGCGCACGCATCCGCCTGCGCTACACGCCCGAGCTCGACTTCCGCTACGACGAGACGACGATGCGCGCCAGCCGCATCGAGGAAATTCTCATGCAGGTCGCGCCGAAGCCCGCGCCGGAGCCGGAAGGGGAGCCGGAGGGAGAGGATGACGAGTCCTGAGCCGCGTCAGCGCGGGACGAACACGTTGTCTCTGTAGAACCGCAGCTCCGCGATCGACTCCTCGATATCGTCCTGTGCGCGGTGCAGTTCCAGCTTCGCGGGCGGTTCGTACTTCCCGCCGTACCACTCCTTCGCCAGCAGCTTGATCGAGCTCACGTCGATTACCTTGTAGTGCAGGAACTCTTCGAGGCGGGGCATGTACTTCGCGATGAAGCGCTTGTCCTGGCCGATCGAGTTGCCGCAGAGCGGCGCGGTTTTCTTATAGCAATACTTCTTGACGAACTTCAGCACCTGCTCCTCGGCGTCGGTGAGCCGGACGCCTTCGGACTCGATGCGGTCGAGCAGGCCGCTCCGTTTGTGCGTCCTCCGGTTCCAGGCGTCCATCATCGCCAGCTTTGCCTTGGGCTGGCGGATCGCCAGCACGGGCCCGCGCGCGATGATCTCGAGGTCGTAGTTTGTGATGATGACGGCGATCTCGATCAGAACGTTGCGGTCGGGGTCGAGCCCGGTCATCTCGCAATCGATCCAGACGAGGTTCTTCCTGCTCCGTGCCATGAGCCGGAATTCTTACACGAAGTTCGGTTCCCAGTCGTCGTCGAGAAGATCATCGAGGCCGGTGTTGTCCTCGTCCGGCATTTCGGGCTCGCCGCCGGTCGGCACCGGGAAGGGCCTGCCATCGGAGTCCTCGTCGCCCGGCGCAGTGAGGAACACGCACGGCTTCACTCCGGCTCTTCGGGCGCCGGCGAAGAGCTTGCGGCGCTCGCGCTCCGTGAGCGAATCGAGATTCGTGATCTCCCGGTCGCAGGTGGAGCAATGACGCCGTACGAGATCGGATCCGATGAGATCGTCCCACTTCTTCTCACACAAGAAGGTGAACCGGATCTCCATGCGATGAGTGTACGCCGGTTGAACGCGTTCGAAAAAAATGGCTGGTACTGCGGGCGAGGCGCTGCACTCCATCTGATATCCTCCGCGACCAAAATGCGCGACCGTGCCCCTCATCTCAAAGAACCACGCGCCGATGGCGTGCTCCTCGTCGACAAGAAATCCGGCATGACCTCTCATGATGTCGTGGAGGCGGTACGCCGTCGCTCCAACATCAAGAAGATCGGCCACACGGGTACGCTCGATCCGCTCGCGACGGGCCTGCTCGTCCTCTGTGTCGGCAAGGCGACGCGGCTGCAGAACTACCTCATGGGGATGGAGAAGACGTACGAGGGAACGATCCAGTTCGGCTGGGCGACCGACTCGTACGATGCGGAAGGGACGCCGGCAGGGGAGCCGGTTCCCGTCGACGTGACGCACATCGATTTCAAGCCGCTGCTGGCGAAGCTCACCGGCGAGCTCGAGCAGATGCCGCCGCAGTTCTCCGCGAAGAAAGTGCAGGGCGTTCGCGCCTATGAGCTTGCGCGCAAGGGCGAAGTCGCGAACCTGACTCCGAAGAAGGTCACGGTCTACGAATTCGAGATCACCAAAGTCGACGGATCGACTGCACAATTTCGTGTGCGGTCCTCGGCGGGCACGTACGTCCGCTCGCTCGCACACGAGCTCGGCGCCTCGGCCGGAGTGCCTGCGCACCTCAAGGAACTGCGCCGCACGGTCATCGGGAACTTCGACGTCAGAGATGCGATCACCGTCGACCGCGTCATGGAAGCCACCGCCGACCAGATTCTCGCGAAGCCGCAATTCCAGAGCATGAACGACATCGACCTTCCGCTGCCGAAGCTCCGCATCGACTGGAGCCAGCAGGGGAAGATGATGCAGGGGCAGGGCGTGATCATGACGCCGTCCGTCGCGGTCAGGCAGGGCGACCTCCTGGCACTCGGCAATCCGAGCGATCAGTTGGTCGTGATCGGCGAAGTCGCAAAGGTGCTGAGGGAGGGCGGCCCCGTCGAGGTCAAGCCGAAAGTCGTTCTGGCAGGGTAGCCAGGCAGGGCCGCCTTTTGGTTTCAACGAGATGCGAGTTGCCTGGCCAAAACCCGACCTCTCGGGATTGTTTTTCCCCACTCCCCCTGTTATGGTGTCGCGATTTCTAAGACTACGTGTATCTATAGGTACGCTTAACCGGTTAAGGAGACTGGATTTTGTCGACCACGAAAGAACAGAAGCATGACCTCATCAACCAGTTCGCCGTCCATGAGGGCGACACTGGCTCCCCGGAAGTGCAGATCGCACTTCTCTCGAACCGCATCACTTACCTCACCGAGCACTTCAAGACGCACGCGAAGGATCACCATAGCCGTCGCGGTCTGCTGAAGCTCGTCGGCCGCCGCCGCCGCCTTCTCGATTACCTCAAGAAGACCGACTCCGAGCGCTACCGCACGATCATCGACAAGCTCGGCATTCGCAAGTAATGCACGTGTAGGACAGGCGCCCTCGCCTGTCCTTTTTTTTACCCGAAGTCGACAGGACAGGCGAGGGCGCCTGTCCTGCACCCCTCCGGCCGGATCCCATCGTTCGGCCACAGCGGACAAATCACAAAGCCCGAGGTGATGAGTGGCCTCGCGGCAACAACGAAGGGAAACATGGCTCACAAGAAAGAAATGCAGATCGGCGGGAAATCCCTGTCGCTCGAGACGGGTGCGGTCGCACGCCAGGCCAATGGCGCATGCGTCGTCCGTTACGGCGATACGGTCGTTCTCGCAACCGCCTGCTACCGAGAGGGCAACGTCCTTGGGGACTTCATGCCTCTCACCGTCGACTACAAGGAGTACACGTACGCCGGCGGCCGCATCCCGGGCGGCTTCTTCAAGCGTGAAGGACGCCCGACCGAGAAGGAGATCCTGACCTCGCGTCTGATCGATCGTCCTCTCCGTCCTTCCTTCCAGAAGGGCTACCGGCAGGAAACGCAGATCATCGCGCTCGTCCTCTCCGCCGATGGAGACAACGATCCCGATGTGCTCGCGATCAATGCCGCATCGGCGGCGCTCTTCATCTCCGAGATTCCGTTCCTCAATCCGATCGGTGCCGTCCGCGTCGGCTACATCGACGGCCAGATCGTCATCAACCCGACCAACGCGCAGCGCGATCTCTCCGACCTCGACCTCGTCGTCGCCGGTACGGATGACGCGATCGTGATGGTCGAGGCGGGCGCGCGCGAAGTCAGCGAGAACGTCGTTCTCGACGCATTCGACGCAGCCCACGCCGAGATCCGCCGCATTTGCGACCTGCAGCGCGAGCTGCGCGCCGCGGCGGGCAAGGAAAAGATTCAGGTCACCTACACGCCGAAGTTCACCGACGAGCAGCTCAATGAGCTGATGTCGCAGTTCGCCGCGCCGCTGCGCGAGGCGATGCTGACGACCGGCAAGCATGCGCGCCGCGATGCGATGCGCAATGTGAAGGCGCAGGTCGTCGCGACCGTTCCCGCCGACGACGCCGAGAAGCTCGCTTCCGTCGAAGCCGCGTTCGCCGAGATGGAAGTGCACGTCTTCCGCAATGTGATGCTCAAGGAGAACATGCGCGTCGACGGCCGCAAGTTCGACGAGATCCGTCCGATCACGATCGACCTCAGCGTCCTGCCGCGTACGCATGGCTCCGCGATCTTCACGCGCGGCGAGACCCAGGCGCTCGTCACCGTCACCCTCGGCACTCCTCAGGAAGCGCAGAAGATCGAAGACTTCGAAGGCGAGACCTTCCAGCGCTTCATGTTGCATTACAACTTCCCGCCGTTCTCGGTCGGTGAAGTGAAGTTCCTCCGCGGTCCGGCGCGCCGCGAGATCGGCCACGGCAATCTCGCACGCCGCGCTCTGCAGCCGCTGCTTCCGTCCGAAGCGGAATTCCCCTACACGATCCGCGTCGTCAGCGACATTCTCGAGTCGAACGGTTCGTCGTCGATGGCTTCGGTGTGCGGCGGTTCGCTCGCACTGATGGAAGCCGGCGTGCCGATGAAGGCCGCGGTTGCGGGCGTCGCGATGGGTCTGGTGACCGGTGAGAACCACACGGTCGTCCTCTCCGACATCGCCGGCATGGAAGATCACGAAGGCGACATGGACTTCAAGGTCGCCGGCACGCGCAACGGCATCACGGCGCTGCAGATGGACATCAAGGTCGCCGGCCTCTCGCGTGCAGTGATGGCGCAGGCGCTGGCGCAGGCCAACGCCGGACGGATGCACATCCTCGACAAGATGGACGCGATGATCGCGCAGCCGAAGACGGAGCTCTCCGAGTTCGCGCCGCGCCTCTACACGATCATGGTGCCGAAGGATCGCATCCGCGACGTCATCGGCTCGGGCGGCAAGACGATCCGCTGGATCGTCGAAGAGACCGGAACGAAGATCGATGTCGATGATGACGGCAAGGTGACGATCGCCTCGATGGATGTCGCATCGGCGAATCGCGCGATCGAGATCATCAAGGGCCTCACGGCCTCGCCGGAGATCGGCGCGAATTACAAAGGCACCGTCAAGCGCATCGAACCGTACGGAGCATTCGTCGAGATCCTGCCGGGTCAGGACGGACTGCTGCACATCTCCGAGATGGCGCACACGCGCGTCGGCCAGGTGACCGATCTCTTCCAGATCGGCGACGAGGTCGAAGTGCAGGTCGTCGGCATCGAGCCGGATTCCGGCAAGATCCGTCTGTCGCGCAAGCCGTTGCTTCCACCTCCGACCGAGGAGGAGCTCGCGGCTGCACGCGAAGCGCGCGACCGCGCACCGCGCCGCGACGATCGCGGTGATCGCGGTCCGCGTCATGGCGGAGGTGGACATGGTGGCGGCGATCGCGATCGCCATCGCGGTCCGCGCCGTGATGACCGTGGCCCGCGCGGTCCGCGCCGCGAAGGCGGCGGCGGTGGCGGCGAAGGCCACAACAACAACAGCAACGACTAACGAAGCAGAGAAGGCCGCCGGAAACGGCGGCCTTCTTGTTTTCGGGCGCGAGGCTACAGCTTGATCCAGCCTCCGCCGCTTTCGCTCGACCTTCGCGCTGCATCGAGGACCCGCTGCTGCGCGAGTCCGTCGCGGAATGTCGCTGCCGGTGCGAGGCCGCTGCGGTCTCCCTCTTCGAGTGCCTGCTTGAGCGCGCGCCCGAGCTCCAGCGTGCCGCTGCCGAATGCGCCGCCTGCCGAGTTGCCGGGGAGCTCCGGCATCTCTTCACCCGCCGCGCGCGCGAACGGCTCGCCGCGCTTTGCCATCAGCAGCTCCGCTCCGATGAACCGCATCGCCGCATTCTCGCCATGGATCGTGATCACGGAGCGCTCATCGGGTCCGTTCGCGACCGCGCTGAGCTGCATGATGCAGCGGATGCCGCCGGCGATCTTCAGGTTCACCGACGCGAGATCGTCGGACGTCACGCGCTTTCCGTCTCGCTCGCTGATGATCGTGTTGAGCGTTGCCTGAACCTCTTCGATCTCGCCGGCGAGATAGCGCATCGCATCGGCGAAGTGCGAGCCGACCGCGCCGAGGATGCCGCCGCCGCGCGAGGCGTCGCTCCACCAGTCCCACTTGCGGCTGCGATCGCCGCGCGCGGGACTCGAATAGCGGATCTCGACGTAGCGCACACCACCGAGCTCGCTCATCCGTTCTTTCGCCGTGCGCCACGCAGGGAGAAAGCGCAGCTCGTGATCGATGAGCGCGATCAATTGCGGATGTCGCGCGGCCACTGCGACGAGCTCTTCCGCTTCTTCTGCGTTGCGCGCCGTCGGCTTCTCGCTGATGACATGTTTGCCACGCTCGAGAAACGCGCGCGCCATCTCGAGATGCTCCGACGGAGGAGTCGTGATCGTGACGAGCTCGACATCCGACTCCAGCAGCGTCTGCCAGTCATGTCCACGCACGTTCACCACATCAAAGCCAAGTTGCTGGAAGAGCGGATTTTGAACGCGTTTCGCCCAGCCGCTGCCGATCGTCCCGATTTTCTTCATTGTGGAATCGATATTGCCATTGAAAGGAGTTATGGAGAACCGACTACCAGAACGGCGTCAACGAGTCAGGATCCTGACGCTGAAGAACTTTGCCCGCTTCGCGCTCCTGGCCATCGTCGCGCTCGTCGGCGTGAACCTCTGGTCCGAAATGCGCGGCAATCGCGCCAGGGAGTACGGACGTCTCTACAGCCATGAGCTGAAAAATGACACGGTACCTTTGAAGCCTCATGTCGAAGTCGTGCAGGAAGCGCAACCTGTGCCCGATCGCATCGGAAGCGATCCGCTGCTGCTCGCTCCCGCCGCGCGGGAAGCGCAGTATCTGTCGCCCGAACCGCCCGAACCGCCCGCTGGCGTTCCCGCTCCCGTTCCTGCCCAGCCGGTTCAGGCCGCGGCGGCGACTGGCAATCGGATCGGGATCACGAACGACGGCGGCGGCCTGATGGTCACAGGTGAGCACAGGCTCCTGCGCGGAGGTTTCGGGCGATAGCGTCCGGCAGCGCTCCGCGGATCCGACTGGCCCGCGAATCCCTCGCTTGGCTCGGGATAAACTGATGTGAATGTCGGATCCAATCTCGTTCGGTACCGACGGCTGGCGAGCCGTCATTGCGGAAACCTATACATTCGAGAACGTGCGGCGTGTCGCGGCGGCGATCGCCGTTGCGGCGCGCGGACTCGAGCCGCCGCCCGGCATCGATCGAAACACGCTGATCGTCGGCTATGACCGCCGCTTCCTGTCGCGCGAGTTCGCACTGCTCGTTGCCGATGTTCTGCGCGAGAGCGGCTATCAGGTCATCCTCTCCGATCGGCCCGTGCCCTCGCAATGCGTCTCCTTCACCGCATTTCACCGCAAGGTTCTCGGCGGCGTCATCGTGACGGCGAGCCACAATCCGGCGAAGTACAACGGCATCAAGTTCAAGGCGTGGTACGGCGGCTCGGCGCTGCCGGAGACCTACGCTCGAATCGCGGAATCGATCGGCAGAACGGATAAGCGCGACGGCGGGCGTGTGAGCGAGGAGAACATCGTCGACGACTACGTCGACGCGCTGCGTGCGGAGCTCGACGTTCAGAAGATTCGCAACGCGCGCATCGCGATCCTTCACGATCCCATTCACGGCGTCGCGGCGCAGATCCCGTCACGCGTGCTCGGTCTCGACTATCTCGGCTCGCGGCGGATTCTGCAGCGAAGCATCACGCCGCTCACGGAGACGATCGTCGACGGCATCCGCGGCGAGCTGAACCCTTCCTTCGGAGGCGTGAACCCCGAACCGATTCCCGAGAACCTCGGCGCCTCGCGCAACGTCATGCTGACCGGTGAATACGACCTCGCCATCTGCAACGACGGAGATGCCGATCGCCTCGGCATTCTCGACGATCGCGGCGAGTTCGTCTCTCCGCACAAGATCATCGCGCTGCTCGCGCTCTATCTCGTACGCGAGAAGAAGATGGAGGGCGAGATCGTGAAGACGTTCTCCACGACGCGCCTCATCGAGAAGATCACGAAATCGATCGGCGCGACACTCCACGAGACGCCGATCGGCTTCAAGTACGTCGCGGACCTCATGCTCACGCGCAATGTCCTGATCGGCGGCGAGGAGAGCGGAGGCATCGCGTTCGGACACTTCCTGCCGGAGCGTGACGGAATCCTCTCGGGACTCTACGTTGCCGAATGCGTGGCGCATTTCGGCATTCCGTTGTCGGAGATCGTCGCGCGGATGGAAGAGGAATTCGGCGCGTTGCATTACGATCGCCGCGATCTCAGCCGCCCGATGCCGCAGTGCGCGCGGCTGATCGATCGCGTGCGCTCCGGCGAGCTCGATCAGGAGTTCGGCCGCGACTTCGCGGGGCGCGAGGAAAAAGATGGCGTGAAGATGAACTTCGCAGAGGGTTCGTGGATCCTGTTCCGCAAATCAGGAACGGAGCCGATCATCCGCATCTATTGCGAGTCGCCGAGCAGGGATCGCGTGCAGGAGATGCTCGCCATCGCCACGGCGCAACTGGATCGAGTGTAGGACCTCTCAGGTTGCGCTGCGCGCGTCCCTGCGCGACGCGATCAATTTCGCCAGCTCCTCGGCATCCAGCCCGTACGTCTCCGGCACGAGCTCGTCGTACTTCGTGGCGCGCCGGTTCTGCGCGGCTCTCTTCGCGCTTTCCGGCGGCACCTGGCGGTAGTTGAAAGCCACCATGACGTTGCGGCGGAAGAGAATCACGCCGACGTCGCCGATGTTCGTCCATGGAACGTCGTACTGCCGGAACGTGGTGCGGACGCTGAGCTGGGCCGGCGTCAGGCGAAGGTAATTGCGTCCCGAGGCGAGGTGAAAGATGGCGAATCCGATGAAGGCGGCGGAGACGAAGAAGGCGACCCAACCCATCGGGTCGTGATCCTTGATCGCCATGACGGGCCCGACCACGACGCCGAGGGAGAAGAAGAGAATGATGAGAATCCACTTCAGCCGGCTCGGATAGAGGGTGGCCTCCTGCCCTGGATTCAGGCGCAGGGCCGCCAACTCGTTCGCGTCCATGATCCGAGAATCGTAACACCGCCTGTTTTGTTAGGATTCGCCTCCGGAGACTTCCAAGTGCCCACACCAGAGCAGACACACGATACCCGTACGCAGTTCACACGCGAGAGCATCATCGATGACTATCGTGTGGCGTACCGCAGCCGCCAGGCGAGCCTCATCGGCCGGAAAGAGGTTCTCACCGGCAAGGCGAAGTTCGGCATTTTCGGCGATGGCAAGGAAATCCCGCAGTTGGCGATGGCGCGCGCGTTCCGCAACGGTGATTTTCGCTCCGGCTATTACCGCGATCAGACCTTCATGCTCGCCGCAGGTGCGGCGACGCTCGATGAATTTTTCGCGCAGCTCTACGCGGATGCCGATGTGACTCGCGATCCGTGGTCGGCGGGGCGCTCGATGAACGCGCACTTCTCCACGCGCTCCCTCGATGCGGATGGGAACTGGAAAGATCTGACGGCCATGAACAACTCATCGGCGGACGGGTCGCCGACGGCGTCGCAGATGCCGCGCCTGGTTGGGCTCGCGTGGGCGTCGCGGCTCTATCGCGAGGTGCCGGAGCTGAAGGATCTCTCGAAGTTCACGAGGAACGGCGACGAGATCGCGTGGGGCACGATCGGCAACGCCAGCTCCGCGGAAGGCATGTTCTGGGAGTCGATCAACGCCGGCGGCGTCCTCGGGATCCCGATGATCGTATCGATCTGGGATGACGGCTACGGCATCTCGGTGCCGAATGAATTTCAGATCACGAAGGGAAACCTCTCGGAACTGCTCAAGGGTTTCCAGCGCGAACGCGGCTCGAAGAACGGCTTCGACATCTACACCGTCAAGGCCTGGGACTATCCGGCCCTTTGCGAGACGTATCTCGCGGCGGCGTCGATCGTCCGGATGGAACATGTGCCGGCGATCATTCACGTCATCGAAGTCACGCAGCCGCAGGGTCATTCGACGTCGGGTTCACACGAGCGCTACAAGTCGAAAGAGCGGCTCGAGTGGGAGATCGAGTACGACGGCATTCGCAAGATGCGCGAGTGGATGATCGGGCAGGGAATCGCGTCGAGCGAAGAGCTCGATCAGTTCGAGCGCGAGGATCTGCAGGCGGTGAGGGAAGCCCAGCGGCGCGCGTGGGATGCGTACCGCGCGCCGATCGATGCCGATGTGAAGCGCGCGATCGAATTCATCGACGCGATGGCCGCCGGCTCGCCGCGCAAGAGCGAGCTCGAAGCGATTCGCAGCGAGCTCGCGCGGACGCAGTCTCCGTTCCGCCGCGATGCGATGCGCGCGCTGACCTCGGCCGTGATCCTCTCCGGTGGTGATGCCGCGGCAGCAGCGTGGCTGCGTGAGCAGCAGCGCGCCGGCGACGAGCGATATGCACAGCATCTTCACAGCGAAGGCGCGGAGGCGGCGATCCGTGTGCCGGAGGTGAAGGTCGAGTACGCGGATGACGCGCCGGTGCTGAACGGCTTCGAGATCCTCAATCATTGTTTCGATCACGCATTGCGGCGCGATCCGCGCGTCATCATCTTCGGTGAGGATGTCGGCAAGCTCGGCGATGTGAATCAGGGCTGCGCGGGACTGCAGGAGAAGTACGGCCTGCTGCGCGTCAGCGACACCGGCATTCGCGAGACCACCATCATGGGGCAGGCGATCGGTGCCGCGCTGCGCGGTCTCCGTCCGATTGCCGAGATTCAGTATCTCGATTACATCCTCTATGGATTGCAGATCCTGTCGGACGATCTCGCGACGACGCGCTGGCGCTCGGCGGGCGGGCAGAAGTGCCCGGCGATCATCCGCACGCGTGGGCATCGGCTCGAGGGCATCTGGCATGCGGGCTCGCCGATGGCCGGCATCATCAGTCTCGTCCGCGGCATGTACGTATGCGTGCCGCGCAACATGACGCAGGCCGCGGGCTTCTACAACACGCTGCTGCAGGGCGACGATCCAGCGATTGTGGTCGAAGTGCTCAACGGGTATCGCACGAAGGAGAAGCTGCCTTCGAACATCGACCGCTTCACGCTGCCCCTCGGAGTGCCGGAGGTCGTGCGCGCCGGGAGCGATGTGACGCTGGTGTCGTATGGTGCGACGCTGCGGATCGTGCTCGAGGCGGCGGAGCTGCTGGCGGCGGTCGGCATCGACGCGGAAGTGATCGATGTGCAGACGCTGCTGCCTTTCGACGTGCGCGGCGTGATCGTCGAGTCGGTGAAGAAGACGAATCGCGTGGCGTTCATCGACGAGGATGTGCCCGGCGGCGCGACCGCCTACATGCTGCAGCAGGTTCTCGAGCGCGATCATGGTTACGACTGGCTCGACTCCGAGCCGCTGACGATCCCGGCGAAGGCGCATCGTCCCGCATACGGATCGGACGGCGATTACTGGTCGAAGCCGAACCGCGAATCGATCTTCGCCGCCATCTACGCCCTGCTGCGCGAAACCAACCCCCGCACCTACCCCGACCTCCTCCGTTAAGTTGGTTTTCGGGGGTCACACCTGGAAAATCAACTTAACTCGATGCCAACTTCTGTCGTTAAGTTGATTTTCCAGGTGTGACCCCCGAAAACCAACTTAAAGCTGGCGCTCGTAGACGGGGAGGAGGAGGCGTAGCAGCCAGGCGCGCATCCTTGATGCGGTGGACGGGCGGATCCGTTTTTCGATTGCGCCGACGGCCCACGAGTTCCGCGCGTGCGCGTCGATCGATGCGAGCAGCTCCTGCGCGCACGCGTCATCGTCGGTGACCGACATCGCTTCCGCGTTCAGATTCTCGGAGCGGGGGTCGACGTTGTAGGAGCCGATGAACGCGCGGCGGCCATCGATCACCATCGATTTGGCGTGCAGCATGTCCGGCCCTTTGAACTCGTGAAGCTCGATGCCGGCGCGCCTCATTCGCCGCCGGTACTTCAGGTAGCCGACGTAGGGAAGCAGCCCATCGCTCGATCGCAGCGAGTTGGTGACGATGCGCACGCGCACCCCCTCCGCGACTTTTCTTCGCAGCAGCGCAAGCACTCCACCGGTCGGAACGAGATAGGGCGACTCGATCACGATCTCCGACTTCGCATTGGCGATCGCGTCTGCAAGCCGCACGACGAGGCGCGGCTCGTCCTGATCGGGCAGCGGGTCGTGGAGGAACTCGACCGTATCGACTTCGGCCGATGACCAGTCGTGATTCGCGGCGTCGATGATGCCGGTCTGCTCGAGACGGCAGACTGCGTCATCGAGAATCGCGGATGCCTTCGCCTTCTCGCGCGGCGACACGCTCACATCGAGCGCCGTGACCTCGGCGCTTTCCCACAGCTCGTCGAAGTGGCGATCGGCGTCGATCGCCGACGATCCTTCCACGTAGACATCGCGATCGATGTAGTTGCGCTTTGCGAGTCCGAAGTACGACTCGGCGAGATTGCGGCCGCCGGTGATGTAGCGCGCGCTGTCGGCGACGACGACCTTCTCGTGCATGCGCCGGAAGATCCAGCTCGGATGGCGCAGCGTCAGCGGGTGATACACGCGCACGAGCACGCCCTCATCGCTGAGATGGGCGAGCACCGCCCTGGGGATGTGCTGGAAGTTCGCGTCGACGATCATCCGCACGCAGGGGACACCGCGGCGCTTCGCGTCGCGCATCAGCGCTAGTGCCGCCATCGTGATCCGGTCGTTGCGCGCGAGGAAGTAGAGCGCGTCGATCTCGTGCTTCGCCTGCCTGATGATATCGACGCGTGCCTGCGCTGCGTCGCGCGGATCATCGAGCAGACGAAAGACGTCCGCCTGCGCGGAGGCCGTCAGCAGCAGACACAGCAGGAGCGTCGCCCGGCGCATCGTCCGTCCATCCTCCACATTGCAGGCCAAATTGGGAAATCGGTTTTCCGTGCCATTTGTTACCATTGCCCGGTCCGTAGCAAACAAGCTGTGAAACGAATTCTTCTCCTCATTTCGCTGGTCACCGCGATCTCTGCGCCTGCGTTGCGCGCGGAGACGCCGGATCCAATGCTCGGTTCGCTCGCGCAGCAGGCTCCCGGTCTGAGCACCCAGGTGCTGAGCCTGGCATTGAAGGCGGTACACAAGGCTGCACAAAAAGGCCTCGTGAAACGCGACAACCTGCTGACGGTGATCGACTATTCGATTCCGTCGACGCAGCCGCGCCTCTTCGTCTTCGATCTGGCGAGCAAGCGCCTGCTGTTTCGCGAGCTCTGCGCGCACGGGAAGAACAGCGGCGATGTCAAAACGCAATTCTTCTCCAACGATCCCGGCAGCCTCGCCACCAGCCTCGGGCTCTACGTGACGGAAGACACGTATTACGGCCACAACGGCTATTCACTTCGTCTGAAGGGGCTCGACGCCGGCTTCAACGATCTTGCGCTCGATCGCGCGATCGTCGTGCATGGCGCGGCGTATGTGAGCCAGGAAGCGATCAAAGCGCTCGGCCGTCTCGGCCGCAGTTGGGGCTGCCCTGCGGTGCGCCCCGAGATCGCGCAGAAACTGATCGACAGCATCCGCGGCGGCAGCGCGATCTTCGCCTATTACCCGGAGAAGGACTGGCTCGATCACTCGGCGTTTCTCCACTAGACGACGCGCTGCTCACCCGAATAGACGTTGTAACGCCCGTCGCGCAGAAATCCGATCAGCGTGACGTTCATCTCGCGTGCGAGCTCGACCGCCAGTGATGACGGCGCTCCGACCGCGGCGACGATCGGGATTCGTGCGACGACGGCTTTCTGAATCAGCTCGAAGCCTGCGCGGCCGCTCAGCATCATGACGGCAGGCGCGGCGCTGGATTCGCGGAGGAGCGACCCGATCACTTTGTCGACCGCGTTGTGCCGCCCGACGTCTTCGCGGGCCGAGAGCAGTTGACCATCGGCGGTGAAGGCGGCCGCGGCGTGCAGGCCTCCTGTGGCGTCGAACGTCTGCTGCTCCTCGCGCAGCCGGGCCGGCAATCCGATCAGCGTCTTCGCACTCAGACGCACGTCCGACGCGATGGCGCGGCTCTGCGTGCGAAGCGCGTCGATCGATGTCTTGCCGCAAACGCCGCACGATGATGTCGCGTAGAAGTGCCGCTGCAGCCTCTGCCAGTCGACACTGATGCCGTCCTTCAACGCGATGCGCACGACGTTGGGCGAGCCCCAGTGGCGCACCTCCGCGATGTCCGCATGGTTCTTCACGACCGATTCGGTGATGACGAATCCCGTTGCGAGCTCGGCGTCATCGCCCGGAGTGCGCAGCGTGACGGAGAGCGGACGATCGCCGACGCGAATCTCGAGCGGCTCTTCGACCGCGACTTCATCGCGGGTCTGTTCCGATGTGGATCGGATGATGTCGACGCGGGTGCTGCGAGTCATGAGGAGAGAGATCCTTCCCGTCGAGGCTGAGTCGTGCAAGATGCCTGCGCGGCTGCAAGTGTAGGGCATGCTCCGTTCGACACCTTTTTTTGCATACACTCTCACTCGTGCTTGCAGAACTGTTGCTGAAGTGGCCGCTCATTCGTCAGCTTCGCGATCGCGCGGACGGCACCGGGCCGGAGTCGATGACCGGCCGCACGCTCGAGCTCGCCCCGAAAAACGAAGGGGCGAAGAGTGCGCGATCCATCTGTCCCTACTGCGGTGTCGGATGTGGTCAACTTGTTTACCATCGGGGCGGGAAGGTCGTCTCGATCGAGGGCGACCCGGAGTCTCCCGTTTCGCGCGGCCACCTCTGCCCCAAAGGTGCGGCGAGCTATGAGCTCGTCACTCATCCGGGACGCGCGAAGAAGGTTCGTTACCGCGCGCCATTCGCACGCGAATGGGTCGACCTCCCGCTGGAGCAGGCGATGGAGATGGTCGCGGAGCGCGTGTGGGAGACGCGCGCGCGGACCTTCGACCGCACGCACAATCACACGACCGGCATGGCCCACCTCGGCGGCGCCACTCTCGACAACGAAGAGAACTACCTCATCAAGAAACTCTTCACAGGAGGTCTGGGCATGGTCTGCATCAGCAACCAGGCCCGGATATGACACAGCTCCACGGTGCCCGGTCTGGGCACCTCGTTCGGGCGCGGCGGAGCAACGACGGCTCCATCTGATCTGGTGAGTTCCGACGCGATTCTCATCATGGGATCGTCGATGGCGGAGAACCATCCCGTCGCGTTTCAGTGGGTGATCGAAGCGCGCGAGAAGAACGGCGCGAAGGTCATTCACGTCGATCCGCGCTTCAACCGCACGTCCGCGATGGCGGACTACTGGCTCCCTCTTCGCGCCGGCAGCGACATCGTCTTCCTCGGCGCGATGATCAACTACGTGCTGGCCAACCAGCGCGAGTTCCGCGAGTATGTCGTTCGCTATACGAACGCGGCGACGATCCTGAGAGAGGACTTCAAGGACACCGAAGATCTCGGCGGACTCTTCAGCGGATTCGATGGCAGGAAGTACGACCCTGAGTCCTGGCTCTACCAAGGGGCGGAGAGCAAGCACGTTCCCAAGACCGGCGGCGGGCATGGCAAGGACCGCGGCGGCGAAGCGCAGGACGTCCACCAGCCGATTCGCGATGAGACGCTGCAGCACCCGCGCTGCGTCTTCCAGGTGCTGAAGCGCCATTTCGCGCGCTACACGCCGGAGATGGTGGAGCGCAACTGCGGCATTCCGCGCGAGAAGTTCCTCCAGATCGCGGACATCTTCACCAGCGCTTCGGGCCGCGAGAAGACCGGCGCGATCTGTTACGCAGTCGGCTGGACGCAGCACTCGAGCGGCGTCCAGACCATCCGCAGTGCCTGCATCCTGCAGCTCCTGCTGGGGAACATCGGACGTCCCGGCGGCGGCATCCTCGCTCTGCGCGGACATGCATCGATTCAGGGATCGACGGACATCCCGACGCTCTACGACATTCTCCCCGGCTATCTGCCGATGCCGACGTATGAGGAAAAGGACCTCCGTAACTACATTCAGAAGCACAAGTCGCCGAAGGGGTGGTGGTACAACCTCGACAAGTACATCGTCTCGCTTCTGAAGGCGTACTACGGCGATGCGGCGGTGGAGAACAACGACTTCGGCTTCCAGTGGCTGCCGCGTCTTACGGGCGATCATTCGCACTTCGGCTACTGGACCGACATGAAGGACGGCAAGCTGGAAGGTCTGTTCGTGATGGGACAGAACCCCGCGGTCGGTGCGCCGAACGCGCGTTTCGAGCGCGAGGCACTCGCCCGCTTGAAGTGGCTCGTCGTCCGCGACATGGTCGAAACCGAAACGGCAACCTTCTGGCGCGACGACTTCGAGCCGTCCGAGGTGGGAACGGAAGTGTTTTTCTTTCCGGCCGCATCGC
The DNA here is from genome assembly GCA_021325515.1 of Acidobacteriota bacterium. Taxonomy (GTDB): domain Bacteria; phylum Acidobacteriota; class Thermoanaerobaculia; order Gp7-AA8; family Gp7-AA8; genus JAJPHC01. Next base: position 26,771 of record JAJPHC010000010.1, read on the forward strand.
ACGTGGAAAAGGCGGGGACGTTCACGAACACACAGCGCCTGCTGCAATGGCGGGAGAAGGCCGTCGAGCCGCCCGGCGACTGCCGCAGTGAAACGGAGTTCGTGGTTCGCCTCGGGCGCATGCTGAAGGCCCGCGCGACCGACGATCCTCGCGATGCGGGACTTCGTGCTCTGACCTGGTCTTATGCGGACGACGACAACGATCAGGTCCTGCGCGAGATTCATGGATGGCACATCGGCGGTGAGCCGCTCAGACACTTTGGCGAATTGAAGAACGACGGCTCGACGGCATGCGGATGCTGGATCTACTCCGGCGTGTATGACGGCGAGAACAAGGCGCTGAAGCGCGAGCCGCATGGACGCTACGGTCATGGCTGGGGATACGCGTGGCCGCTCGATCGCCGCATCCTCTACAACCGCGCGTCTGCTGCACCTGACGGCTCTCCATGGAGCGAGCGGAAGAAGCTCGTCTGGTGGGACGAGGCGAAAGGCGAGTGGTGCGGCGACGACGTGCCCGACTTCACGCGCGGCAAACGCCCCGACTACAAAGGCGACGAAGATCGAGGCGGCGACGAAGCGCTGCCCGGCGACGCCCCGTTCATCATGCATCCCGATGGTGCCGGCTGGTTGTGGGTTCCGTCCGGCCTGAAGGATGGCCCGCTGCCCGCGCATTACGAGCCGCTCGAGTCCAATCTCGAGAACGAGCTGTATCCGCAGCAGAAGACGAATCCCGTCGCGAACCGGATGGAGCGCCCCGACAATCCGTACGCTGCCTCGCCCGACGAACGATTCCCGTACATCCTGACGACCTACCGGCTCACGGAGCATCACACCGCCGGCGGGATGAGCCGCACGCTGTCGCATCTCGCGGAGCTGCAGCCGGCGCTATTCGCCGAGATCTCGCCGGAGCTCGCGAAGGAAATCGAAGTCGGGAACGGCGAGTGGATCACCATCTCGACCGCGCGCGGCTCGATCCAGGCGCGTGCGCTCGTGACGCAGCGCATGCCCTCGCTCGATGTGCAGGGCCGCCGCGTTCACCAGGTCGGCATGCCCTATCACTTCGGGCGCAATGGACTCGTGACGGGAGACATCGTCAACGATCTGCTGGCGATCTCCGAAGAGCCCAACGTGAAGATCTTCGAGTCGAAGGCTCTCACCTGCAATGTGACGAAGAGCGACATCTGGCCTGGAGTGTAATGAATGGCGATCACCGGTTTTCTCACGGACTCGACGCTCTGCATCGGCTGCAAGGCGTGCGAAGTCGCGTGCAAGGAGTGGAACGAAGTCCCGTCCGACGGCTTCGTCTTCACGGCGCTCTCGTACGACAACACCGCGGCTCTCGGCCACTCCACGTGGCGCCATGTGAAGTTCGTCGAGCGCGAGCCGCACGCGGGACACGGCGGCAATTCTCCGTCGCACGTGACGTGGGAGTTCTCGTCCGATGTCTGCAAGCATTGCGAGAATGCGGGATGCCTGGAGGCCTGTCCGACGGGCTCCATCGTCCGGACCGAATTCGGCGGCGTCTATGTGCAACCGGATGTGTGCAACGGCTGCGGCTATTGCGTCGTGACGTGCCCGTTCGGCGTCGTCGATCGCCGGCCCGATGACGGCCGCGCGTTCAAGTGCACGTTCTGTTACGACCGGCAGAAATTCGGAGAGCAGCCGGCGTGTGCGAAGGCGTGTCCCACGAGCTCGATTCTCTTCGGTGATCTCGAGCAGTTGCAGCAGCTCGCCGATCAGCGCATCGCGAAGCTGCACGGCGAAGGAATGACCGATGCGAAGCTGTATGACGCGCGCGACACCAGCGTCGGCGGCACGCACGCGATGTTCGTCATCCGCGGCGATGAGCGCGCGTACAACCTTCCGCCGAATCCCGAAGTGCCGACGGTGCATCTGCGCAAGGCGTGGACATCGGCGGCGGTTGCCGCAGGCGTGATCGCGCTGACGACACTGGCGGCATTCGCGATGGAGCGCCGTTCATGAAGGAACGCATTCCTACCGCGGCATCGGAAGCACAACTCGAGCAACTGCGCAAAGAGGCGGAGCTCAACGGGCGCGTCGATCGTCCCGGCATTCGTCCTTCCGGTTCTCCATTTCCGCAGGCGACCGCTGAGAACGGCTACTACGGATTGCCGCTGCTGAAGCCGCCCGTCTGGACCTGGGAAGTGCCGCTGTATTTCTTCGTCGGAGGTGCCGGCGGTGCTGCGGCGGTCATCGGTTTCACGGCACGCATTGCGGGCGCGAGTCCGAAGCTCGTGCGCGATGCACGCTGGGTCGCTGCGGCAGCGGCGAATCTCTCGACTCCGCTGCTGATCGCCGATCTCGGACGGCCGAAGCGTTTCCTCAACATGCTGCGGATCTTCAAGCCGCAGTCGCCGATGTCCGTCGGCGCCTGGATCGTCGCCGCGTTCGGTGGTGCATCGACTGCCACGTTGATCGCGCCACCCGTCCTCGCCGACATCACCGCCGCCGGCTCTGCGGCTCTCGGCCTCGGGATGGCGACCTACACCGGCGTCCTGATCGGAGCGACCGCGATTCCCGTCTGGTCGCGCCACGCACATCTTCTCCCTGCGCACTTCGGCGCCTCGGCACTCGCATCCGCGGCGTCCACGCTGGAGTTGATGGGCAACGATCAGCGTGCGTTGAACCGCCTGGCCATGGGTGCCGCTGCGTTCGAAACGTACATGGGGTTCAACATCGAGCGCCACCGTGAAGACCTCGCCTCGGAGCCGCTTCGTCACGGCCACAGCGGCAGACTCATTCGCATCGGCGGAACGCTTTCGGGGCCATTGCCGCTCGCGCTTCGGCTGATCGGCGGCAGGTCGAAGCGCGTGCGCCGCGTCGCGGCATTCGCCTCGCTCGCAGGTTCGCTGATCACGCGCTTCGCGTGGGTCGCAGCAGGGAAGGCGAGCGCGAAAGATCCGCGCGTCCCGCTGTCATTGCGCGGCGATGGATCGCGTTCCGGAGAGCCGGTCCGGCAGCGAGAAGAGAAATCCGATCCCGCACGTCAGCAGTGAGAGGTAGAGCGCACCCCAACGCTTCGTTGCACTCGTGAGCGACATCGCATCCGTGCCGCTCGACACCACGCGCACGTCGAAGATCGCGCCGCCGATCGTTTTCCCCCACAGCAGCCACGTGCCGACGAAATAGTGGTAGGAGACGACGACGATGAACCCCGCGAGCGCGGCGATCGACGGCCAGTGATTCGGACGCAGCAGCGGCAGAAGTGCGAGGACCAGTGCGCCGAAAAGCGAGAGGTCGGTGAGCAGCGCGATGAGGCGTCTGAACCAGGGAGCGGGGCGCTCTTCGCCGGTGTCGTCCGGAAGTGCCGCCACGGTCGCCTCGATCCCCGGCACTGCCTCCAACTCCACCTCATCGAATCGCATCACACCCTCCCATGGTCAGCCAGCAGGTGCGGCCCTGCTGCCTGTTCTCAGCCCGCCTGCCGCATCGGCAGATATTTTACGTAGATCTTGTAGAGAAGATCCTTTGCCTGATTTCCCTGCGCGTAGCGAAGAGCCAGCTCCCGGCTGCGTTTTGCGAGCTCGTCATTCGGATCGATCTTCAGCACCTCATCAAACTGTGTGACGGCTTCCTGCAGATTTTCGTTCTGCAGCGCGACGGCGCCGAGGTTGAAGTGGGCGTCCTCGATGAGGCGCTGAATGTTCTTGTTCTGCGGATCGGCCTGCGCGAGCTGCTGTAGATTCGAGAGCGCATCGGCGTACTTGCGTTCGTTGAAGAGCGACTTCGCGCTGTCGAGTTTCGCGACCTGCGCCGTGGCGGTGTCGTACATCGTCTTCATGTCGGGCGGCAGCGGCTTCACCCGCATCGCCGACTCGAACGCTTTCTTCGCACCGTCGTAGTCGTGGCTGTCGAACAGCGTCTTGCCGTTGGCGATGCTCTCCTGGAAAACGAGCGCCGCGGGACGGCCGTCGATCATTTCCGATGCGGTCGCTTTCTTCTTCTGGAAATCGGAGATCAGCAACAGCGCTTTGTCGTGCTGCGGATCATCCGGCTTGATGTCCTGCAGCATCAGGATCGCCTGATCGTATTTTCCCTTCGCGGCGAGCGCCTGCGCTTCCTTGAGGGTGACCGTGGTCGATGCGACATCGGTTGCGGGCTTGGAGAACTTCGACCATGCGAACCAGCCACCGCCGAGGAGCACGACTGCGCCGAGGACGGCGGCGATGAGCCCGATGGGCATCGACTTCTTCGGAGGTGGTGCGGGTGCGGCCTTCGGTTTCGCGGCCGGTGCTTTTTTCGCAGCGCCTTTCGCAGCGGGCGCCGGCGCCTGCGTGTCGATCTCGTCTTCATCCGCCGACGGTGCGCCGATCCCGATCGTTCCTTCGGAGATCGGCTCCTCGGCGAAGATGTCGAACTTCTGCGAGCTTGGCGGGTTGTAGGGCAACTCGATCCCGGCCGCTCCACCCTCGGTAACGCTGTCGGTGAGGCGATCCATATAGTCCTGCGCCGTTGCGTTGCCCGGATCGCTGCGCAGCACCTCGGAGAATTTCGCGCGCGCGGTTTCATGGTCCCCGCGGTCGAATGCCGCGATCGCAGAGGCGAGCACCGACTCGCTCTGCGCCTCGATCTCTTTCTTCTTTTTCTTGGCGCGCTCGATGCGCTCCGACGCCTGCTCGTTCGTGACGTCGATGAGGAAGATGCGCGACCAGAGGTCGATCGCCTTTTGATAATCGGATGCCTCGAACGCGCGATCGCCATCCGTCAGGTACTGCTGAATCTTCTGCTGATCTTCGGCGCTCGTCTCGATCGATGCAGTCGCAAAGTCGAAGTCGCCGGATACGGGAGCTTTCACCGGAGCAGGCGAGTCGAAGCTGAATCCGCCGGCGGCAGGTGTCGGTGCGGGCGTCGGATTGTCAAAGGAGAAGCCGGAGAAGCCGCTGTCGCTCGCAGGCGTCGGCGAGCCGAAGGAGAATCCGCCTGGTTCCGGAGCCGGCGCGGCGGGTGCCGCAGGTGCAGGTGCGGCCGGTGCCGCCGGCGGGTCGAACGAGAAGCCGCCGAAGCCTGCGTCTGCAGGCGGCGCTGCTGCGGGTTTCTCTTCTTCGAATGTGAATCCGAAGTCGGTGGCCTGCGCGGTGCCGCGGCCCGGGATCGATGGTTGCTGCGGCGTATCGACGACGAAGGACGTGCCGAAGTCGAACGAGGCGGGAGCCGCAGGCGCGGGTGCGCCGCCGCTCCGCGCATTGATCATCTGCTCCATCTTCAGGACGGAGGGATGTTCGGGATCGAGGGCACGCGCTTTCTCGAGCGCGGTCTTCGCACCGGCAACGTCGCCGCCCTGCAGGCTCTTCTCGCATTTCGCGGCGAACTGCTCGACGAAAGGAGCAGCTTCCATCTTGTCGCGCGCTTCATCGGCGAGGATGCGCGCCGCATCGTTCATCAGATCGTTCGTCAGAATCTCCGTCGTGATCTGCAGTACGCGGGAGAAATCGCGGTTGGCCATCGCAGTGCGGGCTTCGCGCAGCGCGGCATCGTCATTAGAAGGTATTAGTGAGTCCACGTCGATCGCTGCCCCCGGATTTCTCGTTTTTTCGGCCAGTTGCTTTGCCGGCTCGAACATCGGATCCATCTGAAGCATGAGAGTGCAGCCCGCGAGCACTTCGCCGGTGCGGCCCTGCTTGTAGAGGCCGAGCGTTTGTTGGAACGTGCTGAGGACGCGTTCCTTCACCGCATTCGAAAGGGATGGGTTCCCGATGTAGGTTGGCATCCAGAGTAACTGTCTCCGATTGCGGGCGATTATAACAACCGCGTCCGCGTATACTGCGCCGCCAGAAAGGATTGATGGCTATGGACTATATCGCCACCGAGGGCGCGCCGAAGGCGATCGGCCCGTATTCGCAGGCTGTTCGCGCCAACGGAATGCTGTACACGTCAGGTCAGATTTCCCTCGATCCGAAGTCAGGAGAGATCGTGCAGGGCGATTTCGCTGCGCAGGCGAATCGCGTGTTCGACAACCTGGCCGCGGTCCTGAAAGAGGGTGGAAGCGACTTCAGCCGCGTGCTGAAGGCAACCGTCTATCTCACCGATCTCGCGAATTTTCAGACCCTCAACTCGATCTACGCCGAACGCTTCGGCGATCACCGGCCGGCACGTACGACCGTGCAGGTCTCTGCGCTGCCGAAGGGCTCGCTGGTGGAAATCGATCTCGTAGCGGTCTGCTGAGGCTTCAGGCTGCAGGCATGTCGCCTGTTGCCTGAACTGGTTCCCCGTTTGCACTTCATGGCGGCATGCAACGGGCCCTGCTTGCCACGATCGCACTCGCCGTCAGCGCACCGCTTTACGCGGCATCGGCGTTGACCTACTCGCTGCCGGGAGGACCGCAGGCGGTCTCCTGGCCTTCGTCCTCGTTCCCCGTTCACTATCAGATTGAACGGCGTGTCACGACCGTGATCCCTGACGGCGATGCGGTCGTGGACCGCGCATTCGGCGAATGGGCATCGATTCCCCAGGTCAGCCTCAGCTTCGTCGATGACGGTGTCGTCGATCATGCCACCGCGGGCAGGGATGGCCACAACACGATCTCGATCGCAGACGATCTCTTCGCGAATCAGAACTACGTCGCGGTCACGACGAACTGGTGGGACGACTCCGGCCGCATGCTCGAAGCCGATATTCAGATCGATCCATCGGTGCAGTCCAGCGGCTTCAACCCGCAGCAGGTCGTCGCTCATGAGGCCGGTCACTTCCTCGGTCTCGATCACTCGGCGGTGATCTCGTCCGTCATGTTTCCGTACGTGACGAAGGGGACGAACATCCCGCTCGACAGCGATGAGCGCGTGGCGATCGCGTCGATCTATCCTCGCGCGGATCCAACCCTCTCATCGGCAACGCTGAGCGGGCGTGTCCTCGATGATGGCGGCGCCATTTTCGGCGCGCACGTCGTCGCCGCCGACATGAAGGGAACTCCGGTTGCGAGCACGCTGACGAATGAAAACGGAGAATTTCTGCTGCGCGGCGTTCCGGCCGGAACCTACCGGTTGTACGCCGAGCCGCTCGACGGTCCCGTCGAAGCGGCGAACCTCGCCGGCGTCTATCGAACTGCGGCGAACAAAGACTTCCCGACGCAATTCCTGCCGCCCATGCAGGTGGAGAACGGCAAGGTGTACGGCAGCCTGGTGATCAACGCGAATGGAGTTGCGCGGCTGAATCCGATGTGGATCGGCAGTTGCGGTTTGAACGGCATCGACGCCTCGCTCAGCTCGAAGCCGCTGGTCGTCCATGGCGGACAGTCGATCACGATCGCCGTCGCAGGCGAGGGCTTCATCGGCGGCCTCACGAAGTTCGAGGTGATGAACCCCGCATTCAAACGCGTCACGGACTTCAAGTACGCGGGCAACTACGTGGCGGCTACGTTTGCCATCGATCCCGCTGTCGGCAGCGGCTCGGCGACGATCCTCGTCTCCAACAGTCCGAGTGAACAGGCGACGCTCACCGGAGCGCTGCGGATCGAAGATGCGGTCAGGAGACGAGCGAAGTAGCAGGCTGGCCGATGAAATCTCGATCAGCCTGCTGACCGCTTAACTCTCCAACACGCGGATCGGCAGCACGATGGCCTGCAGCCCGTCGAACTGCAGTCTCCGCTGAATCGCGTTGGGCGTCTCGTTGTGCAGGATGCGGTAGTACCACTTCTCTTCCTTGAAGATCAGCTTGCCCATGAAGAAGATCGCGCGCGGATACTCCTCCGCGATCTCTTTGCACATCTGCGTGATGTTCTCGACCGCTTCGGTGCCGATGCTCATCCGGTAATCGGCATTCATTCCCTGGCTGCGCGCCCACGCCGCATACCGCTCCAGATTTGCGCGCGTTTCCTCCTCGAGACTCTCGACCTCGGTTGCGCCCTTGAAGGAGCCGGAGTCGACGACTGCGGCGGAAACGAAGATGAAGTTCTTGAACGTGCGGGGGAAGAGGCGATGAATCGACAGGACCTCATGGATGCCGAACCCCGAGAAGGACTTCACCATGATGACCGCCGTCGGCACGTTGCGGTCCATCTCGCTCCGGGTTTCCGACGCGTTCTGGTCGGCCGGCAGGTTCGTCAGCACATCGTCGAGCGAGCGCATCCCCGCGCGCACCGTCGTGTAGTGCTGATGAATCGCGAACGAGATCAGGATGAGACCTCCGGTGATCGCGATGGTGATCCACCCGCCGGAGAGAAATTTCTCGAAGACGGTCACGACGAGAATGCAGAAGCAGAGGATGAAGCCGATGCCGTGCACCATCAGGCGGCCGAACCACCGCGGCTCCTTGTCGCGATCCTGAATCCAGTGCTTCGACATGCCGAGCAGCGACAGCGAGAAGGTGATGAAGACGTTGATCGAATACATGACGACGAGCGTTGCCACGTCGCCGTGCGTGTAGATCAGCGCAGCAAATGCCGCGAGGCCCATCATCAGAATTCCGTCCTGCGTGACGAGCCGGTCGGAGAGCTGAGAGAAGCGATGCGGCATCCAGGAGTCGATCGCCATGTTCGACAGAATGCGCGGTCCGTCGAGGAAGCCGGCCTGCGCCGCGACGATCAGCAACGCGCCTTCCGTGATCAGCGTGAAGACGACGATCCAGGTTCCGATCGACAGTCCGTGCCACTTCCACATGCCGAACACGTTGTGCAGGAGCACGGCGTTCATGGTCTTGCCGAACTGCGGCCGCGAGTTCGTCAGGAGGTAACCGAAGATGATGCCGCCGGCCGTGAACGCGAGTGACGACGCCATCAGCAGCATCGTCTTCTTCGCCGTGACGACGCGCGGCTCGCGCAGCATCGACACGCCGTTCGACACCGCTTCGATTCCTGTGTACGTGCCGCCGCCCAGCGAATACGCCCGGAGGATCAGCAGAATCACCGGCAGCCAGCCGAGCGTGGAAACCGACGCGCGGAAATCGCGGGTCGCGTCGTGTACGACGGTGGGCAGCACGTTGAAGTGCATGCCGATCGAATATGTGATCAGCCCGATGTGCATGATGACGAACGCGATGAAGATCGGCGTCAGCAGCGTCACCGACTCCTTCACGCCGCGCAGGTTCAGCACCACCAGGAACAGCAGGATCAGCACCTCGGCGACCATCTTCCAGTGGTGCATGTGCAGCGGCAGAAACGAGAAGAACTGATCGCAGGCAGAAGCGATCGAGATCGTGATCGTCAGCACGTAGTCGACGAGCAGCGCGCATCCCGAGATGACTCCGACGCGGCTGCCGAGGAGTTTCGTCGCGACGAGGTAACCACCGCCGCCGCCGGGGAAATACTCGATCAGATTTGCGTAGGCCATCGAGATGACCCCGATGGTGATCGCCGTCATCAGCGCGAGGATGATCGCGAGATGGTTGTGCGGTCCGAGCGCTTTGTAGGCTTCTTCCGGTCCGTAGGCCGACGACGAGAGCCCGTCGGCGCCGAGTCCGACCCATGCGAGAAACGCGATCAGCGACGTGTGGTGGAAGATCTCCGGGTCGCTGACGTCCCGCGCCTTCCCGATGAAGATGCGTCTTAGCTTGTTCATAACTCGATCTGCGCGCCGAGCTCGATCACCTGGTTCGCAGGCAGACAGAAGAACTGCGAGGCGCTCGAGGAGTTACGCGTCATCCAGGCGAAAAGCTTCTCGCGCCAGAGCGCCATGCCGGGACGCCTCGTGGGAATGAGCGTCTCCCGGCCGAGGAAGTAACTGGTGGTCATCGGCTGGAACGTGACCGGGCCTTCGACCGCGGCGAGAACGTCGGGAATGTTCGGGTCATCCATGTAGCCAAAGCGAATCATCAGACGGTGAACGCCCTGTCCGAGATCCTCCCACGAGTAGCGCTCGCCGTCGGCGAGATGGGCAGTTTCTTCGATGAGCACCGTCAGGAGCACCACGCGCTGATGCACGACCTTATTGTGCTTCAGATTGTGGAGGAGTTGCGTCGGAACCCCACTCTGATAACGCGACATGAAGACGGCGGTCCCGGCGACGCGCGGGATCTGTCCGCGGCTGAGATCCGCCAGAAAGTCTTCGACCGACAGCACGGTCTCGGACAGCCGCTGCGCGAGCAGCTCGCGTCCCGAGCGCCACGTCGTCATGACGGTGAACACCGCGAGACCGACGGCAAGAGGGAACCATCCGCCTTCGGTGACCTTGATGATATTCGCGCCGAAGAATGCGAGGTCGATGAAGAGAATCGGAATCGTCAGCCCGAGCATCGCACCCATCGACCAACCCCACCGCTCGCGCTCGACGACTGCGAGAAGGAGAGTGGTGATGCCCATCGTCGCCGTGACCGCCACACCGTAGGCGGCGGCCAGCGCGCTCGACTCCCGGAACGCGACGACGAGTCCGATCGCGGAAAACATCAGCAGCCAGTTGATCGATGGGATGTAGATCTGCCCGATCTCGCGCGCCGACGTGTGGCGGATCTGGATGCGCGGCGCATATCCGAGCTGCACTGCCTGGCGTGTCAGCGAGAAGGCGCCGCTGATCACCGCCTGCGACGCGATGACGGTGGCTACGGTCGCCAGCACGACGAGAGGCACGCGTGCCCACGCCGGAGCCATCTCGAAGAACGGATGCTCGGTGGAGTGTGGTGCGGCGAGGAGCAGCGCTCCCTGGCCGAAGTAGTTCAGCAGCAGCGAGGGGAACACGAGGACGAACCAGGCAATCCGAATCGGTTTCGCTCCGAAGTGCCCCATGTCCGCATAAAGAGCTTCGCCTCCGGTGACCGCGAGGAACACGGCGCCGAGCACAAGGAAGCCATGAAGACGATTGCGGATGAAGAACGAGATGGCGTTCGTCGGATCGACGGCGACCAGGACGTGCGGCTCGCGGATGATCTGCGCGACGCCGAGGATGGCGATGAGCGCGAACCAGACGAGCATCACGGGCCCGAACATCGCGCCGACCTTCGCCGTGCCGGCGCGCTGGACGACGAACAGCACGATGAGCACCGCGATCGTCAGCGGGACGATGTAAGGAGTGAACAGCGGCGTCGCGATCTCCAGACCTTCCATCGCGCTGAGCACCGAGATCGCGGGTGTGATCATGCCGTCGCCATAGAGCAGGGCCGCGCCGAAGATGCCGAACGCGATCAGCGTGGCGCGGCGGACGGAACGCGGCCCGCTGCGCGCGCGCACGAGCGACATCAGCGCGAGGATGCCTCCCTCTCCGCGGTTGTCGGCGCGCATGACGAAGACGAGATACTTGAACGAGATGACGATCGTCAGCGACCAGAGGATCAGCGAGAGGATGCCGATGACGTTCTCGCGAGTCGCCGGTACGCCATGGTGTGGATTGAAGCACTCACGCAGCGCGTACAGCGGGCTCGTGCCGATGTCGCCGTAGACCACTCCCAGCGCCGCGAGAGAGAGCGTGAAGAGATACCCGCGGCTGTGCTGCTGATTCGAGGAATCCATCGGGCGCGAAGGAGCGCGATTCTAGCACCGGCCGGTGACTCGCCGGAACGCCTCCATGTCATCGGGCAGAACGGCGATCGCGTCGACCGTCCGGCGGATGCCGGCGATCCCGATCGCGACGACGGGCTCATGCAGACGGATCATCACGGCCGGCTCGTCGAGCATCGCCATCTTCAACACGCCCTTGCGCTTCCAGTCCGCCTCCCCCTGAGGCTCGTCGATGCCGGCGATATTCGTGAGGGGAGTCGTCAGCGTCCAGCGCATTCCGTAACGGAGATGAACGATGCCATCCTCGGTGAAGGAGGGGCGAAGACGCAGCGCGTGATAATCGCCGATCAGCCAGAGCATGCCGTAGACATCGAGTGCGGTGACGATCCACGCGGCCTTCGCGCTCCAGTGCAGGACGAGGAAGTGCATGCCGATCGATTCGAAGACGAGCAACGTGAGGAAGCAGACGACGATCGAGCCCCAGCCGCAGCGCTCATGAATCGTGAAGCCTCGTTCCTTCGGCTCCTCGCGCCAGGCGAAGAGCGCGTACCACAGGATGCCGATCTCGCACTCGACGAACGACGCGAGGCGTGTCTCGCCGAAGAGAGCCCGCGTCGCCGCGGAGAGGTCGCGGACCCGCCTGAGGCGGCGGACGACGAGAACGGTCGTCACCAGCTCGAGCGGTGCCGAGATGAAGCGGAGATCGTGGACGAACTGCTGCTGCCCGCGCGGCACGACGAAGGCCGCGAGTGCCATGCAGACGACGAAGAGCGGAATGAGTGTGAGTGGCCGCGCCGCGCCGGAGCGCACGACCACGAGGTAATAGACCAGCGGAATCGTCAGCGTCAGATCGAACGTGACGCCCCATGCCGCGACATCGATGTTCGCCGCCCCGAGATGCGAGCGCGTGATGAGCACGCAAACCGTGACGATCGAGAGCGCAGCGAGCGCGAAGAGCCGGGTGGGGGAGAGCGCGCGAGTCACTGATTCATTCTACGCAGAAACCATGACGAGGTTGCCCGCAGGCGCCCCGCGTCCTCCTGCTGCCTATTTCATGTATTCATCGAACCATCCGACCACGCGCTTCTCGATATCCGTCTTGTGCTCCGCTTTCATGACACGGTGTCCTTCATCCGCATAGACCACGAGCTGCGTCGGAACGCCGAGGGTTTTGAGCGCGTGCCAGAACTCGAATGACTGCGGTGCGGGAACCTCGGAGTCGCGCTCGCCGGTGAGCATCAGCGTCGGAGTCTTCACCTGCTTGATGAAGGTGATCGGCGAGCTCTTCGCATACACCGCGGGATCGTCGTACACCGATGCGCCGAAGTAGGGGATCATCCAGCGGTCGATGTCGTTCTGCCCGTAGTAGCTCTGCCAGTTCGCGATGCCTGCGCCGGCGACCGCGGCCGCGAAGCGGTTCGTCTGCGTGACCGCGAACATCGACATGTAGCCGCCGTAGCTCCAGCCCCAGATTCCGATCCGATGCTCGTCGATCGGTGCGCTCTTCACGACTTCGTCGACGCCGCTGAGAATGTCGCGGAGATCGCCGTAGCCGAAGTCCTTCACATTGGCGCGCGTGAATGCTTCGCCGGCGCCGAAGCTGCCGCGCGGATTCGGGAAGAAGATGAAATAGCCGTGCTTCAGCAGCGCGATCGCCTCGTCGCGCAGCCAGCGATTCAACGACTGGCTCGCCGGTCCTCCGTGTACCCAGACGACCAGCGGATGTTTCTTCGATGCGTCGGCGCCCATCGGCGCGACCAGCCAGCCGTAAGGATGAAATTGATCGCTCGACCACTCGATCTTCTTCACCTCGCCCGCTGGCGAGGTGACGGTTGCGTTCGCGTGTGAGACCTGCGTCCACTGGCCGTTCTTTCCGGCCCAGACTTCGGCGGGCTGGGCGAACGAAGTCCGGATGACGGCACTCTGCGAGCCATCGCGTGAAAACGATGCGCCGATCGTGTCGCCGTTCGAAAGATATTCCGCTGCGCGGAACACGATCTCCGGATCGCCGCCGCCGGCCGGCACGATGGCGATCGCCGAATCGCCCGCCATGTTTGCGCAGAAGGTGATGTCGTCCGCGCCGCTCCATTGAAACGACGTGACGGAGAACGGAGCGCTCGGTGTGATGTTGCGCGCCGGGCCGCCATCCGCGCCGATGATGAAGAGATCGCCGCCGGTCACACCCTGATCGCTCATCAGCCCTTCGATGAAGGCGATGCGCTTTCCATCAGGCGACCAGCGCGGCGACGCGATCTGCAGCGCCGGCTTGTAGACGGGTGTGATCGTCTCCGCCGCGACGTCGACGCGCTGCAGCGTCGCGATCCACCAGTTGTTGTTTCCCGATCCCGGTGCGCTGACCACAGCGAGTTGCTTCGAGTCGGGGGACCAGTCGTATTCGTAGATGTAGAGATCCGCCGGCGTGACGATGCGGACCTTGCCCGTCGCCACGTCGACGATCGCGACGCGCTGTTCCTCGATGTGCTCTTCGATCTGGCCGACCGTGCGGCTGCGCGCGACGAGCGGGCCGGCCGCATGCTCCGCGCTCTCCGTGAAGAGCAGGGCAATCGAATTGCCGTCCGGCGACCACGAAGGCGTCGAGAGATAGCCGTGAAGCTCCGTCAGCTTTTTGGGAATCCTTCCCGGGGTCACGATGTAGAGCTGCCGCTGACCGGCTTTCGCAGCGTCCGACAGGAACGCGATGCGCTTCGAGTCGGGCGACCAGGCGAGCTCGCGCTCGTCGAGCTGCTTCTTCTCCGGTGCCGCGGAGACGCGCTTCGCGTCGACGAAGATGCCTCGATCATCGGCCCACGCGACGGATTTGCCATCGGGCGACATCGCGACCGATTCGAACCCGATCACCTCGGCGTGCGCGTTGATGACGTAGAGGAGCAGGAGTGCAGGCAGCAGGCGGCGCATAGACCGCGCAGATTGCCATGACACGCCGCCGGATTTCCAGCGCGGGCAGGAGAGGGGCTTATGCCTGGTGCATGACTTCGAGCGTGAGAGGCCGCGAGGCCAGTTCGTGGACGAAAGGCCTGATCGCGGCTGCATCCAGCGGACGGCTGAACAGATATCCCTGCATGCGATCACACGCGTAGTAGCGGAGCAGCGAGTACTGCTCTTCCGTTTCAACGCCTTCGGCGACGACCGAGAGCCGCATCGTGTGAGCGAGATTGATGACGCTCGACACGATCGCTGCCGCCGTATCGTCGGTGGCCAGATCGCGCAGGAACTCCTTGTCGATCTTGATCGTGTCGATCGGGAACTGCTTGAGGTAGACGAGCGACGACTGGCCCGTGCCGAAATCATCGATCGCGATCTCGATGCCTTTCTCGCGCAGTACGCGCAGCACTTTCATCGACACGTCGATGTTCTGGATTGCAACCGTCTCCGTCACCTCCAGCTCGATCATCGACGGCGCGACTCCGCACTCCTGGATGATCTGCAGAACGGTGTCGACGAATCCCGGCTGCTGCAGTTGAACCGCGGAGATGTTGACTGCGGCGTGCAGCCAGACGAGGCCGTCCTGATGCCACTTCGCGAGTTGCTGGCAGGTCCGCCGCAGAACGAATTCGCCGATTGCGACGATCATCCCCGTTTCTTCGGCCATGCCGATGAACTCCGACGGCTCGACCATGCCGCGCACGGGATCGTTCCAGCGCACGAGTGCTTCGACGGAACCGATGCGACGCCGCGCGCGGTCGTACACCGGCTGATAGAGCACGTCGAGCTGGCCGCGCTCGATTGCGTGATGCAGGTTCTGTTCGAGCGTGAGCCGGCGCGAGTAGCGCTCGTTCATGCTCTGCGTGAAGATCTGTGCGCGATTCCGCCCCAGCTCTTTCGCGCGATACATCGCGGCATCCGCGCACTTGAGGAGCGTCTCGCAGTCATCGCCGTCGGCGGGATAGAAGCTGACGCCGATGCTGGCGGTGATGAACAGCTCGTGCCCGCCGATCGCAAACGGCTGCGCGAGACTGTCGAGCACTTTGCGCGCAATGCCGGCGACGGCGTCGGTCGCCGTGAGCTCGTTGATGAGCACGGCGAATTCGTCGCCGCCGATCCGCGACACCGTATCGGAAGCGCGCAGACAGCTTCGCAGGCGGCTCGCGACATCGGCGAGCAGCAGATCGCCGATCGAGTGCCCGAGCGCATCGTTGACGAGCTTGAAGTGATCGAGGTCGAGATACATGATCGCCAGCCCGACTCGATTGCGCCTCGCCGCGGGAAGCGCATTCACGATGCGATCGCGGAAGAGGAGACGGTTCGGCAATCCGGTCAGCGTGTCGAAGTACGCCTGATACTCGAGCTGCCGCTCCGTCTCTTTTCTCTGCGAGACGTCGCGGTAGTTCAGCACGATCGCGCCGACGCTCGGCTCGCCCAGCATGTCCTGCGCGAATCCCTCCAGCCAGATCCAGCGCCCGTTGCGATGGCGGAAGCGCACCTCGCTGTGCAGATCGCTGTGCGTGCGATCGACGAGCGTCCGGAGGCCGGTGCGCATCTCGGAGACGTCGTGCGGATGGATGTAGGAGAAGATCGACTTGCCGATGAGATCCTGCTCGCTGTAGCCGAGCAGGTGCAGAGTCGACGAGCCGGCGAACTGAATCTCCAGCTCGCGGTCGAGCAGCACCACACCACTCCAGCTCTTCTCGACGATCGAGCGGAAGCGCTTCTCGCGAGCCTCGAGCTCCTGCTGCGCGCGCTTCCGTTCCGAGATGTCACGGATGAAGGCGGTGAAGGTCTGGTCCGTGCCGCTGCCCACCGGCTCGATCGTGATCTCGACAGGAAAGGCTTCGCCGCTCGCACGCCGCGCCGTCGCTTCGACACGCCGCCGGACCAGTCCCGATGTTCCGCCGCGCCGATAGCGCTCGAGCATCTGCAGCATCAGCACGTACTGGCGCTCGGGAACGATCGTCGGTGGCAGCGGCCGGCCGATGACGTCGCGCGCCGCGAGTCCGAATGCCGTTTCGGCCTGCGGGTTCCATTCGATCACGTGGCCGTCCCGGTCGAGCGTCACGACCGCGTCGAGCGTCGAATGAATCAGTTGGCGCAGCCTCGCTTCCGATTTGCGGAGAGCCTGCTCCGTCTGCGCGCGCGTGAAGGCCTGGCCAACGATATTCGCCGTCGACTTGAGAAAGGCAAGCTCGTAATCCTCGAAGGCCCTCTGCTCGTTCGAATAGACGAGCAGCGCGCCAAACGGCCGGTGCTGCGTCCGGATCGCAACTCCCGCACCGCTGCGGATCTGGTGGTAACCGACGAGGTGCGAGGACTTGAAGCGCGTCTCGGCAGCGAGATCGCCGAACATCACAGGCGCTTCGGCGAGCGCGACGAACATGCAGAGCGACTCGTTCTCGTCGCCGTCGCTTTCGCAGTGCAGGAAGGTCTTGTTCGTGCCGACCGATGCGCGGACGACCACGAGCCCTGCCGGCGTCAGCTCCAGAGCGCGGCAGTGGCTCACGCTGAGGATCGATTCGACGAGCGCACAGGCCTGCCCCAGAAGGATGTGTGGATCGACGCCGGTCAGCGCCGCCTGTCCCAGCTCCGCGATCGCATGCTCCTGCCGGTTGTGTGCAGCGATCTCTTCGCGGAGTCTTGCGATCTCCTTCTCCGCTCCCGGGGCATTTGTGCCGCCGATGACATGCAGCGGCTGCCGGTTCGCAGACATGGGATGTAGCAGCCAATATTGTCGCTGATCTTTGCAGGAAACGTGATCGAACTCACAAAATCATTTTCTGATTTTGCAAGAGGCGTATCTTCGATGCCGTGCGGATCCGGCGATGGAGTGTCGTTGTACCTCTCGCAATGACGGCGCTTCTCGTCGTCGCTCTGCTCGCGATCGCTGCGGAATCCGGCGTGCCCCTCGATCGAGTCATCTGCCACGATTGCTTCTGGCAGTTCCAGACTCCTGCTCTGAAGAAAGAGATCGTCGAGAGCTATCGAACGATGAAGTGCCGCGACGATCTCTGCCGCGGCGAAGTCTCCTTCCTCCTCGGCAATGTGACCGGCGACGCGAACGCGCTTCGCAATGCAGTGACTGCGTACGCGACCGCTTCGGCGGCCGAGAGGGATCCGCGGCGCGCCCTGCTGCTCGAAATGATCCTCGGCACCGCCGGCGCGCGCGCCGGCATCGATGAGAAGACGCATCTCGCGAAGGCCGCGCAGCTCGCCGCGCAGCAGGGGAGGCCTGCGGCTTCGTCGCTGCTGCGCGACATGGCGGCGAACACGCCTCCGCGTTTCGGCGACGCTCCGATTCGCGCGAAGCTCGTCGTTCCTGCCGGTGCGAAGTACTTCATTCTCGGCGCGAGCGCGGTCCGTCTGCCGCAGGGCGCGCGAGTCGCCGTGCAACTCGAGCGGACCTACCGCGACTGGCTCTCGCATCAATTCGATTTCGATTTTCGCGACGCGTCGCTCGGCGTCGATCACGTGCTCGATTATCACGAAGGCGCAAGGCTGAGAGACATCATCACGCTGGCGCACGCGAAGCCGATTCCCATCGTCGGCACGATCGTCGCGAAAAAAGGTGAGAAGTGGTTCGGCCCCGATGAAACGGGCGTGTTCCGCTATCAGATTCTCGACGACAAGATCGAGTATCCGACGACGAAGCGCCGCGGCGACTACGCGCTGATCACCGACACGCATGGCATCTCCGCGCTCGTCGAACAGTCGGTCGCCGCGAAGCCCGATCTCGTGATCGGCTGCGGCGACAATCCCGGAAAAATGCAGGCCGCGTTTCACCTCGCGGAGAAGGGGATCAACGTCTATTTCCCCTGCGATCGCCAGGTCGCGATGCTTCTCGGCTACGACGCGCCCGGCGTGCTGCTCGGCAGTGCACCGGTTCATGTCGAGAAGGGCACCGTCGTGATTGGCGATCAGCCCGTGCGATTCCGGATCGGCGAGAAGATCGTCGTGACCGACATCAAGGCCGATTCCGTCGCGCGCTACTACGATTCGGGCGCGCGCTACTTCCGCGCATTGAGCGAGTTCGTGCCGCTGCAGATCTTTCCCGTCTACGTGGGCGTGAAAGAGGATGCGAAAGCAGTCGCCGAGGCGAAGCGCGTCGGCGCTGACGTCCTCGGCATTCGCGTCCGCTATCAGGAAGACTACGTGCCGGTGCGCGCATGGCTCGCCGAATCACCGAATCACCGCGTCGTGCTCTTCCACTCCGCTCCCTACGCGCCCGGCAACCGGCTCTTCACCGAGTTCCCATCGCAGGTGACGTTCGGAGATCCGCACCCGCGATTCGAATAGCGCCTTCGGCGCTGGCGCTGGGCGCCTCTGGCGCTGGCGCGAGGCGCTGGGCGCGAGGCGCATGGCGCAGGGTGCGAGGAACATATTACGCAAGGTGCGAGGAACATATTACGAAGCGCAATTCGCGCGAGACGCAAGGCTCAAGGAAACTCCGCCCAACGTCCACCAGCGCCCAGCGCCTAGCGCCTAGCGCCGTAGGCGCCCCTGCGCCCCGCGCCTAGCGCCCCGCGCCGGCGCCGTAGGCGCCCTAGTAATCGAATCCCAGTTCGTGGATCACGCGCGACACCGGCTCGACGGCCGCCTTCTTCTGATAGAGCGTGTCGATGATCTGCGAGAACTGCGGCTCGGGGTATTGCGTGTCGTACTGAGCCTTGACGTTCGCCGGCTCGATGCGATGGAAGACGAGGATCAGCCAGTCGCGATTGCGGAGCGCTTCGTCGATCTTCGCTGCGACATCGGCGACCGAGGTCGTGTTGAGGACGAGAAAGACCCGCAGCCGCCACGGATCTCCGACCGGCAGCGTTTCCATCGGGCCATCGATCAGCCGCGCCGAGCGATAGAGATAGCGAACCTGCGTCCGCACTTCCTCCGCGTCGAACCCTCCAAACGGAAACGCGACATGCTCGGCTCCCCTCCGGAAGCCATGGTTCAGCAGCCAGATCTTCGATTCGCGGAGCTGCTTGATGATCTGCGCCTGAGGCAGCGACGACACGTCTTCGTGGTCGACCATGTGCGAAGCGATGTCCCAGCCGTGGACGTCCTGCAGCTTCAGGAGTTGCGGCAGCGACATGTGCTTGTCGGTGCCCACGAGGCCCGTCGTGATGTACGCGGTGCCGGCGTAGTGATAGCGATCCATGATCGGCCGCGCGGCGTGATAGACCGAGACCCAGCCGTCGTCGAACGTGATGCTGACGATGCCGTGATCGATCGTCTTCGGCATCGCCGCCACTCGCCCGATCCAGACCGTCGCAGGATGTCCGGTGTCGCGGATCGTGATCTGCACCTCGGACACGGGCGTCGATCCCTGCGGTGTGAACGTCACTGCGCTCCAGTCGTTGCGGCGGATCATGCGCAGCGCAATCCTGTTGCCCTGGAAATAGTGGCGCTCCCAGTCGTTGCCGCGCTTCAGATCCACGGTCAGCTCTCCGACCGCCTCGAGGTCCGTGATGCGCAGCCACGTGGTGACGACATGATGATCGAGCGTCAACGGCGCGGGGAGGACGCGCCGCAGCGTGACCGTCTCCTTCTTTCCGCGCGTCGATACCTTGTAGGCGCAGTAGCCGAATGCGGCGTTGGGCTCGTCGCGCAGCAGATCGGCGTTCTTCAGTTCGATCTTCTCGGCTGCGTCACAGCTCAGAAGGACTCGCGGCACTTCATCGGCGTGCAACGGCAGCGCGAGCGCGGCGGCGACGAGCAGTGTCGCGCGAAGAGTGCAGTTCTTGATCATGTCCTCCAGAAAATCTTTCTACGGCTGAAGAAGCCGGTGAACGCGGCAACCACGCACATCATCAGCGCGCCGCGGATGATTGCGGCCGCAGGCGTCTTGACGCCGTGCACGTACAGATTCGCGGTGCTGAGAATCGGAATGACGAACATCGGAAGGAGCATGTAGCCCATCATCGAGTTCTGTCCCACCTCGACGAATGGCTTGATGATCCTGCGTCCGGTGTGAAGGATGTCGAACACGATCGCGAATGCGGCGAGGAGGCACATCGCGTTTCCTGCCATCGTCAGGTAGTAGCTCATCGTCCCGGGGATCTTCTTGATGCCGCCGCCGAGCGGCTCGATCAGCAGTCCGATGAAGACCCAGAACGCCGCGTACTGCAGCATGCCGGAGACGAATCGCTCTGTCGCCGTGAACGGATTGCGCACGAGCAGCGCGCCGATGATGCAGAGGCCCGCGAACGCGAGCGTGGTCCCGAGGATCCAGCGGTTGTAGAGGCCGGCGACGAGCAGTGGCTCGACACAGATGGCGAGGAGAGCAAGAGCCACGAGCCGCATCCGCGACCACTGCGGCGTCTCGTCTTTCGGCGACTTCATCCACTGCACGAGCAGATCACCGGCAAGCAGGCCGGGGATGACGACGAGCAGCGTGTCGACGAACATCCACTCGAAGAGCCAGGGGAGAGGCGACTTGCTCCACATCACGTGCGCCCATCCTTCCTCGCGCGACGCGACATGCACGGCGATGACGATCGCCAGCAGAGCCAGCCGGCCGAGGGGCTTCGTGCGTGTGGCGGTCCAGATCAGAATTCCGGAGACCGCGCCGAACATGATGATCGCGATGACATCGTCGCGGCGCGCGATCGAGAACATCTGACCGAAGAGCTTCGGTGAGATCGCGAAGAGAGTCAGCACCCCGATCCATCCTGCGATCGGCAGCCCGAGCCGCACCGCTTTCGGCCACTCGCTCCGCGGACGGGTGAAGACGAGAAAACAGAGGAGGTAGCCGCAGATGGCCGTGATGTTTCCGCGCGCCGTGTAGTCATTCGTCCAGAACGGATTCGAATGGCCGATGATCAGCGCGAAGAGGTAGAGAAAGAATCCGCGGCGCAGACCGGTGAGGATGACGCCTTTCCATGTCATGCCGCGATCCATGCGCGCGGTCATCGTGACGGGAATCGCTGCGGCCATCGTGAAGAGAAACGATGCGAACGTGACGTCGCGCCAGGCGATGCCTGCAATCGCGTGGTATTCGCCGCCGCCGGACGAGGGATATTGGCGGTGGTACATCCAGTCGGGGAACACGCCGAGCGGAATCGTGAAGCCGAGGTTCATCAGCAGGATGAAGAGGCCGCGCAGGGCGTCGAGGGAGAGCGCCCGGTCGATGCGTGGGGCGGATCGCTCCGGTCGCGCGACGCTCTCGGCCGGCGATGCAGGCAACTTCGCCGGTGCCACTGCACTGTACTCGGCCACGCTTCGCCTCCTGCTTGTTGCAAGGACCGGCGACAAGTCTACAGGTTGTGATCTGCCTCACAAAAAAAGAGAGGCGTCTAATGCCACAATCTCCCCACCAAACAGAGTTCGCTGTATTCGAAAAGGGGGCGTAACGCCCCCTTTCTGTTTCTGGAGAAACCGATGAAGATCGCGAAGATGGTTGTGGTGGCAATTTCGTTGTTGATGTGCGCGTGCAACGGTCGCGAGAACACGCTTACCGGACCGTCGAACGGTGCCATGCTCGCTGTCGCCGGAGCGAGCAGCACGAGCAGTACGAGCAGCACTAGCAGTGGTCGTGGCCGTACTCGCAGCGCACCTTCTACGCCGGAGCTTCAGGCCGAGGGACAGGTGAAGTCGGTGAGTGCAACCTCTCTGACGATCACGGACTCACGCCGGGGAGATATGACCTTCGTGCTCACACCGTCGACGATCATCCGCAAAGGACAGCAGCCTGTCGCTGCGACGGCTCTCGTCGCCGGGGACCGTGTCCACGTCAAAGGGACGAAGGATGGCGACACTCTCACTGCGCGCCTCGTGATCGTGGAGGACACGGAAGGGGAGAACGAGCCCTCCGAGTTCGAAGGAATCGTCAAGGCGATCGCGGCGGATTCGCTGACGCTCACCACGCCGGGTGGAGAGATCGTGCTGACGCTGAACGTGAAGACGCAGTTCGTTCCCGCCGCGCCGGTCGCTGGCGACCGCGTGCATGTGCGCGCCGATCGTGTGAGCGGCTCGCTCGTTGCGCTGATCGTGGTGGTGCAGGGGCAGGAAGACCACGGTCAGCAGCGAGTGGAGGTCAACGGAATCGTGAGCGCGATCAGCTCGAGCTCCATGACTGTGCGGACGTCGTCGAAAGGCGATGTCGCCCTGAAGATCGACGCAAAGACGGTCTTCCATCCTGCTGCACCGAAATCAGGCGACCGGGTGGAAGTCAAGGCAGTGATGAAAGATGGGTCGCTCCTCGCGGTGGACGTCAAGGTCGAAGAGGAGAACAGCAGCGACCGGCACTGACAAGCGTATTTGACGCTGTGGCGCTGCTCTTTTTTCGGACGGCGCAGGGTGGACGGGTGTTTCGAACGGCGGCGCGAGCCGCCGTTTTTTTGTTTCGCTGGTAATATCTCTCCCTTCGTCGTGTCGGATTGGGCGTGGTCCGCTGGTCCCTGGTCTGTAAAAACTTGGAGCGAGGTCAAACATGCGTCGTGTGAGCAGCACCGTTTTCCAAATTCTAGCGGTACTGGTTGCTCTGATTCCGTTGACCGCTCGAGCGGCAACGACTGAGTTCCGGGTGCTGCTCGACACCGACAACAACGCATCGACCGGATGTTCGTACGCGACGCCGGCCGGGACGTTCGCCGGTGCAGAGCAAGTGCTCATCACGACCGTCGACGTTCAGCCGACGAGCGCGCAAGTCACCTCGCTCACCCGTCAGGTCTGCAGCAGCGGGACGTTCGGTGCGCCGATTCCTGTCGCTTCCACAGGCTGGCCGGTCGGTTTTTCAGGGGATAGTGGCAACGCCGTCGTCGAGACGGTGATGCCGACCGCGCTGCTCGGCGGTACGGCTCCTCAGATTCGCGTCGGCTTCGTGGCGACCGCCGGAAGCTCCGTGGATACGATTCTCACGACGCCCTCGTCGGCTCCCCTGATGTGGCCGCCGTCGCTCGACCCGCTTCGCCGGCGCGCGATGGGGCCGGGAGGGCAGCCGCAGGTGATCACGCTGGACGGACAGACCGGCGACTGGGGCTCGATCCCGCCGTTCGTTGCGGGCGGATCGGGCGGTCCGAGCACGCCTCGGTTCCAGAAGGTCTACCTCTTCCAGGACACGACCAGTCTCTGGTTCCGCTTCGATGCGAAGCTCGGCGGAAGCGCGCCGACGGCAAATGACGACACCTACACGGTGCGGCAAGGCAAGACGCTCAACGTGATCGCGCCGGGCGTCCTCGGCAACGACACAGACCCGAACGGAGCCCCACTCAGCGCTGCAGCAACGAACAACCCGCAGCACGGCACGCTGATCCTCGATCCGACGGGCGCGTTCACCTATTCGAACGACGGCTCGAACGCGCCGGTTGATTCATTCAAGTACAAGGCCTCGAACGGGAGCGCGACGTCGAACGAAGCGACGGCGACGATCAACATCACGCCCGACAAGAAGCCGATCGGCATCGCCGACTCGTACAACGTGGCGCACGGCGGGACGCTGACGGTGCCGCCTCCGGGCGTCCTGAGCAATGACAGCGATCCTGACGGCGATCATCTGTCGGCGGCGCTCCAGTCCGGCCCGCAGCACGGCACGCTGAGCCTGTTGCCGAACGGCGGCTTCACCTACACGCACGACGGCTCGAACACGATCGCGGATAGCTTCACCTATCGCGCGTTCGATGGTGTGCTCTATTCGGCGACCGTGACGGTGTCGCTGACGATCGGCCCGCTGGCGCCGTCGTTCACCAGCGCGAACAGCACGCGGATGACGGCCGGCACCTCGACGCCGTTCACGATCACGACGACGGGCT
This sequence comes from Acidobacteriota bacterium, assembly GCA_021325515.1. Taxonomy (GTDB): domain Bacteria; phylum Acidobacteriota; class Thermoanaerobaculia; order Gp7-AA8; family Gp7-AA8; genus JAJPHC01. The sequence continues at coordinate 50,839 of JAJPHC010000010.1, forward strand.
TCCCGTATCCCGCGATCACCGAGAGCGGCGCACTGCCGAGCGGCATCACCTTCACCGACAACGGCAACGGGACGGCGACTCTCGGTGGCACGCCGGCGCCCGGCTCGGGCGGCGTCTATACGCTCAACCTCACGGCGACGAACAGCGGCGGAACCGCCAATCAGACCTTCACGCTGACTGTGTGCAACGTGATCGTGGTGACCCCGCCGGCGACGAACACCGCGACCGCGGGTGCAGCATTCAGTCAGACCTTCACACAGACGGGTGCAGTCGGCGGCGCAACGTTCACGACGGCGAGCCCGCTCCCCAACGGACTAACGCTCAGCAGCAGCGGCACGCTCAGCGGCACACCGACGGTGACGGGAACCTTCCCGATGACCGTCACGGTGACGGATGCGAACGGCTGCACGGGCTCGGCGAACTACACGCTGACGATCGGCTGCCAGACGATCACCGTCACGAACCCGGCAACGAACACGGCGACGGCGGGTGCAGCGTTCAGTCAGACCTTCACGCAGTCCAACGCGATCGGCACCGCGACGTTCTCCACCACGAGCGCGCTGCCCGCGGGCCTCACGCTCGCAAGCAACGGAACCTTGAGCGGGACGCCGACGGTGGTCGGCTCGTTCCCGATCGTGGTGAAGGTGACCGACAGCAACGGCTGCACCGGTACCGGCGCGACCTACACGCTGACGATCAGTTGCCAGACGATCAATGTGACGAACCCTGCGACGACGACGGGAACGGCGGGTGCAGCATTCAGCCAGACGTTCACGCAGGCGAATGCGATCGGCACGGCGACGTTCTCGATCAATAGCGGTTCGCTACCGGCAGGCCTCACGCTGTCGGCGGCGGGAGTGCTCAGCGGCACCCCGACGGTGACGGGCTCGTTCCCGATCACGGTGAAAGTGACGGACAGCAACGGCTGCACCGGCACGAGCGCGACGTACAACCTCGTGATCAACTGCCAGACGATCACGGTCACGAACCCGGCGACGAACACGGGAACGGTGAGCGCACCGTTCAGCCAGACGTTCACGCAGAGCGGGGCAATCGGCGGCTCGACCTTCTCGACGGCGAGCACGCTTCCGACGGGGCTAACGCTCAGCAGCAGCGGCACGCTCTCTGGCACGCCGACGCAGCCCGGCTCGTTCCCGATCGTAGTCACGGTGACGGACGGCAACGGCTGCACCGGCACGAGCGCGACGTACACGCTGACGATCGCCTGCCAGACGATCACGGTCACGAACCCGACCTCGAACAGCGATCCGGCGGGAACACCGCTGACGGCGGCGAACTTCACCTTCACGCAGAGTGGCGCCGTAGGCGGCGCGACGTTCACGACGGCCAGCACGCTGCCGACCGGCGTCACGCTGACGACCGCCGGCGTCCTCAGTGGTACCCCAACGCAGGGCGGCACCTTCCCGATCACGGTAACGGTGACCGATGGCAACGGCTGCACGGGGACGAGCAGTGGCTACACGCTGACGATCGTCTGCCCGACGATCAACGTGACCAACCCCGGCGTCAACAGCGGCACCTCAGGCGTCGCGTTCAGCCAGACCTTCACGCAGAGCGGCGGACAGGGAACGATCACCTGGAGTGAGACGGGCGCGCTGCCGAGCGGCATCACGCTCAACTCTTCGACCGGTGTCCTCTCCGGCACGACCAACGCGGCCGGCACGTTCCCGATCACGGTGACGGCGACGGACCAGAACGGCTGCCAGGGCACGGGCGCGACCTACACGCTGACCATCAACTGCCAGACGATCACGGTGACGAACCCGGGAGTGAACACGGGAACCGTGGATGCAGCGTTCAGTCAGACCTTCACCCAGTCCGGTGTCCTCGGCACCGTGACCTGGAGCGAGACGGGCGCGCTGCCGGCGGGCATCACCCTCGACAGCAGCACGGGTGTGCTCAGCGGCACGCCGACGGTCAACGGCGTCTTCCCGATCACGGTGAAGGCGACCGATAGCAACGGCTGCTTCGGAACCTCGAATTACACGCTGACGATCAACTGCCAGACGATCACGGTGACCAACCCCGGAGTCAACACTGGAACCGTGGATGCAGCGTTCAGTCAGACGTTCACGCAGAGTGGCGCGCACGGCACGGCGACGTTCACGCTGGCCAGCGGCTCGCTGCCGGCAGGCCTGTCGCTGTCGACGGCGGGAGTGCTCAGCGGCACGCCGACGGTGAACGGGACCTTCCCGATCACGGTGCTGGTGACCGACAGCAACGGCTGCACCGGCACGAGCGCGACGTACAACCTCACGATCAACTGCCAGACGATCACGGTCACCAACCCGGGTGTGAACACGGGAACCGTGGATGCAGCATTCAGTCAGACCTTCACGCAGAGTGGCGCACACGGCACGGCGACGTTCTCGACAGCGAGCACGCTGCCGGCCGGCCTCACGCTTTCGACCGCAGGAGTGCTCAGCGGCACGCCGACGGTGAACGGCACATTCCCGATCGTGGTGACGGTGACCGACAGCAACGGCTGCACCGGCACGAGCGCAACCTACAACCTCGTGATCAACTGCCAGACGATTACGGTCACGAACCCGGCCAATACGCCGGGAACCGTGAATGTGCCCTACAGCGTGACGTTCACGCAGAGCGGAGCACACGGCACGGCAACGTTCTCAACAGCGAGCACGCTCCCCACGGGCATCACGCTCTCGACGGGCGGCGTGCTCAGTGGCACACCGACACAGCCCGGCACGTTCCCGATCGTAGTCACGGTCACGGACAGCAACGGCTGCACGGGAACCGGTGCGAACTACACGCTGGTCATCGGCTGCCAGACGATCACGGTCACGAACCCGAGCTCGAACAGCGACGCGGCCGGCACGCCGCTCGTCGCGGCGAACTTCACCTTCACGCAGACAGGCGCCGTAGGCGGCGCGACCTTCACGACCGCGAGCACTCTGCCGAACGGCGTCTCCCTGACGACGGGCGGCGTTCTCTCCGGCACGCCGACCCAGGGCGGCTCGTTCCCGATCACGGTGACCGTGACCGACGGCAACGGCTGCACCGGCACGAGCAGCGGCTACACGCTGACGATCACCTGCCCGACGATCACCGTGACCAACCCCGGAGTCAACACCGGCACCGCGGGCGTCGCATTCGGCCAGACGTTCACGCAGAGCGGCGGACAGGGGACGATCACCTGGAGTGAGACCGGCACTTTGCCGAGCGGCATCACGCTCAACACGGCAACCGGCGTTCTCTCCGGCACGACGAGCCAGGCGGGGACGTTCCCCATCACCGTCACCGCAACCGATCAGAACGGCTGCCAGGGAACGGGAGCAACGTACAACCTAACCATCAACTGCAACACGATCACGGTGACGAACCCCGGCGTCAACACCGGCACCCGCGGCACGGCCTTCAGCCAGACCTTCACCGTGAGCGGCAATCTCGGTACCGTCACCTGGAGCGAAACGGGCGCGCTGCCTGTGGGTATCACGCTCAACTCCGCGACGGGTGTTCTGTCCGGCACACCGACGACGCACGGCTCCTTCCCGATCACGGTGAAGGCGACCGACACGAACGGCTGCTTCGGCACGAGCTCCTACACGCTCACGATCAATTGCCAGACGATCAGCGTCACCAATCCGGCGACGACGAGCGGCAGCATCAACACGGCCTTCAGCCAGCAGTTCACACAGACGGGGGCGATCGGCGGCGCGACCTTCTCCACCGCGAGCACGCTGCCCAATGGTCTCTCGCTGGCCGCCGATGGCACGCTCTCCGGCACTCCGACGCAGAGCGGCAGCTTCCCGATCGTTGTCACCGTGACCGACGGCGACGGATGCACGGGCACCTCGACCACGTACAACCTCTATATCTGCCCGGTGATCACCGTGACGAACCCCGGCGTCAACACCGGCACGGCGGGTCAGGCCTTCAGTCAGATGTTCACGCAGTCGAACGGCATCGGCACGATCACCTGGAGTGAGACGGGCGCATTGCCCGCCGGCATCACGCTCAACTCCGGCACCGGCGTGCTGTCGGGCACGACCTCACAGACAGGCTCGTTCCCCATCACGGTCACGGCGACCGACCAGAACGGCTGCAGCGGCACCGGCGCGACCTACACGCTCGTGATCAGCTGCCAGACGATCAGCATCACGAACGCCACGTCGAACAGCGCGCAGGCCGGCACGAGCCTAACGCCCGCCAGCAACTGGACCTTCACGGCGACCGGCATCCTCGGCACCCCGACGTGGAGCGAGACCGGTTCGCTGCCGAGCGGCATCACACTGAACTCGGGCACCGGCGTTCTCTCCGGCAGCAGCAACGCGATCGGTTCTTATCCGATCACGGTCAAAGTCACCGACACGAACGGCTGCTTCGGCACGTCGAGCTACACGCTGACGATTACTTGCCCGACGATCACGCCGGCACGCACGGGCGGCGGCTCGTTCCCGAATGGCACGATCGGTACCGCGTATGCAGGCCAGAGCTTCACGGCCTCGGGCGGCAGCGGCACCTACACGTTCGCTGTCACGGGCGGCGCACTCCCCACCGGTCTCTCGCTCTCGGGCGCCGGTGCGATCAGCGGCACGCCATCGGCGACTGGCACCTTCAGCTTCACGGTCACCGCAACCGACTCGAGCACGAGCTGCACCGGCAGCGCGGTCTTCTCGATCGCGATCCGGCCGGCCGCGGCGGGTGACTCGTACAGCAATCTCGTGAACAACACCGAGGCGTATGTGACGGGTGGGACGACGACGGCACCGGCGACACCGGCCGTGCAGTTGTCGGGCTCGATCCTCGCCAACGATCTCCCGAGCGGCGGAGTCAGCGTCGTCGCCGGAACGTTCGCAACGACCCAGAGTGGCAGCGTCACGATCGCCGCGGACGGCACGTTCAAGTACACGCCGCCGGTGACCGCGAGTGCACTCACGACTGACAGCTTCACGTACACGATCTCGAGCGACACAGGCACCACGGGTACGCCGACAACGGCAACCGGCACGGTCACGCTGAATCTCTCCGGACGCGTCTGGTACGTGAAGAACAACGGCGCGAACGGCAACGGCCAGTCGCAGTCGCCCTTCAACTCGCTGTCGAGCTTCACGAATGGAGCGCGCGTCACTCCCGACGCGAGCGGCGACATCATCTATGTCTACAACGGTGACGGCACGACGACGAATCAGAACGCCGGTGTCGCGCTGCTTGCCAACGAGCAACTGATCGGCGAGGGTGTGGCCCTCGTTGTCAACGGCAACACGCTCGTGGCCGCGGGAACGAAACCGCAGATTACGAACGCCACGGCGTCCAGCGACGCGGTCACGCTCAACGACGGCAACACGATCAAGGGTGTGACCATCACCGGCGCGACGCGCGACGGCGTTGCCGGTGCATCGCACGCGGGGCTGACGATGGACGTCGTCAACATTCAGAGCAACGTCACCGCCGGCCTGCACCTTACGAGCATGACCGGGACCATCACGGTGACGAACACACAGATCACTGGCAACGGCGTCGGTCTGGCTGTCGGCTCGCCTGCAACGCCGGGGGGTGGTGCAGCGGGAGACGGCGGTACGGCAGCGATCACGCTCGACAACACTAACCAGATCACTTCTGGTGTAGCCGGACGGACGATCCTGATTCAGAACCGTCCCAACGGTGCGGGCATCATCACCCTTGGCACGAACATCAATGACGCCGGCCTCGGTATGTACGTGAACGCCAACGCCGGCGGCACGATCAACTTCACCGGCTCGCACACCGTGAACGTCGGTGGCACCAATCAGGGTGTCACGTTGACGAACAACACGGGCGCCACCATGAGCTTCAGCGGCACGCTGAACGTCACGACCGCAACCGGTGGCGGATTCGGAGCGAGCGGCGGCGGAACACTGAACGTAACCGGCACGGCGAATGTCACGACAGGCGCGGCGGCGGACGGGCTGAACATCAACGGCATGACCATCGGCGGTTCGGGCGTGACCTTCACCAGCGTGAGCACGACCGGAGCAACGAGAGGCATCAACCTGGCGAACTTCGTCACGGCCGGCACGGTCACGGTCAACGGCGGCACGATTACGAACGGAACGACCGGCATTCTGCTGCAGGGCTCGAACACGAGCCTGACGCTGGCCGGTGTGACGATCACCGGTCCGGCGACGGGCATCACGAACACGACGAACTTCGGCACTCTAACCATCGGCAGCAGCGTGAACGTGAGCGCGGCGACGGCCCTGAATCTGACGACCGGCGCCATCAGTGGCACGTTCGCCAACGTCAGCTCCACAGGCGGCACGAACGGCGTCAACCTCAATGCTGTAACGGGTACGTGGGGCGTGACCGCAGGCACTCTGACCGGTGCCAGCGGATCGACGTTCAACGCGACTGGAACGAGCACAGGAACGGTGAGCTGGGGCGGCGTGATCAATCAGGCCAATGCGGCCAATGTGGTCACCATCTCCGGCAGCCACACCGGCACGATCAACTTCAGCGGCAACGTGACCACCAGCGGCACGAGCACGGGCATCAGCATCAGTGCCAGCACCGGCACCTACAACTTCACCGGCGCCACGAGCACGATCGCTGGCAGCGGCGGCGGCATCACGATCTTCAATGAGGCGTCGGGCACGATCTCGTTCGGCTCGGGCTACAACATCTCCGCGGCGACGACCTCGTTCAAGATCGGCGGCTCGGCCACGAACGTCGGCGCCACGATCACCTACAGCGGCGTCATCACGAACAACAACAACGGCGGCGTGCTGCTCGACATCAACTCCGCGTCGGGCACGTTCAACGGGACGCTGACGATGAATGGCACGTCGCTGAGCGGCAGCGTGAACGGGCTGAATGGCGTGATCTCCGTCATCAAGAACATGACGGGAACACTCACCGTCAACAATTTGAGCCTGACGTCCAGCAACAACAATTTCAACAACACGCTGGTCGCGATCAGCGGCACGAACACGGCCGGCAACTTCACGTTCAATCACCTGACGCTGTCGGCCACCGGCACCAACCACACCGGCAAGGGGTTGACGATGTCGGGCGGCGGGACGCTCACCATCACCGCCACCGGCGGCAACAGCAGCATCGACGTCAGCAGCACCGCACTCGACCTGAACGGCATCGCGCTCGGCGCGTCGGCCATCCAGACGCTCAACTCGACGGGAGGCGTCAACGGCGTCAAGCTAACCTCCGTTACGGGGGGAACGCTCACGATCAGCGGCGGCGCGATCTCGGCGAATACCGGCGCCAGCTTCCTCATCAGCGGAGGCACCGTCACGGTTTCCGATGCGGGCACGATCACGCAGAACACCGCGGGTCAGCGCGCCGTCGACATCCAGAGCATGACCAGTGGAACGGTTACGTTCTCCGGCGCCATCGGCAGCAATGGTGGTGCAGGCATCTTCCTGAACAGCAACACCGGCGCGACCATCGACTTCACGGGAGTGCTCACACTCTCAACCGGCGCGAACCCTGCCTTCACGGCAACCGCTGGAGGTACCGTGAGCGCGAGCAGCACAACGAGTACGCTGACCACGACGACGGCTACTGCGCTCAACGTGGCCAACACGACCATCGGTGTGAATGGCCTCAAGTTCCAGAGCATCACGGCCGGAACAGCCGCTTCAGGTCCGGCCAACGGCATCATCCTCAACAATACCGGCGCGAGCGGAGGGCTCACTGTGTCCGGAACCGGCGGCGCCGCCTCCGGAGGCACGATCCAGAAGACCACCGGGGCAGGCATTTCGCTGACGACCACGAAGGGTGTCAGCCTCTCGTTCATGAGCGTCACCACAAGCAGCGTGGAAGGGATCCTCGGTAGCGGCGTCGATGGCTTCACGCTCATCAGCAGCTCGGTCACCAACAACAGCACCGCCGGGAACAACCGCGACGGCATCAAGCTCACTGACACCGTCAACGCAGTGACGTTGACCAGCAATACGGTTACTGGAAACTTCAACTCCAACTTCCAGCTTACGACCTCGCCCTCATCGACGGCGGTGGTTACCACTCTGACCGTCACCGGCGGTACCTACAGCAGCAGCACGCAGAATGCCGGCTTCCTCGTCGACCTGCACGGCTCGGCCGCGCTGAACACGGCGTCCGTCACAGGCGCCACGTTCTCGAACAACTTCTCCAAGGGCATCCAGTTCCAGGAGAACGACAACGCCACGATGGGCAACGGGGTTGGCGCCCCGGCCACCGGTACGATCACCGTCAGCGGCTGCACGTTCAACGCGAACGACACCCACGCCAGCTTCGAGAGCGGTGGCACCAACGGCTCGGGCAGCTCGTACTACCGCTTCGTGAACAACGTGAACATGACGAACGCCGCCAACGGCGCCATCAACTTTGCCAGTGGTTCGAACGTCGGCCCCGGAACATTCAAGGCCTTCTGCAGCGGAAACGTCGTGGGCACCAATGGTGTCCCCAACTCCGGTTCCGCCAACGGTGAAGGGATTCGCGTCTTTATGCAGGGCCGAAAGACTGCCATCGCAACGATTATCAATAACACGATCACCAATCTCGCCAACGGTGCCGGTTCCTTCGGAGCGCGCGGCATCGACGTCGAACAGCTCGGAGACACGGGCGCCAACACCGGCCAGACGCCGCTTGACGTGAAGATCACGGGAAATTCCGTGACCCAGCTCATCGCCTCGTTCCCGCAGTACGCTATCTACGTGGCGGCCGACGCTCAGGGAACGGGAACGTCGGGTTCAAACGTTCATGCGGAGATTCATGGCAACACGGTTCCGGCAGTCGACGGCTGCGATTCGCAGTGCGGCGCGGGGACCGGCATGATCTTCTTCGAGACCGTGAACTCCACCGGCACCCGCGCCGGCACGCTCTTCCAGACCGGTGCGGGCGGTTCGGTCAGCAACGAGATCGCAACCACGAATACCGGCACGGCCGGCAAGACGTGCAGCTTTGTCAATGGCGGAACGCTCACATTGACGGCGACACCGGTGAATACTGTGAACTAAGATTTTCGCAAAGGCACGGACGCGTTTGGTGCGTCCGTGCCCATGAGTGCAAATGCACAGCGATTCTAAGAAAGTGCCTTGTTTGCGGAACACGTGGTCCCGTTTCTGTTCCCCTATCACCTGAACAATTGCATGTGGAGGAGTCATGGCAGAACCATTCTTAAGTGAGATCAGGATCATGAGTTTCGGCTTCCCGCCCAAAGGTTGGGCGCTTTGCGACGGACAGCTGCTGCCCATCAATCAGAACCAGGGGCTTTTTTCACTTCTCGGAACCACATATGGCGGCGACGGGCGCGTCAATTTTGGCCTGCCTGACCTGCGCAGCAGAGCGCCCATTCACATGGGTGGCGGACACACGCTGGGCGAGCGGGGCGGCGAGCAAGCGCACACTCTTTCCATCTCCGAGATCCCTACGCATGTTCACGCGGCCGTGGCCACTAGCTCCACTGGGAACCAGCCCATCCCACCGGGGGCCTTGTATGGTGTTTCTCCCGCGCAGCCCTACCTTCCGCCCGATAACAACATGGGTGCCCTGAATCCGGCAACGGTGGGCAATACCGGCGGGAGTCAGGCTCACCTCAATATGCAGCCCTTCCTGGTCCTGAACTTCAGCATCGCCCTTCAGGGCATTTTTCCGTCGCAGACATAAGAAAGGAGGACGAAGACATGGCACAACCATACGTTGGAGAAATCCGCATGTTCGCCGGGAACTTCGCCCCCGCAGGCTGGATGTTCTGCGAAGGGCAGTTGCTTCCCATCTCTGAGTACGAGACCCTGTTCAATCTCATCGGAACGACCTATGGCGGCGACGGACAATCGACCTTCGCTCTTCCTGACCTTCGCGGACGCATTCCCCTGCATTTCGGCAATGGGTTCACACTCGCCGAGACAGGTGGCGTGGAAACGGTTACGCTGACGGTCTCGCAAATTCCCCAGCACAGCCATGCTTTTCTGGGCACCTCGGGAACTGCCAACCAGACCAATCCGTCCGGCAACGTCGTCGCGCAATCGCTTGGTGGCGCCACTCTGTTCAACTCGGCCAATCCGACCGCGGCGATGGCCGCCAACTCCACCTCACAGGTCGGCGGCAGCCAGCCCCACAACAACTTTCAGCCGTATCTTTGCGTCGACTTCATCATTTCGTTATTCGGGATTTTCCCGAGCCAGACCTAGGAGGAGAGAAAGACATGGATCCATTCGTTGCTGAAATCCGCATCTTTCCATTCAACTTTGCCCCCAAGGGTTGGGCGTTCTGCGACGGCCAGATTCTTCCACTTTCGCAGAACACCGCTCTCTTCTCGCTCCTCGGTACCACATACGGCGGCGATGGGAAGTCAAATTTTGCCCTGCCGAACATGCAGGGCAATGTGCCAATGCATCCGGGACAGGGACCTGGTCTCTCACTTCATGACCTCGGCGAGACCGGGGGCTCCGAGACTGTGTCGCTGCTCGAGTCCGAGATTCCCGCCCACAACCACGCCGTTATGGCCGTAAACTCCAATGGCAACCGCACCACGCCGATCGGTAACTCCATCTCCCGTGCCGTCAACGCTACGCCCTACTTTCCGGGAACACCAACGCCTCCGCTCGTGAATCTTAACGACGCCACCATTGCACCTGCTGGAGGCGATCAGCCACACAACAACATGCAGCCCTACTTGACCCTCAACTTCTGCATCGCGCTGCAGGGCGTCTATCCGCCGCGTACCTAGTGTGATCACACTTCGTCCCGCAATCGACGAAGACTACGACTTCATGCGTCGTCTCTACGCTTCCACAAGAGAAGAGGAGATGACGCATTTTCCTTTTGATGAAGCGCAGAAGCGCGCGTTCCTCGATCAGCAGTTCGCAGCGCAATTTGAACACTACGGGATTCATTACCCGACGGTTGAACGGAACATCATTGAGAAAGATGGCGTGCCTGTCGGTCGTCTCTGGATCGATGAGTGGCGCGAGCAGATCCGCCTCGTCGATATTGCGCTGATGCCTGAGGCGCGCGGGGCGGGCATCGGCTCACGTCTTCTGCGCGATGTGCTCGATCGCGGCCAGCGCGCGGGAAAGCCGGTGACGATTCACGTCGAAGCCTTCAACCCGGCGTTGCGTCTCTATCAACGGCTCGGCTTCGAGAAGGTCGACACGAACGGCGTCTACTTCCTCATGCGATGGACCCCGCAAGCTTGAGCTCCAGCGCCCGCCGAGGTACCCTCGCTTTGAGAGTTGGTCATGAAAGAGCACAAAGTCAAAGTCGTCGTGCTTGCCGATGGGCGCGTGGTGGTTGAGGGCGTCCCTGTCACTCGGGGACAGCAGGTCGAAGTGACGATCCGGATCGATGATCCGGTTCAGCCTCGCTTCCCGCTTCGAGGGTTGCCCGTCCGCTATGACGAGCCGTACCAGGCTGTCGTCGATGAATCGGAGTGGGACGCGTCCAGGTGAAACACGCACGTCTGGGTCTGGTGGGTCCACGACGAGCGGATGCCGGAGCGGATGCGGGAGACCCTGGAAACGAGCGCGAACGAACCGGTTGGAGTAAGCGCGATTTCGTGCTGGGAAGTGGCGAAGCTCGTGGAGCGCGGAAGACTCGAGCTTTCGATGGAGCTTTCCGGCTGGCTTGGTCTCGCGCTCGAGCCTTCCGGGATCACCGTCCTTCCCCTGACTCCGCTCATCGCAATCGCGAGTACGAGACTGCCATGAGAGTTTCATCGCGATCCAGCCGATCAGATCATCGTGGCCACGCCACGCGTTCACGATCTGACACTCGCAACGTGTGACGAGAAGATCCGGCGATATGCGCACGTGCGCCTGCTCGAACGATCAGCGGATTCACGATCGGTAGCCAATTCGATCCATGCATCAGGTCTCTGCTCGTAGCGTGCACCATCATTGATGCAGTGATGATGACACTGTATGCTGGAGCATCATGCGCACGACGATCACCATCGACGACCAGATTCTCGAGCAGCTCAAGAAAAGGGCGGCACACGAGGGCACGACGGTGAGCAGACTGATCGAGGATTCGGTTCGCGTGGCGTGGGGTGCTAAAAGGAAGGTTGTCGGGAAGCAGTCGTTCCGGCTCGTTACCTTTGGCAAAGGGGGACATTTCACGAGTTTGAACGTCGATCGAACGTCCGAACTCATCGAAATGGACGACGTGGCTCGCCATGCACGGCGCCGGTGACCCATGCTGCTACCGGACATCAACGCTCTGATTTACGCGCATCGAGAAGATGCGCCGGAACACGATCGGTACGCGGAGTGGCTGGAGGGTCTTGCCGGTGGGCCAGCCCCCTTCGCGCTTTCGTCCGTTACGCTGGCCGGCTTTCTGCGGATCGTCACCAACTCCCGAATCTTTCAGCCGCCGACGCCGATGAAGGTAGCACTGGCCTTCTGTCATCAACTGATCGCATTGCCGACAGCGGTTTTCATTCAGCCCGGGGAACGCCACTGGAGCATCATGGTGGATCTCATCGAGCGCGCGAATGTGCGCGGCGCAATGGTCAGTGACGCGTACCTCGCCGCACTCGCGATCGAGCACGGCTGCGAGCTCGTGACGACCGATGGCGACTTCGCACGTTTTCCGTCGCTTCGCTGGCGCCACCCCCTTGCCTCCTGATCAACGGCGCCGATGGTATTCGCGCATCTGCTCGTAGCGCGGGGTGAGCGAACGAATCTCGCACGACGTCGCAGTGATGTCGTACGTCGTGTCGAAGTCTTCGTAGCTGCGCGCGCGCCACAGGCGTCCGGCTGGATCGATCACGAGCGAATGACCGACGCCTCCGCGAAAAATCTTCGAGCCATCGGTCCCTTCGAAGATCCTGCACGTCCATGGCCTCTCCTCGGGATGCGCAGCCATGAACGTCTCGATCTCGCTGACGAGTTGTGCAAACAACCGCGGCCGATGTTCTTTGTCCGCCTCCAACGTTTTTTGGATCGCGTTCGACAAGAGCGCGTCGGCGGGGGAGGTTAGGATGCCTGACTGAAGCTGCGGCGTCTCTCTCCACACCACATCATCCGGAGAGTTCTGCCGGATCACCGTATTGCTGTAGATTTCGACCGCGTCCCGACGTCCAGCGACGAATACGCCGCTGCCGGAAGAATTGCCGGAGATCACGCAACCTCCGAGTTGCACGGCTTCCGCATCGGCGATGTAGATCCCGCCGCCTTCAGCATTGCCGGCGACGATGCAGTTCTCCGTGACGCGGCTGCGCCAGAACCGCACGTGACTTTGATCGCAATGGATGCCGCCGCCGCGCGCGAAGCCCTTCGTGTAGATCTCGTTCGCTTGAATCGAGCAGCCGGCGATCTCCGCACGGCAGTGCATCAGCGAAACGCCCGCGCCACCGCATTCCGGAAAGCGAGTCTCGATCGTGTTGCCGGCGATGATCGATTTCTGGATCCGCACATTCGAGCGCGCGCAGTACATTCCCGCTCCGAATGGCTCGTCCGTGCGATTGCCGGCGACGACGCACTCCTGCAGGCTGATCTTCGAATCATTCGCAAGAATGCCGCGCGCCGTACGATTCGTCCGGATTTCGATTCCGCTCAGATAGAGATTCGACACCTGCACGATGAGCCCACCTGTGATCACCACACCGCGGCGCGACAGACGCGTGCTTTCGATGACCAGATACTCTTTCCCGGAGACGACGAGTTTCTCTGCGTAGATGCCCGGCTCGATCATGATCGTCGCCGGGCCGGAGACCGCGTCGATCGCATCCTGAATCGTTCGATACTGCGAAGGAACGAAGAGGACTTCGTGCGCAGCGAGATCGATCAAGTGAAGACTGCCTCGCAGGTGAAGCCGTTCGCATCTTTGCCGATCGGAACCAGAAAGATGTCGAGCGGCTCGGCGAATGCGTCGTGCGTGATGTGGTAGATCGACTGCGGCAGGTGGAGTGGCGAAAGAAAATAGAGCGAGAACGCCGCTCTCTTCAAGCGTGCCGCCTCGCTCTCCATCACCTTCGCGACCGAAGTCAATCGCAACTCGATCTTGTGCCCTTCGTGATGAACCCAGAACGATGTGCCAGTGAGAGGCTGAAACGATTCGACGGTGAGCTGCTCGAGCATGGGGCGGTTTTATCATGACAGGCCGGATAATGGTTTCCGATGGAACCCGCTGTTGCCCTGACTACGGATCTATCGCGTGACGATGCGATTCCCTATTTCTTATGGGATGAGCCGATGACGCTGGGTGAGCTGCGTCGTGTTCTGGATCATTCGGATGAAGACCGCATCCGGATGCTTGGAAAGATCCTTCGCGAAGCGCGCGAGGAAGACGTCTGGTTATTCACGACTCCCGAGGAGATCAGCCGGCGATGGGATCAGCTCTCGCGATATCTCGGACGCCGCCGTGACTTCTGGACGTTCTTGCTGAGCCGGTGGCGAGAGCAGGGATTGTTGGAGAAAATCACGATTGGCCGCATCATCATCGATTCCCCCGGGGAGATTCTCGCGAACAAACTCCGTGCGCTGCTCTCGCGTGCGGAGGTGCGCGACCTCGTGGACGTGGCCCGACTCGAAGAGGCCGGTCATGATCCAATCGCAGCCGTCGCTCTCGCACAACAGAAAGACGGCGGGATGAGTCCCGGTCAGCTCGCGTGGGTGTTGTCCGAGTTCTCTTTGCCTTCTGACGAGAACCTTCACTACGGGATGACAGGCACGGAGTTGAGGGACTATCGCGAGTCGCTGATCCGCCGGCTCACCGCCGAGGCCTTTCCGGGTAGACCCGAATAGCGAACGTCAGAGCAGAGTGAACTGCTCCGCGTTTCGGAGAACGCGATCGAATGTATACGTCGTTCGAGCGCCAAGCGCGGACGCGCATTCGCCGATGAGGTAGTCGGAAAGATCGCCTTTTCCCTTCGAGTACCGCTGGAGCGCGTTCTCCAGAATGGCCGGATCCTGGGGAGAGAATGGCGGTGTCGTCAGCAACATGCGCACCGCGTTGGCAATCTCCGCGCGCGATGCGCGATAGACACTCTCCAGCACACACTCCGTCTCGCAAAGCACGGAGCTGGTGATGAGACACTCCTCGCCTTTCTCTGCACAGGATTCGATCAGGGCATGAGCACGCGCCGCCTGATCATGGTCATCACGCACGAGAAATCGGATCAATACGTTCGTATCGAGCGCGATCACGAGCGCCTCGCTGCGTGCTTCCGCCGGGCACGCTTGCGCACGGCGGTGCGCATCTCACGCACCGATGCCCGCCTGCTTTTGCCGAGGTGCTGAAGGAGCCCGTAGGCGTCTGCGACGGCCGGAGCCTTTTCCCGCGCGAGCATCAGCACGCCGTTCCGCCCGACAGTCACCTCGAGCCGGTCGCCTTGCTTCAGAGCAAGGCGATCTCGCACTTCCTTTGGAAGGGTGATCTGACCCTTGGAGGTGATCGTCGTCGAGCTCATCTTCGTGTCCTTACCCCGATCAGCATAACAGCGAATTCGTAAGGAAGTCATTCCGAGCACCGCCGCCTGAGAGGCGGCGCTACGTCGCCGCGAAACGCGGGAACACGGCGCGGCATCATGAACGTTTCCATCACGAGTGACCCATCGCCGCCTCGTGCTCCTCGCATCCTGCGTTCTGCAGTTTGCGCTCTCCCTTTCCGCAGCCGCGGCCCACGTCGCATTCGTCGACAATCGAAGCGCCGCCGGCGAAGGGAGCGTCGAGCGTCCCTTTCATTCGATCGAACAGGCGATCCGAGTCGCGGACGTCGTCTTCGTCATGGAGACCGCCGATCCGTACATCGAGTCCTTCACCTTGAAGAAGGGGCAGATGCTCATCGGTTCCGCCTACGGCCTCGATGCGCTTCGCGCCGACAAGCAAATCGCGCTCGATGCCGCGGCGCCTGCCGCGCAGGGACCCGGCCCTCTGATTCAGGGGACGATCAGCGCAGAAGGCAACAACGTGATTGCCGGTGTGCGCATCGCGCCGCCGCGCGGCTTCGTCGGAATCCAGAGCGTCGATGCGATGGGCACGCTCGAGATTCGCGACGTTCGTTTTCAGACCGCGCAGAGCGCGTACGCTGCGTTTCTCCAGCGTCAGCACGGGAACATCACGATCACAGGCGGCGCGCTCGACGCCACGAATGACGGGAATGGCGTCGTCATCAGCGGCGGCGAGGGGAGTGTCGCCTTCGATCGCTTCCCGATCTCCGGCTCGTTCGTGAACGCGCTGCGGATCGAGGATCGCGCCTCTGTCGATTTCCGCAACGGCTCCACGATCCGCATCGACGACTCGTCGGGCGATGCCCTCCTGCTGTCGTCACTGAAGCAGATCTCGTTCGCCGATCGGATGCAGATCCACGGCCGCCGGCGCGGACTCGTCGTCAACAACGTCGCGAAGATCGTCGTGTCCGCCGAGCACTCGTCACTCGAATCGCACGGCTCCGCGGCACTCGAGCTGCACGATGCGGGCGGCGCGATGACGTTCGAGTCGGTCGCGTCGAGCGGAGCCGCCGAAGGAGTCATCATCGACAAGCTCCGCGGCCGGCTCGACATCCTCGGCGGAACGATCACCGCAGCGAAGAGCTATGGAATCCGCGCCGTGCAGTCGTCCAACATTCACATCTCGAACATCACGATCGCGAACAGCGGCTCCGCGGGCGCGGTCAAAGGGGCGAAGTGCGCAGGGGAGTTCGATGTGAACACCACGGCGCCGTGCAACGCCGCCCTCTATCTGCGGCACATTCAGCAGTCGTCGTTCGAGAACATCGTCATCGATGGCGGCGGCGCCATGGGTATCAACGCGAACAACATCCGCGACCTCACGTTCGAAAAGATCGAAGTGCGTCAGGCGGGCGACGAGTCGTTCGAAGCGGGAGTGCTCATGCAGGAAGCCGGCGGTCTCATTCGCATGAGCAACTGCCGGTTCATCGATAACGCCGGCAGCCAGTTGCGCGTCGAGCAGCGATTCAACAGCGGCCGCATTCTTCTCGATCACACCGAGCTGGCGGCCGAGCAGCGGCCGCAGGGTGGACAGAGGCTGCTCGATCTTCGTTCCGCAGGCCAGTCGAGGCTCGAGATCGCCATCGCGAACAGCAGCCTTCACGACAACGCCGGTTCCGCGATCGATGTCAGCGCGTCAGGCACGAGCGCGATGCGAATCACCATCGACGACACGAGCGCGACGCACCTGGGCGTCGGAGCGATCAACGCTGCTGCAACCGAGGGAAGCTCGATCACCTTCGCGATGCATCGCACGCAGATCGTTGCGCCTGCCGTGAACGAGCAGGCGCTCATCGAGCTCGCTGCGTCCGGTCATGCTTCGCTGTGCGTCGACGCGGCGCGGAACACGCTCACCGGAGGCCTTGCCCCGCTGCACGTTGCGACCTCGCCGGGGACGAGCCTGCGAGTGGTTCCGGGCGGCGAGTTGGCCCTTCCGGCAGGTGCAAAACCGGCCGAATCGTGCGATTGAGGTTTTTTTTACGTTTTAAACGTGATGCGCCTCACAAAACCGGCCTGATGGTCATTGAAGGCTGCCCGTTCGAGCGTTACGATGTTACCTTCTTTGAAAGAGCGAGGTACCTGAACCGTGTCCCAGTTTCTGATTGAGCGTCGCCAGTTCCTGATTCTCACGTCCGCTGCGGTTGCCGGCCTCGCGACGAGCGATCTCACGGCGGCCACGATTTCCGCCGATGCTCTTCCAACGATCGCCGTCGGATTCGTCGATGGCGAGTTCGATGACGCGTACCGCGGAACGCCACCGATCGTCGCCGCAGAATCGCTGACGGCGGGTGAGCCGCGCTTCCTCAGTCATGATGCGAGAGTGCGCGTCCTCGGCATCTGGCGGAAGAATCCCTCTGATCCGCGCTTCGTGAGTTTGAAAGCCTATTTCCCGACGGAACTGGCGGTGGGAGGGAAGGCGCCGTTCTTCGCCTGGAACTACACCAGCACGAGTCCCGTTCAGCGTCTCGCCAATTTCACGATTCCGGTGACCGGCGAAGGGCTGCAGTTCGAGATCGAGACTGGTGTTCCTTCGCAGGCAGCACCTTCCGCCACCGGCCGGCGACACGCATCGGGCGGTTCGGATGTCGCGCTGCGCACGTCGTCGGATCTGCGTTCGGCGCCGGCCGCGATCACGCTGTCGATGGGAACCGAGGGAGGCGCGACGAAGTTGCGCGCAGGACGGTATGTCATCGCGCTCGTTCCCCCGGGCGCTGCGCAGCCTGACTGGAAATCGTTCCGCTTCGAACCTGCGGACGTGAAGCCGGGCGGCCTCGGTCCGTTGCGCGCAGCGACGATCTTCGGCGACGCGCTCGTGCCGTTTGATTACATCCTGATCCGCGTCGACTACGCGTGACCTCGATCAGCGACGAGCGAAAGCGCGCACAGGCGGACATCAATGCCGATCTCGGCTTCGGTTCCGTCGTTGCGCGCGATCCGCACCGGCTGCTGAACCGCGACGGTACCTTCAACGTTCGGCGCGAAGGCTTGCCGTTCTTCGCGTCTCTCTCCACGTATCACTATCTGCTCACGATCTCGTGGCCGAAATTTCTCTCGTTCGTCGGAGCGACGTACGTCGCGGGGAATGCACTCTTCGCGTTCGCGTATCTGCTCTGCGGACCGCAGGCGCTGACGGGAGGCGATGCTCATCGCAGCGCGTTCGCCACGGCGTTCTTCTTCAGCGTGCACACGCTGGCGACGATCGGCTACGGCTCGATCACGCCCAACAATCTCGCCGCGAACATCGTCGTCACCATTGAAGCGCTCGCCGGACTCCTCGGATTCGCCATCGTCGCCGGCATCGTCTTCGCGCGCTTCGCGCGGCCGATGGCGCAGATTCTCTTCAGCGACAAGGCGATCATCGCTCCCTATCGCGGCATCACGGCGTTCATGTTCCGCATCGTGAATCAGAAATCGAATGAGCTCGTGGAGCTGAGCGCGAAAGTCATGCTGGCGCGGCGAAAGGCGGAGAGCCCCAACGGCGAGCGCGAGTTCATCCTGCTGAAGCTCGAGCGCGAGCGCGTTTCCTTCTTTCCGTTGTCATGGACGATCGTTCATCCCATCGATGAGGAGAGCCCGCTCCGCGAGATGACGGAAGAGGATCTACGCGAGTGCGATACGGAGTTCCTCGTGCTGCTCAACGGCTTCGACGAGACGTTCTCGCAGACCGTCCACACGCGCTCTTCCTATCGCGGCGACGAAGTCGTTTGGGGTGCGCGCTTCACGAGCATGTTCAATCCGATGCGGCCGGACGGGGCGCTGAGCGTGGACGTCCGGAAGCTGCACGACATCGAAACGCTGTAAGTTACTTATCCAGCGGATGTTGTTTGTCGGCTTGTAATTCGTTCACGGCGTGGACGATAATCGTTCACGCGATGAACGCATCCTATCGCCCTCGATTCGTCGCAAAAGCACTGGCACATGCTGTGGCTGCGATGCCCGTCATCGTCCTGATCGGTGCCCGACAGACAGGGAAGACCACACTCGTCAGGCACGAGAGTCTTCTTCGCGATCACCTCTATCTGACGCTCGATGACTTTGCGGTTCGCGAACGCGCACGGCAGAGTCCGGACGATCTGGTTCGGAGCGCCCCGTTCCTCAGCGGCCTATCTAACGCTATGGCCATTGACGCGGGGTGAGAAACTCGGGTTCGGTAGCGCCGGACGCTGGAGCGATCTTTTTTCGACGCCGGTGGATGACTGGTACGACTTCTTCCGAAATCAGAAAACCGCAAGCGCGGAGTGGCGCGAGGAAGCTCGAGCCGGAGGCTATCCGACACCGTCCCTCGCCATGCGTGAGGAGGATCGCGCACTCTGGTTTGACGGATACGTAAAGACCTATCTCGAGCGGGATCTCCAGGCACTCTCCGCGATCGAGAACGTGATCGATTTCAGGCGTCTGATGAGAGTCACCGCACTACGACTGGGGAATCTGCTCAATCAGGCAGAGCTTGGGCGCGACATTCAACTGTCTCGTCCATCGGTCCATCGATATCTCGATTTGCTCGAGACGTCGTTTCAGCTGGTCCGCGTCCAGCCGTACTCGATCAA
The DNA here is from genome assembly GCA_021325515.1 of Acidobacteriota bacterium. Lineage (GTDB taxonomy): Bacteria > Acidobacteriota > Thermoanaerobaculia > Gp7-AA8 > Gp7-AA8 > JAJPHC01. The sequence goes on from JAJPHC010000010.1 coordinate 70,795, forward strand.
TCGAACGAAGCGGCTCGTTCGTACGCCGAAGGCGTATTGGTGTGACAGCGCTCTGGCGCTTCATCTCAGTGGCGCGGGCGAGCCAACGGGTGCGTATCTCGAAAATCTGGTGTTATCCGATCTCCTTGCCTGGAAGTCGGCTTCGATTCCGCCGGCCGAAGTGTTCTTCTGGCGCACGTCCAGTGATCTTGAAGTCGATTTCGTCATCGAGCATCAGAATCGTCTGCTTCCCGTCGAAGTCAAGGCGTCGCGGTCTCTCGGATCTTCGGACGTGCGAGGCATGGCGGCGTTTCGCGATGATTACGGCGACGCATGTCCGGGAGGACTGGTTCTCTACGACGGCGAAGAAGTTCAGTGGCTCAGCCGCCGCCTGCTCGCCGTACCGTGGCATCGCGTGATGTAGGACAACCTGAGAGGTTGTCCTACACTTCGTGATATCTGTCACACCTCGATGTAAACGCGGGTGCACACTAGAGAGTCAAACCCATCGGAGGACGCAAATGCGCCGCCTGATTGCCTTCGTCGCGCCGCTCCTGCTCATGAATGCCCAGCCGAAGGAGACATGTCCTCTCGGCATTGCGATGCTCTCTCCTCGCACGTCGTCGGTCACGGCTGAGGCCGTCGCTCCGAGCGGCAGGCGGCGGGCGGCGAATCCCCCCTCGAGCCCGACGGCTCCGAAGATTCCGGTCATCAACTTCATCGACTCGGATGTCCAGGCGAAATGGAACTCCGACGGAGTCCTTCCGACGACGCTTTCGACCGACGAAGAATTTCTGCGCCGCGTCTCGCTCGATCTCACCGGCCAGATCCCCGATCCGGCCACGGTCACTGCCTTCGTCGCCGACACGACGCCGGGCAAGCGCGCGAAGAAGATCGATGAGCTGCTCGCGTCCGATGCCTTCGTCGACCGCTGGACGATGTGGTTCGGCGATCTCGTGCAGAACGTGCAGGTCTCCGACAACTCGCGCGAGTACTACGTCGGCCGCAACGTGTACTACTCGTGGATCCATGACGCGATCAAGAACGGCGAGCCGTACGATCAGATGGTTCGCGATGTGATCTCCGGCAAGGGCGACAGCTTCGCGGTCGGCACCGCGAACTTCGTCGTCCGCCAGCTCCAGCCGAACGGTCCGATTCAGGACACCTACGACAACCTCGCCACCAGCTCCGGCGAGAAGTTCCTCGGCATGCCGATGCTCTGCCTCTCGTGTCACAACGGCTTCGGCCATCTCGAGCAGGTCAACAGCTATCTCGCGACGAAGAAGCGCGCCGATCTCTGGTCGATGTCGGCATTCTTCACCCACACGCGCGCGCAGGCGCAGCCCGGCGATCCGAACAACGCCAACATCAAGAAGTTCATGGTCGATGACACCGTCGTCAACGGCCAGTATCAGTTGAACACGACGTCCGGCAACAAGACCGCGCGCTGCACGGTGGACGCGACCACCGGCAAGTGCGTGACGCCGACAGGTGTCGCGGCGCCGGCCTTCATTCTCACCGGCGAGACTCCGCGCCCCGGCGAGCCGCTGCGCGATGCGTATGGCCGCATGGTCACGAGTCACGAGCAGTTCGCGCGCGCGGCGGTGAACTACCTCTGGAAAGAGATGTTCGGCACCGGTATCGTCGAGCCGACGAACAACATCGATATCAACAAGCTCGATTCGCAGCCGGTCAATCCGAAGCTGCTCGAGGATCTCAAGCAGTCGTTCATCACGAACAAATACGATCTGCGTGCGCTGCTGCGCACGATCGCGAATTCCAGCACGTACCAGCTCTCGTCGCGTTATGCGCCGGGCGGCTGGAGCGAGGCGTGGACGAACGAATACGCGCGGCACTATCCGCACAGGCTGTCGGCGGAGATGCTGCTCGATGCGATCGCGAAGGCGACCAATGTCACCACCCCCTTCACGGTCAACGGGCTCGGCAGCGTGACGAAGTCGATGGCGCTGCCCGATACGACGGAGGCGAGCAGGAACCAGTATGGACGCCTGCTCGACGAGCTTGGACGCGGCGATCGCGATACCACTCTACGCACCAACGACACGTCGATCTCGCAGGCGCTGTCGTTGATGAACGACACGATCGTCACCACGCGCGTGAAGCGGACGACTGCCAATTCGACCGTCAGCAAGGTGCTCGCCTCGACGACCGATCCCGGCTCGATCGTCGATCAGATCTACATGGCGACGCTCTCCCGCAAGCCTGCTGCAACGGAGCGTCAGACCGCGATCACCTATCTGCAGAGCGGCAATCTGCAACAGAAGACGGAAGACCTGCAGTTCGCTCTGCTCAACAGTCTCGAGTTCCTGTTCGATTGAGGCAGCCATGAAGAACAAACACGATTGTCCCGACTGTCAGGCTGGATCCGGCCTCGCGCTGGGCCGCGGTTTCTCGCGCCGCAATTTCATGAAGATCGCGGGCACGGGAGTCGTCGCATCCTGGTTTGCCGACGTGCTCGACCCGAAGCTCCTGTTCGCGCGCACGATCGCTCCGAACGTCGCGCTTCGCTCCACGGCGAAGAACTGCATCTTCATCTTTCTTCCCGGCGCGCCGAGTCAGATCGATACGTGGGATCTGAAGGAAGGCGCCTGGACTCCCACCGACTTCGCCCCCACGTCCTTCCTCGGCGGCAACCTCCGATTCCCGCAGGGGCTGATGCCGAACACCGCGAATCACCTCGATCAGCTCGCGATCGTCCGCAGCGGCCTCGCCTGGGCCGCCGTCCATTCGCTGGGACAGACCTGGGCGCAGATCGCGCGCAGTCCGACCGGTGCCACCGGCGCGATCGCGCCGCACATCGGCGCCGTCGTCGCACTCGAGTCGCAGGCGAAGAGAACGCCGTCCGATGTCCTGCCGGGATTCATCGCGCTCAACTCCGGCACGATCCCGGCGTCAGGCTACCTGCCGGCGAAGTACGCGCCGTTCGGTGTGCAGACGGCGCAAACGGGATTGCCGACGATCTCCCATCCCGATGGAGCCACACGCTTCACCGATCGCTGGTCTCTGATGCACACGCTCGATCAGAACCGCAGCAACGGATCGTTAGGGAAGTCATCGCTCGACATGAACGACTTCTACGATCAGGCGAAGGCGCTGATGGATGCGCCGGGAATCAACAATCTCTTCAGCTTCACGGCGGACGAGCATGCGAAGTACGGCAGCTCGACGTTCGGCGATTCGCTCATCGTGGCGCGCAATCTCGTGAATGGACGGCGCGGCACGCGCTTCGTGCAGGCGACCTTCGGCGGCTGGGATCATCACAGCGGCATCTACGCGAAGACCGGCTCGTCGCTCTACACGCAGATGGCGGCATTCGACCCCGCGTTCGGCGCACTTCTGACCGATCTCAAGTCGATGCCGGGACAGGACGCCGGAAAGACTCTGCTCGATGAAACGCTCGTCGTCGTGGTCGCGGAGTTCGGCCGCACCGTTGGTGCACTGAACAATCAGGCCGGGCGTGATCACTTCCTCCGGATCTCGTATGTGTTCGCGGGAGGCGGCATTCGCGGCGGACGCGCGCTGGGCAAGACGAACGCGGCGGGCGATGCCGTCACCGATTACGGATGGAGCGGCAACCGCGATGTGCGGCCCGAGGATGTGACGTCGACGATCTACTCCGCGCTGGGGATCGACTACACGACCGTGCGGCACGACGATCCACTGAATCGCGGCTTCGAGTACGTGCCATTCGCGAAGGATGGCACGTACGGCCCCATCGAAGATTTGTGGTGACCTGTCATCGTGAGGATCGGAGGAGCGCGGACGTCTCGTCCGCCAGCCGCTGCCGTCGAGGCAGCGGTGCTCTGATGCCCGCCTCGCCTGCCGGCTCAGTGGACAGGCGAGGCGCCTGTCCCTCCACCGCGCAGCGAAGGAACCCCCTGATCGAGGAGGTCCTTCGCCGTCTTCGCGGCTCAGGATGACAGGAGTGCGTTACTCTCCCTCACGTGACCGCCACGCAGTTCCTCGTCGCGCTCATCGCGATCTTCGTCGCAGCGAAACTCTTCGGTGAGATCGCGGAGCGTCTCGGGCAACCCGCTGTGCTCGGTGAATTGATCGGCGGCGCGATCATCGGGGTCTCCGGCCTGCGCCTCGTCGATCCACACGACACGACGATCCATCTGCTCGCGGAGCTCGGCGTCATCCTGCTGCTGTTTCTCATCGGCCTCGATACCGATCTGAAGCGGCTGATCGCCGTCGGCGGCATCTCGACTGCAGTTGCGTGCGTCGGTGTCGCACTGCCGCTTCTCGGCGGCCTGGCAATCGGGCGCCTTCTCGGCCTCACCTCGATCGTCTCCCTCTTCCTCGGCGCGGCGATGACGGCGACGAGCGTCGGCATCACGGCACGCGTCCTTTCCGATCTCGGCCACCTTCGCGATGCCGAGTCGCAGGTCATCCTCGGTGCTGCTGTGGTCGACGACATCATCGGCGTGGTGCTGCTCTCGGTCGTGACGTCGCTGGCGATCGGCAAAGATCTCAGCTACTTCGCGATGGCGAAGATCGTCGTGGTCGCGTTCGGCTTCGTGATCGCGGCACTCGTCGCCGGCGCCTGGCTCGCGCCGTGGATGATGCGAGGCTTGAAGCGGCTGCAGGTCGCACGCGGTGTCTTGTTTGCGTCGATCGTGGTGGCGCTCGGCCTCGCCTATGTCGCAGAGCGCGTTGGCTCCGCGATGATCATCGGCTCCTTCGCCGCAGGACTCGTGCTGACGCGTTGCGGAGGAGGGAAGGAAGTGGAGCGCGAAGTTCGTGACGTCGCGCAATTCTTCATTCCGATCTTCTTCGTCTCCGTCGGCGCAGCGATCGATTTCAAGAGCATCACTCCGCACGTGCTGATGATTGGTTTGCTGCTCGCGATCGCCGGCACGATCGGCAAAGTCGCCGCAGGTTTCGTCGCCTGGAAGCCCGGCCTGAAGAAACTGGTGATCGGTGTCGGAATGATTCCGCGCGGCGAAGTGGGATTGATCTTCGCGCAGGTAGGACTCAGCTCACGTCTACTCGATGCGGGACTCTACAGCAGTGTCGCGTTGATGGTGATCATCACGACGTTCATCGCGCCGGTGCTGTTGCGCGCGATGCTCCCGCCGCGATCCGCGGAGGAGTATCACGGCACAGCGGACTACGTGATGGACGCGCCGCTCGACGACGATGCAGGCAGCAGAACGGACTAATCCTGCCGCCTGTTGCCTGCTGCCTGCTGCCTGTTGCCTGAGCTCACATCACTCTGCGGCGGGCATCCTGATACGCCGGATCGTCGACGATCCCCGTCGGATTCCCCATCTTGTTGATGCGATTCTGAATGTCGTTGATGCGGTCCTGCGTCAGCGGGTGATCCTGAAAGAATCGCTCGACTGCGCCGGGGCGTCCCTTTTCGAGACTCAGCAGCTTCTGAAACATGTCGAGCATTCCGTGCGGGTCGTAGCCTGCCGTCGCCATGTATTGCAGACCGAGATCGTCGGCTTCCTTTTCATCGGCGCGTGAGAAGCGAGCCATCGCACCGCCGGCGATGACTCCGGCGACGATCTGCTGCAGCGCCCCCGGGTTTTGCCCGAGGAGGATGCTGCCGATGGCGCCGATGGCCTGCTGCTGCTCGACCTGCTTGATCACGTGACGCGCGACGACGTGCGCGGTCTCGTGCGCGAGCACACCGGCGAGCATGTCGACGCGATCCGCCTGCGCGAGCAGGCCGGTGTTCACGTAGACGTGTCCGCCCGGAATCGAGAACGCGTTCACGCTCGGATCGTCGACGATGTGATACGTGAACGGCCGATTGGCGAGCGGCGTTGCGGCGTGGATCCGTTCGCCGACGCGCGCGACGTAGCCTTCCGCCACGGGATCGTGAACGATCTTGACCTGGCTCTCGACCTGCGCCGCCATTTGATTACCGAGCTGCCATTCGTCATCGAGCGAGACGGAGGCGCCGGTGCCGATGCCTCCGATGCCGCCACCCGATCCGCAGCTCATCGCAAAAATCACCATCAGTGGAGCGAGAAACAGAAGTGCAGTCTTATTGCGCATAGCGCAGAGCGATTGTGCAAGGTTCCTGCACAACGCTGCGGACATGGAACAGGCACGAGATCCACGTGAAGGAAAACAACCGTCGAAGCAGACGCCACAGCAGAGCGCGCCGGGCGTCGAGCGCGAGTTGCAGCCTCGCGCCGATCACGGCGAAGAGAGTTACAAGGGCAGCGGCAAGCTCGAAGGGCTGACCGCGATCATCACCGGCGGCGACAGCGGCATCGGCCGCGCCGTAGCGATCGCGTACGCGCGCGAAGGCGCGGACATCGCGATCGGCTACCTCTCCGAAAAGGAAGAGGCCGACGCGCGCGAGACCGCGAAGTGGGTGGAAAAGGCGAAGCGGCGCTGCATCACGCAGCGCTTCAACGTGCAGCATCGGGACGAGTGCCGCTCGTTCGTCGAGCGCGCCGTGAAAGAGCTCGGCCGGCTCGACATCCTCGTCAACAACGCGGCCTATCAGCAGGAACAGAAATCGATCCTCGACATCACGGAAGAGCAACTGGAGGGAACGTTCCGCACGAACATCTTCGGCTACTTCTTCATGGTGCAGGAGTGTCTGCCGCACATGAAAAAAGGAGCGGTGATTCTCAATACCGGTTCTGTGACGGCGCTCAAGGGGAACGAGACGCTGCTCGACTACGCCGCGACGAAAGGTGCGATTCACGTCTTCACGCGCTCGCTCGCTTCGGCGCTGGCCGAGCAGGGGATTCGTGTGAACTGCGTGGCGCCCGGTCCTGTCTGGACACCGCTGATTCCCGCCACGATGGATCGCGATCACGTCGAGCGTTTCGGCAAGAACACGTTCTGGGGACGTCCGGCACAACCGGCGGAGATCGCGCCGTCTTACGTCTTCCTCGCCTCGCAGGACGGCCGCTTCTACAGCGGCGATGTCCTCGCGCCGACAGGCAGCGAGACGACTCGGTAGGGCGCGGCTCTCCTCTCTCCGCGAATCGGTGAGAGGAGGGCGTTGCAATTTATCCGGGTACCCTCCCGTTCCCAGCTCGAATGTCTTTCAACACACTGGGGCTTACAGCCCAAACACTTCGCGCGGTCGAAGAGGCCGGCTATCAGACGCCGACGCCGATTCAGGCCGCTGCCATTCCTGAAATTCTGAAAGGGCGGGACCTCATCGGTATCGCTCAGACCGGCACCGGGAAGACTGCCGCTTTCGTTCTTCCCATCCTCGAGCACCTCGCGCGTGCGCCGCATGTGCACGGCGGTCATCGCACGCCGCGTGCGCTGATCCTGGCGCCGACGCGGGAGCTCGCAGCGCAGATCGAAGAGACCGTCGCGGCGCTCTCGCGCCATCTTCCGCTGCGCCGCGCGGTGATCTTCGGCGGCGTCGGCGAGCAGCCGCAGAAGGATGCGCTGCGCCGCGGCGTCGACATCCTCGTCGCCACTCCCGGCCGCCTCCTCGATCTGATGTCGACCGGCCACGTGCAGCTCAACGCGATCACGCACGCCGTGTTCGACGAAGCCGACCGGATGCTCGACATGGGCTTCCTTCCTCAGATCCGCCGCGTCGTCAAAGCGCTTCCGCACAAGCGCCAGACGCTGCTCTTCTCCGCGACTCTCTCGAAAGAGATCGAAGAGCTCACCGCGGAGTTTCAGCGCAACCCTGCGACGGTCGAGATCGGCCGCCGTTCGAATCCTGCCGAGACGGTCACGCAATTCGTCTATCCCGTGCCGAAGTCGCGCAAGGTGGATCTGCTCTCCGAGCTCCTCTCGCACGATCACCTCGAGTCCGTGCTCGTCTTCTCGCGCACGAAGCATGGCGCCGACAAGATCGCGCGCAAGCTGCAGCAGACGGGCGTCGTCACGGCGACGCTGCATTCGAACCGCTCGCAGAACCAGCGCATCGCCGCATTGAAGGCCTTCAAGGATGGCAAAGCGCGCGTGCTCGTCGCGACCGACATCGCGGCGCGCGGCATCGACGTCGAAGGAATCTCTCACGTCATCAACTTCGACTTTCCGCTGCACCCGGAAGACTACGTCCACCGCATCGGCCGCACGGGCCGTGCGCAGGCGATCGGCGATGCGATCAGCTTCGTCACGCCGGAAGACGAACCTTCCGTGAAAGCGGTCGAGAAGCTGATGCGCAAGACGATCGTCCGCAAGACGCTCGCCGGTTTCGATTACACCGATCGCCCAATGGTGCACGAGCCGCGTGCGCCACGTCCCCACAGGCCCGCGCCTCGCAGCGCGCACGCGTCGCATCGCTCCGAGAAATCGACCGCTGCGAAAGCCGGCAGCGGAGGAGCGAAGCACGCCCGGCCGCGCACGGCAGCCGCGGCACCTGCGCGTCCCCGCCGCGACTCGGCGCCGCATGCCCGCGCCGGCGCTCCGGTGTCCCGCCCGGGATCGACCGCGCCGCGGCCCGGAAAAGTTCGCCGCCGTCCGTAAGAGCTCGAGCGCAGCGCGGAGCACACGTGGCTCTGCGCTGCGCTACACGGCGTCATCCGCCGACGCGGCCCAGCGTCTGGTCGAAGAACGCATGCAGCGCGCGAATCGTCTGGTCGGCCGGAACGATGTGGCCGCTCTCGAAGATCTCCAGCCGTTTCGGCTCCGGCATCAGGCGATAGACAGGCTCGCCCTGCGTTCGCAGCAGGTCGGCCTCGTCGTACTTGCCGTGCAGCAGGAGTTTCGGCGCTGTGATGTGGGGCGCGAAATTGATGCGGTTGATCGGCGCGGGGAACTGCGCAGCGCGCGCGTTGACTCCGACGCCCATGAATGCGACTGCGCGATAGCGATGATCGAGGCCGGTCACGATCATCCCGTGCACGGAACCGGCGCTGGGACCGTAGACGCCGATCTTCGTCGAGTCGATGTCGGGCCGCGTCTGCAGGTAGTCGAGTCCGCGGCGAAGATCGGTCACGCCGCCGATGATGTCGGCAATCCTCTCCTCATCGGAATCGGGCAGTGGCGTCGTTCTCGGTCGATCGAGATATCCCTCGAGCGCGACCGCGAAGACGGCACGGCCGCTGCGCAGCTCCGGAGCGAGCAGCAACTCGGTCGACTCGGTCAGCAACCGCCGCCCCGTCGCGACGTCGCCCGCCGGAATGTATTGAATGACCTGAAATGGCGGCTTGAAACCCTTCGGGAGATAAAGATAGGCGATCGGAGTGCGGCTGCCGCTCCTGTAAGTGATCCGCTGGCGCGTCCACTCCTCAGTCTCCTTCACCTCCGTGATCTTCGCGTCGAGAGGTGAGGAGGGATAGTCGTAGAGCCGCGCGATGCGCGTGAACTCCGCATCATCCACCGCTTTGAAAACGGGGACGGTGCTGTCGCTGGTTAGACCGAACGAGCCCTGGTCGCCGGTGCCGATCTCCCGCACGCAGCGGAAGCCGAGGTTTTGAGCGGTGAAGAAGCCGGGATAGGGGCCGAAGCGTCCGAACTGATAGACCGGTTCATCCCACGCGCCGCCGGCGGCCGTGAAGCCGTCGTCGTATCGATTCAGCAGCCACTCCTTGACGTTGCCGGCGAGATGATAGGCGCCGTACGCGCTCATCCCTGCCGGCAGGCTCGTCACCGGCATCGTTCCGCGTCCCCGGAAGTTCGCACGCGCGGTGATGTCGTCTCCTTCCGGTGCGACTCCCCACGGATAGGCGACGCCGAGCGAGTCTGACACGCCGTTCCGCGCTGTCTTGTCCCATTCGAAGATCGTCGGCAGCCGCTTCCCGTGCGCCTCGGCGAACGCCGCGGCCTCGTACCAGGTGATGCCGGTGACCGGATAGTCATCCTGTCCGTCTGCGTATTTCTGCTGCGCCCACCGCCGCGGTCCCGGCAAGCCGGTCGTATCGTGGAACTCCGCCATCGCTTCTTCCCACGTCAGCGTGCGGCCTTCTTTCACGATCGGAACTTTCCAGAGCTCGCGACGCCGGTAGCCGCCCTCGCGGATGAACTGCGCGAACTCGCGATTGCTGACTTCCGCGCGGTCGATGAAGAAGGGCGCGAGCGGCACGCTCTGCTCACTCGGGCGCGACCAGCCGGTGATCTTGTAGTCGCCGCCGGGCACGAACACCATTCCTTCCGGCGCTTCTGATTTCTTCCACAGCTTCACGTCGAGCTTCGGCGGCGGCTGAGGGACCAGCAAGCCGTTGGCGAGCAGCGGCCTGAGTGCCAACGTCCGGCTGAATGGCACGTAGCCATCCTTCTCGAGCGTGAGCACGTAGTCGCCGCGTGCAACGTCCGTCTCCGGCAGCGGAGTCGTGCCGAGCAGCTCGCGCGGTCCGAGCTCGTCGTGCGGAAGCACGCGCTGCAGCACGACCTGCGCCCCCGGCGGATCGCTGTTCATCTTCAGGACCTCGACGATCCGTGCTCTGGCCCGCTGCAGCCGATCGTTAGCCGGAATCCAGGGGCGAAGCTGCTGTGCGAGGTCCCACGCTTCGAAATACTTTCGCTCGTCCGCGAGCTGTTCCAGCTTCGGCAGCATCGCAGTCGCACGCGAGACCCGGTAGACGTGCCACGCTCCCCAGCCGGCGAGCAGGAGCGCGACGAGAATCGCGGCTGCGATTGCCAGCCTTCGCGTGACCGGCTTTCGCGGCTCCATCCGTTCGGTCAGAACCTGCGTGGGAATGTCTCCGGAGGAGACGCGCCGCGACTGCGAGTCGTGCCGCAGCCGGCGCAGGTCGTCGAGCATCTCGCGCGCGGAGGAATAGCGGTTCTCGCGATCCTTCGCCATCGCCTTCGCGATGATCGCCTGCAGCTCCGCCGGCACGTTGTCGAGAGGCTTCGGCTGCTCGGTCAGGATCGCGGCGATGACGGACGTCGCGCTGTCGCCGGCGAACGGCCGATGTCCGCCCGCCACCTCGTACAGCAGGACGCCGAGGGAGAAGATGTCGGTGCGCGCATCGACATCGCGGCCGCGGAGTTGTTCCGGCGACATGTAGTGCACGGTTCCCATGACGACTCCGGTTTCTGTCGTGACACCGGGAGTCTTGTCGGGAGCAGCGACGCTGAGGAGCTTGGCGAGGCCGAAGTCGAGGACCTTGATGTAGCCATCGGGCCGGATCATCACGTTCTCCGGCTTGATGTCGCGATGGACGACGCCGGCGGCATGCGCGCTCGCGAGTGCCGACGCGATCTGCACTCCGAGATCCACCGTCTCTTCGATGCTCAGCCGCCCGCGAGCCAGACGGGCGCGCAGCGTTTCCCCCTCGACGTACTCCATCGCGATGAAGTGGACGTCTTGCTCGTGACCGACGTCGTAGATATGCGCGACGTTCGGATGATTGAGCGCGCACGCGGCCTTCGCTTCCTGCATGAAGCGCCGGACGCGTTCGTCCGTCGCCTCGATGTCCGTGCGAAGAACCTTCAGGGCAACGGTCCGCTCCAGCTCCGCATCGTGAGCGAGAAAGACTTCGCCCATGCCGCCGGCCCCGAGCGGACTGCGCACTTCGTAGCGGCGGAGCCGTGTGCCAGCGGAGATCAGCATGAATGTGTCGATTTGATTCTAAAGCACCAGCTCCGTTGCCAGAATGGCGGCGCGCTCTCCGCTGTTGCGCACGATCAATGATCAGGCGCACGCTCGCGCTCTTCGTCCTTCTCTGTTCTGCGCTTGTCCTCGAGGCGAAGCCGCAGAGTCCCTACCTCGCCGAGCACGCGGGCAATCTCGTGCATTGGTCGCCGTGGGGAGCCGAGGCGTTCGCGCGCGCGAAGAGGGAAGGGAAGCCGATCTTCCTTTCGATCGGATACGCGAGCTGCCACTGGTGCCACGTGATGAGCCGCGAGTCGTTCGACAACGCGGACGTGGCGAAGGTGATCAATGAGTCGTACGTCGCGATTCTCGTCGATCGCGAAGAGCATCCCGATGTCGATGCGGCGTACCTCTCGTATCTGCAGGCGACGACCGGCAGCGCGGGGTGGCCGGCGAATCTCATTCTCACGCCCGAGCTGAAGCCGCTCATCGGCGGCTCCTACATGCGTCCCGACGCACTGCAGCGCCTGTTGATCGCGATTGCAGATCGCTGGCAGCACGACCGCAGCAGCCTGCTGGCATCGACGGAGATGTTGCGCGGGCTCGCCGAGACGCAGTCTGCTGCGGATGTCGAAGCGAAGGAGACCATCGCTCGTGCCGTCGAAGAGATTCGCACGCAGGAGCAGGCGAGTGGTCCGCGATTTCCACAACCGTCGCGCATCGATCTCCTTCTCCGCGCGAAACCCGAGCTCGCGTTGCGCACGCTGCGCGAGATGGCCGAGGCGCCGATTCATGACGCCATCGGCGGCGGCTTCCATCGCTACACCGTCGATGCGGCGTGGCGCGAGCCGCACTTCGAGAAGATGCTCACCGATCAGGCGCTGCTCGCGATCGATTACCTCGAGGCGTGGCAGCTCACGCGCGATCCGCGCTTCGCGCAAGTTGCTCGCGACACGCTCGACTTCATGCTCGAGTTGCGCCTGCCCGGCGGCGGATTCGGTTCAGGCCTCAGCGCCGACAGCGGCCCCACGATGGAGGAAGGCGCCTACTACTACTGGCGCCGCGACCAGCTATCGTTCCTCGGCAGCGACGCAGACAAGGCCGCGAGCATCTACCACATCGATGCCAATCGCTCACTCCCGTGGAGTGCGGACGCCACGTCCGCACATCGCTCCATCCGCGAGCGAATGAAAAAAGAACGCGACAAGCGCCCCCATCCCAACCTCGACTCCAAGGTAGTCACCTCCTGGAACGCACTCGCGATCTCGGCGCTCGCGCGGGCAGGTGCAGCGCTTGGTGAGGCACGCTACCTCGAGGCAGCAGGAAGAGCAGCATCCCTGTTCAGGATCGACCGGCTCGAGCACTCGCAGAACGTCGCCGCGCTGGCTGAGGATTGTGCGTTCCTCATCGGAGCCAACCTCGATCTCTTCGAAGCGTCGGGGAAGGTGTCGTATCTCGAATTCGCACTCGCGCTGCAGAAGAAACAGGACGAGCGCTTCTGGAACGCGCAGGCTGGCCGCTACGACAATGGCGGGACGCTGCCGAAGGAGCTCGCTTCAATCGCCATCGAATCGGAAGCCGCGCTTCCCACGGCCAATTCCGTCAGCGCGGTCAACCTCCTCCGGCTCGGTGAGCTCACGGATTCGCAGGCCATGCGCGAGCGCGCGATCAGCATCATGCGCAGCTACGGCTCGCGTCTGCAGAGCGCTCCATCCGAATTGCCGGCGATGGCCGCTGCGATGACGATGACGATCGATGCGCCGCGGCAGATCGTGATCGCCGGCGATCTCTCCCGCAGCGATGCGCGCCGCATGCTGCGCATCGCACACGAGCACTTCCTGCCATTTCGCGTCATCATTCCCGCATCGAAGGCCGTGACGAAGTACGTCCCCAACGTCGCGTCGATGAAGCCGGTTCGCGGCCGCGCCACCGCGTACGTCTGCGAGCACTACATGTGTAAACTTCCGACCTCAGATCCCTCAGAACTCGAACGATTGCTGGAGAAACGATGACCAAACGGATTCTGTTCGCGGCGCTTTGCGCGGCCGCTCCTCTCTTCGCGCAGACCTTTACCGACCCGAACAAAGTCGGCGTTGGCGTCACGGTCGATGCGATCGAGAAGCTCGAGAACCAACGCGATCCGAAGTGTGATGCGACCGCGACCCGCCTCGAGAACTTCATGTACGGCACGCCGCTCTCCGTCGGCGCGCGCGAGAAGAAGGTCGAGCTGCAGAAACGGCTGATCCTGGCCGTGTGGAAAGAGGCATCGGAACAGGCCCGGGCGAAGAATCTCGAGCAGATCCCGGCAGATCTTCTGAAGCCGGTCATCGAGAAGAATTTCAGCTATCGCTTCGACGATGCGAAGAATGCGCACGTGAAGCTGGGCGACGGTTCGGAGATCGTTCTCGAAGAGCGCGATGTCCGGCAGTATTCGACGGTTGCCTATGCGCTGCGTGCGATTCTCGCGACGCAGCAGGATGCGCTGCTCACTCCCGATGTGAAGCTCGTCGCATTCGCACCCGACGGTGTGCAGCTCATGAAGCAGATGGTGGACGTCTACACGCTCGCGGCGCTCAATCTCAGCGACAAGGCGGCGCGCAAGGCGGGTGAGAAGCAGCTCACGGCCGCAAACATGGAAGCGCAGTGGAAGCGGATCGCGCCGACCGTGGTGGCCTCTTCCCCCTCGCCCCGCGAAGCGGGGAGAGGGGTCAGGGGTGAGGGGCAGCCGGGCACCGTCCTGCGCAAGATCGTCGATCAGAAGCTCGTCTCGTTCGCCACGTACAACAGCAACGCCGATCCGCTGCTCTATTCGAACATCCAGTCGTTCTACGCGCGCGTCCCCTGGGCTTCCGACAAGGAACAGGTGAACGCGATCACGAAGAACGTGTCGCGCGTGGTGATGGACTTCATCGGCACGACGCTCGAGCTCGCGCAGAAGAAGGCGATCGCCGAAGGCTCGCCCGTCGTGCGCGAGAAACACATTCGCAAGGTGTACGAAGAGATGGCGCCGTACGACGTCAACATCTACGAAGATGTGATCTTCTTCTCGCATCTCCCCAAGGCGAAGCAGATCTACATCGAGGCCTACGACGCCGACTCGCTGCGCGACAGCGGCCTGCACTGGCAGTGGATCAAGCAGGTGATCGACAGCCCGAGCTTTCCGCTGAAGCTCGATGTCGATCCCTTCGCGGCGGAACTGCTGTCCGAAGGCGATGCGCAGATGGCCGTGCTCGTGTTCCGCGTCGCCGGGCAGATCGCAAAGGAACAGAAGTCGGAGACGTTGCTGCCCGAGCACGTGATGCTCGCGCAGAAGCGGATTGCGGAGCGGTTCACCGAGCAGTTGAAGACGCCGGCCCCGGTGACGACGTCCAGGATCGCATCGAGCAAGGCGGCGACGGCGGCCACCGGCAAGTTCTTCGACGACGTGACGGCGGGCAGCGGCATCGACTTCATGCATCGCTCCTCCGACTGGCTCAGCCGCTTTCAGCGCACATTTCTCTATTCGCTGAAGGGAACCGATGCCGTGAAGCCCGGATCCGGGCAGCCGGCGGAAGATTTTCCGCCGACGTTCTCCGGCAGCGGCATCGCGTCGGAGGATGTGAATGGTGACGGCTTCCCCGACGTGCTGATCGTCGGAGGACTCGGCAACAGGCTTTACATCAACAACGGCGACGGCACGTTCCGCGATGAGACGGAGAAGGCGGGGATCAACTGGATCGGTCCCGATGGAAAACCGGGTGAGCCGCGGCAGCCGCTGATCGTCGATCTCGACAACGATGGCCGCAAGGACATCGTGATCAGCTATGTCAACGCGCCGCATCGCGTCTACAAGGGCAACGGCGATGGCACCTTCACCGACATGACGGCCTCGGCGAACCTCGGCGGCGACGGGCTGGTCGGCGGTCCGGTCGTCGCGTTCGATTTCGATCGCGACGGGCTGCTCGATCTCTACATCGGCTACTACGGCAACTACGTGCAGGGCGTCGGCCCCAACATCGCGCGCGTCAATCGCAACGCGACGCCCAACAAGCTGTTCCGCAACACCGGCGGCTTCACGTTCAAGGAAGTGCCGAACTCCGGAACCGAGAACACGGGCTGGACGCAGGCGGCGGTCAGCGTCGACTTCGATAACGATGGGTGGCCCGACCTCGTCGTCGGCAATGACTTCGGCGTCAACGCGTATTACCGCAACAAAGGCGACGGTACGTTCGAGGATGTTGCCTCGGCCATGGGGACCGATCTGCCGTCGTCGTCGATGAATGTCGGTACCGCCGATCTCAACAAGGATGGCTACCCCGAGTTCTACATCTCGAACATCGTCGCGATGGTGAAGGACGAGAAGTACGTCATGCCGACGGAAGAGACGAAGATGAAGCGGAAGGCCGAGAAGCTGGCGACGATGCGCGTCGTGCAGAACAATCAGCTTTTCACTTCCACTCCTCCATCGTCGAAAGGTGGGCTGCCTCACTACGCCGTCAACGATTCGGTCATAGATCCGATGGACACGTCGACAGGATGGGCGTGGGATGCGGACTTCTTCGACTTCGACAACGACGGCGACGACGATCTCTATGTCGTGAACGGGCTGCACGAGTACTTCATCTACAGCTCGCAGTTCAAAGTGCAGACGCCGCAGGGTGAGAAAGAGATGCAGTTCGCCGTTCATGAGAAGGAGCCGAACGTCTTCTACGTGAACGAGAACGGCCGGCTGCAGAATCGCTCGGCGAAGAGTGGTGCCGACTTCTCCGGCAACTCGCGCTCCGCTGCCTATCTCGATTTCGACAACGACGGCGATCTCGACATCGTCATCAACAATTTCGATTCGAAGGCCGTCTTCCTCCGGAACAACTCCGAGAAGCTGCACAACAACTGGCTGAAGGTGAAGCTGGTCGGCGATCCGGCGAAGCACTCGAACCGCGATGCGATCGGCGCGACGATGATCGCGACGACGCCGTCCGGCAATCGCATCTGGCGCGAAGTGCAGTCGGCAACCGGCTATCTCTCACAGCATCCCGCGCAGCAACACTTCGGATTGGGAAAAGAAGTGACCGCCGACCTGACGGTCGTGTGGCCCAACGGCGAGCGGCGCGTGTACAAAGGACTCGCCGCAAACCAGGTGCACGTGATCCGGCAGGAGTGATGGATGGGACGATGGGACCAATGGGACCTATGGGACCAATGGGCGGAACCCGTTTCCACCCATAGGTCCTATCCGTCCCATGAGTCCCATAAGTCCCATGCGACGCGACCTGCCAACGCCATCGTCACAGGCGGAAACGGCTTCCACCCATAGGTCC
>JAJPHC010000034.1 GCA_021325515.1 Acidobacteriota bacterium
GCCCTGCTCGTGTGCGGCTTCGAGCCCGCGGCTGATCTGCCGCGCGAGGCCGACAGCGAGCCGCGGCGCCATCTGTTTGTTCGGCGCCTCATCCAGCAGCTCGTTCAGGGTGTAGCCGCGCACGTACTCCATCGAGATGAAGTAGACGCCATCGGCCTCTCCGTAGTCGTACGTGCGAAGCACGTTGCGATGCGTGATCTTGCGCGCGAGACGGATCTCGCGCTTGAAGCGCTCGAGCTCCTCGGGCGATTTCTGCAGGACGTCGCCCGGGAGCGTCTTGATCGCGACCGTCTCGTCGAGCTGCGTGTCGATTGCCTTGTAGACGACCCCCATGCCGCCGCGCCCGAGGATCTGATCGATGCGATAGCGGTGGGCGAAATAGCTGCCGGCCGCGAGATCCGCCGTTACCATTCCCGGCGCCGTCGGGCCCGGCGATGTGGCGTCCATCTTCATCGTCGTCGCGGAAATCGAAGCCGTCTGTGAGCCGAGCGACCGGAGCATTCCGGTCGTCATCGACACGAGCGGCACGGCGGCGACGACGAGCGGCTGCGGCACCCATTTCAACTGCACTTCCTCGCGCGTCGAGCTGGACATGATCTCGCCGCCCGCGGTCTGTGCGGTCTCGTACGAGAGATAGGCATAACCGGCCGGGGCGTGCCACGCAAACAGCGATGCGAGGAGCGGCGCATTTCCGACGAGCGCAACTCCCGTCTCTTCCTTCAACTCGACGGAGCCCGTCACGAACTGGCCTGTCGCGATTCCGACTCCCGCCGAAATCCCGTGGAGGTCCGCCTGCGATGCGATCTCTTCGTTGATGGCGCGCGCTGCGCGGATCGCGTGAATGACTCCGCGGTCGCCGCGGAAAATACTGACGAGACGGTGGCCGACGATCTCGCGGACGAAGCCGTCCTGACGGCCCACTTCATCTTCCTGTAGCTTCATGATTCGCGAGACCATGCCGATGACGTTCGTCGCGTCATCCTGACCTGCAGCCGGCGGGAGGCCGCGGAGATCCGTGACCAGCACGGTTCCCTCTTCGATCTTCGGCGGCTCGAGATGCTTGACCGCCTCGCGTTCCGACACCTTCGCGGACATCTGCTCGTAGAGCTCTTCGAGCTCCGACTTGTCGCGCAGCGACGTGATCATCTTGGCGAAGGAGCGGCCGAGGATGCCGACTTCATCGCTGCGTTCGATGTCGGGATGGACGCTGAGATCTCCGGCGGTAACCGCCTGTGCGATGCCCGCGAGCTCTTCGATCGGCGCGGTGAGCCGGCGCGCAATGACCCACGACAGCACGAATGCGAGCAGCAGCGCAACGGCGCCGCCGGCGAACAGTGAGTTTTCGATTTCCTTGAACGGCGCAAGCTCACGGTCGAGCGAGCGAAGGAAGACGGCCGCGCCGACCGGCGTATTCACCGACATCAGCGGCTCGCCGGCCATGACGTAGGAGCTGTGATCGATCTCGACGTTCGACGCGGGCAGCATCTTGCCGCTGCTGAAGATCTGCGAGACGCCGGCCATCTGCTGCATGCCGGTGCTCGGCGCGTTGCTGGAGCGGGTCGCCGTGCCGCCGGTCGCGCGCGGAACGAACGCGACTCCCGCATTGGTCGACTCCGCGATTCGATTCGCGAACACGTCGTCGATGGCGTACGCGTTCAGAAGGTAGCCGACGCGCACTTTGGTCGCGCCGGCACCGACGGGAGCAACCGCCGCGTGATAGAGCTTGTTGCCGTAAACGAAGACGCCGGTTGCCGGTTGCGGAATCGGATCGTCGACCGCCTTTTTCACGAGCGGTGACTGTTCGTACAGGTCATCGCCCCGGGGCTTCGTCACGGCCGGTTGATCGGTTCCGGCGACGAGATGTCCCTGGTCGTCGATGAGCATCAACAGATCGCTGCCGAGCGACTCGCGGCGCTGCGTCAACTGATCGATGATGCTGACGAGATCGAGATTCGCATTCCCCGCGGCGGGCGGGGCACCGGCATTGGTGACCACCGCAGCCTGCGGCATCAGAGTGCTCTGGATGTACGCGGCGAAGGAGGGATCCCCTCCGACGATCTGCGCCGCCAGCGCGAGGCGGCCGAGGCGCTGGCGCTCGAAATCCTCGAAGAGCTTTGCGGCGCTGGAGATCGACTTGCTCACCGTCTCACGTGCGATTTTGTTCGCACGCTGAACCGTGATTCCGACGGCGATCGACACGACGATCGCGATCAGCAGCGCCGTGACCAGGAAGAGCTTCCAGACGAGCGGAAACTTCGCCTTCTCGACAACGATCTTCTTGCCGACGGGCGCCGTGTGATCCGTGATCGTCACTGCGGAAGAGAGAGTGTCAGCACTCAATCAGTAATCCCTCGCCGGCGTGTACGGCTTGTTTTCTTTGTTCAGATGCGGCGTCTGGCGGTAGGCGTTGCTGTCGATGGTTAGAGCCACCTTGTTCGTTCCACCAGCCGGCACGTCGAGCTTCGACTGCGTCAGCCCTCCCTGTTCGTTCCACGCCATCAGGGTGTACGACCCGGGAGGAACATCGGCGAGGGAGAAGGCTCCGGTCGCGTCGGTGAACGTGTAATACGGCGTGGCCATCACGTGAATCACGGCCGACATCGTCGGATGGACGTTGCAGTAGACGTTGACGAGTCCCGCGCTCTTGAAGGTGTACGCCTTGCCGGTTCCGCGGCGATAGAGGCCGAGATCGAAGTTGTTGCCGCTCGAGAGGGAGAAGAGATTGTGCGAGATGGGATCGTCGTTGGGAAACTGCACGGTGGACCCGACCGGGATGGCCAGTACATGCGGCAGCAGGGTCTTCCCTCGGGTCGTCATGGTGACGTTCTCGGCTTTGCGCGGCGAGCTCTTCCCTGCGGGCTCGAGCCAGACGAGGGTCTCTTCCATGACGGGATGCTGACCCCGTTTCGTGGCCAGACTGATACGACCGCTCACCCCTGCAGCGCTCAGTCCGGTAGCGGCGAGGCTTACAACACACACCCAAACGGCCAGAAGTCGTTTCATTGCAATCAGCTCCGGGAACCTTGAAGTTTAGCACAGCGGTCGTGTCCGACC
The DNA here is from genome assembly GCA_021325515.1 of Acidobacteriota bacterium. Classification (GTDB taxonomy): domain Bacteria; phylum Acidobacteriota; class Thermoanaerobaculia; order Gp7-AA8; family Gp7-AA8; genus JAJPHC01. The sequence continues at coordinate 3,055 of JAJPHC010000034.1, forward strand.
GGCACGCCAATTGAAGATTAAAACAGCGTCATTTTTGTATTGCGATTTGAAATGGAAAACGTATCATCTAAACATGCACAAAACGGAGAGCGGCGGGGCGACGTGCAATAAACGCCGTCTGTCCGCGTTACTCTGACTATACGTTTCTGATGCGGCAACTGGCCGCCTGGTTTCTTTGAACAAGTTGAAAAGATCCCGCTCCTCCCTATCACCACGGGGCGAGAAGGAGCGGTCGATCCGGTCCGCAACGCCGGCGGGGTGAGTCATGACCATGGCGTGACGCTTGTTGCGGGGCCACCGGAAATTCATGGGGGAGGAGGTACACGCGTTCGCATGAAATGTTCCAATAATACTCAGGGGGCTACGACATCGTAGCGACCCACCCCGGAAGGGCGTCCGAGAGGGCGCCCTTTTTGATTTTTGGGAGAAGCCGCCTCCCGCGCACGCGCCCACCCATTCTTCATTCTGAATTCTGTGATTCTGAATTCTGAATTTCGCTTTTCGTCCCCTTCCACCGAGAGTCAAAAGCAAAATTCAGAATTCAGAATCACAGAATTCAGAATGAGGAATGGCCCCCGCCCCTCCCCGTCAGTCCATCCGCGGAATCACCACTCGCCCGCTTTCCACCACGACCTGGGGGCTGCCCGGCACGAGGATCGCGCGCAGGCGCGCGCGAAAGAGCTCTGCGGAATCCACATCGGAATCGATCAGCCGCAGGATCGCGTCGACGTCGGCCGCGCGGATCCGCCGCGGTTTCCGGTCGAGACAGGCATTCGTGCGGCAGCGCGGGGTGCAGTACTTCCGTGTGGCGCGCGTCAGAGGAAAGTTCCTACCGCAGTAGGTGCAGGTGCCCATCCGTCCCTCCCGTGTGAGTGCACAAAGATAAGGGCACTGCAGGAGATCGTCAAGTAGTTGACTGCCCCGGGCCGGACTCGAACCGGCACGCCCCTCGCGGAGCAAGGGATTTTAAGTCCCGTGCGTCTACCAATTTCGCCACCGGGGCGCACTGCTCAAAGACGGCACCCGCGACTCTAACCGTGCGACCGGCCCCGCGCAATCCATGCGGTATCATTCGCCGCTAATCTACCTGGAGGCTTTCGCATGACCACCACCACCGACATCACCGCCGGCGCTCCTCTCACTCTGCTCTCCGAAGACGAGCAGATGTTCCAGCAGAGCGTGCGCGAGTTCGCCATCGAGCGCATTCGCCCTCTCGTTCACCAGATGGATCACGACGCGAAGATGGACGGCGATCTGATCAAGGCCTTCTTCGAGCTCGGCATCATGGGCATCGAAACGCCGGAGCAGTACGGCGGTGCAGGCTCGACCTTCTTCAATGCCGTGCTCGTGGTCGAAGAGCTCTCCCACGTCGACGCCGCCTGCGGCGTCCTCGTCGACGTCCAGAACACGCTCGTCAACAACGCGCTCATCCGCTGGGGCAACGAAGACCAGAAGTCGAAGTACCTCGCGATGCTCGCGCGCGACACCGTCGGCGCCTATGCGCTTTCCGAGGCCGGGTCGGGGTCGGATGCGTTCGCGCTGGCGCTGCGCGCCGAAGACAAAGGCGATCACTGGGTTCTGAACGGCCAGAAACTCTGGATCACCAACGCGGCCGAGGCAGGCATCTTCATCGTCTTCGCAAACGCGAATCCGGATGCCGGCTACAAGGGCATCACCGCTTTCATCGTCGAGCGCGACTTCCCCGGCTTCCGCGTCGGCAAGAAGGAAGACAAGACGGGCATCCGCGCCTCCTCAACCTGCGAGCTGATCTTCGAAGACTGCCGCGTTCCCAAAGAGAACGTCCTCGGCGAGCCCGGCAAGGGCTACAAGATCGCGATTGAAACGCTGAATGAAGGACGCATCGGAATCGGTGCGCAGATGCTCGGCGTCGCGCGCGGTGCACTCGAGCATGCGATCGCCTATTCGAAAGAGCGCAAGCAGTTCGGACAGCCGATCTCCAGCTTCCAGGGCATTCAGTTTCAGATCGCGCAGGCGGCTACGGACCTCGAGGCAGCGCGCCTGCTCGTCTATAACGCGGCGCGCCTCAAGGATGCCGGCAGGCCGTTCCTCCGCGAAGCGGCGATGGCCAAGCTCTTCTCCTCCCAGGTGGCAGAGAGGGTGACGTCGGTGTCCGTCGAGATCTTCGGCGGCAACGGTTATACGCGTGAGTATCCGGTCGAGAAGTTCTGGCGCGATTCGAAGATCGGCAAGATCTACGAAGGGACGAGCAACATGCAACTGGCCACGATCGCGAAGACGATCCTGACCGATCGGTTGTAGGACGAACGACGATGGCTGATTTGTTTTCCATCCGTCCCGGTACAGGTGTAGGCGATCTGCGCTTCGGCGCGACGCGCGATGAAGTGCGCAAGCTGGCCGGCGAGCCGGCCGAGATCGTGAAGAGCGACGAAGATCCCGGCAGCGAGATGTGGATCTACGAGTCTGCGGCGATCGCCATCAACTTCGCCGCGGAAGAAGACATGCGATTCGTTTCGTGCGAAACCTTCAGCGCGAAGGCGAACTGGAACGGCGAGACCTTCATCGGACTCGATCGCGAGGCCGCGGAAGCCGCGCTCGAACGCGCAGGTGCGGACGACGGCATGTTCGAAGAGGACGAAGAGGAGGAAGGCGACGGCCAGTTGATGGTGCCGCGGCTCGACCTCAGCCTCTGGTTCGTCGGCGGCGCCGTCGAGTCGATCGGCTGGGGCGTGCTCATCGACGAAGACGACAAGGTCGCCTGGCCTGAGTAGCGGCTGCTAGTGCTCTGTCCTCGACAGAGCACTAGTGCGCGTCGCGTTGCCGGCGCGCCAGCCGCTGCAGAAAATCCCACGCGATTCCACCGCTCGTCTTCCGCAGCGTCATGAAGTACACCGCGATGGCGACCGCTCCGCCGATCCACGCCAGTGCTCCGAACTGCGTGCCGTGTGCCGTGAACGGCCACAGCATGAAGAGCAGCGAGCCGATCACACCGATGAGCAGCAGCGCGATGCGCTGAGCCTTCGGCGCATCGACATCGCGGTCGCAGCGAAGCGTGACGCTCCCCTCGCCTTCATCCTGGAGTGCCCAGGAAACTGTGCACTCGATGGCGCCGGCCGCGGAGACGCCGCGCCGAAGCGGCAGCGTGAACACGCGCGAACGCTCGAGCGTCTCCGACATGCTGCCGCCATAAAGCTCCACCAGTTCGCCGATCGTCTCCTCGATTCCCGCGATCGGGATCCGGTCCTCGGTGAACTCCACCGGCTGCGCTTCCGTCATCCGTCTCTCCTGAGCCACGCATCGCGCAGCGCGTTGTCTGTATCGGCCATCTTCAGTTCGATGTCCACTGCATCCGAAGTGCGTGCCGCGATCTGCCTCCGCAGGACCACGCCGCCATGCGCGAAGAGAATCTCGATCTCGCTCTCCCCTGCTCTCTTCACCGCGCGCTCCGCATCGGCAACCGTTCGCGTGCGGAATCCGTCGATCGACAGCACCTCGTCGCCGGCGAGCATTCCCGCACTCATCGCTGCACCACCGCGCATCACCGATTCCGCGAACAGCGCGCCGTTGCGTTCGGCAAGCTTCACGCCGAGTCCCGCCGGGCGTCTCCGCGACACGAACTCAACACCGGCCGCGGCAAACAATTCCTCGTAAGGAAGGGGATCGGTGCCGTCGACATACCGTGCGAAGAACTCCGGCAGACCAGCGATCCGTTCCACCGCATCCTCCTCCACTCCTCGTCCCGTCATCCCATAGTCGCGCCATAACGTGAGCATCACTTCATCGAGCGACCGCCCGCGTCTGCGCAGCTCGAGGTCGAGCAGTGCGCCGGCGATCTTTCCCTTGTCATAAAACGAGATCCACGCATTCGCGCGATCGTGCATCTGCTCCTGCAGCCATCCGTCGAAGCTTGCCTGCGAGAGTGAGAGCACTTCCTTGCCCGGAGCGCTCTCCAGCCGTTCGATTTCATCGGCGAGATCGTCGAGGTAGCGCTGCGCTGTCCACACCCCCGAGCGCAGGAGCATGAGATCGCCGTAGTACGACGTCAGCCCTTCCATCACCCACAGCAGGCGTGTCGGCGTCTCGCGCAGGTAGTCATACGGCTTGAAGGCGGCGGGGATGATTCGCTTCACGTTCCAGAGGTGGAAGAGCTCGTGCGACACCATCGACACGAAGTGATCCGTCCCCTCGGTTTTCCGATTCATGATGATCGAACAGGAATCCTCGTGCTCGACGCCGTGCCAGCGATCTCCGGTGTGAAAGAGAAAGCGATACTCGCGCAGCGGCAGGCCGCCGAAGAATGCCGCCTGCGCGCGAACAATCTCTCGCACCGGCTCGACGAGCGCCTCTGTGTCCATCCGCTCCGGATTGCGAAAGACCATGTGCACCGTCGCGCCCGATTCCTCGAACGAGTGCACGTGCAGGTCGGGCGAGGCGATGATCGGCGAGTCGATCAGGTGGTCATAGTCGCGCGCTCTGAAATCGGTGAGCTGTGTCTCGATGCGCCACGTCGCTGGCGCGTCGATCGTCAGCGTGCATGGCTCGCTCCGGATCGCGTCGACGCACATGAAGAGATTCGACGGATTCACGTACGCTTCATCCTCAGCCAGAAACGAGGAGCCGGCATCGAGCGTTGCGGCGAAGAAGCGATACGTGACTTCGACTTCCTCGCCCTGTTTCGCCGCGGCGCGCCACTTCGACTTGTCGATCTTGCGGAGATTCGCGCTCCACTCGCGGACGTCGGCCGCGAAGTTCATGATGAGATAGCGGCCCGGCCTCCACGCCGGAAGCCACAGCAGCGGATCATCTTCCGGAGCGATGAATCGGATCGAGATGTCGTAGAGACGATCGTTCGGATTGCGCCACGAAAGTCGGTAATGCGGCATCGTTTGCAGATGATAGGTCTTGTTGGCCACGACGACGCCAAGTGGAGTGCGGACGCCTCGTCCGCACTTGTTGGCTAACAGAGCACTGCTGCCTCGCCGGACTGCCAAGTGGGGTGCGGACGCCTCGTCCGCACTTGTTGGCTAACGGAGCACTGCTGCAGCGCTCCACCTCGGGGGGTCAATCACGCGCGGAGATGTTGTATTTCTGGATCTTCGCCTTCAGCGTGTTGCGCGCGAGTCCCAGCCGCCGCGCCGCTTCCCGGATCCGGCCGCCTGACGTCTCCAGCGCGCGGACGATCAACTGCTTGTCGACCGTCGCCATCACCTCGTCATACACCTCGCTCGTGATGTCCATCTTGCCGATCATCGGATTGAGGATCGTCGCCGGCATCGGAATCGCGCTCGTGTCGTCGGCCGCGACGGGCACCATCTCGCCGAACAGCCCATAAAAATCGTGGCGCGTCACGACATCGCCATTCGACATCACGATCGCGCGATGGAGCGTCGCTTCGAGCTCGCGCACATTCCCCGGCCAGTTGTAGCGCATGAAGAGATCGAGCACTCCATGCTCGAGCCTCTTGGTCTCGATGCCGAGGTCGTGACAGATCTTGCGGATGAAGTGCTCGGCGAGGAGAGGAATGTCGTCCTTCCGCTCGCGCAGCGGCGGAAGAATGAGCGGAATGATGTTCAGTCTGTAGTAGAGATCTTCGCGGAACGTTCCATCCTCGATCGCGCGCTCGATATCGAGATTGGTCGCGGCGATGATCTTCACATCGGTCTTGATCGTCTGCGTTCCGCCGACGCGCTCGAACTCCTTGTCCTCGACGACGCGCAGCAGCTTGGCCTGCATCGACAGATTGATCTTGCCGATTTCGTCGAGGAAGATCGTCCCGTTGTTCGCGAGCTCGAAGCGGCCGAGCTTGCGCCGGTCGGCGCCGGTGAACGCGCCTTTCTCGTGGCCGAAGAGCTCCGACTCGGCGAGCGTTTCCGGCAGTGCGGCGCAGTTGAACTTGATGAACGGCCCGTTCCTGCGCGGCGAGACGTTGTGAATGATCCGCGCGATGAGACCCTTGCCCGTTCCCGACTCGCCGCGCACCAGCACCGTGGAGTTCCCGCTCGACGCCTTGCGGATCGAAAACTGAATCTTCGCCACGGCCTCGCTCTGTCCGACGACGGAGTCGAGATGCTTCTCCACGAGCACCTCGCGCCGCAGCGTCTCGTTCTCGAGCGAGAGCCGCGTCCGCGCTTCTTCCAGCTCTTCGTAAAGCCGCGCGTTCTCGATGGCGATCGCCGCCTGATCCGAGAACGCCTCGAGGAACGACAGGTCCTTCTGCGAGAAGAGATGCCGCGCCTGGCGGTGATCGACATAGATCGCGCCGGCAATCCGGTCCTTGATGATCAGCGGCACGCAGAGAATCGAGAGGATGTTCTCCGCGATGACCGACTCCGACTCCACGAAGCGCGCATCGGCGCGCGCATCAGCCGACATCACCGACTGCCCGGACTGGATGACTTCCTTGACGATCGACTGCGGTGAGCGCTTCGAATCGCCTGCATCCTCCTTGATGTTGCGCACCACACGCGTGCGCAACGCGCTCGTGATCGGATCGAGCAGCAGGATCATTCCGCGCTCCGCGCGCAGGCGGCGGATCACGACGTCGAGCACGCGATTGAGCACTTCCTCGAGATTCAGCGTCGAGTTGATGATCTTGACGACTTCGTAGAGACCGACGACGGTCTGATCGGGCGCCTTGCCGGCCGGCTTGATGCGGAACAGCGCGCCGCGTGCGCGCTCCAGATCGTGCGAAGCCTCCAGCCGCTCGAAGATGCGGATCGCGCTTCGAATCGTGACCGTCGCCTCGTCAGGCTCGTTCTGCAGCAGTCCGACATCGAACAGCAGACGCCCCAGCTCGTACGGGGTGTCGAGGTCTTCGAACGTCAGGCGCGCCGACTCGAACTTCTGCGCGGCGCCTTCACGATCGCCCTGGAAGTAGAGCAGCTTGCCCCACATCCAGTCGTTCTTCGCGAGGTTGAAACGGTCGCCGAGCTCCAGCGCGTACTTCCGTCCCAGCTCCGCATGCTTCGCTGCCTCTTCGATCTTCTGCTGCCGGAAGAGGATGCTCGCGCTGGCAGTGTGCGCACGCGCCAGCCCCTGGACGGTGTGGTTCTGTTCGAAGATCGACATCGCGCGCGCGAGATGCTTCTGGCTCTCGAGCATGTTCTCGCGCTCGTCCTCGATATTCGCGAGGATGTACGACGCTTCGGCGATCAGATCTTCGTCGCGGGCACGCTCCGCCGCGATCAGCGCTTTCTGTCCATACTCCAGTGCGCGCGCGATGTCGCCCTTCTTGTTCGTGAGTCGCGCCAGCGGCACGTAGACGGACGTGCGCGACGCGCGCGACTCGTCGAAGCCTTCGAGCTTGATGCAGCGCGTGTAGTGCGTGAGTGCTTCGTTCCAGCGTCCGACGGCTTCGAGCGCCTCGCCGAGATTCTCGCGGGCCAGCGCCTCGTACTCGAGCGCGCCGATCTTCTCGTCGATGCGGACGCTCTTTTCGAAGTACGCAGCCGCGGCGTGGAAATTGCCGCGGCTGAACTCCACGACGCCGACGTTGTTGTACGCCGTCACGAGATCCCACAGATCGCCTTCGGCTTCGGAGAGCTCCAGGTTCTGCTTGAAGAAACGCAGAGCCGTGTCCCAATCGCCGAGTTTCCAGAGGGTGTTGCCGAGGTTCGTCGACGCGACTTTCTTGAGTTGATCGGAGCCGATCTTCGTGCCGATCGCCACCGCTTCCATCAGCTTGTCGCGCGACTTCTGCCAGTCGCCCAGCACGTACTCGATGACGCCGAGCATGTTGAGCACGTAGCCGTAGACGATGGTCGGCTCCTCCATCGGATGGAGGATGGCCAGCGCCTTCTCCGCGCAGTCGCGCGCGGCGTTGAGATCGTCCTTGTCCTTGTAGAGCCACGACATGCGATTGAGGAGCTCGGCCACTTCGAGCGGATCGCCGAGCTTCTCGTAGATCGCCTGCGCGCTCTGGAAATACGACAGCGCCGCGTCCTGCTCGCCGCGTTTCGTCAGAACTTTGCCGATCTTCTTCATCACGCGCGCGACGTCGGCGTTCGGACCGGAATCGCGATGGCGCGACTGCACGCTCTTGAGGAGAAACTGATACGACTGCATGGCCGCGCGATAGTCGTCGCTGCGGTAATACGCATCGGCGAGCTTCTCTCGGACCTCCGCCTTCTTCGACTCGTCGACACCGGCGAGATCCATCAGCTCCAGCGCGGAGCGATAGAACTCCGTCGCCTCGGCGTGCGCGAGCGTGCGTGAGGCGATGTCGCCCGCCTCGATCGCGTAGCGCGTTCCCTTGTCCGCATCGTTGGCCCTCGCGAAGTGATAGGCGATCTGCCCCACGAGCTGCGAATCGCCGGCAAGCATCCGCTTCTCCAGCGCGGTACCGACGCGCGCATGGAGCTCGGTGCGACGCCGGTCGGCCATCGTGTTGTACACCGCATCGCGCAGATGAATCTGCGGGAACTTCACCGACTTGCCATCCGCCGATTCGTCGAGGAGATTGCTGCGGATCAACTGCCGCACCGTCTCGTACGTCTCTTCCGGCGGCAGTTCGGAGATCGTCGTCAGCAGATCGAGCTCGCTCACTTCGCCGCAGGTCGCAGCGACTTCGAGCATCGCGCGATGCGCCGGCTGGAGCGAATCGACCTTCTCCAGAAGTATCGACGCGGCGCCGCTCGGAATCCGCAGCGCGCGCAGGTGCTCCACATCCACCGACCATCCCTTCGGGCTCCACTGCAGATGATCGTGATTGATCAGATAGTCGATGATGCGCCGGATGTTGAGCGGCGAACCGGCCGACTCCCACAGCATCCAGCGGACGAATTCGTCGGTCACGTTCTGTTCGCCGAGGAGCGACTGGATGTGCTCGCGGACGAGCGGCTCCGAGAGTGCATCGACGCGGATCAGCGGGAAGCCGCCTTCCTTCGCCTTCTGCTCCCAGAAGACCAATCCGGATGTCGCCCCTTCCAGCGCTGCTTCGCTCGAGTTCTCGAGCGTGAGCGTTCCGATGACGAGCAGCTTGTTGTGCCTGGCTTCGCCGATGAGAAACGAGAAGAGCTCCGCCGTCGACGGATCGGCCCATTGCAGATCTTCGATGACGATGATCAGCGGAGTGCCGGTCGTGTCGCCATTCGCGTTGATGTAGCCGTAGATGTCCTGCATCGACTGCACGATGCGGTTGTAGAGGCGGTACTTCTCACCCTGATTGGCGGATGTCGGCGGCTCGGGATTCTGCACCGTGACCGGACGGAGGATGCGCCGGATCTCTTCCGAGACATCGGCCTCGGGATTCACGGCGGTCACGAGCTGGTGGAAGATCTCGAAGAACGGCGCGTAGATCGTCTTGCGGTTGACCGGGCAGCGTCCGCAGAAGACACGCGCACCATCCAGTTGCGCGCGCAGTGTCGCATCGCGCACGATGCGCTTCTTCCCCATGCCCTCGTTGCCGGCGATGATGACGCCGTTGCCGCGTCCAGCGCGCGCTTCGTCGATCAATGTTCCGAGCTGATTCACCTCGGTCCGGCGGCCGATCAGCGGCGCCGCGAACAGCTCACCGCGGCCGAGGAGCAGCGCGCCCGTCGGCGCCGTCTTGCCCGCGGCTTCGGCGACTTCGAGCAGCAGCGCTGCCGCAGACGGATAGCGATCGCGCGGATCCTTCTCCAGCAACCGCATGATGATCCGCTCGATCTCCGCCGGCACGCGCGGATTGATCGCGGACGGCGGACGCACGTCTTCGTCGAGGTGCATGCGGATGACGTCGATCGGTGCTTTTCCGTATCCCGGCAGCGCGCCGGTGACCGTCTCGTACAACGTCATTCCGAGCGCATACAGATCCGCGCGCGAGTCGACGCGATCCTGTTTCAAGACCTCGGGCGCCATGTACTGCAGCGTGCCGCGGATCTTGCGATCGAGGACCTGGTGGCTTCCGATCGCGAGACCGAAGTCCATGATCTTCGCAACGCCGTGCTCATTGACGAGAACGTTCGACGGCTTCAGATCGAGATGGATGATGCCGAGGTGGTGGATGTGATGCAGGGCGGATGCGATCTGGAGGATGACGTCGTAGAGCTCATCCCAGTTCTGGCCGTCGAAATACTCCGAGATCCGCTTTCCCGCAAAGAACTCCATCGTGAAGTAAGGAAAGCAATTCTGCAGGAGACCAAAATCGTACACCTTGATGATGCTGGGATGGTCGAGGGAGACGAGCGTCGTGAACTCGGCTTTGAAACGGAGCGTCTGCTGCGGGTCGGAGAGCTCGTGGCGGAGAATCTTGATCGCCTCGTCGCGCTTGTCGGAGACGTCGAAGACTCGATAAACGCACGTTCCCGGCGTATCTTTCAGAACCGTACGGATTTGATAGCGCGGCGGGAGCTGAAGCTCGGGCGCTGCGGTGAGTTCGCTCTTTGGCATCGGTCGGGTGCGTTTATTCGGGCGTGCTCAGAATATCACCCATCGCGGGTCTCGTGGGGTCAAGAACATGCCCATGGGTCAGGATCAGACAGCCGTGAACCGTCGGCCGCCAGTGGGGAAGGCGTTCTGTTATCGTGTCATCGATTACCGAATCTGAATGACTGATTTTCCGCCGTCACTCGAGCGTTTCGAGATCGTTCGCATCCTGGGCCGAGGCGGGATGGGCACTGTGTATCTTGCCCGCGATCAACGACTTGGACGCCACGTCGCACTCAAGGTGCTGCACGCGGAACAGCTCGCCAGCGAAGAGAGGCGCGCGCGATTTCTGCGCGAGGCGCGAGCGGTCGCCGCGATTCGGCATCAGAACGTCGCCACGATCTACGAGGTCGATGAAACGGATGAGGGCGTTCCCTTCCTCGTCATGGAGTTTTGTGAGGGGGAGACGCTCTCTCAGCGGATGCGGCGTCGTCCGCTGGATTCGCACGAGTTCCTCAGCATCGCGAGGCAGATTGCGGCGGCGGTGAGTGCCGCGCACGACAACGGCGTCGTGCATCGCGACATCAAGAGCGCCAACATCATCATCGAGCCGACCGGAATCGTGAAGATTCTCGACTTCGGTCTCGCCAAGCTCGTCCATCAGAACGTGAGCCTGTCGCGCGAATCGACGACGGGCCAGCTCTTCGGAACGCTGCACTATCTCTCTCCCGAGCAGGCGCGCGGCGGCCAGGCCGACGAGCGCAGCGATCTCTTCGCGATCGGCGTCGTGTTGTACCAGATGGCTTCGGGCCATCTGCCGTTCAACGGCGAAGCTCCGCTCGAGATCCTGGAGAAGATTCGCGAAGGCGAGCCCGATCCGTTCGTGCCGCTCGATCCTGCACTCCCCTCGCCCGTTCTGAAGATCATCAGCCGCCTGCTGCAGAAGGATCCGAAGGACCGGTATCAGAATGCGCGGACGCTGCTGCAGGATCTCGATGACATCGAGACGCCGACGGTTCTGCTCAACACCTCGACGACGCGAACGATGCTGCGGCGGACGACGCGCAAGCCGCGCAAGCTGCAGATCACGCTGATCGCGGCCGCCTTCATCGCGTTCGTCACGGCGATCGTGCTGACGTACAGACATCCCACGGCCGACCGGTCGAAGGCGAGCGCCGCATCGTCACCGCCGGCGGGATCCACACCGATCCGATCGCTGGCCGTGCTTCCGCTCGACAATCTCGCGAACAACGCGCAGGACGATTTCCTCGCCGTCGGTCTCGCCGATGCACTCGTCACGAAGCTGCAGCAGGTGCCCGCGCTCCAGGTTCGTCCGACTTCCGCAGTGCTGGAGTTCCGCAACAAGAAGGTGGATGTTGGCGCTGCGGCGCAATCGCTGCAGGTCGAGGGAATCCTCGCCGGACGTTTCCTCGCGGCGGGCGATCTCGTTCGCGTCACGCTGCAGCTCACCGACGCGCGAACCGGCTACAACGTCTGGAGCGACTCCGTCGATGGCAAGCGCAAGGATCTGCTGAAGCTCATCGACGATGTCTCGACGCACACCGTGGAGGCGATCGGCTCGAAGATGTCGATGCGGCCCACGGCCGCCACTCTCGCGCAGTCGCAGCCGCGCTCGACGAATCCGAAAGCGTATGAGCTCTACCTCAAGTCCCGCGCGCTGACGGGCAGCTTCTTCCCCGAAGATCACAAGGCGCAGATCGACTTTCTGAAGAAGGCGATCGATCTCGATCCGAACTTCGCCGCCGCATACGCGGATCTCGCAATCGCACTCTCGCTCGGCCAGGCGCGCGGACTCGCCGCAGATGACCAGACGCTGCAGCGCGCGCAGTGGTACGCGCGCCAGGCGGTGCGCATCGATCCGAATCTGGAGGCCGGCCATCTCGCGCTGGCGCGAGTCTTCGTACGGGATCCCGACCGCTATCGCGAGTCGGTGCGTGAGAATCTCGCGGCGCTTCGCCTCAATCCGAATGACTCGCAGGCACTGACGCAGCTCGCCAATCATTTCGTCGCCACAGGAGACATGACCGAGGCGAAGTGCATCGTCGATCGGATGGTGGCGATCGATCCATCATCGAACGAGTCACGCACGCGCGCCTACTGGAACATCAACATCGTCGATCCCGACGGCGCGCTCAAGAATGCCGAGTCGGCGCTGGCGAACAAGAATACCGAGGTCGCCGGACACGACGTGCGCGCCCTCGCCTATCTGTTGCGCGGCAACGACTCCGCAGCAGACAAGGAAGCCGACCGCGTCCTCGAGCTCGTCCCTGCCAGCTATCTCGGCAAGGGACTCAAGGCGATGATCGCTGCGGACCACGGCGATCGCGCCACTGCCGAAGCCTACATCCGGATGTTCGAATCCGACGCGCGGCGTTATCACTGGGCCGCGATGCGCCTCGTCCTCATCTACGCACGTCTCGGCGATCGCGACAAAGCCATTCAGTGGCTGAAGATCTCCTACGACCTCGGCAATCACTCCTGGTACCAGCTCGTGAAACACCCGTGGCTCGCGTCACTGCAGAGCGATCCCGACTTTCAGAAGATGGTCGTGAAGATGAAGCAGGACCTGGACGACGTCAACGACGATGTTACAGGCGTGTATCAGTTGATCTGCAAGTAGGTTCCTCCTCGACCCGGCCCTGCGTCTAAATGGGAAACGGAGGACATCCATGAACATCTCCCGCTCTCTTGTCGCCGCAGCGTCGGCGTGTTGTCTGGCGGCGGCACCGGCGTTCGGCAATGCGGTCGTAAGGAAGCCGGTCATTCAGGTCGCGATCCTGCTGGACACGAGCAACAGCATGGATGGCCTCATCGATCAGGCGCGCAAGCAGCTCTGGCGCATCGTCAACGAGCTGGCCACCGCACGCAAAGATGGCAAGGCGCCCGAGCTTCAGGTCGCGCTCTACGAATACGGCAACGACAGCCTGTCGAGCGAGAGCGGCTACATCCGCCGCGTCCTTCCGCTCACGACCGACCTCGATCGCGTGTCCGAAGAGCTGTTCGCGTTGAAAACGAACGGAGGACAGGAGTATTGCGGCCAGGTCATCGGCGCAGCGGCGAAGGGACTCGAATGGAGTCACTCGGCGAACGACATGAAGCTGATCTTCATCGCGGGCAATGAGCCGTTCACGCAGGGCAGCGTCGACTTCCATGCGACCTGCCGCAGCGCCGTGGCGAACGGCATCGTCGTCAACACGATCTTCTGCGGCGAGCGGCAGGAAGGCATCAACACGCACTGGAAGGAAGGGGCCGATGTCGCCGACGGCCGCTACATGGCGATCGATCAGAACTCCAGAGTGCCGGAGATCGCGGCGCCGCAGGACAAGGAGATCGCCGCGCTCGGGCTCGAGTTGAACAGGACCTACATCAGCTATGGCGTTCATGGTCGCGAAGGAGCAGCGAGGCAGGAAGCGCAGGATGCGAATCTCGCGGCCGCACCCGCGGCGAACGTGCAGCGGCAGGTCGCAAAAGCCGCGGCGGTCTATTCGAATACTTCATGGGATCTCGTCGATGCCGCGAAGGAAGGCGTCGTCGATCTCGACAAAGTGGCGGAGAAGGATCTGCCGGCCGAGATGAAGAAGATGACTCCGGCGCAGCGAAAGACCTACGTCGCGGAGAACGCGAAGAAGCGGGCCGAGATTCAGGCGAAGATCAAGTCCCTCGATGACCAACGCAAGAAGTACGTCGCGCAGGAGCTGAGGAAGCTTCCCTCGGCCACCAGCACCCTCGACGCTGCCGTCATCTCCACCGTTCGCGACCTCGGAACGAAGAAGGGATACAAGTTCCCATGAGGCCTTCATGTGGAGCGCGGTCGTCCTCGTCCGCTCGAGGTGACTTGCAAAATGCGCGGGCGAGGCGTCCGCACACTGCCCTCTTTCTCCTGCTGGGTCTTCTCTCCGTCCGCGCCTTCGCGGATGGAATGATCGTGATCCCTGCTCCCGTCCCGGTTCGCGATCCCTTTCCGCTCGCGGTGAAGTATCACCACGTCGAGGTCGCGATTCACGACTCGATCGCGAAGACGTCCATCGATCAGGAGTTCTTCAATCCGAGCGGAGCGCGGCTCGAGGGGATGTACATCTTCCCGCTGCCGAAAGGTGCGGTGATCCGCAACTTCACGATGGAGATCGACGGGAAGATGATCGACGCGGAGCTGCTCGACGCGGCGAAGGCGCGCGGCATCTATGAAGACATCGTCCGCCGCATGCGCGACCCGGCGCTGCTGGAGTACCTCGGCAATGGCGCGTTCAAGGTCCGCATCTTTCCGATCGAGCCGCGCAGCACGAAGCGCGTGAAGCTCACCTACTCTGAGGTTCTGGCATCGGATGCCGGCGTCTATCGGTACACGTATCCGCTGAACACGGAGAAATTCTCGTCGGCGCCGCTCGACGACGTATCGATCCGCGTCGCGATCGATTCGGAGCATGGGCTGAAGACAATCTTCTGCCCGACGCACGACGTCGAGATCCGGCGCAAAGGCGCGCGATCGGCAGTCGTCGGTTTCGAATCGAAGCACACGAAGCCCGACACCGACTTCACGCTTTATTACAGCGCCGACGAAAAAGGCGTCGGTCTCTCGCTTCTCTGTCACCGCGTTCCGGGTGAGAACGGCTACTTCCTGCTGAGCGTCACGCCCGCGTATGAATCAAGCCGCAAGGTGCAGCCGAAGGACATCACGTTCGTGCTCGATGTCTCCGGCAGCATGGCGGGCGAGAAGCTGGCGCAGGCCCGGCGCGCCCTCCGCTTCTGTCTCGCGAATCTGAATCGCGAGGACCGCTTCGAAGTCATTCGCTTTTCGACGGAAGCGGAGGCGCTGTTTGGGCACCTCGAGGATGCGGATGAGGAGCACGTGCGCCGCGCGCGTGAGTTCGTCGATGGCCTGCGGGCGATCGGCGGGACGAATGCGGAGGAGGCGCTGACCCTTGCGATGAAGGTGAACCGCGAAGAGTCGAGCCGCGCGGCAGTCGTGATCTTCATCACGGATGGCAAACCTACGGTCGGTGAAACGGACGAGAACCGGCTGGTGCAGCGCGTGGTTGAGGCCAACCGCATTCATCTGCGCGTCTTCACGTTCGGCGTCGGCGACGATCTCAACACGCATTTCCTCGACAAGCTGACGGAGGCGACGCGCGCCGCGCGGACGTATGTCAGCGAGAAGGAGGACCTCGAAGTCCCGGTCTCCAGTTTCTTCGAGAAGATCAAGGCGCCGGTGCTCGTCGATCCGCAGCTCGAATTCGGCACGGGCCTGCGGATCACGCAGACGTATCCGAAAGATCTCCCCGATCTCTTCAAGGGCTCACAAGTCACGGTGCTCGGCCGCTACAGCGGCAGCGGCGACAGCATCACGCTGACCGGAAGCGTCGACGGCAAGCGGGTACGGATTCCGTATGCGGCGAGCTTCGCGGCGCGCGAAGACGGCAACGAGTTGATCGCGCCGCTCTGGGCGGCGCAGCGCATCGGCTATCTGCTGGACGAGATCCGGCTGCACGGGCAGGAGCGCGAGCTGATCGAGGAAGTGACGGAGCTCGCGCGGCGCTTCGGCATCGTGACGCCGTACACGAGCTATCTGATCATGGAAGACGAGCGCGCCAATGTTCGCCGCCAGGATCAGACATTCGTCGCCGCACCGCAGGCAGCGGCTTCGCTGCGCGGCGAATACGACGCGATGAATGCGGCGGCCGGCGCATCGAGCGTGCAGGCCAGCAAGGAAGTGGCGGCGATGAAGAGCGCGCAGAATCTCGCGCAGGCGAATCAGGGGCGCACGCGCGTCGAGAGCGCCAATGCGCAACAGTCGCGCAACATCCAGGGCCGCGCGATCTACCAGGTGGGCAACAACTGGATCGACTCGAAAGTGCAGGCGATGAAGCAGCAGAACGTCCGGAGGATCCAGTTCGCCAGTGCCGATTGGTTCGATCTGCTGCACAAGGAACCTCAAGCTGCTCAGTTCCTGGCCCTCGGGAAGAACATTCGGTTTGCGTTGAACGCGACCGATGTCGTGGAGGTGTACGAATAGGACGATGGGAGGACGGCTCCAGACGCTGAGCATTCAAAATGCCGCACGAGAGGCGCCCCCCTACCATCATCCTCGAGCACGTTGCGCGACTGCGCGTCATCCAAAGCTTCCGATCGGCCCGGCTTCTTCGCAGGCAGGATGCGTCCGCGCGCAATTACCGCGGTCAGACATTTGCTACGCGGAGCGTGCGTGAGCAGCGTCTACACAGTGTGAGGCTTTTTTGCGAGAACCTGCTCGGTCACCTCGACAGCAAATACCAGAATATCCGTCGTCTCGGGCGAGTCACCTGGAAGTTGCTGCACGACGAAGCTCCAGTAAGTCTCTTGCCGCTCCCCGGTACCATCACGGTCGAACTCGACACGCATCTCGGAGGTCTGGAACATCTCGCCGGTGGTGAACACGCGGTCGAGCAGTTCGAGCACGCCCTGCCCCTCCAGTTCTGGGAAGACATCCCTGATCGGGCGACCGATGACTTCGCGCTTTCCGACGAAGCGTTCCCACATCGGATTGACCAGAGTGACGACATGCGATGGCCCGCGATAGACGGCCATGACTGCCGGGGCACTGTTGAACACGCGCAGCAGCCTTTCGCGTTCGATGCGCGCGATCGCGAGTGCGGCGTCGCGGACTTCCGTCGCCCTTTTCTCTCCATCGATGTCGGAATTCGTGCCGATCCACTCGGTAATCCGGCCGTTGTCGTCGCGGCATGGCACGGCACGTATGATGTGCCACAGATATTTGAAATCAACGCCGCGCAACAGACGCGCTTCCAACGCCAGAGGGGTTCCGTCGGCCAGGGCTTTTTGCCACGCGCTGCGAATGGAGGCAGCGTCAGCCGGGTGTGCCATCTCCGTCAGGCCGCCGGCAATGACTGCCTCGGCCCGCTTGCCCGCAAACGCGGCCATGCGGCTGCTAACGAACGACAGCGATCCGTCGGGCGTCGCCGTCCAGACGTGGACGGGCATCGCCTCGATGAGGGACATGTAGCGCTCTCGCGCATCCTCTGCTTCGGCCCGCGCAGCGCGTTCGGCAGCGAACAGCCGCTCACGCTCTTCGTTTGCCATCTTTGCCGCAGTGATGTCGCGGAAAACGAGTACCGCGCCGGCAATCCTTCCATCGACCATGAGCGGAGCGGAGGTGTACGCTACGGGCATCAGCTTCCCCCCGTTTGTGACAAACACGTCGTCATCCGCCCGCACCTCAGCGCCGGTCGAGAGAACCGACAGGAGTCTGCATTCGGAAGCGCCCTGCGTCGAACCATCGGGCCGGAGGTAGTGGATGACATCGTGCATCTCGCGGCCGTACAGCTCAGAAGTCGAGTAGCCCAGCATCCGCTCTGCCGCGGCGTTCATCAGGATCACCCGCCCGCTGTCGTCCAGCATGTAGACGCCGTCGGCAATGCACGACACTAATGCCGTCGCGAGATTCTCCGACGGCGTGGTAATGAAATTTTCGCTCATTCCTGGATTCTTCCCGCCGTGTCACAGAGCAAGAGGTGCGCCCTATTCGTGCCAAAGGAGAGAGGAGCCGGCGCCGTCGACCGCAACCTGACCGGCCGAGTGATTACGCCGTCACATTCGCTGCGAATCCCCCGATCGAGCAGCCGGCTCTGAAACTCCGCGCCGTCTGTTCCGCCGCGCGTGATGATCCTCAGGCGCAGTGCGCGATCGAACGAAAGGAAAAGAAAGAAGGTGCGCGTTCGCCAGCGTGTCCGAGTTCCCTTAGCCAGCTGTCACCCAGCTTCACGCCAGTGCTGCATTACCGCCGTGTTGATCTGCGCTTTCAGAAAGTCTCGGCCTCGTTGCATGGAGTTTCTCCGTGTGTGATCGAGTGCACCGCGCGTGCCGCGCCGCAATCATCGGGGTTGAAGCGACCGGCCTTCAGATCGTCGGATTCGTGGGCAGCAGCGATAGCCGGCGCTCCATGACAGCCGGCACTTCGACTGCCGTCGCTGCCGCGATCCTGCTTGTCTTGCGTACAGTGCGCGCTCTTCGAGTGCCGGTTGATCGCCTCAGCAATTCGAATTCGACGGCCTCTCTCCCTCCGTCGCCTCGAACATCCTCTGCAGCGCGCGCTCGGCCGGGACGCGAATCTCCTCCGGCACTTCGATCTCGTACTTCATGTCCCGCAGCGAATCGCGCACGTCCTCCAGCGTCGTCACCTTCATGAACGTGCAGAGCTTGCAGCCCTTGAGAAACGTCTTGTCCGGCACTTCCATCGCCAGACGATCCGACAAGCCGCACTCGGTGACCACCAGGAATCGCTGAGCCGGGCGCTCCTTCGCGTACCGCACCATCCCTGACGTCGACAGCACCGCGTTCGCCAGATCCGCAACGTCCTTACGGCACTCCGGATGGACGAGAATCTCGAGCTCCGGATCCGCTTCACGAATCCGCCCGATCTCCTGCGGCGTGATCTGCTGGTGCACGTAACAGAAGCCTTCCCACGGAATGATGTTCTTCTCCGGCACCTGATCGGCGACGTGCCGCGCCAGATTCCGGTCCGGCACGAACAGGATGTTCCTGTTCGGCAGCGTCCGCACGACCTTCCCTGCATTCGCCGACGTCACGATGATGTCCGAAAGAGCCTTCACGGCGGCAGTCGTATTGACGTAGCTCACGACTGCGAGATCGTCATACTGCTTCTTCAGCTCGTCGATCCTCGCCTCGAGATCTTCGGCCGGCGCCGAATCCGCGAGCTGACATCCGGCCAGCAGATTCGGCAGCAGCACCGTGCGCGACGGATTCACGATCTTCGCGGTCTCCGCCATGAAGTGCACGCCACAGAACTCGATCACGCCGGCATCGCGCACTTTCGCCGCCATCAGCGCGAGCTCGAGTGAGTCGCCGACGAAGTCGGCAATCTTCAGAATCTCCGGACGGTAATAGTTGTGCGCGACGATCACCGCGTTGCGCTCCTTCTTCAGCGCCCGGATCTCCTCGTGCAGCGCCTCATATCCGCGCACTTCCTCTTCGGTGTACTCGTGAGTCGTGACGCGGCTCAGTTCCTCGAACAATGTCGGCATAGCACCTACCTGAACAACACGACGGTCGATCCCCATCCACCGCCCGAGGGATCCGCATCGGTGAAGCTGGCCACGAAATCGAGCGACGCGAGGAGCGAGCGAATCCTCTCCCGTTGCACGCCGATGCCGCGGCCGTGAATGAGCCTCACCTGTTTGAATCCGCGGGCGTGGGCCTCGCGCAGATATTCGAGAGCGGCGTCGCGAATCTCCGCCGGCTGGAATGGATGCAGATCGAGAGTGTCCTCGATCGGAATCTCAATCGGCTCGCCGTCGCTCACAGATCCGAATTCTATGGTGAGAAGCGCTCCAAACTTCCGTTCTCGTGCGATACTCACAGGCAAAACTTCGCGTATTGCTGAGGTTAACTCGATGGTCCTGTTCAATCACGCTACCCGTGAGATGACGGCCAAGATCGTGTATTACGGCCCCGGTCTCTGCGGCAAAACGACCAATCTCATGGTCATCTTCGACAAGCTCGCCCCCGAGCAGAAGGGGAAGATGCTGTCGCTCGCAACGAAGACCGACCGCACCTTGTTCTTCGATCTTCTTCCCGTCGACATCGGCAAAGTCGGCGCCTTCAATCTGAAGATCCAGCTCTACACGGTTCCCGGCCAGGTTTTCTACAACGAGACGCGCAAGCTCGTGCTCAAGGGTGCGGACTCCGTCGTGTTCGTCGCCGACTCGCAGCCCTCGATGGTCGAGTCCACGCGCGAGAGCTATCACAACCTCCTCGAGAATCTGCAGCAGAACAACATCGATCCGAATGACACGCCGATCGTCATTCAGTTCAACAAGCGCGATCTCCCCGGAGTCCTTCCCGTCGAGCAGCTTCAGGAAGCGCTCGGCTTCGAAGGTTTCCCGTACACCGAGGCTTCCGCTCTCAAGGGCGACGGCGTGATGGAGACGTTCAAGCTCGTCACCAAGATCACCGCCAAGCACCTTCTCGGACGCCTCAAAGGGAAGAGCGAGCCGGTGGAACGCGTCGCGGAGAAGAAGAAACCGGCAGCGGTCCCGAAGGTCAGTGCGAAAGCACCGCCGGCGCCGAAACCCGAGCCGGAGCCGGCTCCGGCGATGAATCCATTCGCCGACTCCGTTCCCTTCCCCGACTCCGGACCTCTCGACACCGGCTACGAGAAGATGGAAGAGGTCTCGCTCGAGCAGCTTCTGTCCGAGGGACGCGAACGGCCGGCGACGATGAGCGGAACGATTCCGGTGCCGGTGTTCCCTGAAGCCGACGACGTCGAAGAGCTCGCACCCGATCAGATGGTCGCGGTCGAGGAATCGCCCGTCGCCGTCGCGGTCATGGACGACTCTCCGGTCGCGATCGAAGAGCCCGCATCTGTGGAGGCCGACAGCGGCCTCGTCGCCGAGCTCGAGGCCGAAGTATCCGCGCTGCACGAGAGGATGGACGTCCTCAAGAAGGAAAAGCGCGCGGCACTGGAGACGATTCTTCACGACCTCGAAGCGCTCGCGGCGCGTGTGCGCGCACAACTCAACTGACATCCAGCCTGCGGGCGGCAGACGATCGTCTGCCGCCTTCATTCACAAACACAAACCGGAGGAATCATGCGCAGAACTCTCGCAGCAGTTGCCATTGCCGCCGTTGCTCTCGGCGGCTGCAAAGCCAAGGAAGCCATCGACAAAGCAGCGATCGCGAATGATCTCGACAAGCGCGGCACCGTCGATCTCATGAAGGAAGTCGCGAACGACAAGTACACGCCGCCCGCCGACGGCAAGCTCACGGACGCCCAGGTGCAGATGTATCTGAAGGTCCGCGAACACGAGAAGGACATCGCCCAGGTCGCCAAGGCGGAGGCGCAGCAGCATGCGGACGCGGCGAAGAAGGCGGGCGATAACTCGATCGGCGGGCTCATGGAAGGCATCAAGACCATGAGCTCGGCGGCACAGATGGTGACCGCCGACATCCGCGCCGCGAAGGATCTTCACTACAACACGCAGGAATACCTCTGGGTGAAGGGTCAGATCCTCGCCGCCAGCGTCTCCGCGATGACGCAGCAGTCGACGAAGGCCATGAACGCGTCGATGGACGCCGGCTACGCGCAGGCGAAGAAGGCCTACGACGAAGCGAAGGACGAGCAGACGAAGAAGGTCTACGCCGACATGCTCGCCAATATGGAGAAGTCGAAGCAGGAGATGCAGCAGAACCAGGAGAAGCAGGATCCTGCAATCGAGTACAACCGCCAGCTCCTCAGCAAGTATGAAAACGCGCTGAACGCCCTGACCAACGAGATGGCGAAGTGGGAAGACAAGAAGGGCGAAGCGCAGAAGAGCATGGATCAGTACCAGCAGAACGTGAACAAGGCCGTCGAAGACGCGAAGAAGGGACAGTAACGCGTGACACTCGCCTGCTCCCGTTGCGGCCAGACGCATCCGAACGATGCGTTAATTAACGTTTGTCGCCACTGTGGAGCGCCGGTTCTCGCTCTCTACGATCTCTCGCCGCGGCCGGAGCTGCGGCGGGAGATCGCTTCCCGCCCCGCGAACATGTGGCGCTACCGCGAGGTGCTGCCGCCGGTTAGTGACGCCGACATCGTCACTCTCGGCGAAGGGATCACGCCGCTCCTACCGTCGCGAGTTCAGCCAAATCTCTACATCAAGGACGAGTCGAAGAATCCGACGCGCTCGTTCAAGTCACGCGGAATGGCCGCGGCCGTCACGATGGCGAAGAAGCTCGGCGCCAGGAGCCTCGGTGCGCCGACGGCAGGCAATGCGGGAGCCGCACTCTCCGCCTACGGCGCGCGTGCCGGCCTTCCGGTCTTCGTCGCGATGCCGCGCGACACGCCGCGCTCGATCGTCGACGAATGCCTCAGCTACGGCGCACAGGTGGAACTGGTCGCCGGAGTCATCACCGATGCCGCGAAGCGCGTCGCGCAATACCTCGGCGAGACCGGCGGCTTCGACCTCTCGACGCTGAAGGAGCCTTATCGGGTCGAGGGAAAGAAGATCATGGGCTATGAGCTACTCGAAGATCTCGGGCGGCTCCCCGATGTCATTCTCTATCCCACTGGCGGAGGGACCGGACTCATCGGCATGTGGAAGGCGTTCGACGAGATGCAGCGCCTCGGCTGGATCGGTGCGGAGCGGCCGCGCATGTACAGCGTCCAGTCCGCCGGTTGTGCACCCATCGTCCGCGCCTTCGAACAGGGGCTCGATCACGCGCCCGAGTGGGAGTCGCCGCACACGGAGGCATGGGGACTGCGCGTTCCGCGCGCGATCGGCGACCGGCTGATGCTTCGTGCCCTGCGCGAATCGCGCGGCGGCGCAATTGCGGTCGACGAGAGCGCGATCGAGCCGGCGGCTGCGGAGTTGCGATCCCGAGAAGGAATTGATGCGGGTCCCGAGGCGGGTGCTGCGCTCGCAGCGCTGCGGAAGTTGAAGGAACGCGGCGAGATCCGCGATACCGAGCTCGTCGTTCTCTTCAACACCGGGGCGAACAAGTATCGCGGCCTGTGACCCCCCTCACGGAAGTGGTGTCAACGTTTCGTTACCGTTGACCGTCAAGGTAGCTAAGGACAGTTTCATCTTTTAGTCGCCGCAGGAGCCTGCATGCTTTCCATTCGCCGTCTGCTGTTCGTTTTTCTGGCCGGTCTGACTTCCCTTCCGCTCGCCGCCCAGACGCAGTGTCCATCGAACCTCACAGCGGCGCAGCCCTCCTCGCCGAGCGGAACGAACTTCGCGCCGGGCGACAACGTGACCTTCACCTGGACCGCCTCGAGCGTCAGCGGCGTCACCTACGACGTCGTTGCCTGGCAGACGATCGCCAATCCGATCACCGTCTGCGCCGATACCACGGCGACGGCCTGCACAGGGCAGTTCACCCCGAGCGGACAATGGAACTGGGTCGTAAAGACGAAAAAGATCTCGTGCACCGATCAGCCCTCGACGCAGAAGACCTTCACCATCGGCTGTCTCTCGGCTAACCCTTCGTTGCAGTCGCCGTCGAACAACGCGACGAACGTTCCGGCGAACGTCACCCTGACGTGGAGCGCCGTCGCCGGAGCGGATAGCTACGACATCTACGTCTCTCCGACCGCGAGCGGCAGTTGCGGATCGAACGGCCAGCTCGCCTCATCGAACACGACGTCGTTCACTCCTCCCACGTTGCAGGACGGAACGCAGTATGGCTGGCGCGTGGTCGCGAAGAAGAGCGGTTGTCCCAGCACGACGTCAACCTGCGGCACGTTCACTACCGCCGCTTCGACATGCAATCTGCCCGGCGCATTCGACCTTCGCGCGCCAAACAACCTGACGGTCGGATCGACGCCTCAACTCTCCTGGAACGGCGCGAACAACGCGTTCAAGTACATCGTCCACATCGGCACGAGCAATCCCCCGCAGCCGAGTGCGAACGATCCTCTGGTCAGCGGCACGAGTTACACCCCTACGACTCCCCTGAGCCCCGGGACGTACTACTGGAATGTCGATGCCTATGCATCGTGCAACACCAGCTCACCCACGCGCAGCACATCGACGTACACATTCACGGTCCGCAGTTGCCCGACCGCCGCGGCGAACCTCACGTCGCCGGCCGACGGCGCATCGATTCCTTCGTCGACTCCCGTCACCTTCAACTGGATCGGAACCGTATCGGCGCTCTCCTACGACGTGATGGTTTCGAACGACGGAGGCGCGACGTTCACGAGCGTCGGCAACTCCACGAGCTCCAGCTTCACGAAGTCGCTGCTCGCCGGAAACTACGTCTGGTACGTGCGCACGAACTACGACTCCGGCTGCGCGTCCGTGAACTCCCAGGCCTCGCGCTTCAGCGTGACGCAGACGACCTGTCCGACGACTCCGCCCGTGCTCACATCTCCCGCGGACAAAGCGGTGAATGTCACTCTGCCTGTGACTCTGACCTGGAACGGAGTGGCAGGAGCGACCGGCTACCGGATCTTCGCAAGCCAGAACGGCAACGTGACGCTTCTCGGTTCGACGACCGACGCAACGCGGTTCATCACGTCCGCAGTTCCGACCGGCACCGTGACCTGGTGGGTCGTCGCACTCTTCGACAACTGCGCGAGCCTCGAGTCGTCGAAGTTCACGTTCACGACCGCAACGACAAACTGCCCGACGACTCCCGCCACGCTCATCGCGCCGGCCAACGGCGCGGCGAACGTGACGAACCCGGTGAAGTTCGACTGGAACGACGTGAGCGGTGCGTCGAGCTATCGCGTGCTTGTCTCGATCGACGGCGGGGCGTCCGCCCCGATCGGCGTCACAACGGACAGCGAGTTGATCACGAGTGTTCCCGGCTCATCGATCGAGTGGTGGGTCGAGGCGAACTTCGGCACAGCGTGCCCTGCGGTCGCTTCTCAGCACTTCCGCTTCACGACGACAGGCTGTCCGGACAATCCGGGAACGCCGGCGATCATCGCGCCGGCGGATGGCGCGACGAATCTGTCGTCGCCCGTGACGCTGCAATGGAGTCCGGTTGCTGGTGCGAAGAGCTACGTCATCAACGGCTCGTTCAACGGCGGCCCCTCGGTTGTGCTCGCGTCGACGACGGCGACACAGATTACGGCACCCCTTCCTGCCGGCAGTTACACCTGGGTCGTGCAGGCGAAATTCGGGGACGATTGCCCGGCGACGATTTCGCCTCGCGCTTCCTTCACGGTCACCACCGGAAAGTCGTGCAACTCGAACACGGCTCCGTCGCTCACGTCTCCCGCCAACAACGCGACGAATGTGCCGCCGCAGATCACATTCGACTGGACCGACGTGCAGGGTGCGGTCGGCTACAACGTCTACGCGGGCGCGAGTGACACGACGCTGAATCTGATCGGCAGCACGACCGACAGCAATCTCACCAAGGTGGTTCCGGCCGGCACCACGAGCTGGCAGGTCGAGGCGCTCTTCTTCGGTTGCGATTCGATGAAGTCGGCCATCTCGCACTTCACACTCGCGGCCGCAGTCGACTGCGACTCGCTGAAAGTCTCGCGCACGGCCCCGGCCGATGGAGCGACGGTGACGTCGCCCGTCACCTTCCAGTGGAGCGCTGTCACGAACGCGACGGTGTACCGGCTCTGGATCGCCAACGAGGACGGAGCTGCGGCGATCGCCGCGCGCACGACCGACACGAAGGCCACGATCTCCGTCCCCAGCGGCAACGGCGCGTGGTATGTCGAGGCCGTACTGCCGGCGTGTCCCGCTGTGCTCTCGTCCGTCGGCCGCTTCGTCGTTGCGAAGTCGGCGACTTGCGATGGACACGCGGCGCCCACGCTCGTCGCGCCGACCGGCAACATTACCGCGGACAAGGTCACGTTCCAGTGGAGCGCGGCCGCGAACGCGAAGGCGTATCGCGTCTGGCTCTCAGGCAACAACCAGCCATTCGCCGAGATCGCAACCACGACGGATACGAAGTTCGATCGCGCGCTTCCCGCGGCGACGTACACCTGGTTCGTCGATGCGATTTACGACAACTGCCCTGTCGTCGCATCGGCACGCGCGTCGTTCGTTCTCGAGAACTCGACGCCGCGCTGCGGCAACACGGCACCCTCGCTCGTCTCCCCCGCCGACAAAGCGGCGAACCTCTCGTCGCCGGTAACCTTCCTCTGGTCGAGCGTGCCGAACGCGATCGAATATCGCATCTACGCATCGGTCGACAACGGGAAGGCGAAGCTCATCGCTGCGACGCCTGAGACCTCGCTGACCGAGCCGGTGCGTCCCGGCACGATCGCCTGGTACGTCGAGGCGGTGTTCCGCGGCTGTCCGGCGACGCAATCCGCAACGCAGACATTCACAGTGGCGAAAGCGCCCAACTGCCGCGGCGATAAACCGCAGCTCGTCTCTCCCGCCGACGGATCGCAGAACGTCCCCTCCCCGGTTCTCCTCGCGTGGAATCCCGTGAGCACCGCGACCGGCTACGTCATCTTCGCGAGACATGGTGACGGCGAGCCGACCGTCATCGGCAGAACCACGGACGAGACGACGCTCAACCGTACTTTCCCCGAGGGC
Organism: Acidobacteriota bacterium; assembly: GCA_021325515.1. Taxonomy (GTDB): domain Bacteria; phylum Acidobacteriota; class Thermoanaerobaculia; order Gp7-AA8; family Gp7-AA8; genus JAJPHC01. The sequence continues at coordinate 29,409 of JAJPHC010000034.1, forward strand.
CGCATCGAGTGGTGGGTCGTGGCGTTCATCACGGGATGCGATCCAGCCGAGTCGAAGCACTTCACCTTCACTGTTGCTGTTCCGAACGGTTGCAGTACGAAGAAGCCTGTGCTGCTCGCGCCCGAGCCCGGCGACGTCCTCTCGCCGGTTCGCTTCGCGTGGACGCGCGTCGCGGGCGCGACGAGCTACAGCGTCTGGATCAAACAGGGCACGGCCCAGCCGGCCGTCATCGCGACGAGCACCGATCCTCACGCGCGTGCGGACATTTCGCCCGGCCCGGCGTACTGGTTCGTGGAGGCGAAGTTCACAGGCTGTCCCTCCACCTTCTCCGCCATCTCCAACTTCAACGTGCTGAAGTCGCCTCCGCCATGCGGCACGCCGGCGAAGCCTGTCGCGCGCGTTGCCGGACAGGTGCACTCCGGCACGAGCTTCACCGTGCGATGGACGCCGCTGGCGAACGTCGGTCACTACGAACTGCAGGAATCGACCACCGCGGACTTCGCGAATCCGACGACGTATTCGTCAACCGACGCTGCGCAGTCGTTCAAGTACGACGTGACGGCGGCGACGCAATATCTCTATCGCGTGCGCGGCGTCAGCTCGTGCAGCGATGAAACGGGCCCATGGTCCGATGTCGTCGGGGTCCTCATCGTTCCCGTGAATGTCGATGCGAAGAATGCGAAGTCGAGCACCGAGGCTGGCGAGCAGGGCAACGTCGTGCAGAAGATCAAGCTCCCCGGCCAGCCGGTTACTACGACGTTCAACGCAACCGTGGACAAGCCGTGGCTCACGGTGACGCCGTCATCCGGACAGATCGGACCTGATGGAGTCACTCTCACCGTCACCGCCGCGCCGGGCACGCTCAACCTCGGTACGAACACCGGAACCGTCACCGTCACGTACGGTGCCGCGGGCAAGACCGGCAACGATGCGACGACGAAGACGAGTGTTCCCGTCTCGGTGAGCGTCGTGACGCCTGTTTCGCCGGTGCCGCGCAATACGCCACAGCAGGACTCGCTCATCATCCCCGGAATCTCGCACGCGAATGGCGCGAACAACTCGCTCTTCGAGAGTGATGTGCGCGTGGCGAACGTCTCGGCGCAGACGATGAAGTATCAGTTGAACTTCACGCCGATTGCCACCGATGGAACGCAGACCGGCAGTTCGACGACGATCGAAATCGAGCCGGGGGCGACCACGGCACTCGACGACATCCTCTCCAGCTTCTTCGGCTCATCGATCAGCGGCGGAACTCTCGAGATCCGTCCACTGACGACGAGCAGTTCCACCAGCGGATTCGTCAGCAGCACGTCGGGCGTCACTCTGCCGACCGTTGCCTCGAGCCGCACCTTCAACATCAATCCCGACGGCGGCACGCTGGGACAGTACATCCCGGCGATTGCCTATTCGAACTTCATCGGCAAGTCTTCGGGCGCGGTGGCGAGTGTGTTGTCGCTCCAGCAGGTTGCGGCTTCCTCTGCGTATCGCACGAACATCGGCCTCATCGAGGCGTCGGGCCAGGCAGCGAGCGTCGTGCTCCGCGTCTTCGACGACAACAACACGCTGCTCGCGGAGATCCCGGTGAATCTGCGCGCCGGCGAGTATGTCCAGGACAACTACTTCGCGAAGAATGGCCTCGGCTTCGATGACGGACGCGCGGAGATCCAGGTGACGTCGACGAACGGCCGCGTCACCGCGTATGCATCGACGATCGACAACAGGACGAACGATCCGCTCCTCGTGCAGCCGGTGTTGAAGTCATCCATCTCTTCGACGCATTACGTGCTGCCGGGCATCGCCGCGCTGAACACCGGCATCAACAACTGGCGCAGCGACGTGCGCGTCTACAACGCCGGTGCGAGCGATGTGTCCGCGACCTTGTCGTATGTGCCGATGCCGGGTGATGCGGCTGCAGCGAATCCGCCCGCGCCGGTGACGGTCTCGTTGAAAGCGGGCGAAGTCGCCGCCTTCGACGACATTCTGAAAAACAAGTTCGGCCTCGCCTTCAACAGCGGTGGCGCGCTCTCGATCTCGACTTCCAATCCATCGTCGCTCGTCACGTCCGCGCGCACCTACAACCTGACGTCGACAGGAACGCTCGGCCAGTTCATCCCCGGCGTCACACCCGCCGATTCCGTCGGCAGCGGCGAGCGCTCGCTGCAGATCCTGCAGCTCGAGCAGTCGGACCGTTACCGGACGAACATCGGCGTCGCCGAGACGAGCGGCCAGCCGGCGGTAGTCGAAGTCTCGCTGTTCCTCCCCGATTCGAAGGTCACGCCGATCTACACGGTCAATCTCGACGCCAATCAGTTCGTGCAGTTCCCGCTCACGGTCTTCAATTCGGGAACGGTGTACGACGGGCGCGTCTCGCTGAAGGTGATCAGCGGTTCGGGCCGCGTCACCGCGTACGGATCAGTGATCGATGCCGTCACGGGTGACCCCACATACGTTCCTTCGTTGTAATCTCGCCAGTGCGGTGCTTCGGCACCGCACTGGAGGCCGCGATGGCTCAACGATCCGTTGCACTCGTTCTTCTGTTTCTCGTTGCTGCGTTCGCGCACGCGCAATGTCCGACGGATCAGGCCGCGCTCGTCGCACCGCATGCCGGAGCCACCGGCCTCGCTTCGCCGGTGTCCTTCGAATGGACTCAGGTGCCGAACGCCATCGGCTACGAAGTCTGGGCTTCAATCGACGGCAGCGAGTTCGATGAGATCGGAGAGACGGACGAGACGAACCTCCTCGCCGACGTCGATCCAGGTGTCTCGATCGAGTGGTACGTCGTCACCGATTTCGCCAACGACTGCTCAACGTCTTCCGCACATGCGACGTTCACGACCGCGGGCTGCGGCACCGCAGCGGCCGTGCTTCTCTCACCGCAGAACGGCGCATCCGTATCGGCACCGGTCACTTTCACGTGGAATCCTGTCGCGGACAACCTCGGGTACCGGCTCTGGATCGCGCCGGAGAACGAAGACTTCGACGTCTACGATGAGACCGACGGAACGTCATCGGAGATTCACCTTCCGCCGGGCAACTACCGCTGGTTCATCGAGACCTTCTTCGATCTCTGCGACTCGACCGAGTCGAACGTGTCGCAGTTCGCCGTGGCGCGCAATGCAAACTGTCCGACGACGCCGCCCGTTCTCCTGACGCCGGCAGAAGGATCGACCGTCACGTCTACGCCCGTGACGTTTTCCTGGCAGGCGGTGTCCGGCGCCATCGGCTACGAGGTCTGGGCCGAGATCGACGACGGCGACTACTCGATCGTCGACGTGACGGACGGTGCGACTTCGGTCACCGCAGACCTCGGCAGCGGCGATGTCGAATGGTTCGTCGTTGCACTCTTCAACGGGTGCGACGATCTTCCATCCGCCGACGGCAAGTTCACCATTCCCTACAACCCGGAGTGCGACATCAGTTCGCCGCTCCTCATCTCGCCGGGCGACGGCGACAAGGACGTCCCCACGAACGTGCAGTTCATCTGGACTCCCGCCGACCGTGCGATTGCGTACAAGGTGTGGGCATCGGTGAACGGTGGCGCGGCGCAGGTCATCGGGACCTCGAGCACGGCGCGGCTTTCGGCGCTCGTGCCCGCGGGCGAGATCGCATGGTTCGTCGAGACGAACTTCGCATCGTGTCCCGCCGACTTCTCGCCGGAGAGCATCTTCACGGCGTCCGCCTCTTCAGCGTGTACGGCGCCGTCTGCGCCGGACATTTACGTGGATCCCGAGGCGATGTCAGATGATGACTACACGCTGATCTGGAGTCCGGGACTCAACACCGCGGCCTACGAGATTCAGGAAGCGACGAACGACAACTTCACGAATGCGGTGAGCTTCACCACAACGGACATCGTGCGCACGTTCCGGCACCAAGTCACGCAGCCGACGCGCTACTACTATCGTGTTCGTTCGCAGAGCAGTTGCGGACTCGCGGCCGGCCCGTTCTCCGATTTCGTGTCGATGGTCGTCGTTCCCACGGCAACGGATGCGGAAAACGCCGAATCCGTCGCGTCGCTCGGACAGCAGAACGCCGTCGTGCAGAAGATTCACATTCCCGGCAGCGGCTCGAGTGTCATCGGCAAAACGGCGCTCGCCGGCTCGACATTCAACGTGAGCGCGGACAAGCCGTGGCTCAAGGTCTCCCCTTCGTCCGGCACGATTCCTCCCGAGGGAATCGACCTCACCGTTACGGCGGATCCGAAGTCGCTGCCGCCCGGTACGAATACCGGCACGCTGCAGTTCAACACCACGGCACAGGCAACCGGTGCGGCGATCCCCGTCTCCGTGAGCGTGGTGACGCCAGTGACGCCGACTGCGAGCAACTCACCCATTCCCAACTCGTTGATCATTCCGGCCGTGGCGCATGCGGCCGGTGCGAATGCGGTGTTCGAGTCCGACATCCGCATCGCGAACGTCTCCGCGCAGGCGATCCGCTATCTGCTCAACTTCACGCCGACGAACAGCGATGGGACGAAGAACGGGCAGCAGGCGACGATTCAGATCGATCCGGGCGACACGACCGCACTGGACGACATCATGAAGAACTTCTACGGCTACGCCGGCGCGGCGGACAACATCCTCGGCACGCTCGAGATTCGCCCGCTGCCGCAGCAGAACGGCTCGCCCGCGCCGGCGAACGTCACCTTCGCGTCGAGCCGCACGTTCGCGTCGACGGCGACCGGCACGTTCGGACAATTCATTCCGGCGATCCCCTATTCGCAATTCATCGGGCAGGGAAAGACGCTGAGCCTGCAGCAGATCGCCGACTCGGTGAAGTACCGCACGAACCTCGGTCTCGTCGAAGGCTCGGGCTCGCCGGCGAAAGTGCAGATCACCGCGTTCGACGACAAGCACACGCAACTTGGTCAATATGTTGTCGATGTGCCGGCGGGAGGACACGTGCAGCTCGCGCGGTTCCTTTCCACGCGAGGCTTGACGAATGTCGAAGACGGACGTCTCGAGATCCAGGTGCTCTCTTCCACGGGAAAAGTCACGGCGTATGCGTCCGTGCTCGACAATCAGACGACGGATCCGCTGCTCGTCATGCCGGTCGACGCTTCGCAGGTGAACGCGAGCCGCTACATCCTGCCGGGCATCGGCGACGTGACGAATGCGATCGCCTCATGGCGAAGCGACGTCCGCCTTTACAACGGCGGGAACACGCCTGTCCCGATCGGAATCGCATACTCGCCGCAGGGCGATCCGGCAAACCTCGTCAACGGAACGCCGATCACGATCCAGCCGGGCGAAGTGAAGGCGATCGACAACATCGCCCAGTCTCTTTTCGGCAGGCAGAACACCGTCGGTTCGGTGATCGTGACGGCGCCGGCGGGCTCGAAGCTCGTGGCAACGGCGCGGACGTACGACCAGACGCCGGGCGGCACCTTCGGCCAGTTCATTCCGGGGCTCACGCCCGCGGACGGCGTCGGCGTCAACGATCGCGCCCTGCAGATCCTGCAGGTCTCCCAGTCGCCGCACTTCCACACGAACCTCGGTCTCGTCGAGCTGACCGGCAATCCGGTGACCGTCGAGATCAACATCGCCGTTCCGCAGTCGAAGGTCACAGCCGTGGCGCAGGTGACCCTGCAGGGGAACGAGTTCCGCCAGATTTCATCCGTGCTCGCCGCGTACGGCTACAACAACGTCTACAACGCGAGAATCGCACTGAAGGTGATCAGCGGAACCGGCAGAGTCGGAGGCTACGCGTCCATCGTCGATGAGCGGACGCAGGACCCCACGTATGTGATGGCGCAGTAGCTATAATGCGCGCCGCGCATCACACCTGGAGGTCATTTCTTGGAACAGAATTACGACGTCATCGTCATCGGAAGCGGTCCCGGCGGTTATGTGGCGGGGATTCGCGCCGGACAGCTCGGACTCAAAGTCGGTGTCATCGAGAAGGATCCCTTCCTCGGCGGCACCTGTCTTCACCGCGGTTGCATCCCCACAAAATCGCTGCTGGAGAATGCCGACGTCTGGCAGAAAGTCCAGAAAGCAAAGGATTTCGGCATCACCATCGGCGACGCAAAGCTCGACTTCAGCGCCGTGCAGACCCGCAAGCAGGGCGTCGTCGATCAGAACGCGAAAGGCATCGAGTTCCTCTTCAAGAAGAACAAGGTCGAGCGCATCACCGGCATGGGTACAGTGATCGACGCGAAGACGGTCGAGGTCGACGGCAAGCGCCTCTCGACGAAGAACATCATTCTCGCGATGGGCTCCGTGCCCAAGGACCTTCCTCACATCAAGGCGGACGGCAAGCGCATCATCAACTCCGATCACATCCTCCGTCTCACCGAAGTGCCGAAGTCGATGCTGGTCATCGGCGCGGGTGCAGTCGGTTGTGAGTTCGCGTCGATCTTCGCGCGCTTCGGCGCGAAGGTGACGATCGTCGAAGTGATGCCGCAGCTCCTGCCGATCGAGGATGAGGATATCGCGAAGGAGTTCACGCGCGTCTTCAAGAAGAAGGGAATCGACGTCTACACCGACTCGAAGGTGCTCTCGTGTGAGGTCACCGATTCCGGCGTGAAGTCGACGATCGAGTCGAAGGGCAAGCAGGTCGTCATCGAGACCGAGCTCGTCCTCTCCGCGACCGGCCGCCGCGCCGTGACGGAGACGGCGGGCCTCGACAAGACGCAGGTCAAGATCGATCAGCGCGGCTTCATTCAGGTCGATGAATTCATGCGCACGAACGTCCCGGGCATCTATGCGATCGGCGACATCGTGCCGACGCCGGCCCTCGCCCACTGCGCGTCCGCCGAAGGCATTCTCGCAGTCGAGCACATCAAGGGCATGCCCGTCCGTCCGATCAACTACGACCACGTGCCGAACTGCACATACACCGATCCCGAAGTCGCTTCCGTCGGTCTCACGGAGAAGAAGGCGAAGGAGCGCGGCTACGACGTCAAGATCGGCAAGTTCCCCTTCACCGCGAATTCGAAGGCGAAGATCATCGGCGAAGCGAACGGCCTCGTGAAGTACGTCGTCGATGCGAAGTACGACGAGCTCCTCGGCGTTCACATCGTCGGACCGAAGGCGACGGAGCTGATCGTGGAGGGATGCGCGGCGCTCGAGCTCGAGGCGACGAGCGAGTCCATCGCGAAGACGATTCACGCCCATCCGACATTGTCCGAGGCGCTCATGGAAGCGGCCGAGGATGTGATGGGGCATTCGATCCACCAGTAACTCGGGCGCCAGTCGCCAGGCGCGAGGCGCATGGGACGGGCGCCCAGCGCCGAGCGCCTCGCGCCCTGACGAGTAAGGATGAAGGTTTGGTAGAGACTTACGGCCTCACACGAGATCAGCTTCTCGACATCGAGTATTACCTCCGATTGACGCGCTCTCTCGAAGAGCGCGTCGTCGCGTTGTTCCGGCAGGCGAAGGTCATCGGCGGGCTTTACCGCTCGCTCGGACAGGAAGGCGAATCGGTCGCGGCGGCGTACGCGCTTGATTACAAGCAGGGCGACGTGGTGCAGCCGCTGATCAGGAACGTCGGCGCGATTCTCGTCGCCGGCGCGAAGCCGGTCGACATCCTTCGCCAGTACATGGCGAAAGGCAACTCGCCGACGCGCGGGCGCGAGCTGAACATTCACTTCGGCAACCCGCAGACCGATGGATTCATCGGCCAGATCTCGATGCTGGGCGACATGATCCCCGTGATGGCCGGCATCACGCTCGCGGGGCGGATGCAGAAGAAGAACCTCGTCGGCCTCGCGTTCATCGGCGATGGCGGCTCATCGACGGGCGCATTCTGGGAAGGGATGAACTTCGCGTCGGTGCAGCGTCTGCCGCTCGTCGTGATCATCGAGGACAACGGCTACGCCTATTCGACGCCGACGTGGAAGCAGAGCGCGGCGCGGACGCTGGCCGACAAGGCGTATGCCTTCGGCTGCACGGGCGAGACGGTCGATGGTAACGACGTGCTCGCGGTGTACGACGCGACGAAGCGCGCCGTCGAGCGCGCGCGCAGCGGCGGCGGAGTCACGCTGCTCGAGGTGAAGACCTTCCGCATGAAGGGCCACGCCGAGCACGACAATCAGGCCTATGTTCCGAAAGAGCTGATCGAGCAGTGGCGGGAGAAGGATCCCGTCGTCCGCTTCGAGCGAATGCTCATCGAGAACGGGTTCGCCACACAGGAAGACATCACTGCGATCGAGCAGCGCGTCAAGCGCGAGATCGACATCGCGACGGACGAAGCGGATGCTTCGCCGATGCCGACGCCGTCCGATGCGGCGCTCGGACTCTTCGATGGGGATGGATACTGGAATGCCTGAGACCACGTACATCGAAGCAATCACTCAGGCCATGGCGGAGGAGATGGCGCGCGATGAGCGCGTGTTCCTCATCGGCGAAGACGTCGGCGTCTACGGCGGCGCGTTCAAGACGAGCTACGGGCTGATCGACAAGTTCGGTCCGGAGCGCGTGATCGACACTCCGATCTCAGAAATCGCGATCATCGGCGCGGCATCCGGCGCGGCGATCATGGGGATGCGGCCGATCGCCGAGATGCAGTTCATCGACTTCATCACCTGCGGCTACGACATGCTCGTCAACTTCGCCGCGGTGAATCGCTATCTGTTCGGGCGTGCATGTCCCATGGTCGTGCGCGGTCCGGCGGGTGGCGGCACGCATGGCGGTCCGTATCACTCGCTGAATCCCGAGGCGATGTTCATGAACCGGCCGGGGCTGAAGATCGTTGCGCCGGCGACCGCCTACGACGCGAAGGGGCTGCTGAAAGCCGCCGTTCGCGATGACGATCCGGTGCTGTACATCGAGCACAAGTATCTCTATCGCCGCATCAAGGAAGATCTTCCGGCCGAGGACTACATCGTGCCGCTCGGAAAAGCGGCGGTGCGCCGCAAGGGAAAAGACCTCACGATCATCACCTGGGGTGCGATGTTGTACGTAGCGCTCGATGCGGCGAACGAGCTCGCCGCGGATGGCGTCGACGCCGAGGTCATCGACCTGCGCTCGATCATTCCATTCGATGAAGAAGCGATCCTCGAGTCGGTTGCGAAAACGAATCGCGTGATCATCCTGCACGAGGCGCCGCTGACCGGCGGCGCGGGCGCGGAGTTCGCCGCCCGCATCGCGGAAAAGGCATTCGACTATCTCGATGCACCGATCAAACGGGTGGCGGCACTCGATGTGCCGACGCCGTATTCGCCTCCGCTGGAAGCGTTCGCGCTGCCGGACAAGGCGAAGGTGTTGAAGGCGGCGAGAGAGCTGCTCGCTTACTAACGAAATTTTGCTTTTTCAATTTTGCATTTTGCATTCTCCGAAGGAGTAATCAATGGCCACAGATGTCGTCATGCCGCAGATGGGTGAATCAATCGCTGAAGGGACCGTTGTCCGCTGGCTGAAGAAGCCGGGAGACAAAGTCGAACGCGATGAGCCGCTTCTCGAGATCTCGACCGACAAGGTCGATGCCGAGATTCCATCGCCGGCCGCCGGCACGTTGTCCGAGATCCTCGCGCAGGAAGGTCAGACCGTCGGAGTCAACTCCGTGATCGCGCGCATCGCCATCGAAGGCGAGAGTGTAGGACAGGCGCCCTCGCCTGTCGCCCCGGCTCCGGCTCCCCAACCAGCCGCTGCACCAAAGCCCGAAGCTGTAGCTGCACCCGCGCCGGCACCGGAACCCCAGCGCCCCAGTGCGCCGGCGCCGGCACAGCCCGTCGACGATCTCGACGAGCGCCGCCGCACGAAGTCGAGCCCGCTCGTTCGCAAGATTGCGAAAGAGAACGACATCGACATCTCGCAGATCAAAGGCTCCGGCATCTCGGGCCGTGTCACGAAGAACGACATCCTCGACTACCTGCAGCAGCCGGCACCCGCCGCACGACAGGCGGAAGCGCCTGCCGCTGCACCGCAGAGCTTCGCTCCGGCACCGCCGCCGCCAGTGAGGCCTGCGATGACGTTCGCTGCCGGCGAGAGCACGCGCATCGAGCCGCTGTCGGTCATGCGCAAGAAGATCGCGCACCACATGGTGCAGTCGAAGCAGACCTCGGCTCACGTCACGACCGTGTTCGAAGTCGACTTCACGGCGATCGACAAGCTGCGCAGGCAGAACAAGGACGGCTACGCAGAGCGCGGCGTCAAGCTCACCTACATGCCGTTCATCGTCCAGGCAGTCATCGCCGGCCTGCGCGAGTTCCCGATTCTCAATTCGTCGATGGACGAGAACAACGTCCTCTATCACCGCGACCTGAACATCGGGATCGCGGTCGCACTCGATTGGGGTCTCATCGTTCCTGTTCTCAAGAATGCCGACGAGAAGAACACGTTGGGCCTGGCCCGCGCGATCAACGATCTCGGCGAGCGCGCGCGCACGAAGAAGCTCTCGCCCGATGAAGTGCAGGGCGGCACCTTCACCATCACGAACCCCGGCATCTACGGGGGTCTCTTCGGTACGCCGATCATCAATCAGCCGCAGGTCGCGATTCTCGGCGTCGGCGGCGTGAAGAAGCGTCCCGTCGTCGTCGAGACGAAAGAAGGAGACTTCATCGCCATCCGCTCGATGTGCTATCTCGCCCTGACGTTCGATCACCGCTTGATCGACGGCGCAGTCGCCGATCAGTTCATGGCGCGCGTGAGGCAGATCATCGAGAGCGGCCAGTTCACGATGTAGTTGGACGGGGCGCTGGGCGCGCCAGTGCACGGGCGCTGGGCGCCAGGCGCGGGGCGCATGGGACGAAGATCCAGCTGCGCCTCGCGCCCAGCGCCTCGCGCCTTGCCTCGCGGGACTTTCCAACCCGCGCGAGGAGTTATTCCCCACCGTGCGCCGCTGCGATATCCATCGGCTTCACCTCGTCACGTACGAGAACGGGTTGAAGCTCCAGCAGAAGCTCGTCGAGATGCGCCAGCAGGACGAGATCGCGGATCAGTTCCTCCTGCTCGAGCATCCGCCCGTCATCACGCTCGGCCGCGGCGGCGATGCGGCGAATCTCCTGGCGACGCCGGAGGCGCTCGGACGTGAGCGCGTGCGGTTCTTCGAGACCACGCGCGGCGGCGACATCACCTATCACGGTCCCGGACAGCTCGTCGGCTATCCGATCCTCCATCTCGGCGAAGGCAATCGCGACGTGCGCAAGTACGTCACGAACCTCGAAGAAGTCTTGATCCGCACCGTCGCCGACTACGGCATCACCGCCGCGCGCGTCGAAGGCAAGCGAGGGATCTGGGTAGGCAACGACAAGATCGCCGCGATCGGCGTCCGCATCGCGCGCTGGGTGACCTCGCACGGCTTCGCGCTCAACGTCAGCACGAATCTCGATCACTTCCGGCTCATCACTCCCTGCGGCCTGCATGGCACGGGAGTCACGTCGATCGAAAAGCTGACAGGGCGCACGGTGCCGCTGGCGGAAGTCCGTGAAAAGGTCGAGAGGCATTTCGCAGACGTGTTCCAACGCGAGCTCGTGGAACGCGCGGCGACGATTCGCCTGATCAAGATCCTCGTGCACGACGGCGATCGCGTGCTGCTGCTGCACCGCCGTCCCGAGCGGGGCAACTTCTGGCAGCCGATCACCGGCTCGATCGAAGATCGAGAATCGCCGCTCGAGGCAGCGCATCGCGAGCTGCACGAAGAGACCGGAAACGGCGGCGTACCCGAAGGGATGAACCTTACGCAGTCGTTCATGATCGAGTCGCAGTACCTCGCGTCGCGCTTTCCGCAACCGATCATCGCCAGTGAAGTGACCTACTCCGCCCGCCTCGACTCCACGCTGCCGATTCGGATGGATGCCGAAGAGCACGACGAGCACGGCTGGTTTACATTCGCCGAGGCGTATGCAAGGATCAAATGGAGCGACGACCGCGAGGCGCTCGAGCAACTGGAAGCCGGGTTGCGAGGTCACGCGGGTGCGCGGGCACTCTTCAGCGACGTGCACGAATCAACCCGGCACCGCGAGCCTTCGAGCCCGCTAGTCCGCGAAACCAGCGAATGAGCACGAATCCCATCAACAAGCGCGCCGGCCATCGTCCCGAGTGGCTCAAGATCCGCGTCCCGGGCGGGCTCGATCAACTTCCGGTCGCGGGACTGATGAAGGATCTCGCGCTGAACACGGTCTGTCAGGAAGCGCGCTGCCCGAACATCTTCGAGTGCTGGAGTGCCGGCACCGCGACGTTCATGATCCTCGGCGAGATCTGCACGCGGCGCTGTACGTTCTGCGCGGTCGGCCGCGGCACACCTGCAATCGCGGATGCCGATGAGCCGCGCCGCGTCGCCGAGGCGGTGCGCAAGATGGGCGTGAAGCACTGCGTCATCACGATGGTCAATCGCGATGACATGCCCGACGGCGGCGCCGCGCACGTGGCGCGAACGATCGCTGCCGTGCGCGAGGAGACCGGCGCCGCGGTCGAAGTGCTCATCTCCGACCTCGACGGCAATCGCGAGGCGCTGCAGACGGTCATCGATGTGCGGCCGGAAGTGCTGGCGCACAACGTCGAGACGATTCCGCGTCTCTATCCGCAGGTGCGGCCGGTGGCGAAGTATCAGCGCTCGCTCGACATCCTGAGGTGGGCCGCCGGCGGCGGGATGCTCACGAAGTCGTCGATCATGCTCGGCCTCGGCGAGAACGAAGATGAGGTGCTCGCCGTCGCAGCGGATCTGCGCGAAGCGGGTGTCGGAATCTTCACCATGGGCCAGTACCTCGCACCCAGCGAGCACAATCACCCTGTGCGCCGCTACTACACTCCGGAAGAATTCGCGGAGCTCGGCCGGCGCGCCATGGAGCTCGGCTTCCGGCACGTCGAATCCGCGCCGCTCGTGCGTAGTTCCTACATGGCGCATCGTGCCGTACAATCCCCCGCTTAGATGCCCCGCGTGATCTTCGTCGATGAGGGGAAGAGCGCCGAGTTCCCCACGGGTAAGACGCTCCTCTCCTGCGCTGGGGAGATGGGTGTGCGCGTCAGCCACGTGTGTGGCGGCGACGGGGCATGCGGCACGTGCCGCATCGAAGTGGTCGAAGGGTGGGATAACCTCACGCCGCCGACACCGGATGAAACCTACAAAGAGCTCGATCCTCCCTACCGGCTGAGTTGCCAGGCGAAGCTGAAGGGTGATGTGATCGTCAAAGTCGCAAAGATTGATTGAGGCCAAGATGACAGTCGCTACCGAAACCCAAGCCCGCGCTCTCGATGAGAAAGACCTCGGCGTCCTGATGCAGTACACGGTCGAGGCCTACAAGACGTTCGAGAAGCTCGCGGAAAATCTCCCGAATCCGATGACCGCGCAGATGTTCAAGGCGTTCGCCGTCGACGAGCGCGAGACGCGCGATCTGATCGACATGAAGATCGCCGCGAATCAGGGCACGCGCGTGCGCATCACGCTTGCCGGCGACCTTCGCTTCCAGGACATTATCGAAGGCGAGATGTCGTATCGCGAAGCAACCGAGGCGCTGATCGCTCGTGAGAAGGCGATGGAGAATCGCCTGCGCGCGATGGTCAGCGGTTCCGCCCAGACGGACCGGAATCTGCTGATCTATATCGCCGCGACGAAGCGCGCGCACGTCGTCGAGCTCGAGCGCGAGCTCGAGCTGCTGAAGTTCGACGCGCAGTGGTACCGCCGTGAGGATGCCGAGTACCGCATCGTGCACGGCCCCAAGAGCGAATGAACATTTCCCTCTCCCCCGATGCAGCGGAGCATCTGCGGAACGACCTGAGCGGCCGCATGCTGCGGATTGCATTCACGACCGGCTGCGGAGGCAGTGGCTATCGCCTGAGCTACGCCTCCGAGCCGAATGAAGGCGATCTACTCGTCACGCTCGGAAACGTGACGATCGCGCTCGACGACATGGCCGCATCGAAGCTCGACGGCGCGGTGATCCGTTACGACGAGGATGAAGATGGCTATCTCCTCGACCATCCCGATGCCGTGACCGCGGTCTGGTGCGGGTGATGCGCCGGACGATCTTCATCATGCTGACAGCGATGCTCATCGCCGGCTCGATGGAGTGGCCCCTCACCTGTTCCCGAGAACGAACGCTTCCGGATTGCTGCCGCGGCGGAGCCTGCATGATGAAGATGCATCGCGACATGGATCGCGCCTGCCTGTGCAGCCGGGACGCGTTGTCGAAAGAGATGCTCGTCGCCGTTCGAGGAATCCTGGCTCCGGTCGTGGAACTGGGTTCGCCTGACTTCGTGGCGCTCGCCGAGAGCTTCGGAGAGGCGGCGCTCGATCGGCGTACCTTGCCCACCGAGCGCCCTCCTAAGCGAGACGCGGACTTTCTCCTCCGCACCTGCCGCGCGTAACCGCGGCAGTCATCTGCACCCACGAAAGGAGAACATCCCGATGCGTACGCTCATGGCGTTCGCTGTTGCTTTGCTCTGGCCTCTTTCCGCCTTCGCGAGCTGCGGCTCGGCGTCCTGCCCGCTGGACTTGCATTCTCTCAATCAGCCGGCGCCCGGCGGCTTCACGCTCGATCTCTCATTCGAGTACATCGATCAGAATCATCTGCGCGGCCAGGCGGCCTTCGAGCCCGATCATGCCGAGCGACGCACGATCAATCGCACCGCAACCCTGTCGCTTCGCTATGCGCCTAACGATTCGTTGCAGCTGAGCATCGCGGCACCGTACATCGCACGGTCGCACCAGCACGTTCATGGCAGCGAGCTGGAGTCGTGGAACATTCATGGCGCCGGCGATCTCATGCTCCAGGCACGAACACGCGCCACGAAGCACGTCTGGTTGCTGGGAGGCGTCGAGTTGCCGGCAGGTACCACGAACGTGCGCGATGTCGAAGGCGAGCGCGCCGAGATCCCGATTCAGCCCGGCAGCGGCTCCACGGACTGGGTCGCAGGCATCGCCTTCGAGCGCAACATCAGGCGAGCGTCACACATCGAAGGCTCGATGGGCAACGTGGCGCTGATTCCGATGTTCTCGAGCCTCACCTACCGGCGCAACGGAACCGGCGCACTCCATCACCGGGCCGGAGACGAGTGGCAGTGGAATGGCGGCACCTCGTATCCACTGTCTGGGAACCTCGAGCTGCTGGGGCAGATGAACGTTCGCCACCGCGAACGCGACACCTCCCCCGATGATCCGCAGGACGCGTTCTTCACAGGCGGCACATACGCTTTCGCGTCGCCGGGTGTGCGCATGACACGCGGATCGGGCGCGGCTTACATGCTGCTGCAGCTTCCGCTGTTTCAGCGCGTAAACGGCATTCAGCTCACCGCGAAGCGCAACTGGCTCGGCGGCGTGCAGTGGCGCTTCTGACGCGTCACGGCTCCGCGATCAGGCGGATTTGAACTGCGCGGCGAACTCCACGGCGTGATAGGTGATGATGAGATCCGCTCCCGCGCGTTTGATCGACGTGAGGATCTCGTTCATGATCCGCGGGCCGTCGACCCATCCGCGCTCGGCGGCGGCCTTCACCATCGAGTACTCACCGCTGACGTTGTAGGCAGCCACGGGCAGGTTGAAATGATCGCGTGCCTGGCGGATGACATCGAGATACGACAGCGCTGGCTTGACCATGATCATGTCGGCGCCTTCGAGGACATCGAGCTCGATCTCGCGCAGCGCTTCGCGCGCGTTGGCCGGATCCATCTGATAGCTGCGGCGATCGCCGAACTGCGGAGCGGATTCCGCCGCTTCGCGGAACGGACCGTAAAACGCCGAGGCGAATTTCGCGGAGTAGGCCATGATCCCGATATCGGTCATTCCGCGATCATCGAGCGCATTCCGGATCGCTCCGATGCGTCCGTCCATCATGTCCGACGGCGCCACGAAGTCTGCACCCGCTGCAGCGAAGGAGATCGCCTGCCGCATCAGCAGGGGCAGCGTCTGATCGTTGTCGACTTCCTTCACTCCGTTGTGATCGACGATCACGCCGCAATGCCCATGATCGGTGTACTCGCAGAGGCAGACGTCGGCCATGACGGTCATCTGCGGGATCGCGCGCTTGATCGCTTCGATCGCCGACTGGACGGGGCCGGATGGATCCCAAGACGACGAGCCAATCGCGTCCTTGTACTCGGGAAGGCCGAACAGAAGCACGGAGCGAATGCCGAGGTCGAACGCGCGCCGGGCTTCGTCGACGGCTTCGCGAACGCGGAGCTGCCATACACCGGGCATCGAGCCGATTTCGACTTTGGGCCGTGTGTTGGGAACGACGAACAGCGGATAGATGAGGTCCTCGGGGCGCACGATCGTTTCGCGCACCATCGAGCGAAGGCCGTCGGTGCGGCGCAGGCGGCGCGGACGGCGAGTCAGGTCGGCACGGGTTGTGGCGGCGCTGGAAACAGCGTCAGTCGTCGTGGTCAATGTCTTCGTTGTCATCGTCTTCGGGATCTCCGTAGCTGAACGTTCGTGCGCAGTTTCCACTGCAGAATCGGCGGCCGGACGCTTTGTAGGCGCAGTCGGGGCAGAACAATCTCGCGCAGATCGGGCACCGCTCGAGGCGCGCCATCTCCTCGGTATCGCCGCAGATCGTGCAAACGCGTTCGTAGGTAGAGGACATCGTCCTGAAAAAGGCGAAATTTCTCGCCGCGCGTAATGTTGAGTATAGTCCCTGACGCACTTTGCTGGCGGTGTAGCTCAGATGGTTAGAGCGGGCGTCTCATAAGCGCTAGGTCCCCAGTTCGACTCTGGGCACCGCCACCAACTTCCCCTCCTGGCGATTCATTATCCCGAGCCGATTCATCCCGTTGCGCATGCGTGATCACGCGCTCTGGTGCGCACCGTCACACAGCCGAGATCACTGCGTCTGGACGCCGTCCGGATAGACGATGAAGGACCCCGAGGTGTAGACGATGTCGCAATCGGGGTCGGTCGTCGGTCCGCCGGCATACGACGAACCGGAGTATCTGCCGTCCGCTCCTGGCGACCGGATGCAGTACGTTTGCGCGGGTGTGGCCGAGCCGACGCCGGCATCCGCCGAGAACTCCAGCGGCCGGCCCCATCCGTCATTGACCGGCAGATCCTTGGCGTACGTCGGCACGAGCATCGTCTTCATCTGCGCCGCGGTGATCGGTGCGCCCGGCATCGTGAAGCCGGCCGCGTTGTACGCACGGATATCGACGGCGCGTGCTTCCCAAAGGACCGCGATCTCGCGGATGTCGGCCATCGTCTTCTTCTGTTTGGAGCGCGTGAGGGCGCCGAGGTAGTTCACGATCGCGATCGCTGAAAGCACGGCGATGATACCGAGCGCAATCATCAGTTCAACGAGTGTAAAGCCGCGATTTTTCCGGGACATCGGACCCTCTCTCCGCTAATACTACGATGACCACGACATGATCCGAGAAGCAATCGCGCGCTTTTTCGCCGCTCACCGGATCGAACTGCCGCTGGTCGCCGTCTCCGGCGGCGTTGATTCGACGGCGCTTCTCGTCGCTCTTGCCGAGTTGGGCGTCGACTGCATCGCCGCGCACGTCAATCACCATCTGCGCGGCGAAGAGTCCGACGAAGACGAGCGCTTCGTGCGCGAGCTCTGTGCGCAGCGAAGCGTTCGTCTCGAAGTGCTCGACGGCCGTGTGGACACCGCACTGGTGCGCGAACATGGTCTCGAGGGAGCCGCGCGCGACGTACGATTCGCGAGGCTCTTCGAGTTGCGCGAGCGGCTGGGCCTGCGCTGGATCGCGACCGCACATCAGCGCGACGACCAGGCCGAAACGGTCCTGATGCGCCTGATGACCGGCAGCGGCCTCGCGGGGCTGCGCGGCATCCATCCCCTGCGCGATGACGGCGTGATCCGTCCGATGCTCGAGGTCACGCGCGCAGAGATCGAGGAGTTCCTGCGCGAACGGAACATCGCGCCGCGCGTCGACAGCACGAATGCCGACCCCCACTTTCTCCGCAATCGCGTCCGCATGCTTCTGCGCGATCTGCCCGCGAGTGTCTCCGCGAACCTCGCAGCGATGGCGGGACAGGCCGAGGCGCAGTGGCGTGTCATCGAGGCGGTCCTCGACGAATATGAAATCGAAGCGACCGCGGACGAGACGCGCTTTCTCCGCTGGCCGGAGGACCCCTGGCTGAAACAGTCGCTGCTGCTGCGTCATATCCGCAGACTCGATTCGCACTCCCGCGACATCTCGCAACAGGATCTCGAGCGCCTGGCGAAGAGCACCAGGCGCACGAGCGTCACGAATGAGCTCGAACTGGAAGGTACCGTGCTGCGGCGGCGGAAAAGAGAGGCGGCCGAGCCGTTCGCATTCGAAATGAATGGGAACGAGTCGCGCTACATCGAACAGATCGGCTCCACGATCTCCATCGCGGCACCTCCGAGACTCCACGAAAAATCCCAACTCTTCCAGCTTCCAAAGGGCAGCGACCCGCGATTCACCGTTCGCAACCGGCGAGCCGGCGATCGCTTCCGCCCTCTCGGCATGTCCTGCGAGAAAAAGCTGAAGGATTTCCTCATTGATCGTAAAATCGCCCACGAGGTGCGAGACCGCATTCCTCTCCTGATCTGGAACGGTGAGATCGTCTGGGTCGCCGGAGTCGAAGTCTCGGACCGGTTCAAGGTGACGGAACCCGCAGGCGAGCAGTTCGAAGTGTGGTTGGAGTGATCTTGGTGCGGCAATCGAAACCGAAGGTCAAGCGGGCGTTCACGGCGAAGCAGCTCGCGAAGCGCATCGAAGCGTTAGGCAAGGCCATCCGCGACGATGCCGGCGACGGCGAAGTCTTCCTCCTCGGCATTCTGAAAGGCTCGAGCTGCCTGCTCGCCGATCTGATGCGCGTCATCCCCGGCGAAGTCGCCTACGGCTACATCGACGTGATCCGCGACCTCGCCGACACGGATACCGCCGCGGCACTCGAGATCGACTTCATCAGCTTCACCGAGATCGAGCGGCGGAACGTGTATGTGCTGAAGGACGTCGTCTCGACCGGAGTGATCGAGACGTACCTGCTGAATCAATTGCGGGAGCACGACCCGGCGAAACTGCATCTCGTCGCGTTGCTCGATCGGCCTGATCTGCGGACGGTGGCGCTGGAAACCGACTACCACGTGTTCAAAGTCGGTGAAGGCTCATTCGTCGGTTACGGATTGGAAAATGACGGGCGGTTCGGCAACCTCCCCTACATCGCCCGCCTTTCTTGACGGACACCGCGGCCAAGCGCCGCAGAACCCCGGCGCCTCCGGTCCGTATGACTCCCCCATGCTCAGATTAGAATTTCCATTCCACCCGTCCGGTTCCGAAAGCTGTAGTGTAGGAGTGGCACGGCGGAAGCATCGCCGTTGCGCTTTGGAGGCCAATCGTTGAATTCCACAGTCAAGACCGCGCTCCTCTGGCTGGTCATCATCGTTCTGGTGATTCTTCTCTGGCAGCTCTTCAACGCGAAGAACAATGCCGAGCAGATGCCATACAGCACCTTCATCGACCGCGTCACGCAGAATCAGGTCGACAAGGTCACCATTCACGGCGATGAAATCAAGGGCGAGCTGAAGGCGGCCACGCCGCAGGGTGTGAAGCGTGAGTTCCGTCTGACCGGTCCCACCAATTACCCGGCGCTTTACGATCTCCTGAAACAGCACAACGTCACGATGGAGTTCGAGCCGCAGCAAAACGGCACGATCATCCAGGCGCTGCTCGGCTGGGCCCCGATCCTCTTCCTCATCGGTCTCTGGATCTTCTTCATGCGCCAGATGCAGGCTGGCGGCAACAAGGCTCTCTCCTTCGGCAAGTCGAAAGCGAAGCTTCTCTCCGGGACCGCGAAGAAAGTCACATTCAAGGACGTGGCAGGCGTCGACGAAGCGAAGCTCGAGCTTCACGAGATCATCGAGTTCCTCAAAGAGCCGCAGAAGTTCACGAAGCTCGGCGGCAAGATCCCGAAAGGCGTGCTGCTCATGGGTCCGCCGGGAACGGGCAAGACATTGCTGGCCCGCGCGATCGCAGGCGAAGCGAACGCTCCGTTCTTTTCCATCTCCGGCTCGGACTTCGTCGAGATGTTCGTCGGCGTCGGCGCGTCACGCGTGCGCGACCTCTTCGAGCAGGGAAAGAAGAACGCCCCCTGCATCATCTTCATCGATGAGATCGACGCGGTCGGCCGCCATCGCGGCGCCGGCCTCGGCGGTGGTCATGACGAGCGCGAGCAGACGCTCAATCAGCTTCTCGTCGAGATGGACGGCTTCGAATCGAACGACGGCGTCATTCTCGTCGCGGCGACGAACCGGCCGGATGTTCTCGATCCCGCGCTGCTCCGCCCCGGACGCTTCGACCGCCGCGTCGTCGTCGACCTTCCCGATCTCAAAGGCCGTGAGGGCATTCTCCGCGTTCACACGCGCAACATCCCGCTGTCCGAAGACGTCGATGCCAGCGTGCTCGCACGCGGTACCCCCGGCTTCAGCGGCGCCGATCTCGCGAATCTCGTGAACGAGGCAGCGCTGAACGCGGCGCGCTACGACAAGAAGAAAGTGCAGATGGTCGACTTCGAGTTCGCCAAGGACAAAGTCCTCATGGGCGTCGAGCGCAAGTCGATGGTGATGTCCGACCGCGAGAAGCGGAACACCGCCTATCACGAGTCCGGGCACACGATCGTCGCCGCGGTGCTTCCGGCGGCCGATCCGCTGCACAAAGTGACGATCATCCCGCGCGGCCGCGCGCTCGGCCTCACGCAGCAACTGCCGACCGAAGACAAGTACTCGTACTCGAAGCGTTATCTCGAGGCGATGCTCGCCGTGCTGATGGGCGGCCGCATCGCCGAGGAAGTCTTCCTGAACGAAATCACGACCGGCGCCGGCAATGACATCGAGCGTGCAACCGGCATGGCGCGCCGCATGGTGTGCGAGTGGGGCATGTCGGATCTCGGTCCGGCAACCTTCGGCAAGAAGGAAGAGGCAATCTTCCTCGGCCGCGAGTTCGCGCAGCATCAGGACTACTCCGAGGCAACCGCGATCGAGATCGACAAGGAAGTACGCCGGATTCTGGAGAAGGCCTACAAGACCTCGCACGAGATCATCACCAACAACAAGGCCGCGCTCGACAAGATCGCGCGCCGTCTGCTCGAGCGCGAGACGCTCGAAGGTTGGGAAGTGAATGACATCCTGCGCGAGGAAACGGGCATCGACTACATGAAGGCGAAGGAGTACGACCCCGAGGAAGCGAGCCCCGGCGAGAAGATGACGATCGCACCGGGATCGGGACCGTCGACGGACGTACCAACGCCGGTACCGCAGCCCGCTCCCTCTCCCGACAGAAACGTGTAAGAAAAATTGGACCGATGGGTAACGACCCATCGGTCCCACGGGTCTCATCCTGATGTATCTTCCGCGGCAATGTCGAAATATCTGCCGCTTCTCCTCCTTGCCGCAGCGTGCGCGACCGCACCGCAGACCACGACACCCGTAGCCGCCCCGCCTCCGCAGCCGGCGCCTCAGGCGCAGACGAATGTCGATCGATACACGCTCGTCGGCGTCATCACGACGGCCAACACGTGCGAGGCGCCGACGCCTTCGGCCATCCACATGACGGTGACGCTCGCGAACGCCGCGCACACGCTCACCAGTCCGCCGAAGCGCATCGGACTCGAAGGACGCTCGTACACGTTTCAGCTCGAGTGGAAGAAGGAATGGGGCGCGCCGACGGAGTGGAAGAACATCGAAGTGACGCGCTTCGATGATTCCCCCTTCTGCAGCAACGGCGGCAAAGGCATCGAACCGTTCACGACGCCGGTGACCGGCACCCTCGTCATCCACGACATCACGCTGCGCTGCAGCTGCACGCAATAGAACCTCCGATGCGCAAGCGCGTTTACGTCGCCTACACCGGCGGCACGATCGGAATGAAGCGCACCCGCAAGGGCTACGAGCCGAAGACCGGCTATCTGCAGGAGCAGATGGAAGGGATACCGGAGCTGCGGCATGCGTCGATGCCATCGGTGACCGTTCATGAATACGAGCCGCTGCTCGACTCCTCGAACATGACGCCGCGGCAATGGCTGGAGATCGCGCGCGACATCGCCGCGCAGCATGACGACTACGACGGCTTCGTCGTCGTGCACGGCACCGACACGATGGCGTACACCGCCTCGGCGCTCCCCTTCCTGCTCGACGGCCTCGCGAAGCCGGTCGTCATCACCGGCTCGCAGATTCCGCTTTGCGAGATCCGCAACGACGCGCGCGAGAACCTCATCACATCGCTGATGATCGCGTCGGGTTACGCGATCCCCGAAGTCTGTCTCTACTTCGGCGGGAAGCTGCTGCGAGGCTGCCGCTCGGTGAAAGTGAGCGCGTCGGGATTCGCCGCATTCGATTCGCCCAATTTTCTTCCGCTGGGTGAAGCCGGCATCGACATCAACATCCGCTGGGAACTCGTGCGCAAACCGGGAAGAAAGAAGCGGGTGACGGTGCCTGAGCTCGGCACTCCCGTCGTGAGCGCGCTGCGGCTCTTTCCCGGCATCTCGCACGAGCATGTGCGCAATGTGCTCCGTCCGCCGCTGCAGGGACTCGTGCTCGAAGCGTACGGCGTGGGGAACGGCCCGGATCAGGATGCGGAGTTCATCGCTGCGCTGGAGGAGGCGGCAGCGCGCGATGTCGTCATCGTCGACTGCACGCAGTGTCTGGAAGGGCGCGTCGATCTCTCGGAATATGCAGCGGGCTCGGCGCTTGCGCGTGCCGGTGTGATCAGCGGCTTCGACATGACGGCAGAAGCCGCCGTGGCCAAGCTCTACTATCTGTTCGGCCGCGGCGATTCACCGGCGAAGGTGAAGCGCGAAATGCAGCGCGATCTCTGCGGCGAACTGACGCCGTGAAGCGGCGCGCGCCATGCACTATGGAACGGTGTGCAGCGCGTTTTTCTCGCCGTTCTTCTCCTTCTGATCGCCATGCCGCTCTTTGCTGAAGTCAGCGACGAACAGATGGTCGCGCAGTTGCGCGCGCATGGCGCCAGGATCGAGCGGCCGCGTGCGGTCATGTGGTACGACGAGAAAGAGCTTTCTCCCGGCGTCGCGGGCGAGTTCGCGTCGCGCCTCTCTTCGGGCGTCGACGAAGTCGAGGCGGTCAGCGAGTTGAAGTACGACGCGCGGCGTTATCGCCAGGAAAAGATCGAATGCTTCGTATCCGCCGACGCGGGCCCGTCGCACGCGTACATGGGACGCAAGCCCTACTTCTTCGTGACGCCGGAGCGGATCAGAAATCATGAGGTGCCCTACCGGCACGAGCTGACGCACATCATCGCGTGGCGAAGCTGCGGCAGGGCGCTCTGGCTTCAGGAAGGCTTTGCCGACTATGTGAGCACGGAGGCGCGGCGGCGATTCCCGCATGCGCCGGAGTACGACATGAACGTCTTCAATCCGAAGGATGAAGACATCGACGCAGTCGCCGCACGTGTGGCGGCTGCACACGCGTCGGACAAAGTGCTGCCGCTGATCGGAGCGGATGCGACACCGCTGTCAGGCTGGCATCGCCGCGCCTTCGACGCGATCTTCGACGACCGCGAGATCACAGCCCCGGCGTTCTACAACCTTTCGCACTCCTTCATGCGCTACCTAGTCGCCCGCGCCGGCCTCGCGAACGTCGAAGCCGCATGCAGCGCCTGGCGCCCCAGCCGAGCGATCGCAAAGAAACTGAAAGAGCCCATGACACAACTGAGAAGCGAGTGGCTAAAAACTTTGCAATGAATGGCCCAATCGTCGAATCCCTCTCTCAATTCTCCGTCCCGCGCATACTGCCGCTCTCTTCTCCCCATCCGTCCCATAGGTCCCATCCGTCCCATACGTCCCCTCCGTCCGCACTCCACCGGGTGTAGACACTCATACAATCAGCGCGTGCCAAAGAAAACCGCTCTCTTCTCCTGCGTCGAGTGTGGCGCGCAGTCGCCCAAGTGGATCGGGCGCTGTCCCGAGTGCAACGCGTGGAACTCGTACGCCGAGGAAGAGCGGGCGGAGAGCCCGCGGGCGAATGCGCTGAGCGTGGCCGGCGGCCCGATGCCGATCAGCGCGATCGAAGCCGATGTCGCGCCGCGCATCTCGACAGAACTGCCGAGTCTCGACCGCGTGCTCGGCGGCGGTCTCGTCATCGGCGCAGTCACGCTGGTGGGCGGCGAGCCTGGCGTCGGCAAGTCGACGCTGCTGCTCCAGGCTGCACAACAGCTCGCGCAGCATGGACCCGTGCTCTACGTCTCGGGCGAAGAGTCACCGCGCCAGATCGCGTTGCGGGCCCGCCGGCTCGGCACCACCAGCGACGAGATCCGTATCTTCACCGAGACTTCCGTCGAAAAGATCATCGCAGCAATCGAGAAGCTTCACCCCGTGGCGGCGATCATCGACTCGATTCAGACCGTTCATACCGTAACGAACGACTCTACTCCCGGTAGCGTCGGCCAGGTGCGGGACTCCGCCGGCTCGCTCATGGCCGCTGCGAAGCGTCTCTCGATTCCGATCTTCCTCATCGGCCACATCACGAAAGAGGGAACGATCGCCGGGCCGAAATCGCTCGAGCACATCGTCGACACCGTTCTCTATTTCGAAGGGGAGAAGTTTCAGAACTACCGCGTCGTCCGGGCGTACAAGAACCGCTTCGGCCCGGTGAACGAGGTCGCGATCTTCGAGATGCATGACGATGGTCTCGAGGAAGTCCCGAATCCATCCGCGGCATTGATCTCCCAACGCAGCGCTGCACCCGGCTCGGCGATCGTCGCCGCGCTCGAAGGAACGCGGCCTCTGCTCATCGAGATGCAGGCCCTCGTCTCGACGACGCACTTCCCTTCTCCGCGCCGCATGGCGATGGGGATCGACTCGAATCGCGTGACGCTGCTGCTGGCGGTGCTGGAGCGCAAAGGCGGCGGCAACTTCGCGCAGCACGATGTCTACGTGAACATCGCGGGCGGGCTGGCGATCGACGAGCCGGCGCTCGATCTCGGGATCGTGGCCGCGGTGCTCTCGTCGCAGAGAAATCGCGCTCTCCCCTTCGACGTCGCGATCTTCGGCGAAGTCGGCCTTCTCGGGGAGATCCGCAGCGTGTCGCAGGCCGATCTCCGCGCGCGTGAAGCTGCGGCCCTCGGCTTCCGCCGCGTGATCCTTCCGCAGGCAAACGCAGCCGAGATTCGCGCCGACATCGAAGTCCTTCCCGTCCGGAAACTCGAAGAGTTCACCGGGATCGCCTTTACAACCTGAGTCTGGTTATTTACACTGCCAGCCGACCCGGTTCCTATGGCTCTCGGACGCGTTCGCAGTGGGTGGGATGGCAGGCTCGCGCCGGTCGCCATCATCTTCGCGTTTGTCCTCTCGAGCTGCGCATCGCTCCCGCTGATCCCAGCGCTCTCCACCCCTGCGCCGGCTCCCATCGTCCATTCGGATGACGATGACTTCAGCGAGCTGATCGCGCAGATGCGTGCCGACCTCAACCGCTATACCTCGCGCGAGATCGTCCGCAAGCCGGCCATCGCGCCGCAGATGCAGAGCGCGAAAGCACGCGATCGCGAATTCGCGGAGCGCGCCCAGGCGCTCTTCTCTCCGCTTTCGCGAGCCGCCTTGCGCATGCCGGTCGTCGGAGTGAATCCTGAGGAGCTCGACGACTCGTGGCACGCCCCACGCGACGGAGGCTCGCGTCTCCACAAGGGTATCGACATCTTCGCGCGGCGCGGCACCGAGGTCGTCGCAGTCACCGATGGAATCATCAGCTACGTGGGAGATCAGCCGAAGGGCGGTCACTGCATCTGGCTGACGACGGAGAACGGTTCCTCGTTCTACTACGCGCATCTCGATCACTGGGCGGCCGGCATCTACGAAGGGATGGAAGTTCAGAGCGGCGATCTCCTCGGTTACGTCGGCAACACCGGCAACGCCGTCACCACACCGCCTCATCTCCATTTCGCAGTCAATCAGAATGACGAGATGGTGAACCCCTATCCGATCCTCACCCGCGCGATGGTGACGAAGACCGCGCACGCGCATGTTGAGCTCGGCGGCGGTTTCGGCACGCACTAGGACCCATCCACCCTGAGCGAAGCGAAGGGTCAACGAAGGCGCCGCGGCAACCGTGCCTCCGGCACCTCAGTGCACAAGCACTCCTTCCTTCATCACGAATTTCACCCGCTGCACCGCATCGATGTCGATGAGCGGGTTACCGTCGACAGCGATGAGATCCGCGAGCTTCCCCGGCTCGATCGCGCCGGCGTCGACGCCGGCAAGCGCGGCCGCGGACGACGTCGCCGCGCGCAGGACATCGACGTTCTTCATCCCGTACATCGCCATGTAGCGCAGCTCGATCGTGTTCGTGCCCGGCTTCTCGAATGTGTCACTGCCGAACGCAATCGTCACCGGCGTCGCGAGCGCGCGCTTGAACGATTTCGCATGTTCCTCGCACGTCTTCGCCAGCCGAGCCTTCATCTCCGGCGACGCCCCGCCGAACATCTCACCGTCGCGCCAGAGCTCGTAGACCATGAGCGTCGGTACGTAGACGACGATCGAACGGAACTCCGGAGTCTCGCGCAGTATCTGCGCGTCATAGTCGCCGCCATGCAGAGCGATGTGCGTGTGACAGTCGATGAGACCCGGCATCAGGGTCGCCTGCCCAGATCGATCACCGCAGCATGGTCGGGCACGAGATTGCCGGCGCTCCTGATCCTCCCGTCTTCGACGACCACCATGACGTTCTCGCGCAACTGATCCGAGTGGCCGTCGAACATCCATCGCGCCTTGATCGCGATGAGTTGCTGGCCGAAGAGCGCGGGGGCGAGGAAAAACAGGAAGAGGATCGCGGCCCGCTTGATCATGCGAGCCAGTGCAGCGGGACTCCGATCGCGCGCAGCGGCTCGACGACGAATGCGCGTTCCTTTGCGCGCGGATGCGGAAGAGTGAGCTCGGCGGTGCGCATGCGGAGTGCGCCATACACGATGAGATCGAGGTCGATCACCCGCGGCGAGTGATATCCCCGCCTCACACGTCCCAGGCGCGTCTCGATCGCCAGGAGTGCGCGCAGCAGTTCGAGCGGCTCGCGCCGCGTCCACCCGAGCACCACCATGTTGAGGAAGTCAGGCGGCGGCGCGTCGACTGGTTTCGTTTCGAAGATCGGGCTGATACGGACGATCGACATCACCTCGCTCAGCGCCCGCACCGCTCGCCGGAGATTCAGCGCGCGGTTGCCGAGGTTGGAGCCGAGGGCGATGACGACGGTGTTCATGGGCGCTGCGAGAGAGATGTGCCGCCGCTACTCATCGATGCTCACTTCGTTCGGCAACTCATCGACATCGTCGGCCTCGTGCGGGAAATACGTTCTCAGTTGCTCGCCCGCAGCAGTGAGCGCTGCGATGATTCCTTCCGTGAACTCGCCTGCCTTGAAGCGGATGGTCAGCTTCGCCGCAATCTCGTCCCAGAAACCGGCGGGCACACTCTCATCGATTCCCTTGTCGCCGAGAATCACGAAGCGATTCTCTTCCGAGGCGATGAAGAGCAGGACTCCGTTGCGGAGATTCGTCTTCGTCATGCCGAGACGCTCGAACGTACGCTCGGCGACGTTGCGAATATCGTCGCCGGCCTTCGGCTGGACATGCACGCGGATCTCGCCCGACGTGCGGCTCTCGGCTTCCGTGATCGCGTCGACGATGCGCTTCTGATCGAGGCGCGCCAGAAACTCCTTCTGCTGCATCACCAGCCTCCAGTTGCACCGCCGCCGCCAAAGCTGCCGCCACCGCCGAAGCCGCCGCTGCTGAAGCCACCGCCACCACCGCCTCCGCCGCCGAAGGTGATGCCGCCGCCCCCTCCTCCTCCACCGAGAAAGAACATCGGCCAGAAGCAGCCGCCGCAGCCGCTGCGGCCGCGCGTCAGCATCGGCAGGATGAAGAAGATGACGATGAACGCGATGACGACGAGCCAGCCGAGATCGAAGCCGCCGCCCTGATCGCCGGCATCACGGTACGTGCGCCGCGCAGGCTGTTGGCTAACCATCCCCTGCACCCCGAGCCTCGTGCCGACGGCGTCGATGCCGGCGCCGATGCCCCCGGCATAGTCGTTCTGCCGGAAGTGCGGTGCGATCGTGTTGCGGATGATGTCCGACGATGCCGCGTCGGTGATCTTCTCCTCGAGCGGATAGGAAACCTCGAGGCGGATCTTGTGCTCCTTGACGAACACGGTCAGCAGGAGTGCGCGGTCTTCCTTCTTCGAGCGCCAGACCTTCCACTGCTCGGCGCAGCGGATCGTGAAGTCCGCCGGCTCCTCACCATCGAGCGCCGGGAAGACGTAGACCATGAAGCGGACACCGCTCTGCTGCTCGAACGAGTGCAGCTTCTGGTTGAGCTGCTCCGCGTCGCTGCTGCTGACGACACCGGCTGCGTCCGTGAACCAGTTCTTCGGCTCGGGCGGGATGTCGAGCGCGAGCGCGTTCGCCGCGATCGCGAACAGGAGGAACAGCAGCCAGCATCGGGACAGCAGAGATCCCGCTGTCTGCTGCCTGCTGTCTTCTTTCTGCTTCACACTAGTGCGAGGCCGCCGGCGCGCTCGTCGCCGGGTTGAAGTCGAACTTCACCTTTGGCGCCTCGGCACTGCCGGTGACACCCTTGAAGTACTCCTTCGTGTGGAAGCCGCTCATCCCCGCGACCATGCTGTTGGGAAACTTGAGGATGTAGGTGTTGTACGTCTGCGCCGCGTCGTTGAAGCGCCGGCGCTCCACCGAAATGCGGTTTTCCGTCCCCTCGAGCTGCGACTGCAACTGGAGGAAATTTTCGTTGGACCGCAGCTCGGGATAGCGCTCGACGACGACGAGAAGGCGCGACAGCGCGCTCGAGAGACCGGCCTGCGCCTGTTCGTACTGCTGCATCGCCTGCGGATTGTTCGGGATGTTCGCGCCCTGCATCGTCACCTGGCCGACCTTCGCGCGCGCCTCGGTGATCTCAGTGAGCGTCGACTTCTCGAAGTTCGCGGCACCCTGCACCGTCTGCACGAGGTTCGGGATCAGATCGAAGCGCCGCTGATAGTCATTCTCAACGTCCGACCACTGCTTCGCGACAGCCT
Source organism: Acidobacteriota bacterium (assembly GCA_021325515.1). Taxonomy (GTDB): domain Bacteria; phylum Acidobacteriota; class Thermoanaerobaculia; order Gp7-AA8; family Gp7-AA8; genus JAJPHC01. The sequence goes on from JAJPHC010000034.1 coordinate 58,293, forward strand.
GATCGAGCTCGACGATGTGATTGCGGATGCCGATGAACCACATGCCGGCGATCACGGCAATGAACAGTACGAACGCACCAACGACGAGACATCCGAGCAGGCCACGACTCATGACTAGTAATCCTCTTCTTCTTCGTCGTCGGCGTCTTCTTCGCGGTCGGCTTCGGGAACGATCTCTTCGTCCTCTTCGTCGCCGCCACCGACCGGAGCTGCCTCTTCAGGCCCGAACTCCGGCTCCTCGGCGACTTCCTCGACGATCCGGCGGCCGCGATGCGACGTGACAATCGGAGCCTCTTCGGCATCGCGCTGATCGGAACCGCACTTCGGACAGATCGGCTCCGGCTTACCGAGGTCGTAGAACTTCGTGTGGCAACTGTAGCAAGTATATTTTTTTCCCAGCTCCGGCATTCGTCAGAACTCTCCCCAGATCAAAAGCGGCGACACGTTAGCACAAAACAGACAACAGGCAACAGGAGACAGGCAGCAGAAGAAAAGAGCGGCGCCGGAGCGCCGCCCTGTGGTTTGTTTCTGTGGTGCTGCCTATCTTCCGTGCGGCACATTCGCCGCGGCGCGCGTGCCGGCATCGCCTGCCGGTCCGCTGGCCGCCTTTGCGCGCAGATCCGCGGCGAGCGTCGCAAGCTTCTGCGCTTCAGGGAAAAGTTCGAGAGCCTTCTCCACCTGCGTGTCGCCTTCGAGGCGGTACGGATACGACTCCTCGTAGCCGAACTTCGCCGCGATGATCTCCGCCTTCAGCGAGCGCTCGATGTATTTCCGGTCGTCCGCTTTGTTGAGCGCGGCATGGATGTCGTCGAGCGGCGCGACTTCCTTCTCTGCTGCGTAGCGGGCGAAGTCTTCCAGAATCTGCGGCGTGATCTCGAAGCTCTGTTTCAACTCCGGATGCTTGTTCGCGTATTCGATCCCGTAGTTGAAGAGCGCGCTGCGAAGATCGAGAAGCTGCGTCGTCCGGAGGAGTGTCGGAGGCTTCACGATCACATCGGGCGTGATGCCGCCGCCGCCATAGACGACGCGGCCGGTGTCCGTCTTGAACTGCTTCCTGTCCTTGAGCGGCGTCTCCGCCGCATCGCCTTCCCCTTCGTCCGCGACGTAGTAGTCGTAGAACGAGGTGTAGTCGCGCTGGATGTTGCGGCCGGACGGCGTGTAGTACTTGGACGTCGTGAGCGCCAGCCCCGCGCCGTACTGCAGCGTGTAGACGCTCTGCACGAGACCCTTGCCCCAGCTCGTCTCGCCGACGACGAGACCGCGATCATGATCCTGAATCGCGCCGGCGACGATCTCCGACGCCGATGCGCTTCCGCGATTCACGAGGACGACGAGCGGCACTTCGAGATGATCGTGCTTGCCCGGCGCCGTGTAGTCCTGCGCCGAGTCGGCCGTGCGGCCCTTCGTGTAGACGATCATCTGTCCCTTGTCGAGGAAGTGATCGGCGACGCCGACTGCCGCATCGAGGAGACCGCCCGGATTCTGGCGAAGGTCGAGGACGAGCTTCTGCATCCCCTCTCCCTTCAGCTTGTCCACGGCTTCATCGAGCTCGCGGACGGTGGTCGACGTGAAATCCTTGATGCGGATGTAGCCGACGCCCGGGCGGAGCATCAGCACGTTGGAAATCGAATTCGTCGGGATGGCGGCGCGCACGATCGACAGCGCGATCGGCTCCTTCATCCCGTAGCGGATGATCTTGATGTGAACGGTCGAGCCCTTCGGCCCCTTCAGCTTCTTCACGACATCGTCGAGAGGAAGATCGTCCGTCGACACGCCTTCGACTTCGGAGATCACATCGCCCGCGCGAATGCCGAGGCGCGCAGCAGGAGTTCCTTCGAGCGGCGTGATGACGGTGACCTGATCGTTGCGCTTCGTCACGAGGATGCCGAGACCGTAGAACGACCCCTTCTGGCGATCCTGCATGTCGGAGTACTCCTTCGGCTCGAGGAAGGATGTATGCGGATCGAGCGTGCGCGCCATTCCGTCAATCGACGAATAGACGAACTTGTCGGCCCCGACCTCTTCCGCAGAATTCGCCGTGACGGCGCTGAGCAGATCGGTGTACTCTCGCATTCGCTTTTGCAGATCACTCTGCATCGGCGAGCCAAAGAGTCGATTGCCGTACAATCCACCGAAGAGTGTTGCGCCGGCGATTGCCACGAGCAGAGTCAGCGAAAAGGTCCACTTCCTGTTGTTGTTCAGTTTTGTCATGACGTTCCGTTGTCGCGCCGTATGAAGGGGTAACTTCAATTATAGGGTGGAGTATTCACCGGCCCGTGAGTGTTCACCCACAAGTCACGTAGAAAGGCCTCACCGCATATGGGTCCCCTCGGTTTTCCGGAGTTGCTCCTCATCTTCATCGTTGCTCTGATCGTTTTCGGGCCGAAGCGCCTTCCCGAGATCGGAAAGTCACTCGGCAAAGCACTTGGCGAGTTCAAGAAAGCCTCTGACGAGCTGAAAAACACGATCGAGCGTGAAGTACGTGCCGAGGAGCTCAAACAGTTGACGACGTTGCCCTCGGTCACTCCTCTCGAGCACGTATCAAGGACTGAGCCAGCGCCGGCGCAGACTGTGACCGTCGAGAGCAAGCCTGCCCCGAACGCGCCGGCGGATCCGACCGCGGCCGGATAACCGAATGGATTCGACCGCCGCGACGAATCTCGATTCCCCCGAATCGGCCAGCGAACACGATCTGCCGAAGATGACGTTCCTCGAGCATCTCGAGGAGCTTCGCAAGCGGCTGCTCCATTCCATCATTGCCATCACGGGCGGATTCTTTCTCTGCTGGTGGAAAGCGGAGGCGATCTACGCCTGGGTCCAGAGGCCGCTCACGCAATTTCTGCCGAAGGACAATGCGCAGCTCGCCTACACGCGGCTGACCGCTCCCTTCTTCCTCTACATGAAGGTGGCGTTCTTCGCCGGTCTGTTCGTCGCCTCGCCGTTCGTTCTGCTGCAGCTCTGGCTGTTCATCGCGCCAGGTCTGTATCAGCGCGAGCGCCGCTACGCCGCGCCATTCATCATTTTCGCGTCGCTCTTCTTCATCGCCGGCGGCTACTTCGGCTATCGCTGGATTCTTCCCGCGACTTGCAAGTTCTTCGTGGAGACAGGCGCGCAGTTCAAACAGGTCGTGACGATCGATGACTACTTCTCGTTCGCCAGCACGATCATCCTCGCGGCGGGACTCGTCTTCGAGACGCCGATCCTCATCTTCTTCCTCGCGCGCCTCGGCATCGTCACACCTGCGTTCCTGATGCAGAAGTCGAAGTACGCGATCGTCCTTGCGTTCATCATCGCCGCGATCGTGACGCCGACGCCCGACATGGTCACGCAGACCGCGCTCGCCATTCCGATGATCGTCCTCTACTTCCTCGGCATCGGCATCTCGTACCTCTTCGGCAAGAAACACGAGGCGTGAAGCCGTTCCGGAGAATCGTCGTCGAGACACTGATCGCCGCACCGGTCGAGAGGGTGTTCGATCTGTCGCGCGACATCGACGCACACACGCGCAGCGCGTCATTTTCGAAAGAGCGTGCCGTGCCGCCCGGGCGGACGTCAGGACTGCTGAACGCGGGCGATACCGTGACGTTCGAAGGGCGGCACTTCGGAATTCGCATGCGCTACTCCGTCACGATCACCGCGATGGAGCGGCCCTTCCGTTATGTTGACGAAGCGCTGCACCCTGCGTTCCGCCATCTCGAACACGTGCACGAGTTCGAAGCGAGGGAAAACGCCACGTTGATGCGCGACACCCTGTTCTACGACTCGGGATTCGGCGCGATCGCGGGATGGTTCCTGCGCAGATTCGTCGTAAAGAAGCAGTCGCAGTTGCGGCGCTACATCGCCTGAAGGACCGTCTGCACCAGATCGAGATCGATCTGCTCGCCGAGATACTCCCAGATCGCGAGCGCCTCTTTCTTGTGCATCACCGGCCGCTGCTGCTGCGCCAGCGAGAGCTTCGCCTGTTCGTAGTACTTCTGGGCGTCGCCCGCGGATTTCGCAAGACGGTTGTAGGCCTGCTGAATCATCAGCAATTGTTCCGGCGAGTATTTCGGCTTCGCCGGCTCTGCGGACGGCGGGACGTAGCCCTTCTGGCGCTGCATCAGCGCCTGCCGCTTGCGCTCCATCGAGTCCTTGTCGGCGCGGCCGAAGGTCCGAATCAGACGGCCGAGGAAACCGAGCGTTTCCGCCGAGGCATCGAGGATCGAGAGGCCCGACCGGTAAAGCATCTTCCCCTTGTCGTTCGTCGTGCTCGAGAGCTTGCTCCAGACGACCTTCGCGCGAAACGTGGTCTCTTCCTGGAGAGCTGCAGAGGCGATCCGGACGGAAGCGCTGCTGCCGACCTTGAATGCATCAGCATGTTCGAGCATGAGGCCGCCGCCGCTCAGGTTGAGGACTCGTACTTCGACGCCGTTGAACAGGGCGGGCATCGGGTCGTCGAAAATGAACCGCGGGTGCTTGCGCAGGTTCGCGACTTCGATTGCAGAGCTCATAGCTGAGTTCGCGAGAACCCCGGTGAAGGAAGAACTCTTCCCTCTGACGAATTTTTAACGTTCTACTTCGAAATCCGGCGTGATCGACGGCAGCGCTTCGTTGAAGATGAGCACAGTCTCAGCAACCGGGAAGAACACCGTGTGGTTCCGGCCCTGCACGTCCAGAACGATCTCGTAGTAATGGTCGCCGACCGCGATCAGAGTCGCAGCCTTGCCTTTGATCTCGAGCGTCCGATTGAAGACCGAAACCTTGGCCGGTATGTCCATGCGGCGGAAGATACACGACGCAAAGAAAAATGGCGAGCCGGGACGGCGAAGGACCCCCTTCGATCAGGGGATCCTTCGCGTCGCTCGGATGAAGAGGGAGTTACTGCTTCTTTGCCGGGGCCGGCGCCGGCGGCGCGGCCGCAGGCTCTGGCTTCGGGAAGTACGAGTCGCTGAAGGTCACCTTCGACTTCATCGCGTCGAGCGTCGAGCGCATCTTCGCGTCCTTCATCGTCTTCTCGATCGAAGCGCGGACGTTCTCGAACGGCGTCGAGCCGTGCGACAGCACCTGAATCACGTGATAGCCGTACTGCGTACGGACGACCGGCGTGAGCTCGCCGACCTTCGCTTCGAACGCGGCCTTCTCGAATTCCGGGACCATCTGGCCATGTCCGAATGAGCCGAGATCGCCGCCCTGCGCGCCGGAGCCGGTGTCATCCGATTCCTTCTTCGCCAGCTCTTCGAATTTCGCACCAGCCTGGATCTGCTTGCGAATGTCTTCCGCCTTCGCCTTCGCTTCTTCTTCGGTCAGCTCCTTCTTGCCGGTCTGTGCGGCGGGGCTGCCCTTGAAGGCGATGAGAATGTGACGGGCTTTGACTTCCTCGTAGTCGTTCTTGTGCGACTCGTAGTAGCTCTTCAGCTCTTCGTCGCTCGGCTTCATCGCCGCGTCCATCTTCTTCAGCTCAGCCTGCGCGATGAGGTTCTCGCGCATGAGGTTGAGCTGCGAGATGACTTCCGGATCCTTGTCGAGGCCCGTCTTCGCGCCTTCGGCTGCGAGGAGCTTCATCCGGACGTAGTCTTCCGCGAACTGGCGCTTGCCGGCCCCCATCGCGAACTGCTGGTACTCGGCGGGCAGCGACTTGAGCGCCAGCTCGAACTCCGACTTGTGGACCTGCAGACCTTCCGACGACATGATCACCGGATCATCGTTCGCCGGTGCTGCCGGCGTCGCTGCCGGCTTCTTCTCCTGCGCAGTCGCCATCGATGCAGCGAGCGCAAGAGCCATGAATGTGATGCTCGTTTTCTTCACAGATTCTCCTTAGTGATTGCCGGTCTTGGAACGAAAAAAGGAAACGGGTTCAGAGGTGGGGGCATTCCGGATGGGACGATGGGACCTATGGGACCTATGGGACCTATGGGCGGATCCGCCTATTGGTCCCATTACAACTTCGCTAATTGAGGGACGGATGGGACCGATGGGACGGATGGGACGGATGGGACGGATGGGACCGATGGGTGGTTCCGCCTATAGGTCCCATAGGTCCTATAGGTCCCATCGTCCCATCCCTCCCATCACAAATTCGCTACCGCTTGCGCGATCCTCTCGCCGCCTTCTCTGATTCTCTCCATCGAGGTCGCGTAGGAAATGCGGATGAACCCGTCTGCGCCGAAGGCCAGACCGGGCACGACTGCCACGCGTGCGCCGTCGAGCAGGAAGTTGGCGAACGACTGTGAGTCGCGGATGCCGCTGCGTCCGAAAAACGCGCTCACGTCGGGGAAGACGTAGAACGCACCATCAGGCTCCGCGCAGCGGATGCCTTCGATCGCGTTGAGCGCCGGCACCAGATACGCGCGCCGTTCGCAGTAGGCGTCATACATCCGCTTGACTTCGTCTTCCGATCCGTTCAACGCATCCACCGCGGCAGCCTGCGCGATCGTGCTCGGATTCGAGGTCGAGTGACTCTGAATCTTTCCCGCTGCGTCGATGACGTCGGGATGCGCGACGGCATAGCCGAGGCGCCAGCCGGTCATCGCGAACGTCTTCGACATCGAGTTGACGACGATGATCGTCTCCGGATATTCGTTGAACCAGCGGATGGCGGAGGCGTGCTTCACGCCGCCGTAAACGAAGAACTCGTACGTTTCGTCGAAGACGAGAAAGAGCCCGCGCGACACGCACCATTCGACGATCTTGCGCAGCTCACTCTCTTCGATGACGGCGCCCGTCGGGTTGCATGGCGAATTGATGATGACGCCGCGCGTCTTCTCCGTCGCCACCGCTTCGATCGAGGCCAGCACCGGCCGGAAGCGGTTCGCCGCTTCGGTATCGGCAAACACCGGCGTCCCGCCTGCAAACTGGATCTGATCGGGAAAGCTCACCCAGTAGGGCCGCGGGATGATGACCTCATCCCCTTCCTCCACGAGTGCGAGTGCGAGATTGAAGAGCTCCTGCTTGCCGCCGGTACCGGCGATGACATGCTCGGCGCGGATCGCGGTGCCATAGCGGCGGTTGTAGCGATTTGCGATCGCCTCGCGCAGCGCGCGCGTACCGAGGGCGCTCGTGTACTTGGTGAACCCGCGGTCGATGGCATCCTTGCCGGCGGCGGCAACGGATGGCGGCGTTGGAAAATCGGGCTCACCCGGACCGAAATCGACGATATCGAGACCCTGCGCGATCAACTCGTTGGTTTTGTTCAGCACTGCGAGAGTCGGTGAGACCTGAATCTCCTTGACTCGCCGTGTAAAGCGGATTGCACGGGAAAGGGGCGTTGTCGTCATCGTGTTTCGCGCGGAATCTATCACGCGAAGCGCCGGGAGAGCGTGTTGCGGAGGGCCGTCCACGCGGCGGGACTCCGGCCCGAGATCAGAATCTTCACGATCTCGACGCCGCACCAGCCGAGATACACCCAGATCATCGCCTCGCGCCAGCCGGGGACCATGAACTGCACGAGCCAGAAGACGAAGAGAATCAACGCCTCGTGAAACTTGAGCTGCATGTTCAGCAGCAGGAGAAATCCGAGAAAGCTCTGCAGGATCGTCAGCAGGATCTCGTGGCGCTGGAACTCGTCGAATACGAGCGGCTGGACGCGTCCGGCGCTGATCACGAACAGCACCGGGATCATCGCCGAGAGGATGCTCCACTGATTGATGTTCGACGACACCATGTTCATCAGCGCGACGTTCGCCGTCCTCACCTTGCGAGCCCAGTAGAAAGCGCTGAGCTTCTCCGGAAACTCGGAGAGGAAGGGAGCGACCCACTGGACGAAGACGAAGGTCGAAACGCCGAGTGAGGTCGCAATCGCGAGCATCGAATCGAGAAAAGGATGCGCGGAGAAATAGAGCAGTGCGCCGCCCACGAGAAACAGCGCCGTGATCGCGATGCCGCGATTGCGCCCCTGGAGTTGCAGCACGCGCCGCGGCACGTATCCCAGGTCTTCCAGGGTTTCCTCTTCTTCCGCGATGGGAGGAATCTTCCAGAGAACATAGAGATAGAAGGCGTAGAAGAGCGTCAGCGGAATCGCGTCCCAGATCGTGAGCGAGCCCTTCCACCAGATGATTCCGAAGTAGGCGATCGGCAGCAGCAGCGCCCACACTTCGACGGAATGCTCGTCATGCAGATTGATCTCGACGAATTTCCGGTTGTTGCGTTCCCAACCAAACGCTGCAGCAACGAAGTAGATCATCGGCCAGCCGAGACCGACGAGCAGCCGCAGGCTCCCGGTGAAGTTGGCGATCGCGAGATGCGTCTTCGTCGGATCTTTTCCAGCCTGCCATGCGATCACCGCCTCGACCGCGAACTCCGGCAGCGTCTGGAGCCACGCGAGAATCGCCAGCGCCAGTCCCTGCGAAATGAGAAACTGCGCCGCCTCGGCTCCCCACGCGATGACGAACGCGGAGAGCATGACGGTGGGAAACGTCCAGAGAGCAGACCAGGCATTCGCAGTTGCGGCAGCAGCGCCTTTGATCAGTTTCAGTATCATCGCCGCACGAGAGTCTAATCGATGGCGACCATCACCAGCCGGCACAATCCGCTCGTGAAACGAATCCGTGACGCGATTCGAAATCACGAGGATGAAATCGTGATCGAGGGGGTCAAGGCCGTGCAGGATGCGGTTGCGCAGGGTTGGACGCCGATCGCTCTTCTGCATCGCGGTGTGGAGATCTCGGCTGAGATCTTCGACTCGCTGACTGAAACGAAGAGTCCGCAGGATGTGATCGCGCTGTTCCAACGCCCTCAGCCCGCGACGCTTTTCGCGCGCGAAGAGTCGATCGTCGTCGCCCTCGACGGCGTGCAGGATCCGGGAAACGTCGGCACGATCATCCGTCTCGCCGCGGCATTCGATGCGGGCGCCGTGGCGCTGCTGCCCAACTGCGCCGACGCCTATTCGCCGAAAGCGATTCGCGCATCGGTTGGTGCTGTGCTCAACGTTTCAGTCGCACCGGCGACGATCGATGATCTGGTGAGATCAGGATGGCCGATCTTCGCAGCCGATGGAGCCGGTGACGTGATCGAGCCGCCGGCAACGCGCGCGATTCTCGTCTTCGGCAGCGAAGGCGCCGGAGTGTCCGCGGAGATCAGGCAGCATGCGACACGCATCGCGATTCCGACCGCGGGGAAAGTGGAATCGCTGAATGTCGCGGCGAGCGCGGCGATCCTGCTGTCGAAGAGCTACGAGGCGCGCAGGTAATCATGGGAAAGCTCCTCATCGTCGGTACGCCGCTCGGCAATCTGTCCGACATGAGTCCGCGTGCGATCGAGGCGCTGAAGTCGGCGGGACTCATCCTCTGCGAAGACACCCGTCACACGCGCAAGCTGCTGACGCACTTCGGCATCGATGTTCCTGCCGAGCGCTTCGATGAACATACGGAGGATGCGAAGGCGGCGGAGTTTGCGGAGCGCGTCGCGCGCGGAGAGACCATCGCGCTGGTGAGCGACGCCGGAATGCCGCTCGTGTCGGATCCCGGCTATCGCATCGTGCGCATTGCACGCGAGCGCGGACTGACGATCGAGCCGGTCCCCGGGCCGTTCGCCGGTGTGCTCGCGCTCGTCGCCTCCGGCATTGCTCCACTCCCCTTCACGTTTCTCGGGTTCCCACCGCATCGGCATGAAGGGCGGCTGGACTTTTATCGCAACGCAGCGGAGCTCGGGCACACGACGATCGTGTACGAGTCGCCGGAGCGCGTCGTCGCATCACTCGAAGATGCACTCGAGGTGCTGGGCGATGTCGAAGTGACGGTCGCACGCGAAATGACGAAGATGCACGAGGAGTTCCTCAGCGGATCGATCAGCGAAGTGCGCAGCCGGTTGCAGGAACGCGAGCGCGTTTACGGCGAGATCACGATCGTCTTCGGCGCGGCGATGAAGCACGGCCGCGAGGCATCGCACGAAGAGATCGTCGCGGAGTTCGAGCGATTACGCGATAGCGGAATGCGCCGCAATGACGCCGTGAAAGCCGTCGCGGAGAAATTCGGGCTGCGGAAGAACGACGTCTACAAACTGCTGCTCGGGTGATCGAGCAGGATCGCCTTCGAAAACTTGATGAAGTAGTCGACCGCGGAGACGAGCGCGAACAGCATCACGACCCACAGCGCAAGCTCCGACATGAACTTGAACTCCCCCAACTGATAGCTGAGGATCAGCAGCGAGATCGCGACGACCTGCGACACGGTCTTCGTCTTGCCGAGCGGCGAGGCGGCGATCGTGACGCCCTGCTGTGCCGCGATGGCGCGGAGTCCATCCACAGCGAACTCCCGGCCGATGATGATCACGATCATCCAGGCGCGTGCGATGCCCAGCTCGACGAGCGAGATGAATGCCGCGGACATCAGCAGCTTGTCCGCCATCGGATCGAGCAGCGCGCCGAGCTTCGTCATCTTGTTGTAGCGGCGCGCGAAGTAGCCGTCGAAGAAGTCGGTGATGGCGGCGAGCAGGAAGATCGCCAGCCCCGCGTACTCGCGCCCGGAGAACTTCGTGAGCAGCACGACGACGAGAAAGGGAACGAGGAAGATGCGGAAGAGGGTGAGCGCGTTGGGCAGATTCCAGATCTCGTTCGAGATCTGGGGACGGGACGCCGGCGCAGACTCGACCACGATCGTGCCTTCAGAATAGCCGCTTTGCGGAGACGGGGGAAGCATCGCGTTATTGGAATATCACCAAAGCGATTGACATTCCTCAGGATGCCTCTAAAATCGCCATCCCTTGATGTTCCGAGTGCGAAAGTGGCGGAACTGGTAGACGCGCTGGTTTCAGGAGCCAGTGGTTAACAGCCGTGGGGGTTCGAGTCCCCCCTTTCGCACCAACTTCCCTTTCCCTTCTTCATTCTCTCCCTGCTGCGCACCCACTTCCTGAGTTTGGGGCTTCACACGTTCCCGTGGTGATTTCGAGAACCACCATGCGCCGCAGAGCCGGATATGCTTTACCTGCAAGCGCTGGAACGCGCTTCGCACATTGCCTGACCGGATGAGACTGCCCATCGCACTATTGATTCTCGCGGCTGCATGCTCGCGCGCTCCGCAGCAGGCGGTGAAGCATGAAGAGCGCGCTCCCGCGCCGAATGAGATTCGCACGATCGACTCGACCGATTCGCGTCCGGCTGCGATGCAGCCGCCACCCGTTCTCGCCGATGAGTCGCCCGCGCCCAAGCCGATGAACCTCGCTCCGAATCAGGAGGCGCCGGTCCTCACGTCGCAGGACGAGCGCGTGCGCGCGCAATTGCCGTTCGCTCCCGCCATCGCGCTCGATCCCGTCGACGGCCTGAAAGTCTCGATCCGTGCGACGACTCCCATGGCCGAATACAAGAACCACATCTTCTACTTCACCTCGGATGCGAACAAGCGGACGTTCCTCGCCAACCCCGATCAGTATCTGAAGGGTGTGTTCGGGAAGCTGTGACCTACGGGATGAATCGCGCGAACGCCTTCATCACCTCTCCATCCGCGGTCACCGGTTTCCTCGTCTCCTTGTCGACCCAGAAGTGGACAGAGAATCCTGTCGCGCGGACACTCCCCTCGACATCGCACAGCTCATAGCCGAACCTCATCGAGCGGCTTCCTGCGGCATCGACCCACGTGCGGATGACCACCTCGTCGTCGTAACGAAACGGCGCGCGGTAACGGCAGCCGACTTCGACGACCACGAGCAGCCTCCCCCGCTCCTCGATCTCCCGATAGCTGAATCCCGTCGCGCGGCAGAGATCCGTTCGTCCGATCTCGAACCAGACGATGTAGTTGCTGTGATGAGCGATGCCCATCTGATCGGTCTCTTTGTAACGGACGCGCGTACGGCTTTCGACGGCCATTCCCACCTCGTTGCACCTCACGCAAATAACCCCGGCATTGCCCTTGCTCAGTGACCTCAGCAGGAGGACAATCATGAACGTGAGGCGCGCGAAAAAGTATCGCACCCTTGCAGAAGCGGCAGCCACTCCGCTGCTCGCCGGTGGCCTCACGCTCATCGCGCTGGACCTCGCGCGCCGCGTCTTCCGTCACACGCAGCTCTTCTGCCCGACCCGCGAGCCCGAGAAGAGCTGGGACCCGGAGGACTACGGGATTCCGAAGGATCGCGCCGAGGAGATTTTTTTCGAGACCGACGACGGAGAACTGCTGCATGCGTGGTACTGCAGAGCCGATCGTCCCATCGCCTCGAGTGTGATGTGTCACGGCAACACGGGCAATCTCACGCTGATGGCGCCGATCATCCCGAACCTCATGGATTCCGGGATCAGCGTCTTCCTCTTCGACTATCGCGGTTTCGGCAAGAGCACCGGCACGCCGTCCTATGCAGGCGTCGTCGCCGACGCGATCACTGCCGCGCGCTACCATGAGCGTATCCGGCCGCGTCATCTTCCGTCGATTCTCTACGGCTATTCACTCGGAGGCGCGATCGCGGCGCAGGCGATCCGCCATCATCCGTTCGACGGATTGATCCTGCAGTCGACGTTCACGAATTTGCCCGACATGGCGCGCGCGACGTGGCCTCGCCTGCCGCTGCACCTCGTCGCCGGAAGCTTCTTCGACACGCGGCACGTGCTGCAGCATCTCAACGTTCCGCTGATGCTCATTCATGGCAGCGCGGACGAATCGGTTCCCTGCTGGATGGCGCACACTCTCTACGAGAATTGCGCATCACCGTCGAAGCGCATCTACATCGTCAACGGCGGCATGCACAAGGACTGCTTCATCCGCGATGCCGAGCAGCTCATGTGGCAGATCAATCGGTTCGCGGCCAGCCTTCCGGCGCGCAACACGCCGTTCACCGAGGAAGAGCCGCCGACCGCGGTCGATCAGTGGATCGACGCCGCGTTCCGCTACGTCCGGCGCCAACTGCGCAAGCGTCCGCCTTCGCGCCAGCTCTCCTTTTGATCCGAGGAACGAGTCCTCGTGGTAGATTCCGCGACGATGATTGCCGTCGTCAAAGCGAAGCCTCTCGATGGTGCGGAAGGAACCGAAGTCCGCGATTGTCCCAAGCCGGTTCCCGGTCCCGACGAAGTCGTCATCCGCGTCGGCGCGACCGCGATCTGCGGCACCGACAAGCACATCTACCACTGGGATCCATCGATTCATGATTCGGTGAAACCGCCGCGCATTTACGGCCATGAGTTCTGCGGTTTCGTCGAGGAGCTCGGCTCGAATGCAAAGCGCGCATTCGAAGGCGAGCTGCATCCCGGCGACTACGTCTCCGCGGAGATGCACGTCATCTGCGGCGAATGTCCGCAATGCCGCACCGGCAATGGCCACATCTGTTCGCGAACGAAGATCTACGGCCTGCATGAGGACGGCGCATTTGCGGAGTTCGTGAAAGTGCCGGCGTCGAACGTCATCAAGCTTCCGGCCTACGTCCCACTGCGCGTCGGCGCTTTTCTCGATGCCCTCGGCAATGCGGTGCACTGCACGCAGGTGCTCGATCTCGCAGGCAAGTCGGTCGCGATCACCGGCTTCGGTCCGATCGGTGCGATGGCTGCCGCGATCTGCGAGCACAGCGGCGCGGCGACGGTCATCGTCACGGACGTGAGCGATCACCAGCTCGAAACCGCGCGACGCTGGGCTGCTTCGCGGAACTTCGCGAATCTGCACGCCTTCAACGTGCGGACGACGGAACCGAAGGAAGTGAAACGCGCAATCGATGCGATCACCGACGGCGTCGGCGTCGATGCGGTGCTGGAGATGTCCGGCTCCGCTGCTGCGATCAACTTCGCACTCGATGCCGTTCGCATGGGCGGCTTCCTCTCCCTCCTCGGCCTTCCCGCCGGACACTCGGTCACGATCGAGAACTACACGCGCAACGTCATCTTCAAAGGGGTGACGCTGCAGGGCGTGATCGGACGGCGCATGTACTCAACGTGGCAGCGAATGCTCTCGCTGCTGCGCTCCGGACTCGATGTCGAATGGGTCGTTCAGGCAACCTACGACTCACTCAGCGATTTCCATACGGGCGTGGGCCTCTTCGACCGGCATGAGGCGCTGAAAGTCGTCTTCTTCCCCGAAGGAGAAGAGCAGGCGAACAAGCGACTCGGCTCTCCGTAAAGCCGCGGGCAGCGAAGCATAGAAGCGAACGATGCCGAAACGAATTGCCATCCTCACCGGAGGCGGCGACGTCCCCGGATTGAATGCCGCGATCAAGTCATTCGTCTGGCGTCTCCTCGACTCCGACGACTACGAGATCCTCGGCCTGCGCCGCGGCTGGGCGTCGCTCCTGAACATCGTCCCCGACGCGCACGCCGACAACAGCATGTGGATCATGCCGCTCACGCGCGCCAACACACGCACCATCGATCGCAGCGGCGGCACGATCCTCCACACCTCGCGCGTCAATCCGACGATCTGCAAGCCGGAGCAGGTGCCCGCTCACCTCGAAGCGGTGAAAGGGACTCCGGACGATCGCGGACGCTACGACCTCACCCGCTACGCACTCGACGTGATTCGATTTCTCGACGTCGATGGCCTCGTCGCACTCGGCGGCGACGGCACGCTGACGTTCGCGCGCGAGCTGCACGCGCAGGGCGTTCCGCTGATCGCGATTCCGAAGACGATGGACAACGACGTCTACGGCACCGATTACTGCCTCGGTTTCTCCACGGCAGTCACACGTTCGGTGATGTTCATCAACGATCTGCGCACGGGAGCCGGCTCGCACGAGCGCATCCTCGTCGTCGAGCTGTTCGGACGCTACTCGGGCGAGACGTGCCTGCTCAGCTCGTATCTCTCCGGCATCGACCGCGCGATCATCGCCGAGGTGCCGTTCGAGCGCGAGAAGCTGTACGAGATGCTGGCGCGGGACAAGCGCGACAATCCCAGCAACTACGCGGTCGTCGCGATTTCCGAAGGGGCCAAGATGGTCGGCGGAAACACGATCGAATCGGGAGAGGCCGACGCATTCGGAAACCGGAAGCTCGGCGGCATCGGCGGTGTGCTGAGCGAATATTTCGAAACCAGATCGCGCGACAAAGTCATCTATCAGCGTCTCGCGTATCTCATGCGCTCCGGCGCGCCCGACTCACTCGATCAACTCGTCGCGAACAACTACGGCAGTCTCGCCGCCGATCTGATGCGCAGGGGCGAGACCGGCAAGATGGTGGCCGTCGTCGGCGGACGCTACACGGCAGTGAGCATCGAGGTCGGCAGCATCGCGAAGAAGCGCGTCGACATCGAGCGTTTTTACGATGCCGCGAATTACCGGCCGAAGGTCGCGGATGTGATGGGCATGCCGATGTTCCTGCACTAGTGTCCCACTGTGCGGCGGCGTGGCGGCGGCGGCTGAATCGTGATCTCGCCTCGCGCGCTCGTTGAGCCGAGTGCATTCGTGATCGTCACATCGATCGAATACGTTCCCGGCGATGTGTATGCGTGTGACGGCGCAGCGCCCGAGCCTGTCGTTCCGTCGCCGAACTGCCACGTGAACGAGTCGCACGACTGCACGACGTAGCCGTTGATGAAGAACGAGACCTGCTGCCCCGCGTGGCATCCGTTCGAACACGAAGTGGCGATCGAGAACGGCGACGGTGCGCTGACCGGACAGGCATCGACGGTGATGCTCACGTTGTCGATCCCCGCATTCAGACAGTCGATGTTGTCCACCTCGGCAAAGCGAAGGCGGATCGTTCTTCCCGCGAACTGCGTCAGATCGACGGTCTGCCGCTTGTACGGCATGTATTTCAGGTCGCCCGGCTTCGTGATGTAGATGTTTGCCAGCACGCCCGAACCGGTGTCCATCGCGGGAGCCGACGGATCCATGATGTCGGCGCGGAACTGCGTGTTCGGCTTCGGGTTGTAGTCGAGCGTCGGCTGCGAAAAGAATCCGGCGTGCGAATAGATGAAGAGGTCGTACGTCAGCGTCACCTTCGCCGCCTGAGGAATCGCGATGTCCTGATAGAGCACCTGCGATCCGATGTAGTCCTGGTTCGACATCGCAGCGAAGCCGCTGGGCGGTTCGTCGACGCTCTCGTTCGAGCAGCGGAGATTCGCCGGCTGAGGGAAGCCTCCCTTCTGCACATACCAGCTTCCCTTCCCTCCCTCCTGGATCTGAACGGTCCAGCCCGCAAACTGGCTCGTTCCGATTCCGCCGTTCTGCTCGAAATCACCATTCACGACGAGATTGGCCGTACCGCCAAACGCGGAGAGAGTGGCCAGCGTTGAGAGCAAAATGATGGCTGTGCGCATGATCGAGGTACGTGGATCACGTCCGATCGGATGTGCATTCCAGTAAGCTTTGTCCCCGTGCTGCCGCCCAACACCCAGCTTGGCCCGTATCGCATCGTCGCGCAGATCGGCGCCGGCGGCATGGGCGAGGTCTATCGCGCGGTCGACACGAGGCTCGGGCGCGAAGTGGCCGTCAAGGTCCTCGCCCGCAGTCTTGCGAACGACAACGAAGCGCTCCGCCGGTTCGAGCAGGAGGCGCGCGCGGCGGGGATGCTCAATCATCCGAACATCGTCGCCGTCTTCGACGTCGGAAGCGAAAACGATCTGCGCTTCATCGTCAGCGAACTGCTCGAAGGCGAGTCGCTGCGCGCGCGGCTGCGCCAGGGAGTCATCTCTCCCCGAAAGGCCGCGGATTACGCGGTGCAGATCGCGCGCGGTCTCGCCGCGGCGCACGACAAGGGCATCATCCATCGCGATCTGAAGCCGGAGAACATCTTCATCACGCGCGACGGACAGGTGAAGATTCTCGACTTCGGACTCGTGAAGCTGATCGGCCCGCGCATCCCCGGCATGGCGAACGGCAACGGACAGTTGTTCGACGATCTCGCGCCGACGGTTCCCGGTACACCGACCGAGCCGGGACGGCTGATGGGAACGGTGGGCTACATGTCGCCCGAGCAGATTCGCGGAGGATCGGGCGATCACCGCTCCGACATCTTTTCATTCGGCGCGATGCTGTACGAGATGCTGACGGGACGGCCGGCGTTCCGCGGCGATTCCCCGATCGAAACGCTCAATGCGATCCTGAAAGAAGAGCCGCCCGACTTTTTTGAGCTCGGCGTTCTCGTCCCCTCCGCTCTCGAGCGCACGGTCCGGCACTGCCTCGAGAAGAATCCCGACGAGCGTTTTCAGTCCGCACGCGATCTCGCGTTCGATCTCGGAGCCGTGTCCGGACTCACGAGCCGCGCGATCTCCTATCGCCGCTTTCCGCGTTTGCGGCCGAAGGAACTGGTCAAACCTGCATTGATCGCGCTCGGAATCGCGGCTGTCATCGCCGCATCGTTCTTCCTCGGCCAGCGTCGCGGCAAGATGCCTCCGCCTCTGTTCAAGCGAGTCACGTTTCGCAGCGGCACGGTAATGAACGCGCGCTTCTCGCCCGACGGTGAGACGATCTTTTACGGCGCGCGCTGGGCCGGAAATCCGATTGCCGTCTTCACCGGCCGCGCCGATTCTCCCGAATCGCGCGACCTCGGCTTTGGCGACGCCGACATCCTCTCCGTTTCGTCCACGGGACAACTCGCGATCTCCCTGCACCGCCATCCGACCGGCTACGCGCGCGAGACCGGCGTGCTGGCGCAGGTGCCGATCAGCGGCGGTGCACCGCGCGAGCTCCTCAATGATGTCGAAGCGGCGGATTGGACTCCGGATGGCAAGGCACTCGCGATCATCCGTACGATGGATGGCCATTGCCGTCTCGAGTATCCGATCGGACGCGTGCTCTACCAGTCCATCGGCTGGCTCTCCGCGCCCCGCTTCTCGCCCGCGGGCGACAGCCTCGCATTCGTCGAGCATTCGATTCCGAACGACGACACCGGCCAGATCCTCCTGACGGACCTCGCGTCCGCGAAGACGCGCGTTCTCATGAAGGAGCCCGCCGGCATCGAAGGGATCGCCTGGAGGCCGAACGGCCGCGAGATCCTCTTCGGCGAAGAGAACAGCGAGGGGCGTTCCGTCGCGGCGCTCGATCTTCGCGGCCATGTGCGGCGCCTCGTCACGACCGGCGACTGGCTCTGGGTCTTCGACGTCGCGCGCGACGGGCGCATCCTCGTCGGACAACAGGATGTGCGCGGCCGCATCCTCGCTGCGATTCCCGGCGGCACCGGCGAGAAGGATCTGTCGTGGTTCGACTACTCGATCGCGCGCGACCTCTCCGCCGATGGAAAGACGATCCTGCTTTCCGAATCGGGTGAAGCCGGCGGCACGACGTATGGCGTCTATTACAGACGCACCGACGGCTCTCCGGCGATCCGCATCGGCGACGGCACGACGGAAGCGCTCTCCCCCGACGGCCAGTGGGCGCTGTCGATTCAACGCAACAAGCCGATGCCCCAGATCATGATGCTGCCCACGGGCATTGGACAGCCGCGGGCGGTCACGCACGACAACATCTCGCATCGCTGGGCGCGGTGGTTCCCCGACGGCCAGCGCATCCTCTTCTACGGCAACGAACCGAACAAGCCTCCGCATCTCTGGGTGCAGTCGATTGTTAGTGGTGCGCCGCAGCCCGTCGCGCCCGATCAGGTCCTGGGCAATCTCATCACGCCGGATGGCAAGCGCGTTCTCTGCCGCACTCCCGATCGCCGCTATTTCTTCTACCCCGTGGATGGCGGAGCGCCGGAGCCGGTCAAGGCCGTGCAGGGCGGCGATGTCCCGATTCGCTTCAGCGCTGACGGCAGGACGCTCTATGTCGCCACATTCGGGAGGATTCCCGCGATGGTTACGAAGATCGATCTCGCTTCCGGCACGCGCACACCATTCCGTGAGGTCGTGCCGGCCGACCGCTCAGGTCTCATCAATGTCGGGCCGGTCCTGCTCACGCCCGACGCCTCGACAATGGTTTACTCGTACACCAGACTGCTGACCGACGTTTTCATCATCAAGCCATGAGCAATCCTCCGGAACGGCCCCAGGCGCGAGAGATGGCCGACGAGTCGATGGTGCGCAACCTCGCTGCGCAGGCCGAGGCGATCTGGCCGCAGGAACAGCCGCTGTTCGCACGGCATCCGGTCGATCGCGGCGCCGTGCTCGATGCCGGCTGCGGCACCGGCGAGATCACCGCGCGCCTCGCGGCGATGTTCCCTCACGCGACATTCACCGGGATCGACGTCGAGGAGCCGCATCTCGTCCGTGCGCGCGAGCGCTGTGCGGAATTCGGCGACCGCGTCCGCTTCGAGCTCAACGACGCGATGGCGCTGACGTATGCCGACGAGTCATTCGACCTCGCCGTCTGCCGTCACCTCCTGCAGGCGGTTCCCGATCCGAGGCGCGTCCTCGCCGAGTTGAAGCGCGTCCTGAAGCCTGGCGGAAGGATGCACCTCATCGCCGAAGATTACGGGATGCTGCACTGCTATCCGACGGAGCTCGATGCCGATGGGTTCTGGCAGCGCATCCCTCCGCGTGTCGGTGCAGCGATCGGTTGTGATTTCCACATCGGCCGCAAGACCTTCACCCTCCTCCACGACCTCGGCATGCGCGACATCCGCGTCGACTATGTCGTCGCCGACACGCTGCGCGTCGACCGCGACACGTTCGCTAGAATCTGGGAAGCATGGCGCGACGGCTACACCGCCATGCTCGCCGAGCACAGCGGCGTGCCGCGCGAGGAGATCGAGCGGAGATGGGAGGAGATGATCGCCTGCGCACGCGATCCGCGCGGCTACGCGCTGTGGCAGGTGCCGGTGTGGACCGCGATGAAGTGAGTCCGCGAGCCGCGGACCCATTCATCACTTCTTCTTGTCGAGAATCCGCTCCATCTCGTCCATGATCCTGTTCATCTTCTTCACGGTGAGCTCCAGCGGCTCGGACGTCGTCATGTCGACGCCGGCATCCTTCAGCAGATCGATCGGATACTTGCTGCCGCCTGCCGAGAGGAACTTCAGGTAGCGATCGGTCGCAGCCTTGTCGCCGGAGAGCACTTTCTCCGACAGAGCGGAGGACGCGGTGAACGACGTCGCGTACTGGAACACGTAGTAGTTGCGATAGAAGTGCGGCACCATCGCCCACTCGTGCGCCACGTAGTCATCGACGACGCACACACCCTTGTCGTGCCCGTAGTACTCCTTCGTGATCTGCTCGTACAGCTTGTCGAGCGCCTCGCCCGTCAGCGGCTGTCCCTTCTCCGCCATCTCGTGCGCGCGGAGCTCGAACTCGGCGAACTGCGTTTGGCGGAAGACCGTTCCCTTGATTCCCTCCAGGTAATTGCCGAGGAGGGAGAGACGCGCCTCGTCGTCCTTGATCGTCTTGAGCATGTGGTCGATCAGCAGCGCTTCGTTGAATGTCGACGCGACTTCGGCGACGAAGATCGGATAGTCCGCCGTCGGATACGGCTGCGTCTTGTTCGACAGGTAGCTCTGCATCGTATGTCCGAGCTCGTGCGCGAGCGTCGACATGTCGTCGTAATGCCCGTTGAAGTTGAGCAGCATGTACGGGTGGACGTCGTACGCGCCGCCCTGTGAATACGCGCCGGAACGCTTGCCGGGATTCGGATAGAGATCGATCCAGCGCTCGTTCATCGCCTTCTGCATCGTGGCGACGTAGTCCCTTCCGAGCGGTGCGACCGCGGCGAGCACATGCTTCTGCGCCTCGTCGATCGGATAGTCGAGCTTCACATTTGCGACGAGCGGAGCATAGAGGTCGTAGTAGTGAAGCTGATCGACCTTCATCATCCGCTTGCGCAGGCGCAGATAACGATGGAACGCGTCGAGATTCGCATGCACGCCGGAGATGAGCGACGTGTAGACGGAAACGGGAATGTTGTTCTGATCGAGCGCCGACTCCAGCGTCGTGCCGTAGTGCCGCGCGCGCATGTAGAAGAGATCGCGATTCACCTTGCCGGCGTAGGTCGAGCCGAATGTCGCGCGGTACTTGCCGATCGCGTTGAAGAACGTCTCCATCACCTGCCGCCGGTCATCGCGATTCGCAACCGCGCGGTATTGGTTGAATGCGGACTTGTCGAGACGAACGTTCCGGCCATCCGCGAGGGTCACTGACGGATACGGAAAATCGGCGTCGGCAAAGATGCCGAAGACGTCGCCCGCGGTATCCGACATCAGCCCCGCATCGGCGATCAGTTTCTCCTCGGCCTCGCTCCCGGTGTGCGGCTGGCGGCGGACGATGTCGTCGAGATAGTGCGCGTAGACCTTCAGCTTCGGCTCGTCCTTCAGCCAGCCGTCGATCTTCGCCTTCTCGATGCGGAGAATCTCCGGCTCGACGTAGGCGCTCGCGGAGTTGAAGTCCGTTGCGAGCTTGGCCATCTCCTTCCGCATGGCGTCGTACTTCGCGACGCGCGTGTCCTGATCGTGCTTCAGCGCCGCGTAGACGTAGAGGCGCGACAGCTCCTTGTTCAGATCGAAGAACGTGTCGAGCGCGGCCGCGAGCTGCTGCGGCGATTGCCCGAGCGTTCCCTTGTACGCGGCGATGGCCGGTAGCTTCTTCGCATACTGCTCTTTCGCCGTCGCCCACTGCTCGTCCGTGGGGTAAAGCAGCGTCAGATCCCATTTGTACTTCTCGGGGATCTGTTCGCGCTCTCGTTCCTGTGCCGTAGCCGTTGCCGCTATCGCGGTGATTGCAATCGAGACCATGAGCGTCTTCAGCATTCCATCCCTCGTATGAATTCGCGAAAGGCTAAACGGCTGCGGCGCGTTTTTGTTGTGACGAAACTGAAAGCGGTTACGTACAGAGAGTGAAATGGAGCAGGTTGCATGACGCGCACCCTGACGATGCTGCTGCTCTGGAGCTCACTGTCGGCTTCCGCGGCGACGTTCACCTCGCTTGCACCTTCGACGACGAACAACGACGACACGTGTGACATCGGCGTCGTCCCCGCAGCGACCCTGCTGCTCCCCAACTTCGAAGTCGATTTTGATCAGCCGCCCGAAACCGCGCGCACCACGCTCTTTACGATCATCAACACCTCCCGCAATCCGCAGATCGCGCGCGTCACACTGTGGACCGACTGGGCTTATCCCGTCTTCACTTTCAATCTCTTTCTCACCGGCTACGACGTGCAGGCGATC
Source organism: Acidobacteriota bacterium (assembly GCA_021325515.1). Lineage (GTDB taxonomy): Bacteria > Acidobacteriota > Thermoanaerobaculia > Gp7-AA8 > Gp7-AA8 > JAJPHC01. The sequence goes on from JAJPHC010000034.1 coordinate 80,197, forward strand.
AATCTTCTCGATCTCCTCGGCGTCCGAGGAGTCATCGCTCCGCCACACGGCACGAGCTCGTCGGCGACGCCGGGTGAACGGTCAATGCCAAACAGTGCAAATCCCAATTTCACCGCGGACGCCGTGCGTGTCTGTACAGGTGGAGAGAAGATTCCGCCTGCACTCCTCACTGACGTACGCGATGCACTGATTTCAGGCCGCATTTCATCCTGCCAGTCACCCGTTGGAGGGACGCACGGCGGAAATCTGGCGATGGGCTACGCCACGATCGACGTCGTGAGCACCTGCGGCACGTCCTCGCCGGCGGAGGAGCGCTACTACGACGAGATTCTGTACGACAACGTACTCATCGGAGACTGGCAGATCATCGATCCCGATCCGGTAAGAGGCAATTTCGCGGGAGGAAGTCCTCTCGTTTCGATTCGGGCGATTCCGGAGGGCGGCGCTCCCGGCGTCGTCGTACCGACGAATCTCCCCTACACGTTCTATGACCGCTACACACCACAACGAACGCCCGACACGCGTGCAATGGATCGCAGACAAGCCCTGCCGGCTGCGTTTGCGAGCCGCTACCTGCAAGGCGGTGACAAGGGATTCAACACCACGTTTCGAATCTGGCGCGAAGGAGTGACGTCACGCGAAGCATCCTGCGCGGAATTTGCGGCGAACAAAGGACGCGGCATGAACATCTTCGACATCGTTCGATTCGACGAACACGAAAACCCTGTGACGATCGCCGGCGGCATCGTCATCACGATGCCCACCGTCGTGAATCCATTGCCTGCCACATCGAGCACGCCCACCTCGAGCCCCAAGTTTCCAATCATGTCCACAGCCGCCGGCGATACCGCTGGCTGGATGTACCTGAATCTCGACAACGGAGGTTCGAGCACATACAGCGTAAAGCCCAACCGCCACTTCCAACCGTTCATGGCGCGTGGAAGCCAGAACTGGGTCGTTACCTCGATGGAGTCCGAGGGCCGGTTCCAGGTGATGTTCGACGCGGTGATGTTGTCCAACGGCTGCACCCCGGCTCCCGCGGTGACGAGCGGAACCAGCAATCCGATTGCACCCGGCCCCGACATCACACCCTGAGAGAATCTCGATCGTCTAAGAGGTATGAGGACTGCAATACTCGCGATGCTCTGTCTCTCGGCGCTGTCTGCGCTCGCGCAGGAAACGACGGAGCAGCCTGACTACTCGCCGCAGCGGCTGCGTCAGATCTTCACGAGTGAACCGGAGCCGCAGCACCAGCCGGGCGGCGTTCATCTCGGCCCCGGCTACGTGGAGTTCCGCGCGTTGGGCACGCAGTGGCGCGTCGGCTTCCTTCCGATCCTCGCGCCGCTCGCCGGCTCGGTACCGACGACCCGCGGACTCGCGATGCCCGACGCCTTCTCGCTGAACCACGCCGTCATTCCGGGAGCGCCTCCGCCGCCGGAACGCGATGCGGATGTCCGGCGCGAGCTGCGAAGGATCGCGCGAATCACCGCTGGATCGTGAGTCCCCACGCGTTCTCGCTGAGCCAGCGGATCAACTCCGTCGCACTGAGCGGCTTCGAGATCCAGTAGCCCTGCGCGAGATCGCAGCCGAGCTCCCTGAGCTTGCGCCAGACCTTCTCATCCTCCACCCCCTCGGCACACACCTGCTTGCCGAGGTTATGGGCGAGATCGATGACGGTGCGGACGATGGCCGTATCGGCGTCCGAGTTCATCATCCCCGTCACGAACGACTTGTCGATCTTGATCTCGTCGATCGGCAGTTCGCGGAGATGCGTGAGCGACGAATAGCCTGTGCCGAAGTCATCGACGGACAACCGCACACCCATCGACTGAAGCATGGACATGATGGCCAGCGCGTGCGCCGGATCGGCCATGATCGAGCTCTCGGTGATCTCGATCTTCAGGAAGCGAGGATCGACCTTCCACTTCTTCAGGAGGTCATCGACCTTCGTCGGCAGCATCTGCTCCTGCAGACTCTTCGCGGAGAGATTGACGGCGACGTGAATCGGCGCACCGGCGTCCTGCCATTCGCGGCACTGCCGCAGTGCGCGATCGAGCAGCCAGTCGCTGATCGTGCGGATGAGTCCCGTCCGCTCCGCGATCGGGACGAATGCGCCGGGCGGCAGCAGTCCCCGCTGAGGATGATTCCAGCGGATCAGGACTTCGACGCGCGTCACCAGACCGCTGCGGAGGTGCAGCTTCGGCTGGTAGTAGAGCTCGAACTCGTTCCGCTCGAGCGCGTGCCGCATCTCGACGACCAGCGAGAGCTGTTCCGCCGACTTCGGTTCGTGATCGTCCTTGTGAAACGTGTAGCCGGCCTGCGACTGCTTCGCCGCATACATCGCGACGTCGGCGCGGCGCAGCAGCGTACGCGAGTCGTTCCCGTGAGCCGGATAGAGCGCGATGCCGATGCTCGCCCCGATCTCCAGCACCTGGCCGTCGACGACGAACGGCTGCTGCAGCGTGTTGAGAATGCGCCGCGCCATCACGGCGACCTGCCGCGAGTCCATCGCTTCGGCGAGCACGATCGCGAACTCGTCGCCGCCGAGACGCGCGACCATGTCGTTCAACGAGAGCTGGTTCTTCAGACGGAAGGCCACGGCTTTCAGCAGGATGTCCCCGAAGTGGTGGCCGAAGGTGTCGTTCACTTCCTTGAAGCGATCGAGGTCCATCAGCAGCAGCGCGATCGAAGAGCGCGAGCGGCGTGCCTCATCGACCGCGCGATCGAGACGATCGAAGAGCATCGTCCGGTTCGGAAGATCGGTCAATGCGTCGTGCATTGCCTGATGCCGCAGCATCACGAACTGATGCTTCACCGAGGTCACGTCGCGGACGAAGGCGACCCAGTGCGTGATCTCCCCCGCGTCGTGAACGGGCACGAGCTGCAGATCGAGCTCGATCTCCGTTCCGTCCTTCCGCCGCGCCGTCACCTCAGCCTCGAACGGACGCCGCTCGAACACGTGGTGCAGCAGCGAGTCGGCGATCGCCGCCTGCCGCTCCACGATCCCGAAGACCTCGGGCGTCTGTCCGATCACTTCTTCGCGCGAGCGGCCGTATATCGAGCAGAAGCCGTCATTCACGAACGCGATGCGCGGGCCGACTGCTTCGACCGCCGGAGTCAGAATCGCGATTCCCTGTCCCGCGACGTGGACGGCCGTGCCCAGTAGCTTGAGCTGTTCCGTCTGGACGCGCTGCTCGAGGAGCTCGCGCTCGCGCGCATCGATCGACTCGACACTCGTCGTCCAGTCGGTATGAAACCACGACGAATCCGGGAGCTCGTCTGACATGGGGAAAGTGGAAGTTTATCCTTTATTGGGGCGCGGGGCCTGGGTCACGCGGGCTCCGGGGTCCGCGCGCCCCCTTGTTCACTCAGGATTCGTGGCCCACACCGACATCTCCGCCGTGAACCCGCGATCGTCCATCGAGAGCATCGCGAGGATCGCGTGCGCGATCTCTTCCGCGCGCAGTTTTCGTTCGCTGAAGGGTCGGCCGCGGAAGAATGCTGTCTGGACCTCGCTCGGGTTGATCTGCATCACGCGGATGTTGTGCTTGCGCAGCTCGGCCCGCCAGCACTCGGTGAGCCCGGAGAGCGCGAACTTGCTCGACGCGTAGGCAGTCCCGCCTGCGAATCCGCGCTGGCCCGCGGTCGATGCGATGTTGATGATGTTTCCCGCCGTGCCCGCGGCGATGAAGTGTTTCGCGGACTCGCGCGCGACGAGCATCGCTCCGAATACGTTCGTCGCGTAGACGCGCTGCATGTCGGCGAGCGACGTCTCGACGAGCGGCGCGAAATGGCCGAAGCCGGCGTTGTTGACGAGGACGTTGAAGCCGCCGAATGCTTCGGCGACATCCGCCACCATGCGCACGGCGTGCTCTTCGCGCGCCACGTCGGCCTCGACGGCAAACGCGCCGATGTCGTCCGCGGCGCGCCGCAGCTTTGCGGCATCGCGTCCGCAGATCGCGACGCGAGCGCCTTTCAGCGCGAGCTGCCGCGCCGTCTCGAAGCCGATGCCGGAGGAGCCGCCGGTGATGAGTGCCTTTACTGTCTCGAGTTCCATCCCCATAGTCTATTGCGGAGAGAGTTGGTCGGTTCGTTGCTTCTGTCCGCTGCGTGACCGCCTGTCCTTTGTGTGAGACGACCGATCTTCTTCTCCTCATCCCCCGCGAGCGGATCGAGGCGGAGCTCGCGCTGCGGCAGCGCTTCTTCGAGGAGCGCATCGACGGCCGCATCGATCCCGCTCAACTGAAAGACCGCACCGACGTTCTCCTCGGCGTCTCCGGCGAGATCCGCGCGTGCGGGGCGTGCGGAATCCTCGTCCGCGTCGATCACGCTCCCTCCTTCGCCTGCGACCGGTATGAGGACTATGTGCTGGAGCCGATGCTGCGGGCGCACATCGACGCGTTCCGGCGGAAAGCTCCGCAATATCGCGCGCTGCTCCCCGAGGGCGCCCGCGTGCTGGAGATCGGCAGTTACACGGGAGCCTTCCTGCACGTCGCCGCCGAGTGGGGCTGGGCGCCGCTCGGCATCGATATCGGTGAGGACACCGCGCGCTTCTCCGCAGCGCACGGATACCCCACGCGGAAGGCGCCGCTGGAGCAATGCGCGTTCGATGACGCGTCGTTCGACGCGGTGTTCATCTGGAACACGTTCGAACAGATCGAAGATCCGAAGGCGTTGCTGCGCGAGGTGCAGCGAATCGTTAGAGGCCCGATCGTCATCCGCATCCCCAACGCCGTGTTCTACGCGGCTCTCTCGGCGTTTCCTCTCGACGGGAAGAGCCCCGCCGCCCTCGCCCTCGCCTACAACAACCTCCTCGGTTTTCCCCACCGCTATGGCTACGGTACGCGCTCGCTCGATCTCCTTCTCCGCGCGCACGGCTTCGTCCCCGCCGTACACCATGGAGATGCGCTCATCTCCCCGTCGCAAGCACGCATCGCGGCATGGGCGCGTCAGGAAGAGAACGGGATCAACGAGACACTCCTTCGCGTCGAACGCGCGTTCGAAGCGCTCGGCGAGCGCACCGTCGCTGCGCCATGGCTCGAGGTCATCGCGCAGCCGGTGTAGCGCAGCTCATCTGCGGAAGACGTCCGTGTTCACGTACTTGAGGCCGGAGTCCGCCGCCAGCGTCACGATCTTCGCGCCGCGGCCGAGGCGCTCGCCGATGCGGATCGCGGCAATGAGGTTCGCGCCGGTGGAAGTGCCGGCGAACACCGACTCCTCACGCGCGAGCCGGCGCGTCATCTCCTTCGCATCGTCGGTCTTCACGGCGACGACCTCGTCGATGAGCGCCGGTTCCCACAGCGGCGGGATGAAGCCGACGCCCACGCCTTCGATCTTGTGCGGCCCCGCCTGGCCGCCGCTCAGCACCGCGGACTCCTCCGGCTCGACGGCGATGATCTTCACGTTCGGTTTGTGCTTCTTCAGCACCGTCGCCACTCCGCGCGACGTCGCGGCGGTTCCGACCGAATGGACGAATGCGTCGATCTCCCCATTCGTCTGGTGCCAGATTTCCTCAGCCAGTCCGTAATAGCCGGCCACCGCATCGTGGTTGTTGAGCTGATCGGTCCAGTATGTGCCCGGCGCCTGGGCGAGCTTCCGCGCTTCCTCGATCATGTCGAGAATCAGCTTCTTCGTCGTCTTGCCGTCTTCGCTCGGAACGAGTGTCAGCTCCGCGCCAAACGCCGCCATCTGATCGAGCTTCTCTCTGCTGAACGCATCGGAGGTGACGATCCTGATGCGATAGCCTTTCGCTGCAGCGACGAGAGCGAGCGACGCGCCGGTGCTGCCGCCGGTGTACTCGACGATCGTTCCGCCCGCCGGCAATCTCCCATCCGTCTCGGCACGCGAGATCACCGAGACGGCCATCCGGTCCTTGACGCTGCCCGTCGGATTTTCCCCTTCGAGCTTCACGTAGATCTCCGCGCCGTTTGCAGGAATCAGCTTGCGCAGCCGGATCATCGAGGTGTTGCCGATCGCGTCGAGGATGTACATGGGATCCGCCTTCATCTTCGAGCCCGATGCACATCCTGGAATGCGAGCATCGGAACGAGTCTCTGTTCACGAGCATCGTCGAACCCGCACGAGCTCGTGAACTCGCTCGGATTCTCGTACGTTCCGAACAACATATCCCACCAGACGAAGTCGCCGTAGTTGTTTCGGTGGCGTCCGTACTCGTGATGGATGCGATGCATTTCCGGACGCTGGAAAATCAATCCGATCCATCGCCAGGTCCTGACGTTCGTGTGATAGAGAAATTCGCCGAGTGCCGTGAATGCGGTGTAGATCGCTCCGGCACGCAGATCGAGCCCCAGCAGCGCGTAGACGATCAGCGATCCGAGAATGGAGTTCACGATCATTTCCAGCGGATGCTTGTAGAACGACGTGATCACCTCGATCCGCTGCGGACTGTGATGGATCTGGTGAAACACGCGCCAGAGAAAGTCGGATTCGTGACGCCATCGATGCCACCAGTAAAAAACGAAGGTCGCGATGAAGTAGGCGATGAATCCTCCCGCGACAGGAGGAACGTGCGTGGAAAGCGAGAACAGCGACCGCCGCGAGAGCCATTGCTCCCATGAGATCCCGGCCAGCAGCACGACGCCGAGCTGGACGACGTTGATCGCAACGACGCGGAGCGGCCACGTCGAGACCTCCGGCAGCCGCCATCCGGGTCTGACTCGCTCCAGCAGAAAGCAGAACGCAAGCACCGCAAGAATGACGATGAGCATGCTGGTGATACGCGGAGTCGACGCCGAAGTTGCCGCGCGCCATCTGAGTGCAGCGGTCAGTTAGACAACGCGATGCGGCGCCGCTCCCGCTGGCGGAGCGGTTACTTCTTCCAGAGCGTCACGCCGCCGCGCTTCGCCAGTTTCGTATCGAGATAGTCGCGTGCCGCGGGAGCGCCCTTCAGATACGAATCCCAGAAGACCGCGGAGGCGACTTTGATCGAGTCGAAGACACCTTTCTCGCGATAGAAGCGGTTTTCGCCGCGCGAGCGCGGCTGCATCCGTTGATTCTGCTGCGCGCTCATTGCATCGGCGCGGTCGAGCTGATCCTCGTCGAACGTCGGCAGTGCAAAGCCGCCGGCGAACGAGAAGTGATTCGCTCCATCGATCGAGACGAAGTACTTGTCGCCCTCGGGGCTGTTCTCGAATCCGGTCCGGCGCCACTCCGGGGTCTCCCCCTCCAGCGCTCCGCGATCGTTCGTGCCGCTCATGTACATGATCGGAATCTTCACGTGATGAAACGATTCCGCCGACAGCCCGCGCGTTGTGCTCACGCCCTGCGGCGACATCGCGATGACCGCCTTCACGCGCGGATCGGCGAGCCGCATCGGCTTCCCGTCCTGAACCGGCTCCACACCCGCCAGCAGCATCGCGATCATGGCGCCATAGGAGTGACCGGCAACCGCGATGCGATTGCGGTCGAGCTTTCCCTTGAGCTCCGGATAGCGCTCCTCCAACGTGCTGAAGGAATCGAGAACGGCGGTGACATCGCGCGCGCGATCACGCCAGTCCGCAGGAGTCTGTCCCTCCCAGATCGCCTCGCCGAGGGTGCGCTCCGGCTGGCGCCCTTCCCGCCGCGCCTCGCGCCGCTCCTGCATCTGGTCCCGCAGCAGATCGCGCAACTTCCCTGCATCCGCATGGTTCGGCTTGATGCAGACGTAGCCGAGGCTCGCCCAGTATTCGGTGAGACCGACGTAGCCGGCATTCGAAGCGCCGAACCCATGCGAGAAGACGATGACCGGAAACGGTCCCTCGCCTCGGGACGGATACTCGATCACGAGAGGGATGTCCTTGTTGCGCTGCGCGTCGTGCAACGAAGCGTTAGGAATGGCACCGACCGGATAGTTCCCGCTCTCCGGGTTGTAGTGGCCGAACGTCTCCTTCGGCGCAGACGCCGGCTTCCCGTTGCTCGAGCCGGCACAGGCTACGGCGAGGACGACGGCGGCGATTCCCAATAGCTTCTTCATGCAGACCTCCGTTGCTCTAGTACGTCCGCGCCCGCGTTTCGCTGAATCGCGGGCGCGTATTGCGTCGCAATCACACTGACCAGGACGAGCATTCCGCCTGCCACCGCGGCGGCGCTGACGGGCTCGTGCAGAAGAGCGGCGGCCGTCGCGAACGTGATGAGCGGCTCGAGATAGAGCAGCGACGCGACGCGCGACAACTCCACCTTCTCCAGAGCATTCGACCAGAGCAGATATCCGAGTCCGGAGCAGCCGATGCCGAGGAAGAGGACGGCGAGCCAGCCGCTCCTGGTCACGTGCGGGAGCTCGCGCCACCCACGCTGCGCGATGAAGAACGGCAGGAGCATCGCGGTGCCGGCGAGCATCGCGCCCGACATTGCCACCTTCGGTCCGAGCCGGCGGATCGTCTTGTGTCCGATCGACGAGTAGATCGCCCAGTTGACGGTGCTGACGAGGATCAGCAGATCGCCGCGCGTGGAAGGGAGTTGAAGCACATGGGAGCTCCACTCGCCGCGCGTGATGACGAGCACGGCGCCCGTGAAGCCGCCGGCCAGGCCGGCGATCCTGATGGGGCCGAGGCGCTCACCGAGAAAGAGGGCGGCGAGAATCGCGGACCAGATCGGCGTCATTCCGATCAGCCAGCCGGTGTGCATCGCCGTCGTCATCGTCAGCGCGTAGGCCTGCAGCATCTGATGAACGAAGATGCCGGCGAATCCCATCAGCATGAGCGTGGGCCAGGCGTCGCGCGGCGGCAGTCTGCGCACGATCAACAGCAACAGCACACTGCCGATCGCGAACCGCGTCGTGATGAGCGTGACCGGCGACACCTCGCGCAACGCCGCCTTCGTGGCGACGAAGGACATGCCCCAGAAGATGACCGCGATGAGCGCACCGAGGCGCGGCCGCAACATGGGAAACAGTGTAGTGGTGGGGGGGCGAGGCGTCTTCATTGATGAGAGTCAAAAGCGAAATGCAGAATTCAGAATCACAGAATTCAGAATGAAGAATGAAGGCGTAACGGCGCAGCGGGCGGGCATCCAATTTTCATTCTGAATTCTGTAATTCTGAATTCTGCATTTCGCTTTTCGTCGCCCCTTCTCCGCGCAAACTTCTACCCCTCGTAGCGCCCGGCGCCCGGAACTCTATACTTCAGCCGGTGACCACGAAGATCCGGCGTTACACGCTCAAGCAGCCTGTCAAACCGCAGAAGCAGTATCGCGTCCACTACGAAGAGGAGCTCAATTCCGAGCAGCTCGAGGTCGTGATGGCCGGCGATGGTCCGCTGCTCGTCATCGCCGGAGCCGGCTCGGGGAAGACACGGACGCTCACCTACCGCGTCTCGCGCCTGATCGAAGACGGCGTCGATCCGTCGGACATCCTCCTCGTCACCTTCACGAACAAGGCATCGCGCGAGATGCTGAGCCGCGTCGAACAGCTCGTGACGATCGACACGCGGCGGATCTGGGGCGGCACATTCCACTCCATCGGCAACCGCCTTCTGCGCCGTTACGCCGAGCCGCTCGGCTATCGCAGCAATTTCTCGATTCTCGACGACGAAGACGCGAAGGAAATGATGGAATCGGCGATCTCCTCGCTCGGGATCAAGACGCTCGAAAAGCGCTTCCCGAAAGGCGACGTCCTCCTCGATCTCTACTCCTTCGTGCTGAACACGCGCACGCCGCTGGAGATCCAGCTCGAGAACGAATACCCGCACTTCGCGAACTATCGCGACGAGATCCTCAACGTCTTTCGCCGCTACCGCGAGCGGAAGAAGGAGGCGAACGCGATGGACTTCGACGATCTTCTCCTCAACTGGAAGTTGCTGCTCGACGACCATCCCGAGCTCGCCGAGCCGCTCAAGCGCAAGTTCCGCACGATCCTCGTCGACGAATATCAGGACACGAACAAGCTGCAGGCGGAGATCATCGATGCGATGTCATCGGTGCGGCGCAACGTGATGGTGGTCGGCGACGACGCGCAGTCGATCTATTCGTTTCGCGGCGCGTCGTTCGAAAACATCCTGACGTTCCCGCTGCGCTTCCCCGATACCACGATCTACAAGCTGGAGACGAATTACCGCTCGACGCGGCAGATCCTCGCGCTGGCGAACGCATCGATCGCCGCCAATCGCTTTCAATTCCGGAAAGAACTGCAGGCCGTGCGCGGCGACGGCCCGGAGCCTGCGGTCGTGGGCGTCGACGATGTGTTCGAGCAGGCCTCGTTCGTCGCACAGCGGATCCTCGAGCTGCGCGACGAGGGAGAGAAACTCTCGGACATCGCGGTGCTCTATCGCTCGCACTATCAATCGCTCGAGCTGCAGATGGAGCTGTCGCGGCGGCTGATTCCCTACGAGATCCGCAGCGGCGTCCGCTTCTTCGAGCAGGCGCACATCAAGGATGTCCTCGCCTATCTCAAGATCGTGACGAACGCGCGCGACGAGCTGTCGTGGAAGCGGATGCTGAAGTTGTATCCGAAGATCGGAGAGAAGACGGCCGCAGAAGTCTGGGGGCGAATCTCGACGCACACCAATCCTCTGGACGCGTTTCTTCGCTCCTCACCCGCCACCGCCGCCAGCGGCGCGAGGGGGACGGCCGGCTCGCTCGAATCCGCGCGGTCGGTGTTGCGCCTCATCTCGTCCGAGTCGATGAAGCACAATCCGTCGGAATCGATCCGCCTCGTCGTCGAACGCGGCTATGCGGACTATGCGCGGTCGAAGTTTCCGAACGCGCAGGCGCGGCTCGACGATCTGGAGCAGCTCTCGCAATACGCGCTGCGCTACGAAGACGTCGAGCAGTTTCTCGATGAGGTCGCGCTGGCGAATCCAATCGCCGGCGAAGACACCGCGGTCGTCGGTCCCGAAGACGAGAAGATCGTGCTCTCGTCGGTGCATCAGGCGAAGGGGCTGGAGTGGCGGATCGTCTTCGTGATCTGGCTCGCCGACGGGCGCTTCCCGTCACAACGCGCGCTGCGCGTTCCGGGCGGCATCATCCGAGTCGACCCGGCACGCGTGCATGCGGAGCTGCCGCTCCTCGAAGGAACGGTCGAGGGCACCGAGCCGCAGGAGCTCGTGATCCCCGGCGAAGAAGAAGAGCGGCGCCTGTTCTACGTCGCCGTGACCCGCGCACAACAGGAGCTCTATCTCGTCTTTCCGGTGATGGCGCGCGATCGCGGTGGAATGGACGTGCTGATGGAGCCCTCGCGATTCGTCCGGGAGCTGCCGGGTGAGCTCTACGAGAAGTGGGTGATCGACGCGTAGGTTTTTCTACACCAGGCGGGCGAATCGTGTGTTGAGGCGCGGAAAATCCACTCCGTACGCGACGTACGTGAAGATCCCGACGAGGGAGGCGGCTAACCATCCGTTGCCGCCGAGTGGCACGGGCGCCGGGGCAGGCGTGCTCCCTGCCGCCATCACCGCCGCGCCAGCCAGCACGCTCACGATCGCCAGCCATTGATAGATCCGCAGCCCGCCAACGATCCTGGTCTGAGGCTCGCCCCGATAATGTTCTTCGACGAAGCGGCCGAGCCCGGCGAGGATCAGGGATGAGCCGGCGATGAACTGCAGCGGAGCGTTAGCCGTCCAGAGCCGCCACAGCAGCACGAGACAGAGCAGACTCCAGACGATCGAATACAACTGCGTCGCATGGACCGATCGCGACGCGAGGTCCGACAGCCGCGTCACGCGCGAGCGCGGATGCGCGTAGCGGATCCCGAGCCCCTCCTCGATCGCCCGCCCATGACAACAACCCTGCACGAGACAGCGGCAGCGTCCAAACGCGACGACGATCGTTGAAGCGACTGCGTAGGCGGCAAGCATCCGCCACGGGTCGCCCGTCAACAGGATCGCGATCGACGCGCCGAGCAGTCCGCCGTAGTAACCGAAGGGCCGCAGCAGCATCGGAGAGCCCTCGATGAACTGCGCCCAGAGTGCCGCGCCGGTGATCGTGGCGATCGCAACAGCGGCCGCCGCGGCCGCCATCCCGCCGCTCAACGTCACCACGAGGAGAATGCCGGCGAAGGAGCCCATCGCGGCGTACACACCATGGCTCATCGCCCGCACAACGCCCGCATCCCACTCCTGCCAGGAGTTGGCCAGACGCTCCGTCGCGCGAAGGATGCCTCGCGCGATTCGCTCCGCGTTGATGATGACGAGGCCCACCGCCGCGCCGGCAACGAGATCGCGCAGCGCGTGCATGCCCGTCGTCGCGCAACTGACCGAGATCGCGATCGCCAGCGTCCACCAGAAAGCCCGCCATCTCGGCATCGCATTCGCCGCGATGACCGCCCAGATCACATGAAACGCGGGGAACGCGGTCACCGGCGTGTCGAACTTGCGCTCCCACAGCATCAGCATCGTGAACAGGCTGCCGTCGGGAGCAGGTTTCGGAACGACGATCACCGGAATCACGAGATACGAGATCGTGACGATCACGATGGCGAGCCATCCCTGAATCGCGAATCTGCGCAACTGACGGCGTGTGTCGAGCAGCATCGGCACGGCGAGCACCAGCGGATAGTCGAGAAAGTAGATCAGCTCCGTCCATGGAAGGGTCGGCACCGCAGCGTCGGCCCTTCCCCACCCGCTTCGCGCGTCGTGCGGAATGCCGAAGGCATTCACGGCAAAGAATGCGATGAGCCACGGCAGCAGCACGATGAAGTAGATCGCCAGGCGATCGCTGAAATCCGCACGCACATCGCCCGGAGCGGGCAGGTGCAGCAGCGGCGGGCGTTCCGCAACGCCGTAGCGCCGCTCCGTCCCTTCGCGCTCGAAGCCCGCAACGAACGCGATGCAGCAAAAAGTCAGGAGCGGCGTAGCCAGCCAGATGCCCGCCGGGCTGCGAAGTGCGATGGAGAGGCCCGCGCAAATGAGAACCGATCCGGCGTAGAGAGGATCGTTCATCAGCCGGTACATTCCACCCGATGCACGCCGCTCGGGTGGAAATGGACTCATCGGCCATCCATGACCGAATCGCCGCAAGTCGACGACCGCGAGCAGTGCGATCAGCGCGCCGAGAATCGCAACGGCGAGCCCTGCTGATTGCGAGGCTACCTGCGGCAGCACGAGCAGCGAGTCCATCCGCATGCTCCAGACGGCCAGCAGAAGCGGCAGCACGATCGCGAAGAGAAGTCCGTAGATCAGCTTCATCCGAACCTCACCACTTCGTGCACCGCCCACGCGGAGCCGACGCGGCCGCACCACTTCTGTTCGTGCGCATCCGCAATTCGCTTCGGGAGGCCGGGAATCGGAATCGTGTCGCCCAGCCGCTGGTCGCGAATCGTGCGGTTTTCGGCCGGCTCGGGAAGCGCGGCCTCCGAGCGAATTCCATCGATGAGCAGGCGTTTGAACGGATGCGGTCCGCGCCACTCGATCCACGTCATCGACTGGCTGGCATCGACAACGCGCCCCCAGCGCAACTCATCGATCGGCACCTCCCACGGCGCAATCTCGAGCTCGAGGACCTCGGCGTAGCCGTCGCCGCGCATCGCTCCGATCCGCGCATCCGCCGCGGGCTGTTCGCATCGCCAGCGGACGCCGTCGATCAGCGTCTCTTCATACGCGGGTGCGCGGCGAACGAGCTCGGCATCGATGCCGAGCCGCGGCGAATGCCATGTGATCCGATCGCGATCGACGGCCGGCGGTTCGCCTCCGCGCATCGTCTCGATCGTCCGCCCCGGCGACCAGAGGACGCTCGCGTAACGGAGCGAGAGTTTCTTCCAACGCAGCCGGGCCCAATACGCGATGCAGACATTGCCCGCGCCGTCGACGCAGTCGAGATACCACTTCGTGAGGAAGAGAGTGGACGTGTGTGTATGCTACGCCGCAATGCGTCTACTTCTCATCTCCTCATCGAACGTTCACGGCTACGGCTACCTAGATCATGCCGAGCCTTTCATTCTCGACTTTCTCGGCGGCCGCCGCCGTGTCGCCTTCATCCCGTTCGCGGCACACGATCACGCGCGTTACACCGGCGTCGTGCGCGAACGGATGGCGAAGATGAATGTGGAAGTCCTCGATGCCGATGCCATCGACGGCGCCGAGGCGATCTTCACCGGCGGCGGCAACACGTTTCGGCTGCTGAAGACGCTCTACGAACGCAATCTGATCGGCCGCATCCGCGAGCTCGTGCGCAGCGGAGTCTTCTACATGGGCTCGAGCGCCGGCACGAACATCGCCGGCCCGACGATCAAGACGACGAATGACATGCCGATCGTCTGGCCGCCATCGCTCGATGCGCTGGGCCTCGTCCCTTTCCAGATCAATCCGCACTACCTCGATCCCGATCCGGCTTCGACGCATCGCGGCGAGACGCGCGAGGAGCGCATCCGCGAGTTTCATGAAGAGAACGCGACGCCTGTCGTGGGGCTTCGCGAGGGTGGAATGCTGCGCGTCGAAGACGCAGTCGTGCGGCTCGTGGGTTCGTCCGCTGCGCGTCTGTTCCAGCGAGGTCAGCCGCCGCTCGAGATTCAGCCGGGAGCTCTGCTCGAGCTCTAGTTAGCAGATACAATCACTGCTACCCATGTCCACCATCCTGATCGTCGACGACAACCCGATGTTTCTCAGGGAAGCATCGAAGATGTGCGAGCGCGAGGGGTTCTCGACACTGACGGCAGGTTCATGGAGCGAGCTCAACACGATCCTCGCCGATCGCCTCCCCGACCTGGTGCTGATGGACATCGAAATGCCGAGCATTCCGGGACATCGTCTCGGCCAGTTCATCCGGGCGCGCTATCGCGTTCCGATCGTGCTCGTCTCCGGCCATTCCGAGGATCGCCTCAAGCAACTCTTCTCGGCGTCGGACGCGGACGGTTGGATCTGCAAGCCGCTGACGCGCGACAAGCTCATCGCAGCCGTCTCCCGATTCATGGATCCGAAGCCGGACCCATCGAAGGACGAGGGAAAGCCGGCCGCTGCCGGCAGCCGCCCCACGGTGCTGCTCATCGAAGATGAAGCGTTGATCGCGTCGCGGATCGAATCGGCACTCGCGCCGACGAGCGAGATCACCGTCGCCGAAGATGGCGAATCGGCGATCGAGAAGCTCTGGACCGGCAGCTACGACTGCATCCTGCTGGATCTGATGCTGCCGCGTCTCAGCGGCTTCGATGTCGTGCGGCATCTCATGATGCGGCGTCCGGAGCTGTTGAAGGCGACGGTGATCATGACCGCGGCCGGCGATGCCTCGCTGCAGTTCATCGACGCAAACGCAATCGGCCGCGTGTTGCGGAAGCCGTTCGACATCGGAACCTTGCCGGGGGTCGTGGCCGAGGTCGCCGCGGCGTCTCGATGATCGGATAATTGGCAGATGTTGCCGCCGCAGTATGAAGAGGCTCCGGTCGCCGAGAGCCAGGAAAAGGTCGAAGAGCCGCCGCTCTACCAGGTCCTCCTCCACAACGACGATTTCACGACCATGGACTTCGTCGTCTGGATCCTCACCTCCGTCTTCAACATGAACGAGGATGAAGCGGTCCGCGTGATGTTCAACGTGCACGTGCAGGGCGTCGGCGTCGCCGGCATCTACACGTTCGAAGTGGCGCAGATGAAAGTCGAGAAGACGATCACGCTCGCGCGGGAGCACGAGTATCCGCTGCTCTGCACGATGGAGAAGGTATGAGCGGGCGAAATCCAACTCCGCGCCTCAGCGTTATCCCTGTCGCATCATGATTGCCAAACCCCTTCAGGCCGCCTTCGAATTCGCCGTGAACGAAGCGCTCACGCGCCGCCACGAATACGTCACGCTCGAGCATCTTCTCTTCGCGTTGCTGCACGACCGCGAGGCGGTCGACGTGATTCGTGCCTGCGGCGGCGACATCGAGGAGCTGAAGAAGCAGCTCGACGACTTCATGAGCAAGACGTTCGAGACGCTGCCTGAAGATGTGGAGATGCAGCCGGTGCTCACGACCATGCTGCAGCGGGTCGTGCAGTACGCGCAGCTCCATGCGCAAAGCTCGGGGCGCAAGGAAGTCGACACGGGGCAGATGCTCGCCGCGCTTTATCAGGCGGAACGCTCGCAGGCCGTCTACCTGCTGCGCAGCCAGGGCATCAACAAGATCGACGTCCTCAACTTTCTCGCACACGGCATCGCGAAAGGTGCGCCGGCGAAAGGCGAGCCGGCCTTCGTCACTCCGGACGACGATCAACCGCCATCCTCCGATCCGCTCCGCAGCTTCGCCGTCAACCTCAACGAGCGCGCGGCGAAGGGGGAGATCGATCCTCTGATCGGCCGCGGTCCCGAGCTCGAGCGGACGATTCAGATCCTCTGCCGCCGGCGGAAAAACAATCCGCTCCTCGTCGGCGAACCGGGAGTCGGCAAGACCGCGATCGCTGAAGGACTCGCGCTCAAGATTCACCGGCACGAGACGCCCGCCGTGCTGAAGGACGCCGAGGTCTGGTCGCTCGACATGGGGTCCGTGCTGGCGGGGACGAAGTATCGGGGCGAGTTCGAGCAGCGGCTCAAGGCGGTGATCACCGCGCTGCTCGAGAAGAAGGAAGCGATTCTCTTCATCGACGAGATCCACACGATCGTCGGCGCCGGAGCGGTGAGCGGCGGCACGATGGACGCGTCGAACATCCTGAAGCCGGCGATCGCCTCGGGAAAGCTGCGCTGCATCGGATCGACGACGTACGCCGAATACAAGTCGTCGTTCGAGCGCGACCGCGCCCTCGCCCGCCGCTTCCAGAAGATCGAGATCGGCGAGCCGACTGTTCCGGAGACGATCGAGATTCTGAAGGGCCTCAAGAACTACTACGAAGAGCACCATCACGTGGCGTTCACCGATGAGGCGCTCCAGCTCGCCGCCGAGCTGTCGGCGAAATACATCCACGACCGGCATCTGCCGGACAAGGCGATCGACGTGCTCGATGAAGCGGGCGCGCGCGCGCGGATGATGCGCGCTGCCTCTTCCGATGTCGACACGATCGGCGTCGATGAGATCGAGCAGGTCGTGTCGAAGATCGCGAAGATTCCGCCGCGCACGATTGCGCTGACCGAGAAGCAGCGACTGCAGAGCCTCGAGAGCGACCTCCGGCGCGTGATCTTCGGACAGGATCATGCGATCAAACAGATCGTCAGCGCGATCAAGCTCTCGCGCTCGGGTCTCGGCCACACGGAGAAGCCCGTCGGCTCTTTCCTGTTCAGCGGCCCGACCGGCGTCGGCAAGACCGAGCTCGCGAAACAGCTCGCCGCCTCCCTCGGCATCGAGTTCATTCGCTTCGACATGAGCGAGTACATGGAGCCGCACACCGTGTCGCGTCTCATCGGCGCGCCTCCCGGATACGTCGGCTTCGATCAGGGCGGCCTCCTCACGGACGCGATCATCCGCACGCCCTACGCCGTGCTCGTCCTCGATGAGATCGAGAAGGCGCATCCGAACCTCTTCTCGATTCTGCTGCAGGTGATGGACCACGCGACGCTGACCGACAACAACGGCAAGAAGGCCGACTTCCGCAACGTGATCCTGATCATGACGACGAATGCGGGCGGCCGCGAGATGACCGAGGCGGGAATGGGATTCCGGAACAACCCGGGCACAGGGCGCGGACGCGGCGCGATCGAGCGGACGTTCGCGCCGGAGTTCCGCAACCGTCTCGATGCCTGGATCGCGTTCGATCCCCTCAGCTTCGAAGTGACGGAGAAGGTCGTCGACAAGTTCATCGATGAGCTTCGCGCGCAGCTCGCGCCGAAGAACGTGACGCTCGAGCTGCGCGAGGCCGGGCGTGCGTGGCTCGCGCAGCATGGCTACGATCAGGCCTTCGGAGCGCGGCCGATGGGGAGACTGATCTCGACGAAGATCAAGGAGCCGCTCGTGGATGCGATCCTCTTCGGATCGCTGGCCAGTGGCGGCACGGTGATCGTCGATGCATCCGCCGGCGAGCTCACGCTGACGTACTGATGCGCGCGCGGCTGCTCGTTTTCGGCCTTCTGCTGCTGTGGTGCTGCGGATTGTTAGCCGCGCGGATCGTGAAGACGGGCAGCCTCGCTTATGCGTTCATGGCCTGGAATCTCTTCCTCGCCGTCATCCCGGCACTCGCGGCGATGGCCTTCGTCCTCAGCCGCAATACCGCGGCGCGCGCGGCGATGTTCGTCGTCTGGCTGCTGTTTCTCCCCAACGCACCGTACATCGCGACGGACTTCGTACACCTCCGGCCGCGGCCCGGCGCGCCGCTCTGGTTCGACATCGCGCTGCTGCTGTCCTGCGCCGCCACCGGCATCCTCCTCGCCTTCACCTCGGTCGCCGACGTGCAGTCGGTCGTCGAGTCGAAATTCGGCAGGCGGGCCGGCTGGGCCTTCTCGCTCTTCATCCTCGTCCTCTGCGGCTTCGGCATCTACCTCGGCCGTTTCCTGCGCTGGAACAGTTGGGACGTCATGACCGACCCGCTCGACACGATGAGCTATCTCGCGGCGTCGGCCGCGCACCCCGCCGAGCATCCGCGCACGTTCGGCGTCACGCTCATCTACGGCATCATGCTCGCACTCGGGTATGCAGCCTTCCATGCGACACGGAGGGCTGACCTGTCGGTAAGATCGTCGCATGTCCCGCTTCCCTGATCCGCGCTACGTGCGCGGTGACATCATCGCCATCGGCGATGACCTGCGCGTCGAAACGCTGCGCGACGCCTATCGCCACGGCATCTTCCCATGGCCGCATCCCGAGCTCGATACGCTGCCATGGTTCTCGCCGCGCCGCCGCGCGGTGATCTTCTTCGATGAATTGCACATCGGGCGCTCGCTGCGGAAGGCGATGAAGAAAGGCGAACTGACGTTCACGATCGACCGCGACTTCCCCGCCGTGATCCGCGCCTGTTCGCGCGTTCCGCGGCCCGAGCAGGACGGGACATGGATCGAACCGGAGATCATCGATGCGTACATCGAGCTCCATCGCGCGGGCGATGCCCACAGCATGGAGGTGTGGCGCGGCGGGGAGCTCGCCGGCGGACTGTACGGCGTCGACTCCGGCGGCGTCTTCACCGGAGAGAGCATGTTCCATCTCGTGCCCGACGCATCGAAGCTCGCGCTGCTGTTTCTCATCGAACGGCTGAACGGAACCTGGATCGACTGCCAGGTGATGACGCCGCACATGGAGGCGCTCGGCGCACGCGAGATCACGCGGGGAAAGTTTCTCGATCTGCTGGCGATCGCGCAGTCGGATGCAACGCCGCTGTTCCGCCAGTGACTCGAATCCGTCTCAGGATGACAGGCTCGCCGAATACAGGCGTGCGAGCTCGAATACCCAGCGTCGCGGATTCTCTTCGTCGATCCGCTCGAGTGCCCTCGCCTCTTCCGGAAACTCCTTCTCGATCTGCGCGAGCAGCAACTCGTGCCCGCGCTCTTTCTTCGCGGTGCGAACCGCGTCGAGCACGAGTATGTTCGTCGTCCCTTCCCAGATGGGCAGCACCTGCGCATCGCGCAGCAGGCGCGGCATCGGACTCTCCTCGATGTACCCGTTCCCTCCGATCAGCTCCATCGCCTCGGAGACGCACGGCACGGCGAGCTTGCCGGTGACTGCTTTCGTCATCGGAGTCAGGATGCGCAGCATCCGCGCGCTGTCGGCATCGCCGGCATCCGCGCGCTCCATCGCGCCGATCGTCGCGAAGGTGAGCAGCATCGCGCGCTCGTGCTGCATCTCGAGGTCGCGAAGAACGTCGCGTGCGAGGGGCCACTCAATCACCGGCTTGCCGAACGCGCGCCGCCGCTCGATGTACCAGCGCGCTTCGTGAATCGCGCGTCCCATCACCGCGATCGCGGCGACTGAGTTGTAAAGGCGCGAGAGATTGAGCATCTCGGTGATTGCCGCGAACCCGCCGACGAGCTCCGCCGGCGCATCCGTCAGCGTCACCTCACCCGTCGGCATCGAGCGGACGCCGAGCTTTTCCTTCAGCCGCTCGATCGTGACGCCGGGGTTGCCGCGCTGCAGCAGCAGATACGTCTGCAGGCCGCGCGTCCCTTGCGCGCCTCCTTCGGGACGCGCGGTGACCAGCACTGCGTCGGCGTCGACGTTCGAGCAGAACCACTTGTGGCCCGTCAGCCGGCCGTTGCGCTCCACGGTTTCGTTGGCCCCGACATCGGAGCCTCCCGCACGCTCAGTGAGAAACATGCCGCCCGTCCACAACGCCTCCCGATTCGTGGCGATGAGCTGCGGCCGCACGCGATCGATCTGATCGCGTGTGCCGTAGCGCGTGAGGACGCGCGCGACGCCGTCGGTCATGCAGAGCGGGCAATAGAGGCCCATCTCCGCCATCGCGAAGAGATAGCCGAGGGCGAAGCCGAACGTGCGCGAATGGGCGGGAGGATCGGTGTAATTGACGGTGATCATTCCCGAGCCGTAGGCGATCTCCTCCATCTCGCGGTAGGCGGGGTGATATTCGACGCTATTGACGCGATCGCCGCGCGCGTCATGCGTGATCAGCCGCGGCGACTCGCGATTTGCGATCTGCGCGAGTGGCGCGACTTCTTTCGCAGCGCGCTCTCCCATCGCCGCGAGACGCGGCTCGCAGGCGGGATCGAGCCTGGTTCTGCAGATGCGCTGCAGCAGCGGCGACGCATCCCAATACGAAACATCCGGCGGATCAGGGATCTGCATCGGATGATGATAGTTGCGGCGTACACTCTGTCGCATGCTGACGAGACGACACTTCGCTCACGTTCTCGGCGCTACGGCGATCGCTGCGGCCGCGGCTCCCTCCATCACGCTCGCGAAGGTTGCGAAACCGAAGGGACTGATCCGGCTCAACGCGAACGAGAATCCGTATGGGCCATCGGCTGCCGCGATGCGCGCGATCAACGACGCGTTTCCGCGCACGAACCGCTATCCCGACGAAGCGATCGACGCGCTGGTCGCGGACATCGCGAAGTTTCACGGCCTCCCGCCCGAATCGATCCTGACGACGGATGGCTCGAGCGAAGCTCTGAAAGTCGCTGCGACGACCTTCGCGCAGAAGCGCCTCGTGACCGCCGATCCGACGTTCGAAGCGATCGGCTTCTGCGCAAAGTCGCAGGATGCCGAGATCGTCAAAGTCCCGCTCACCTCGAAATACGAGCACGATCTGCCCCGCATGCTGGAGGCGGCGAAGGGCGAAGGTCTCATCTACATCTGCAATCCGAACAATCCAACGGCGACGATCACATCGAAGAAGGCAGTGCGCGAGCTCATCGCCGCGGCGCCGCCGGCCGTCACGATCCTCGTCGACGAGGCCTACCATCACTACGCCGAGTCGCCCGACTACGAGAGTGTCCTGATGCTCACGAAAGATCATCCGAACCTCGTGGTGACTCGCACGTTCTCGAAGATCTACGGTCTCGCAGGTCTGCGTTGCGGTTACGCCGTGGCCCAACCGGCGGTCATCGAGCGGATGCAATGGCATGGTCAGTGGGATTCCGTGAACGTCTTCGCGGCGGAGGCGGCGCGCGCATCGCTCGCGGATCCGATGCATGTGCAGCTCGGGCAGAAGCGCAACCGCGAGACGAAGAAGTGGCTCGCGGACGAGCTCGGACGCCTCGGCTACTCGATGCTCCCCTCCGATGCGAACTTCGTGATGATCGATCTCCGACGCGAGGTGAAGCCGGTCATCGATGCGATGCGGCTGCACGGAATCGCCGTCGGCCGGCCGTTCCCGCCGATGACGAAGCACCTCCGGCTCTCGATCTCCACTCCGGACGAGATGCAGCGCTTCGTTGAGGCGTTCAGGCAGGTGATGGCGTAAGCAGCTCGCCGTCGGGATGGGCGATCACGATCGCGTCGCCATCGCCGGCGATGATCGCCTCGCGGCGCAGATACGCGGAGAGAATCACGAGAAGCCGCAGGAGCAGCGCGCGATCGGCATCCGACTGGACATCGCCCGGAGGCACTTCGAACTCGATGCGCGAGGCGTTCGTGCAGGTGCCGCGCACGCGGATGTCGCCGGCGCGAAAACTGATCGTCGCCTGATGCGCGCCGTGGAAGTGCCGCGGCGTCAATCCGTGTACGAGTGCGGTGCCGTTCGAATCGACTTCGACCATGCCGAACATTCCGCGCACGACCGCGAGCGCGTCGTTCCAATCCTGCAGCGACGTGTCATTCAACAGGAGGTGACATCTCGACGAGAGGCGGATCGACGACGAGACGCTGGCGAAGCGCTGCATCGCGAGGGCGACGCGGCGGTCCCAAAGCACGCTGCGATTCGTCGCGAACACCGGCGCCACGACGATCGACAGCCAGTCGGGAGCAATCTGAAACTGCCGCCCGATCGCGGCCAGCAACTCGCTCCAGCCGGCGGTCTCTTCATCGATCGTGTAGGTCTTGCGCGCCGCGGTGAGCTCGAGACAGACGTCGTCATGCGTGATGAGATCGAGCTTGAACGCCTGCACCTGATCGATGTCCGCCCAGCGCAGCGTCCAGAGAGTCCGCGTGCCGGCCTCGAAAACGACTCCCTCGCTCGAGGTCGTGACGCGTGCTGCCTCTTTCTTCACTGCGTCAATCGTAGATCAGCCGTGCGTCAGCGCAGCGTGATCCAGAGCACGGTTCACGAAATCTTCGCTCCATCCCAGCGCCACAGCTTCTCCCGCGTCAGTTGCGCGCCGCCGAGCCAGCCATCAGGACCGTTCACTTCGACATAGTCGACGGAACCCTGCAGCACGTTGCGCCCCGCCGGTGTGACGGCGAGCGCCGCCTTGTGCTCATCGCCCGGAACCTCGGTCATCGTGATCATCGGCACAGCGCACCACGCGAGCCGCCGAAGGTGGCGCAGCACTTCGCCGTCGCCGAAACCGAAGCGCGGAGGATTCGGGTTGAACCGCGCAAACAACGTGGAGAAGTCGGCGGCACCTTCGTCGATCAACTGCATCAACTGCCGCTGCGGTTCGCCGAGGCCGGTGGTCGTGGACGGAAACCGCGAGGCGTGCAGACGCAGGCCATCGATCACGAAGGGAAAATCGGGGATGTCCTGAACGAGAAATCGATTGAACGCTGTCGGATCGGCGCCGGTGTATGCCTGCCAGACGGCGTCCGTCACGCGCTGCATGACGGGCGTGACCGCGGTCCGCGAACCGAAGAGCTTGAAATACTCCTCCGGCGCCAGCAGACCGAGCGGAGATGGGCACCAGATCAGCGTCAAGCGGCAGTTGGAAAAGCGCTTGATGAGGTAGAGCAGATGCACGAGACAGTAGAGA
Source organism: Acidobacteriota bacterium (assembly GCA_021325515.1). Lineage (GTDB taxonomy): Bacteria > Acidobacteriota > Thermoanaerobaculia > Gp7-AA8 > Gp7-AA8 > JAJPHC01. The sequence goes on from JAJPHC010000034.1 coordinate 103,303, forward strand.
TCGTGCTCGAACCAGAGGACGATTTCTTCTTCCGCGCGAGCGGCGTCGATCGTCTTCTCCTGCTCGAGCAATTCATTGCGCACTCGCAGCAGGTTCTCGCCGTGCTCTTCGGACAGCGTGCGCGCGCGCTCTTCCACCCAGTCGAGCAGGGCCAGATCGCGGCGAACGGGCCCGGTGATCAGCGACTCGCGGAACGGGACATGGCGGCCCGGGACGCCGGCTTTTCTTGCAAGAGTCGCGGTGACGTCACCGTTGTGAAAGTGAATCATGGCAATCGCGCGCGGATCATATACTCATGGGAGTGACGAGTGACTAGTGACTAGTGATGAGTGATGAGTACCGAGTGCTGAGTACCGAGTGCTGAGTTTTGAGCACTCAGTACTCAGTACTCAGCACTCAGCACTAACACTCGTCACTCATCACTCGTCACTCGTCACTCACCCTATGCTGACCGATCTCGACCTCCTCCAGCGCGAACGTGCCATCGACGCGATCATCGTTCCGCTGCATGAAGCGATGCATCCCGCGTTTCGCTGGCTCTCGCGCGGGGCGAAGATTACGCGCGGGTATGCGATCAAGACGCCCGGCCACGAGCCGGTGCTCATCTGCTATGACATGGAGCGCGACGAGGCGGCCGCGACCGGCCTCCCCTTCCGCTCGATTCACGAGTTCGACTACGACGCGATCTTTCGCTCCGCGGCCTCGCCGTCGGATGCCTATGCGCAGTTCTTCGACGCGGTGCTGAGGGAGTATGGAGCGGAGACGACGGTCGCGTTCTACGGCAGCGTGCCCGTTCACCTCTACCTCGGAATTGCCGCCGCGCTCACCGCGCGCGGATGGGTCGTGCATCGCGGCGGCGAAGACCTCATCCAGCTTGCGCGCAAGCGGAAGGACGCGTGGGAGATCGCAGCGATCCGCTCCGTAGGCGAGCGAACGGAAGAGGTCGTCGACTCCGTTCGCGCCGCGCTCCGCGACTGGCGCCCGTCGATGACGCTCGGTGATCTCAAGCAGATCGTCACGACGGAGATCACGCGCCTCGGCATGATCGAAGATCACGAGACGATTCTCTCCCAGGGGCGCGATGCCGGTGTGCCGCATTCACGCGGCGATGCGGGAGCGCGCGTCGTGCAGTCGGTGCCGATCGTCCTCGACATCTTCCCCGCCGATCGGACGAGCGGCTATTTCTTCGATCTGACGCGGACGTTCTGCGCAGGCCCGATCCCTGACGAGCTGCGCCGGATTCACGGCGACGTACTCGCAGCGTTCGAGCTCGCGCGCGACGCAATGCGGCCCGGCACACCCGCGTCCGCGTATCAGGCGATGGTTTGCGACTTCTTCGAGAAGAAGGGCTATGAGACCACGCGCACGAATCCCCGGACTCTCAACGGCTATGTGCACGGACTCGGGCACGGCGTCGGATTGGAGATCCACGAGCGCCCCTCGTTCTCGCTGCTGCCTTCGAACAGCGACATGATCGAGACGGGCGACATCGTGACGATCGAGCCGGGACTCTACTTCCCCGACCGCAACATCGGCGTGCGCATCGAGGATACGTTCGTGGTGAGGGAGAACGGAGTGGAGTCGCTGTGCCGCGGGGGATACGGGTTGGAGCCGTGACGCCTTTGACACCGCGGACCCGCGTCACCGCGGGCCCGCGTACCGGAATCACAGATTCCGATCGATGAACTTCTGCAACTCGCCCTTCGGCATGGCGCCGACGACGCGATCGACCAGCTTGCCATCCTTGAACATCAGGATCGTCGGGATCGAGGTGATGCCGTAGCGCTGCGCTACGTTCGGGTTGTCGTCGACGTTCAGCTTGGCGATGACCGCCTTCCCCTGATAGTTCGGTGCGAGCTCTTCGATGATCGGCCCGATGATGCGGCACGGGCCGCACCACGGCGCCCAGAAATCGACGAGAGCGGGCTTGCCCGCGCCGAGAACCTTGGAATCGAAGTCGGTATCACCGACCTGTTGCACTGCTCCGTTTGAATCTGCCATTGCGATCTCCTAACTCGCTCCTCAGAATTCACCGCGACTCGGAGGTTATTCCAGCCGCGTTCGTCACCGGAATACAACGTCCCGTGGCGCTCTTACGATGTATGCTCATGAGCCGTATGTTGCGACTCAGGCTCCTGTTCGTCCTCGCCTTCGCGGCGTTGCTCGGAACAGAGCCCGTCTATCACAACCATCCGCTTATTCCCGACGGCAACGCCGCCGTGCAGAGTCTTTGCGCGGTTTGTGCCTCCGGCGCGGATCACGTGACGCTGAGCGCACCCGCCGTCGTCGCGCCCGCCGTCGTCCTCTACACGCTCGAGCCGAACGCGTTTCGTCTCGCCCGCTCGAGCTCCGCGCTGCACCTCTCGTCGCGCGCCCCTCCTGCGGCCTGACCGTCCGTCAGACCGATCTCAGCAACAGGAGGTAGACCATGACCCGTCGCGGTCATTTCGTATTTGTCTCGTTCATGCTTCTCATCGCCCCGCCGCTCTGCGCGCAGGCAAGCGATGAACGTGTGCAGCAGCTCGAGAAGAAGCTCGACGAGCTCGTCAGGCAGGCGGATGAGTTGCGCCAGGAGATCAACGCGCTCAAGGGCTCCCCATCCCCCGCCGCACCGCAGGAAGAAGATCTGACCAAAGTCTCCGAGGTCGCACCGCAGGCGGCCCAACCATCGGCTGCACCTGCGCTGACCGAGGTGCAGACCGTGAACAACCAGGTCAACCCCGGCGCGTCGAAGGTGTTCAACCCCGACACATCGGTCATCGGCAATTTCATCGGACGCGCCGGCCGGAAGAATCCCTACGAGTTCGGCCCGGCGAATCAACGTCCGCCCTTGCAGCTCGACGAGGCCGAAGTCGCGTTCGAGGCCTTCGTCGATCCCTACATGAAGGGGAAGTTCTTCCTTTCCTTTACTCCGGAGGGTGTCGATGTCGAAGAGGGCTACGCGAATCTGATCGCGCTGCCGCATGACCTCACGGCGAAGATCGGGAAGATGAAAGCCACCTTCGGGAAGGACAACACGTGGCACACGCATGTGCGCCCCTGGGTCGATCAGCCGCTGGTGATTCACAACTTCTTCGGCGACGAGGGACTGAACGACTATGGCGTTTCGCTCTCTAAAGCCTTCCCCAACGACTACGCGTACGTGGAGGCGACGGCCGAGGCGTTCAGCGGCGACGTGAACGGCGTATTCACACGGCACAACAACAACGACCTCTTCTACAACGGCCACGTGAAGCTGTTCAAAGACGTCACGGAGAACAGCAACATCGAGCTCGGCACGAGCTACGCGCGCGGGAACGCCGCAGCGGATCACGCGGTCTCCAATCAGTTCGGCGGGGTCGATGTGACCTATCGATGGAAGCCGCTGCAGCAGGGCCTGTATCGCAGCTTCATCGGACGATTCGAAGGGATCGTCGATGACCGCGGCGACGCCGGCCGTCGTCTGAAGGGCTACTACGCCTCGGCCGACTACCAGCTCGGCCAGCGCTGGTTCACCGGAGTGCGCATCGACCGCGCGGATCGCGAGAACACCACCGACCGCGGCGCCGCCGCCACCCTCACCTTCTGGCCTTCGGAGTTCAGCCAGTTTCGAAGCGAGCTTCGCCGCATTTCCTACGGCGGAGCGAAATCCGTCACCGAGCTACTTCTCGGAATGCAATTTTCGATCGGCGCGCACGGCGCGCATACGTTCTAGGAGAACCGATGAAACGACTTCTCATTGCAATCACGCTGCTCGCCGCGGCCCTGAGCGCCGGCGCAGCGGAAAAACTCAAAGTTACGACGACCATCACCGATCTCGCCTCGATCACCAACGAAGTCGGAGGCGACAAGGTGGAGGTCACCGCGATCGCGCGCGGCTACCAGGATCCGCATTTCGTGGAGCCGAAGCCGAGCTTCCTCATGCTTCTCCGCAACAGCGATCTCCTGGAAGTGGTCGGCCTCGAACTGGAGATCGGCTGGCTTCCGCCGCTCCTCGATCAGAGCCGCAACAACAACATCCGCCCCGGACAGAAGGGCTATCTCGATCTCTCCCAGGGCGTCGAGATTCTCGATCGTCCGACGGGAACGGTGACGCGCGCGATGGGCGACGTGCATCCGATGGGCAATCCGCACTACTGGCTCGATCCGGCCAATGCGGTTCGGATCGCGCGGCAGATTCGAAACAAGCTCGTGGAGCTGCGCCCTGCCGATCAGGCCTACTTCGATCAGCGCCTCAACAACTTCATCGTCCGCCTGAACGAGGCCAACAAGAAGTGGATGGCGCAGATGGCGCCGTACAAGGGAGCGAAGATCGTCACGTATCACAACTCGTGGCCTAACTTCGTGAAGCACTTCGGCCTCAACGTCGTCGGCTATATCGAGCCGAAGCCGGGAGTGCCGCCGTCGCCGTCGCACAGCTTCGAGCTCGTCGGGCTCATGAAGGCGCAGGGGGTGAAGGCCATCTGCATGGAGCCGTATTTCGATCAGAAGGATCCGCAGTTCATCGCGGCGAAAACCGGCGCGAAGGTCGTGATTCTCTATCCGTCCGTCGGCGGCGCGAAAACCGGAACGGATGACTACTTCCAGCTCTTCGACACGAACATCAAGAATCTGATCAACGCATTGAAGTGAGTGAAATGACCGACATTCTGCAATTTCTTTATCTCCCTTTTCTCGCCGGTCTGATTCTCACCGGCATCCACGCCTACCTCGGCGTCCATGTCGTGGAGCGCGGCGTGATCTTCGTCGACCTCTCGCTGGCGCAGATCGCCGCACTCGGCACGACGATCGCGGTGCTGCGCGGGCTCGATCCGCACAATCCGCTCACCTACTGGTGGTCGCTCGGCTTCACGATCGTCGGCGCGGCGATCTTCGCGATGACGCGCGTGCATCGCGAGACGCGCATTCCGCAGGAGGCGATCATCGGCATCGTCTACGCAGTCTCCGCGGCGGCCGCAATCCTCGCGATGAGCAAGGCCACGGGAGAGACGGAGCATCTGAAGGACATGCTCGTCGGAAACATCCTCTCCGTATCGTCGCGAACGGTGATGACGACTGCTCTTCTGTACGCCGGGGTCGGCGCGTTCCATTTCATCTTCCGCCGGAAGTTCCTGGCCATCTCGATGGGCCAGGAGATCCCGAATGTGAAGTTGTGGGACTTTCTCTTCTACACGTCGTTCGGGTTCGTCGTGACGTCGTCGGTGGCGATCGCCGGCGTGCTGCTCGTTTTTTCGTATCTGATCGTCCCGTCGGTAGGCTCGATGCTGTTCACGCAGTCGATCGGCAAGCGGCTGGCGATCGGCTGGACGATGGGCGCCCTCGTCAGCGCGCTCGGCATCCTGATCTCGTTCTGGCGCGACCTGCCGACCGGCGCAACGATCGTCTGCACGTTCGGCATCGTGCTGGCGCTGATGGCGGTGGTCTGGGCGCTCACGAAGAGAAAGGAACTGGCGGCAGTGTGATGGCTTTCGCGGTACCTTGGTATCCAGATACCAAGGTACCGAGGTAGCCGACGCTACGGGGTATACCGGCGCGTCGGAATGCCTTCCTGCTTGCTGATGCTCAGCGCGGCAAAAGTGCGAATCAGCTTGCGTCCAGGACCGTCGGCTTTTTCATAGGCGCTGCAGAGGCGTTCCACCTGATCCGGTTCCTCCTCCGCAGAGATCGTGAAGCCTTCCGGCGGTTGGTCGGCCTTGGTGGTCTGCGTGCGCTGCCATCGCCCGGCGATGAAATCGCAGCGGAGGAAATTCGTTCCCTTCCCTGTCTGAAACGAGGCAGCGGCCGTCGCCGGCAGGCCGCGCGCGTTGGCCCGTTGCTCGTCCATCGCACGCTCGACGTAATAGGCGATCATCGCTCGCAGCGCAGATTCGTACGCCGGCAGAATTCGCTGGATCTGCAGACCGGAGTGATGCGTCGGCTTGTCGAATGCAGTCTTTGCCGCGCGAAAGACGCCTGTACGCGTGATGACGCATTCGGCAATGATGGGCCCGTTCTCCCAGTCGACGCGCAGCGTACACGGCGACTCGATCGGATCCTGGTGTGCGACGCGGAATCCATTCATCGAAGCATCGATGACGAATACCCGTACTTGCCCGGCACGCGCACGAATCGGGTTGGGGGGGACTACGCGTTGATAGCGACGTCGCTCAGTCTTCGGCACGTTTCCTCGGGACCCGCTCAAAGTTTACCATCCGCGACGCTGGCACGAGCCTAGCTCAACAGACTCGTGATGACCGAACGCCCGCACACCGAGCGCCGCCGCTGGCCCCGGCCTCCGCTCTGGCTGAATCTCCTCCTCCTCATCATCGCCGCCGCTGGCTTCCTGGGAGCACGGCATCAGCGTGAGCAAATCAATCGCCGAACCGCCACCCTGCTGGCGCCCATTCCTCATACGAGCGAGGAGCTGGAGCGTCTCCGCGATCAACTCTCCGACATGGACATGACCGAAGCCGAGCTGGGCCGCGAGCTCGATGCAAAGCTCGACTACCTGCACATGATCCAGAGCAACCAGTTCTATCTCTCGATCGACACGGCCAAAGGGAAGCTCTATCTCCGCATCGGCAACGATGTCGCGCGCGAAGCCGACATTCAGGTCGGCGCTGCGAAGACGATCACGAGCGGCGGCCGCACCTGGACCTTCGTGCCGCTCAAAGGCGCATTCAGCGTGACCGGAAAGAGCAACGACTACGACTGGCCCGTTCCCGAATGGGTCTATGGGATGAATCACGAAGCGCCGGTCAGCGGACGCGTGGTGCACGACGGCCTCGGCCACTACGTCATCTCGCTGCCCGACAACTATTGCATCCACTCGCCTCCGCCCGCCGATTCGCCGCTTCATGGGCAGCCGAAGCCAGGATCGATCATGGTTCCGGAGGCCGATCTCGCAGCCATCTGGCCGCGCATCACAAACGAAACGAGGGTCTACATCTTCTGACATGCGACGCTGGATTGGATTTCTCGGCTCCTGGGCACTCTTTGTTCTGGCACTCGGACTCGCCGGCATCGCCGCCGCCGGCGAATGGATCAACATCCGCGACGCGCGGCGTCTCGCGCGCGTGCAGGTGGTCGACAAGCTGATCGCGGAGCGGATGGACGTCAAGACCGGAAAGCTCCGCGGCGCAGCAGCGCAGCGCGCAGTCCACCTCAACACGCTGCAGCAGAAGATGGCGAGCATCTCGAAAACGACCGACGACCTCCCCGACACGGGCCAGGTCATCCTCGTCTCCACCGCCGAGAACAAGCTGTATGTGCGCCGCGATGGGCAGACGATTTTCGAAGCGGTCTGCTCAACCGGAAAAGGAACAACGCTGGCCGTGGATGGCAGGACGAAAGTCTTCGACACTCCCATCGGCAAGCTGCGCATCAAATCGAAAGAGACGGATCCCGTCTGGGTGCCTCCCGACTGGCACTTCGTCGAGCTGGCGCAGAAAGAGGGATTGCGCGTGGTTCATCTCAATCCCGGCGGCTCGATCGACGCGAGCACCGGCGATCTCGTGAGCTCACGCAACGAAGGGATCTGGTCGTGGTTTGGCGGGCGCCGGACGACACTCCATCTGCAGGGCAAGACCGTCGTTGCGGATGATGGATCGACACAGCGCGAGCTGCCACCGGGCAAACCGATCATCGCGGGACGCACGATCGTCATTCCGCCCGTCGACAGCCCCCAGCGGCAGTTCACCGGCGTCCTTGGCAAGTACCGCCTCGAGTTGGGCGATGGCTACGGGATTCACGGCACCGACGAGCCGGACAAACTGGGCCGCAGCGTCTCGCACGGCTGCGTACGGCTTGGCGATTCGGATATCGAGAGGCTGTATGCGATGGCGAATGTCGGAGATGAAGTGATCATCTACTAGACAACACGCAGCAGCTTTCTGCTGCTTTATGATTCCGATGCCTTGAACGTCTGGCGCGACCGACTGCAACGCTGGTTCACTCCGCTCGCGCGGCGCTGCCCTCTATCGCCCAACGGTGTGACGCTGATGGCTCTCGCGCTGCAGCTTCTCGCCGCGGGCTGCTTCTACTTCGGCGCGCGCAGGCCGGCGCTCTTTCTCGTCGCGATCGTGTTCGTGATCATCGGCGGACTCGCCGATGCCTTCGACGGCATCGTCGCGCGGGTGCAGCAAAAGGATAGCCGCTACGGCGATTTCCTCGATCACTTCGCCGATCGCGTCGCCGATCTCTCGCTCGCCGCGGGATGGCTGCTCGGCAACGGCGTGCGCATCGAACTGACGATTGCGGCATTGATGATGATCATGCTCAGCGGCTACGTCGGCACGCAGATCGAAGCGACGTGGAAGGAGCGCGAGTACGAAACGATCGGGCGCGGCGAGTTCGTCCTCGCGCTGATCGTATTTCCGATCATCTCCTACATCGTCGGTGCGAACGGCTGGCGCGATCAGCGGGCGCTGACGTTTACCACCGGCGAGTGGCTCGCAATCGTGATGGCCGCTTTCGCGCTCCTCGGCATCATCCAGAGACTCCGCGCCGCACGGCGGATGGACCGCGCATGACGTCGATCCGCCGGCATCCGATCACCGGCGAGCCGATCGTCTTCGCGCCGGAGCGCGCGCTGCGGCCAAACGCATTCGGGCCGCAATCGGATATCTGTCCGTTCTGTCCCGGCCACGAGCATGAAACGCCGCCGGAGATCCTGCGCGCAGGCGATCCGTGGCGTGTGCGCGTCTTCGGCAACAAGTATCCGATGACGCAGCGGCACGAAGTCGTCGTCGAGTCGGCGCGGCACGACGCGAGCTTCGCGACGATCGAGGATCCGGAGTCCGTGGTCGAGGCCTACGTCGCGCGCTACCGGGATCTCGCCTCGGACTCCCGACTACAAAACATCCTGATCTTCAAGAATCATGGAGCGATGGCCGGCGCGTCGCTCGCGCACGTTCACTCGCAGATCGCCGGCACGACGTTCGTGCCGCCGCGCGTGGAGCGCGAGCGAGCAGCGTTTCGCGAGCGATGCCCTCTCTGCGTGCCGCCGCCGCGCGAGCTGATCATCGCGGAGAGCGAGCACTTCGTCCGATTCGCGCCGCACGGCTCCTCCTTCGCCTATGAGCAATGGATCGTGCCGCGGCAGCATGAAGCGAACTTCGCCACCATGAGCGGAACCCGGCTCTCATCCTTCGCCTCGGAGCTCTCGAGCTCCGCCCGGTCGATCGAACGAATCAGCGCGTCCTACAATTGGCTGGTGATGAACTTCCGCGACGATGACGCCCATTGGTATGTTCAGGCGATGCCACGGCTGACGACGATCGCCGGCTTCGAGCTCGGCGCAGGCGCGATGGTGAGCATCGTCGATCCGGCCGAGGCGGCGGCGAGGCTCAGAGACTGAGATGCTGCCGCTTCGCGATCACAATCCCTCACGCTCCACGCCGGTCATCAACTATCTGCTGATCGTGCTGAACATCCTGATGTTTTTCTGGGAAATGTCGCTGGGCCGCAATTTCGAGCGGGCACTCTCCGCGGTTGCCTTCATCCCGGCGCGCTTCTGGTCGGGCGAGTTTCTGCTGCCGAACATCATGACGATCTTCGTCTCGATGTTCCTGCACGGCGGCCTGCTGCACATCGGCGGCAACATGCTCTATCTCTGGATCTTCGGCGACAACATCGAAGATCACCTCGGTCACTTCCGCTATCTGATCTTCTACCTCGCGTGCGGATTCATTGCGACGCTCTCGCACGCGTTCTTCAATCCCGCCTCCGTGGTGCCCTCGATCGGCGCCTCCGGTGCGATCGCAGGAGTCCTCGGCGCGTACATCATCCTTTTTCCGTCCGCACGCGTGACGACGCTGATTCCGATCTTCTTCTTCATCACCATCCGCGAGCTGCCGGCCGTCTTCATCCTCGGATTCTGGTTCGTGCTGCAGTTCTTCTCCGGGGTCGGCTCGCTCGGCGCGCAGAACGCCGGCGGAGTCGCCTACTTCGCACACATTGGCGGCTTCGTAGCCGGAATGATTCTCGTCCTGCTGATGGGCGGAAGACGTTTCCGGTAACCCCAGGGCGCGCGGGCGGGACCCATCAGGCTAACAAGAGGCTGCAGCAGGTCAGGCCGCCTTCGGCCTTTGCCAGCTCGCTTGCGTCGACCGGATGAACGTCGATGCCGCGACTCCGCACCCGTTCGATCGTGCGCGGAAAGGCGGCGGACATCATCACGCCGCGCGGCGTCAGGAGCACGTTGGCGGCGAATGCTTCCGCCGGATCGGTCTCGATGGTTTCGAAACCCGGCATCCTGACCCACGCCGGATTGAGCAGCACCATCGTCTCATTCAGTGCGGTCACCGCCGTCTTGAGGTGCAGACAATCGTTGAGAACGACTTCCTCCACGGAGTAACCAAACGGCGTGAGATACATCCTCAACTGCTCGATGCCCTGCTCGTTCGTTCGATCGGATCGTCCCACGAAGAAACGCTTCCCGATGCGAAGCACGTCTCCACCGTCGAGCGTGCCCGGCTCCTGAATGTGAACGATTGGCCGGTACTGGCGAAGAGCGTCGGCAACCGTGACCGTCTCCGGCCTGCGCGACGCGGCTCCGGGGCGCGTGATGATCGCGATCTCGTCGGTGACGACCGCCGTGTCCTCGACGAACACTGAGTCGGGCAGCTCAGGCGTGTCGGGGAGATGCACGATCGTGTAGCCGAGGGACGCGAGCGTCTCTTCGTACTGGCGATGCTGCTGCTTCGCGCGCTCGAGATCGATCGGCTCGCGCTGAAGATGCGTGAGCTCGCAGTTCGCGATCGACGATGGAACTGAGCGCGTCAGCGCGATCATGCGACCGGCCCCTCAGCCGCGGAAATAGGCCTCGAGGTGCTCGTACGCCGCCTTCAGCGCCTCCGACGGATTCCGCACCTCGGCGAATGCCTGGCGGTAGACGCTCGCGATCCTCTGCAGATTGCGCTCGCGAAGCGAGAAGAGCACTTCGCGCAAGGCTTCCATCTCCTGCGGGGCGAGATCGGTGCGCGCGAGCTCCTTCTCCATCAGCGCCTGCGCCTGCCGGAGATGCTCCGTATCTTCAGGACGCGGCGCAGCGATCGCCGCGGGTACACGGTCCGTCAAGGGTGATGGCGCGTGCACATCGACCGATCCCGGCAGCTCCTTGAGCTGTCCGCTGAACTTTCCCATCATCAGGAAAAGCTCTTTCTCACTCGCGAAGTTGCCGACCAGACGGCTGTTGCGCGAGAGCTCGAGCGTCTCCGATTCCTGCAGCATGATGAACGCCTTGGCCTTGTCTTCCAGCGCGATTCTCTTCGCGTGCACTTTCCACGCGGTGACCGTGCCCTGGATGAAACAGGCCTGCGCGGCTTTGATGCTCACCGCGTCGACGTTCACGTTCTCTTCGATCCGGATCGAGCCGGCAGTCGACTCGAGCTCCGAATAGTTTCCCGAGTTCTGAATCACGAGATTGCCCGGTGTCTTGATCGAGAGCTGTCCCTGGGCATTGACGCGGATCTCCGTCCCTTTCGGGATGATCATGGTTGGGAAATTGGCCTGGTCGGCGGCTGCAGTCATCACACCCTCCTCTTTCCGATGAACGCCGGCGGAAGCGGATCGAAGTCCTTGTACTCCTTGACCGTGCGCGCTCGCATCAGGAGCGTCGCTTCGTTGTTCCATGTGTAGTTCAGTATGTAGATGCGAGGATCGACAGGCTTGTAGACGCCCGGCTCCTCCAGGTCGCTGCGAATCTCGTAATGCAGGTGAGAGTTCGTGCTCCAGCCGGTCGATCCGACGGTGGCGATGTTCTCGCCCTGCCGCACCGTCTGCCCTGCCTTCACTTTCACCGTATCGCAGTGGCCGTAGATCGTGATGAAACGGTCGGCGTGATTGATCACGACGACGTTGCCGAAGCGCCACCACGCCACGCTCTGCGACAGCGGATAACGGCCGGCGTAACTGACGACGCCATCGGCGGTCGCGTTGATCGGTGTTCCCGTTGGCGCCGAGAGATCGAGACCCTTGTGAAAATCAGCAGCGCGTGTGAACGGCGAGATGCGATTGCCGAACGGCGAAGTCAGCACGAACTGATCCGCAGGCACGGGAAGCACCGACGGCGTATGCCGCACCATGTCGGTATTCGCCGCCTCGTATTGCGCGAGCAGATCGAGTTGCAACTGCAGACGCCGCATCGCGGCCTGCAGCGACGTCTCCCGCCGATGAGCATCTTCCAACTCATCCTCGGCGCCGCCGCGCGAATGGAGCGGGAGCGAGAAACCACCCTGTCCCAGCGAGCGATCGAGACCGTAAACGGTCACGAGCTTTTCAACGCGCACGCGATGCTCTTCCAGCGATTTCTCGAGCGACGTCATCTGCGTGACGTTCTCGCGCAGCCGTTCGCGCTGGACATCGCGCTCCTGTCGAGCGGTATGGAGAATATTCGTCTTGTAGACGCGGCGGATGACTGTCGGTGCCGCCGCCATCGAGCCGATCACGATCACGAGGAGAACCGTCGCTGCGACGATCCCAACCGTCACGCGCCGCCGGTCAAAGAAGAGATAGCGGACACGACGACGTATGTCGCTCGGATGGATCTGGATCTCGATCATGACAGATCCCGCTCGGACTCCGCGGAAGGATCAGTGTAGCACAGCGTTCGGTGCACGACCGGCGTTCAGGCGGTGTCCGAAGGACCGGCGAGCCGCCTCTTGATCACACTGGGAAGCAGCGTCAAAACGATGAGCAGCGAGGCAATGATGACCAGCCGTTTGACGGCATCCCCCTGGGTCATCGTGCCGTTGAACAACTGATCTGCCGAGTACGCGAAGATCATGTGCGCCGGCAGCGTCCCGAGGAGCGTGCCGAGGAAGTAGTCACTGAAGCGGACGCCTGCGACGCCGGCACCGTAGTTCCAGACTGCGAACGGCGGCCCGGGAATCAGCCGGACGATGAGCATCGTCTTGAGCCCCGCTGATGCGACCTGGCGCTCGACCATCTTCCCTGCCCCGCCGAATTTCTCCAGCAGTCCCTCGCCGAGAAAACGGCCGACGAAGTAAGAGATGACGGCGCCCATCATGCCGCCGGTCATCGCGTAGATGCCGCCCAGCTTCCAGCCCCACACGACTCCCGACGCGATGATGAAGAGGCTGGCCGGAACGGCGAAGATGCAGCCGATCGCGTAGGCGAACACGATTACCACCGGCCCATACCAGAGGCCGCGCATGAACGCGACGCCTTCGCCGATGTGCTCCCGCGTCATGTACTGGCGAGCGGGAGTGAAGTACAACGCTGCGACTACCGCGGCGATGAACAGCAGGATCGCCACTTTGAGGATGTTCCGTCCGTTGATTGTCATCGTCTGAGTCGCACGTTCACTACAGAGTTCGGCTCGATCTCGTACGCCAGACTCATGGTCCGCGCCACGATGTCGAACGCCGCTGTGCATGGTACATCGTGCAGGTAGAAGGTCGCCTTCCCGCTGACATCGTTGTCGATCAGCAGATTCCTGACCCCGCACTGTTCCTTCAAGGACTGCAGGACCACGCGAATGTCTTCATCTTTCACGTCGAGCGTGGCCTTCGGCTCCTTCTCTGCCGCATAGGCGGCGAGCGGCGCGATGGCGATGAGCCCGGCAAGAAGCGCGGCTTTCACGGATTGGCAAAACATGGTGGATTCGAGCGAACTTCCCCTTCCGTTCCGGGCCCCGCTGCCGCTCCCGCGCTACGCCATGCTCTCCACGATCATCGCAATGCCCTGGCCTCCGCCGATGCAGGCCGTCGCGATTCCATAGCGCTTCTGGCGGCGGCGCAGCTCGTAGAGCAAGGTGAGCAGAAGCCGCGTGCCGGAAGCTGCGAGCGGATGGCCGAGCGCGATCGCGCCGCCGTTCACGTTCAGCGTTTCGGGATCGATCCCAAGCTCCTTCACCACGGCGAGTGCCTGTGCGGCGAATGCTTCATTGAGCTCGACGAGATCCATGTCCTCGAGCTTGAGTCCCGCCTTCTGCAGCGCAGTCTTCACCGCGGGCACGGGACCGATGCCCATGATCTCCGGATCGCAGCCGTTGATCCCCCATGACACGATCCGGCCGAGCGGCTTGCGGCCATGCTTCGCCGCGTTGTCGGCGGTGGTGACGACGAGCATCGCGGCGCCGTCGACGATACCGCTCGCATTGCCGGCGGTGACGAAACCGTCTTTCGCGAAGGCAGGCCGCAGCTTCGCCAGGCCTTCCATCGTCGTGTCCGGGCGTGCGTGATCGTCATCCGCGAACGTCTCCCCTTTCCGCCCGACGACAACCGGCACCATCTCTTCGCGCAGCTTGTCCTTCGCGGCAACCGCGCGCTGCTCGCTCCGAAGCGCAAAGCGATCCTGCTCCTCGCGCGAGATCTCATACTTGCGCGCGAGATTCTCCGCGGTCTGCGCCATGTACAGATTGCAGTACGTGTCGAGCAACGCGACCATGAGCGAGTCTTCCAGCGCGCCCTGCCCCAGCTTGAGGCCTTTGCGCGCACCGCGGACCACATGCGGCGCCTGCGACATGTTCTCCATTCCGCCCGCCAGGACGGTGTTCGCTTCGTCGAGCATGATCTGCTCTGCGGCGTTGACAACCGACTGGATGCCCGAACCGCAAAGGCGATTCACCGTCAGCGCCGGAACGTGTTTCGGCACGCCGGCTTTCAGGCCGACGTGACGTGCGCCGTAGATCGCATCGCCGGATGTCTGCAGTGCATTGCCGACGATCACATGGTCCATTTCATCCGGGGAAAAACCGCTGCGCTCGAGCGCGGCCTTCGCGGCGATCGAGGCGAGCTCGATCGCGCTGATGTCTGCGAATTGTCCGTTGTACTCCGCCATCGGCGTCCGTGCGCCGTCGACGATCACGATGTCTTTCATGTCGAGGACTCCTTTGGTTTGCGCCGCGGATGATATCCGAGCAAAGCGATCGCGGCGATTTCTGCGACGGTGATGAGAACACTGCCTTCGATGCCAAATACGCCGCCAGTCATCCACGCATTCCCGGACGCAGTGGCGGTGAACACAGTCGCCCGTGCGATGAACCCGCTGACCGGATAGCCGAGCACGGGCCCCGAGAGCAGATTCCAGGCGAGATGAATGCCGATCGGAAACCAGAGGCGCTCGTAACGTTCATACGCGAGCGCGAGGAGAATGCCGGCCAGCGCAATGTTACCGAGGGCCAGCAGCGTCAGTCCGCGATTGTTGAAATGCATCAGCGCAAAAACCAGAGCGCTGAATGCGTACGCCGCTCCGCGATTCCAGAAACGCAACCGCTGAAAGACGTAGCCGCGAAACGCAAGCTCTTCATGGAACGCGGCGGGGATGAAGACGCCAGCCAGCTCGACCCATGGAAACGCACCGCGAAACGTGTGACGCATGGCGCCCGCCGCCTGCAGCGCGAGATCGCACGCGCCGATCACGCAGGCGGCGAGGATGATTCCGAGCGCGAGCTCGAGCAGTGCGCGTTTGGGCGGCGCCGCCAGACCGATCGGCCAGCCCTGCGGCTCGACGATGAAACGCGTAACGGCCGTCGCGATCGAGACACCTGCGAGCCACACCCACTGCGGCCAGGGAAACTGCAGCAGCGCTGCCGCGAATGCGAGGGACGTCACGGCGGCGGCGTCGACCGCGATGAAGAGAAAAAAAGAAGCGGCGGCCGAAGCCGCCGCTGAGTGGGTTCGAGACACGACCGCTGGTGCTACTGTGCAGGCTCCTCGACGATGATGCCGATGTTCTTCGCACCGTTCTGGCGCGCGACATCGAGGAACTTCATCGTCGACTCGTAATCGACGTCACGGCTGCCGGCGAAGAAGATCATCTTCGACGTATTGCCGTGAAGCAGATCGCGAATACGCTGCGGAAACTGATCCATCGGCACGTCGTCCTTGTTGATGAGGACGCGATTGTCCGGCATCAGCCGAAGGATGATCTGGTCGTTGACCGCGGACGGAGGGAGGCCCGCAGGTGCCTTGGGCGGCACCTTGACCAGATAACCCATCTGCACGACCGGCGTGATGACCATGAAGATGATCAGCAGCACGAGAACAACGTCGACGAGCGGCGTGACGTTGATATCGGACCTGAGTGAACCGCCGCCACCTACTTGCATTGACTATCCTTCTGAACCAGGTGATTTCTTCGGTTGAGCGATGAGACCGACGTTGTTGAAGCCGACCTCGCGGCAGGCTTTCAGAACATCCATCACAGCGCCGTACTTCACCTGCTTGTCGCCCTTGACTGCGATTTCGCGGTCAGGCGTCTTGCCATGAATCTCTTCCAACTTCGCCTGAACTTCTTCCTTCCGCACGACCGCCGATCCGAGGTAGACCACTCCATCCGCCTTGACGGAGATCTGGAGCTGCTTCTCGGTATCCGGCGTCTTCTCCGGATCCTCGGTCACCGGAAGGTTGACCGGCACGCCTTTCTGCAGCATGGGCGTGACGACCATGAAGATGATCAGAAGAACGAGGCAGACGTCGACCAACGGTGTGACGTTGATCTCGGAGTTCAGCCCGGCCTTCTGAAACTTCCCGGCTGAACTATGCCACCGATGCCTTTTCATTCTCCGCTTCCTTCATGAAGTAGATCGCCATTTCAGAACCGGAGTTCGACATCTCGACCGTGAAGCGGTCGATGCGATTCTGGAAGTAGTTGTAGGCCCAAACTGCCGGAATCGCGACGAAGAGACCGAATGCCGTCGTGACGAGTGCTTCCGAAATACCAGCCGACACCGACGCGATACCGCCGCCCGAGGTCGCCATCTTGGAAAACGCGTTGATGATGCCGACGACCGTGCCGAAGAGACCGACGAACGGAGCGGTTGCACCGATGGTCGCGAGAACGCCGAGGTTCTCCTTCAGCTCGGCGATCGTGATCATCGCCGTGCGGTCCATACCCTGGCGCGACGCTTCGACCGCGACTTCCGGATCGTTCGTCTTCTTGTCGCGGCGAACCGCCTCGAACTCGAGGAGACCGGCGCCGATGACCTTGGCCAGGTGGCTGTCCCGGAACTTCTTCGTGATGTCGATGGCCTGCTGGTAATCACCGCGGGTCAGCACGTTCGAAAGAGCACCGAGGAGCTTGAGCGACTGGTTCTTGGCGCGCGAGAAGGTGATGTAGCGCTCAACCATGACCCAGATCGAATAGACCGACATGATAAACATCAGGATGACCACGCCTTTGGCGAGGTTGCCCATGGAGTGCCACAGGGCAATAGGACTCATATCCATAATTCAGTTCCCTCCAAATAGATCCGGCCGCGGCCGTGACTTTTAGTTCAGTTTGAAATTCACCGTGAGATTGAAGATGACGTCGACCGGCTGGCCATTGAGCGTACCCGGTTTGAACTTCCACTTTCGGACTGCATCGACTGCTGCCTGGTCGAGGCCGAACGGCAGCGGCTTCAGAACACTGACATTCGTGACGTTGCCGCCCTTGTCGATGATGCACTCGACGATCACGATGCCTGAGATGCGCGCCTTGCGGGCCACCTCGGGATACGACGGCTCGACACGATTGATGACGACCGGCGCCTTGACGTCGCCGCCGACGCGCAGCGGCGC
>JAJPHC010000018.1 GCA_021325515.1 Acidobacteriota bacterium
CTCAGACCCAACAACCTCTCGTATAGATCCGTGTCGCGCATGCCCCCGAGTATCGCGCCGTCGCCTGCACTTATCTACCCACTGAAATGCGTGAAGCCCCAGAATTCTGAATTTCGCTTTTGACTCTCGTCATGAAGACACGAGCAAAGGGGCCGCGAAAAGCGAAATGACGGCCTCGCCTCACTCCTCGCGAACGTGCAGCAACTGGCCTCCGGCTTCCACCGTATCGCCCGCGCTGACGAAGACTTCGTCGACGACTCCATCGACGGGGGACTGGATGTCGTTCTCCATCTTCATCGCCTCGAGAATCAGCAGGCTCTGTCCGCGCCGGACGCTGTCGCCTTTGCTGGCGAGGAGGCGGACGACACGGCCGGGCATCAGCGCTTTCAGGATGCCGCCTGCGCCGGCTTCGTCATCCACCTTCTTGCGGCGCAGCGCGAGCGGATCGACGATCTCAACGGCTATGTTCATGCTGCCCGACGACACATGGTGCATCGTCCCTTCACGATGATGCGCGAAGGCGAACTGCGATCCGTCTTCGAGCCGGAGCGAACGGAGATAGCGGCCGATCTCCATCATGTCGACGACCAGCGAGCGATCGCCGAGCTTCACGCGATAGCCGCTGCCGAAGCGCTCGACTTCGACCTCGAGGTCATTGCCGTCGCGGCGTGCGATGAATCTCACGAGCGCCCCCTCATCGCCTGCACGCGGCCTGCGCGCTTCCACGGCGAGTCTTCGCCCCCAACCGGGAGCTGCACCTGCTGCGATTCCTCGAAGGCGATGATCGCTGCGGCAGCGACCGCCGCGTCGACGCTCGCATCGTTCGCCGCATGGGCGAAATCGATCTGCGGCAGCATCCGGTCGATGTAGCCGGTGTCGAAGTTCGCCGAGCGGAAATCGGCGTTGTCCATGATCCACGAGAAAAACGGAATCGTCGTTTCGATGCCTTCCACGCGGTATTCGGCCAGCGCGCGCTTCATCCGGTTGATCGCATCCTCGCGGGTTGCCGCGTGACAGACGAGCTTCGAAAGCATCGGATCGTAAAACACCGGCACGGTGTAGCCGGCGTACACGCCGTTCTCGTTGCGGACGCCGGGACCCTGCGGAAGATTCAGATAGCGAATCAATCCCGGCGACGGCGCGAACTTCCGCGCGGGATCTTCCGCATAGATGCGGCACTCGATCGCATGGCCCGCGGGCTTGAGATCGGACTGCTTCAGCGTCAGCTTCTCGCCGCGCGCGACGCGCAACTGCTCCTTCACGAGATCGACGCCCCACACCATCTCCGTGACCGGATGCTCGACCTGGAGGCGGGTGTTCATCTCCAGGAAGTAGAACTCGCGATCGGGCCCCATCAGACACTCGATCGTGCCGGCGGAGTAGTAGTTCACCGCGGCCGCGGCCTTCACCGCCATCGCACCGAGACGCTCGCGAAGCTCGGCATCGACGACCGGTGACGGGCATTCTTCGACGACCTTCTGATGGCGCCGCTGCAGCGTGCACTCGCGCTCGCCAAGATGAATCAGATTGCCGTGCTGATCGCCGAGGATCTGGACTTCGATGTGGCGCGGCGAAGGGACGAATTTTTCAGCGTAGACCGAGCCATCGCCGAAGAACGACTGCGCTTCGGATGTGACGCGCTCATACGAAGACCGCAGATCTTCCTCGCGCTCGACGAGGCGCATGCCCTTGCCGCCGCCGCCGGCGCTGGCCTTGATCATGATCGGGAGGCCGGCGCTCTTCGCGAACGCGTGGATCTCATCGAACGATTCGACCGGCTTCGTGAGGCCGGGGACGACGGGAACTCCTGCAGCCTGCATGCGCTGGCGCGACTCGGTCTTCGACCCCATCGCTTCGATTGACTCCGGCGATGGGCCGATGAACGTGATGCCCGCATCGCGGCACGCGCGTGCGAACGCCGCGTTCTCGGCGAGGAAGCCGTAGCCGGGATGGATCGCATCGGCGCCGCTCTTCTTCGCGGCATCGAGGATGCGATCGATACGCAGGTAGCTGTCGCGCGAGGGCGCGGGGCCGATGGGCATCGCCTGATCGGCAAAGACGACGTGGAGTGCGGAGCGGTCGGGCTCGGAGTAGACGGCAACCGTCGGATAGCCGAGCTCCCGGCAGGCACGGATGACGCGTACTGCGATCTCGCCGCGATTCGCAATCAGTACTTTCACGGCGCGCATTGTACGATTCTCCTATGGCCGACGACGCAATCTCCGCTCAACGCATGCAGATTCTCTCCGGCGTCGTACAGACGCTCCTCACAGACCTCAAGTCAGGCAACGGCGACAAGGATCGCCGGCGGCAGGTCGAGGAGTGGATGCGGACGCTCGCCGACAAGTATCCGGAGTTCAAGATCGAGCTGGGACTGCGCGATTACTACCTCGCCGAGGCGGAGCGGCTGCGCAGCGACTTCGACAAGGCCACAGAGCTCAGCGAAAAGCTGGTCCTCGGCAGGAACATCGAGTCGTTCCTCGATCGCGCCGCGGAATACGACCGGCGCGTGGCGGCCGTGTAGGACAGTCACCCTCGCCTGTCCCCCTTGCACCGTGAGTGTGCAGACGAGACGTCCGCACCCCACCGGAACATCGATGACAGGCGCCCTCGCCTGTCCCCTCCGCCGCGAGCGTGCGGACGAGGCGTCCGCACTCCATCCTCGGATCAATTCTTGCAAACACCCCGATGGCGAGCACGTGCCCATCATCGCGACGCTCACGCCGAACCACCACTACAACATCTGGAGCAGAACGCGCATGACCGAGTCGACCGTCGTGTTTACCAAAGAAGCGAACAGCCCTGCCGCGGGAAAAGATCTCGGGACTCGCTTGAAAGAAGGACTATCAGGCCAGACGCCGGATGCCGTGATTCTCTTCGCGTCGTCGCAGCACGAGTACGAGCCGCTGCTGCAGGCGATCCACGAGACGTGCAAGCCGCGCGTGCTCATCGGGTGTTCGTCCGCCGGAGAGTTCGTGAGTGGTGATCGCGGCGAAGGCTCAGCCTCTGCCGTCGCTCTTCGCTCCGACGTCATGCGGTTCACGGCAGGAGTGGGCCATCACCTGCGCCAGGATCGCCGGGCGGCAGCGTCGGAGATCGCAGGATCGTTCCGCGGTCTTACGATGCATCAGTATCCGCACCGCGCCGCGTTGGTGCTCGCTGACGCTCTGGCGGGATACACGGACGATTTCATCGAGCAGCTCAGCGTCGCGACGCTCGGCAATTATCGATTCTTTGGCGGAGGTGCCGGCGACGACGCAAACTTCGCGAAGACGCACGTCTTCTGCGGCACGTCGGCGTTCACGGATGCCGCCGTCGCGCTCGAGATTCTTTCCACGAAGCCGATCGGCGTTGGTGTGAGCCATGGATGGGAAACGGCCAGCGAGCCTCTGCGGGTGACGGAAGCAACCGGGTCGACAGTCGTCAGTCTCAACGCAGCGCCCGCGGTCGAAGCATTCGAGGATCATGCGGAGAAAACCGGCCAGCGATTCGACCGGCTCGACCCGATCCCGTTTTTTCTGCACAACGTCCTCGGCATCGACACGGGATCGGGATTCAAACTCCGCGTACCGCTGGCAGTGTTGGAAAACGGCGCCGTCTCCTGCGCCTCGGACGTTCCTGCGGGCGCGACCGTTCGGATCATGAAGACGACGGCAAAATCGGCGGCCGAGGCGGCGGCGCGTGCGGTTCGATCCGCGCTCGGTGACATGCAGGGAACGAGCGCCGAGGTCGCGCTCTTTTTCGACTGCGTCGCGACGCGGCTGCGGATGGGCGGTGAGTTCGGCATCGAGATGGACGCTCTCCAACACGCGCTTGGAAATGTCCCCTACGCGGGATGCAACACCTACGGCCAGATCGCGCGATCCGAGGGGCAGTTCAGCGGGTTTCACAACTGCACGGCGACCGTCGCGCTGCTGCCGGATTGACGTGATCGAGCTCGATACGATCGTCGAGGCCCTGAGGGGCGCGGTGGCGCTGGCGGATCGCTCCCGGCGGACCGACGCCGCGAGAGCGTTCGCCCATCGCTGGGGCGCGGATGATCTGATCGTTTTCATCCGCGATGACGAGGTCGGCTGTTCCCTTCCCGCGCCAGGGTTCCCGCAGACGCTCCCCGGTGCGCGTGCATGGCGGCGGATCGTTGACGCGGCGATCGAGAGCGGTTCGGCCGAGGGCGTCGTACACGATCCGCGCGGCGAGCCGCGGAATGCGTATGCGATCGGAACGGCTGACGGCACGGCGCTGGTGCTGGTCGGCGAACAACTTCCCACGCCGGTCCGGCCGCTGCTCCGCGAGATGCTGCCGATGTTGGGAGCTCTTTTTCACAGCGAGACCGTGGCTGCTCGCGCTGCCGTTCAAACGGAGATGGCGCGCCACAGTGCGGCGCAAGCCAACTCGCTGGCCGCGAAACTCGACGCCACACGCGCCGAGTTGCAACGCGCCCTCAGCGCCGCCGAGACCGCGTCGCGTGCGCGCGACGATTTCCTCGCCACCGTTTCCCACGAGCTGCGAACGCCTCTCACGAGCATCATCGGATGGATTCAGTTGCTTCACGTCGAGCAGGATCCCGCGTCACTCGCTGAAGGACTGGAGACGATCGACCGCAACGCGCGCGCGCAGAGCCGTCTCATCGAGGACATCCTCGACTTCTCCCGCATCAACGCAGGAAAGCTTCGCCTCAACGTTCAGTCGCTTGATTTCGCAGAGGTCATCGACGCCGCGATCGATGTGGTCCGGCCGGCGGCGAACGCCAAGCAGATTCGGATCGAGCGCATGCTCGACTCCGCAGCGGGACACGTTTCCGGCGATCACGATCGCCTGCAGCAGGTCGTCTGGAATCTCCTCTCCAATGCCGTGAAGTTCACCCCGCGCGGCGGGAAAGTGCAGGTCCGGCTCGAACGTGTCAACTCTCACTGCGAGCTGGCGGTGAGCGATACCGGCGAAGGCATCGCGCCGAGTTTTCTCCCGTTCGTCTTCGACCGTTTCAGCCAGGCCGACAGCAGCTCGACGCGTGCCCACACCGGCCTTGGACTCGGCCTGGGCATCGTCCGGCACCTCGTGGAACTGCATGGCGGTACGGTGCAGGTATTCAGTCCGGGCATCGGGTGCGGCGCGACATTCGTCGTCCGCTTGCCGCTGCTCGTGGCGCACAATCGGCCAGATGACCGTGACGTGCAGCACATCGAGCAGCCAGCCGCGCCGGCCACGACCCATGACTTCGCGGATCTGACCGGAATCAGCGTGCTCGTGGTCGAGGACAACGACGACTCGCGGAAGCTGTTGCAGACGATCCTCGCGCGCGCAGGAGCACGCGTGCAGGCGGCCGGAGACGTCGCGAGCGGGATGAGCATCGTGGCCGCCACATGGCCAGACGTCATCATCAGCGACATCGAGATGCCGGGCGAAGACGGCTACTCGTTCATCCGGAGAGTCCGGCTGCAAGAGCCGCCATCCGTTCACGTGCCAGCGATCGCCCTCACAGCGCATACGCGAGGTGTCGATCGCCTCCGGGCGTTGGCCGCCGGCTTTCAAACTCACATGAGCAAACCGGTGGAGCCCGCGGAGCTCGTGGCCGCGGTCAAGAGTCTCGTTCCCCGGCCCGCGCGCCGCTGAGCTTCGCTCACGACGCCCGGCGAAGACGAGAAAAGCCGCCTTTCGGCGGCTTTTCGAGGATCTGCAATTGGTGCCCAAGGCCGGACTCGAACCGGCACGGATTTCTCCACACGCCCCTCAAACGTGCGCGTCTACCAATTCCGCCACTTGGGCTGACGTGCAATGAACGTCAACTACTTTACTTCTTGACCGGAGCCGCCGGAGCCTTCGCTGCCGGCGCTCCGCTCATCACCGATGAACGCGGACGTGCCTGCAGCACGGCCAGCGTGAGGGAGGTGATGACGAACAGCGTGAAGAACGAGACCGTAAGCTTGTGCAGAAGCGTCGTGGCGCCACGGGCACCGAACGCGGTCTGCGATCCACCGCCACCAAAGGCGCCTGCCAGATCCGCTCCCTTCCCCTGCTGCACGAGGACGACGAGGATCAGGAAGATGCTGATGATGACGTGGACGATGACGAGCAATGCGATCATGAGTTCTCCGAACCTGCCTCTCAACGAGGCAGGGGGGTGAATTCTTCCCGGAAAGGGGCGATTCGTCAAGTCCGATCGCCAAGGGCGCAAAAGCGACGAGCTGAGAGCTTGTCCTACACCGCCAGGGCGTCGTAAATCGCGAGAAACCGCGCCGAATCCAGACTTGCCCCGCCGACGAGAAAGCCGTCGATCGCACCGTTCGTCACGAGATCCTGGACGTTCTCCGGCGTCACGCTGCCGCCGTAGAGCACCGGCACGTCTCCGCGCGACCAGTGGCGCTGAATCGCGCTCCGCACCTCGCCCACCGTCTCGGCGCACAGCGCGCCGCTGGCGTTGCGCCCCGTGCCGATCGCCCAGATCGGCTCATAGGCGACGATGACCGGCGCGTTGCCGATCGACTGCGTCACCGCATGAATCTGCTCGGCCAGATGCGGCCCGGCCTGCCCCGAATCCCGCACGCGCAGATCCTCACCGATGCAGAGCACGGGAGTCAGCCCCGTCGCGATCGCCACCGCGAGCTTTTTCGCGATCAGCGCATCGGTCTCGCCATAGAGCGTCCTCCGCTCCGAGTGCCCAAGGATGACGTAACCGACGCCGCAGTAACGGATCATCGAGGGAGCCACTTCGCCCGTGAACGCCCCCTTCTCCTGATCCGCACACGTCTGTGCGGCGACTTCGATGCCGCGGGCCTGCTCCGCGACGTCGCGAAGAAACGGGAACGGCGGCGCGACGACGATCGTCCCATGATCGCGGCGCCGCCCGGACACCATCCGCATGTACGGTTCGATGCCTTCCGGTGGAAGGTTCATCTTCCAATTCGCAATTGCGTAGTTCATCAGATTGAGTAGCGGTTCTTGCCGCTGCGCTTCGCTTCGTACAACTTCTCATCCGCGCGGCGAACCAGATCCTGTGCCGTGTCGTCCGGCGTGTAGTCGGAGATCCCGATCGACACCGAGCATTTGATGAAACCCTCTTCGTCGGCGGGAATCGTCATCAGCCGCACCTTCTCCATGATGCGCTCCGCAACCGCGCACGCACCGGCGAGATCCGTGTGCGGAAGGATGAGCGCGAACTCGTCGCCTCCGAAGCGTGCAAACACATCGGGCGGCCGCAGCGACTCGCGCACCGCGCCGCAGAGCTCCGACAACACGACATCACCGACGGTGTGGCCGAAGCTGTCGTTGATGTTCTTGAAGTCGTCGACGTCGAAGATCATCAGCGTCAGCGGCAGCGCGTAAACGCGCGAGCGCTCGACTTCCTGCGGCAATTGCCGGCGGAAGTAGCGCTTGTTCCAGATGCCGGTGAGATCATCGGTCTCCGCCAGATTCACGATCCGCTCGCGCGACGCGATGTTGGCCAGCAGCATCGAAACCTGCGTCGAGAAGATCTCGAGGAACTCCTGGTGCTGCTCGCTGAACTCCGACTGCGCGCGATAGAGCAGCAGCAGCCCCGAAGTCCTTCCTTCGACGAGCAACAGCGCATGCGTCTCGTGCGTGGTGACATCGCCCTCGCGCATCTCGCCCGGCAGGTTGTTGAGCTCCGACTTGACGACGACGTCGGTGTGCTCGAAGGAGACATCGAGCTGCTGGCGAAGGGTCGTGCGAATGCTCTCGACGAGCTTCTCGCTCACCTGCGAATGCGCATGCTCGCGCGTCGAGATGTAGAGGTCGAGGTTCTGCTCGAGCATCACAGCGACTGCGATGTCGAACTTGAGGCAGCCGAATAGCGCACGAAATGCCGTATTGAAGACGTCGGCAACGGTCTCGCACAAAATACCGTCCCCGGTCAGTTGCTGGATGAGCACGAGCACGTCGCTCACGCGACGGTGTTCCTCACGCAGCTTCCTGAGCTCCGTGACAGCGGCTTCATTATCGACGGTCGGTTCCACCTCGGATCAGCGCAATCATCCGTCAAGTCGTTCTCAGTCGCAAACGTATAATCGCCTCCGTGATCAAGGAAGCGGAAGCGATTCCGTACGAAGCGGTACGGCTGCGCGGGGAACGCCTGCTGGTCCTGGCTCCTCATCCGGACGATGAGGCGATCGGCTGCGGCGGTCTCATCGCACAACACTTACGCGAATCGCGCGTCGTGCACATCGCCGTGGCGACGAATGGCGCGGAGGCGGGCGACCTCGCAATCCGCGAGGAGGAGTCGCGCCGCGGCGTCGCCCTCCTCGGACCGCGGGCCGTTCTCGAGTTCTTTCGCTTTCCCGACCGCGCTCTCGAATCGTGTGCAGCCGAGCTGGCGGACCGCATCGGCGAGCTGCTGCTGTCGATCCGGCCCGATCTCGTGCTCGTGCCGAGCCCCATCGAGATTCATCCCGACCATCTCGCGCTGTCACGCGCGTTCTGCGAGCTGATTCAAAGGCACGACGAGATCTTCGCGGCGCTGGCCGTGGCCACCGTCGCGTTCTACGAGGTCAGCCAGCCGATCCGGCCGAATGCGCTGGTCGACATCACCGATGCCGCCGTCGTGAAGTGGAACGCGATCGAAGCTCATTCGTCGCAGACCTCCGTGCGCGACTACGCGGCCTACGCCCGCGGACTGAATGCGTATCGCTCGATGACGCTCCCCTCGCCCGCGCTGTACGCGGAGGGCTACTGGACGATTCCGCTTCCGAAGCTGCGGACGATGAGCTTCACCCAGCTCCGCGAAGCGGTCGCGGAACCGCCGCAGATTACCGTGACTCGCGAAGCCTCGCCGGTCAGCGTCATCGTGCGCACGAAGGACCGGCCCGCGCTGCTGCGCGACGCCGTCGCATCGATCCGCCAGTATGCGGCGGCGGAGATCGTCGTCGTGAACGACGGCGGAGAGCGCGTCGAAGTCGATGGCGCGCGACTCATCGAGCACGCGCAGTCGCAGGGCCGCTCCGCGGCCGCGAACGAAGGCGTGCGCAACGCATCGAATGCCCTGATCGCCTTCCTCGACGATGACGACCTTCATTACGCGGAACACCTGCCGGTGCTCACCGCCGCGGCGGCAACGTTCCCGCGTCATCAGGCGTGGTACAGCGACGCAGTCTCCGCCTTCCTGCACATCGGCGAGTCGGGTGAGCTCGAGACGGACTCGCGGCAGCGGCTCTTCTCATCCGATTTCGATCGCGCCTCGCTGCTCGTCGACAACTACATCCCGCTGCCGGCGCTGCTCATGCGCCGCGATGCGTTTCTGGAAGCAGGAGGATTCGATCCCTCCTTCGACCTCTTCGAGGATTGGGAGTTTCTGATCCGCCTCTCGCAGCGCGGAGACTTCGTGCACGTGCCCCGCGTCACGTGCGAGATCCGGCACATTCAGGGCGGCGGCTCGATCACGATGCAGAACCCGGAAGGCTCGCGCGTCTTTCGCGATGCGAAGAAACAGGTCTGGCAGAAGCACGCCTCGCTGTTGACGCACGACGTCTTCGCCGGCGCGTTCGAGCGGCAGAAAAACCTGCTCTTCAGCAGAACGAACGAGCTGGCCGGCGAGCGCGGGCGGCTGCATCATCTGATGACCGACCTCGCGCGGCTGGAGCGCGAGAAGCAGGAGCTCGTGGCCAGGATCGGATCGACGCACACCGAGGCGTCGGGCGCAATCGCGGAGCTCAACGGAATCCGGGCCGCGCTCCAGGATGCACTCGCGCAGCGCGACCGCAACATCGCATCCCTCACCGAAGAGAACACCCTGCAGAAGAAGGATGTCGAGGCGTGGCGCGCGCGTTGCGGCGATTCAGAGAAAGCGATCCAGACACTCACGGACGCGAACGCAGCGCTGAATGCCGAGATCATCCGTCTCAACGGCCTGCTCGACATGATCTACCGGTCGCGCACCTGGAAGCTGCACACCACGCTCGAGAAGTTGCGAGGACGCGGGTGACGCGAGTCCTGCTCGTCTGCCCGGAGCCACTCGCGCACCGGCAGCCGGCCGGCATCGGCATTCGATTTCTCGAAATCGCGAACGCGCTTCGTCATGAGGGGCACGAGGTCACGCTCCTCACTCCCGACGAAGGCCTCACACCCGAACACCTCAACCGCGCAACCGCCGCCGCGGACGTCGCCATCGTGCAGGGGCATGCGGCCAACGATCTCTTCGCGCACATGACGCCGCTGCCGGTCGCCGTCGATCTCTACGACCCTTTCATCGTCGAGAATCTCCACTACTACGCGCAACGCGGCAGCGAGGTGTTCACGCACGATCACGCGACGCTGATGTCGTCGCTGCTGAACGGCGATTACTTCGTCTGCGCGTCCGAAGCGCAGAGGCTTTTCTATCTCGGCGTGATGCTGGCGATCGGCCGTCTGAATCCGATCGTGTTCCAGCGCGATCCGCATCTCGATTCCCTGATCGGCATTGCGCCGTTCGGCGTCGGCTCTCCGCAGACGATGCCGCCGCGCGCGAGCACGGCACCGAACATCCTCTTCGGAGGGATCTACGACTGGTACGACCCGATCCTGGCGATCGAATCGGTCGCGATCGCGCGTGCGCGCGTGCCGCTCCTGACGCTCACCTTCAATGCTCATCCGAATCCCGAGCTGACGCCGCAGAGTCAGACGGCCCGGGCGATGGAGCACGTGCGGCGAAAGGGCTACAACTTCATCCGCTTCGACCCCTGGGTGCCGTACGAAGAGCGCGCATCGTTCTATGGATCATTCACGATCGCGCTGCTGACGTTCCCGCGCTCGATCGAAACGGATCTGTCGATGCGCACGCGCGTGTACGACTATCTCTGGGCGGGCCTGCCGATCATCACGAGCTCGGCGCCGGGCACCGACGAGTTGCTGCAGCGCTATCACTGCGGCAGCGTGATCCGCCGCGACGACCCGGGCGAGATCGCGAACGAGCTGGTGAACATCCTCACCGACCGCGTCCGCTACGAGACGATGGTGAGCGGGACGCGCGCGTTCGTGATTCATCACCAGTGGCAGCGGACGTTGCGGCCGCTACTCGATTTCTGCGCGCGGCCGGCGATCGATCGCGAAAAGGGTGAGTTCGCGACGAGACAACAGGTACCGGAGCGTCCGCTCACGCTGATGCAGCGCATCCGGCGCCGCATCGGAGGTTCGCTCTGAGCGCCGTCGAGATCATCATCGTCAACTGGAACAGCCGCGAACAAACGCTGGAGTGCGTCGCCGCGGTGGAAAAGCAGCTCGGCGATGTCGATGGTGCATCGATCACCGTCGTCGACAACGGTTCGACCGATGGCAGCGCGAGCGCGATCACCATTCGCCATCCGCGCGTGCGGCTGTACCCGCTCAAGGAAAACCGCGGCTTCACCGGCGGCCTCGCCGCGGCGATGGAAGGCTCGCGGGCGCGGAACGTGATTTTCCTCAACAACGACGCGGTACCGGAGCCGGGCTGGCTCGCGGCGCTGCACGTCGCGATGGAGCGCGCGGATGCCGATGTCGCCTCGGTCGCCGGCAAGATCGTTTCGCCCGATGGTCAACAACTTGACTTCATCCGCGGGCTGCTGACGTTCGACGGCCATGCGTTTCAGGACGGCTTCCGCATGCCGGCCGGCTCGCGTCCCGATCCGGCGCCGGGAGACGAACTGCTGTTTGCCTGCGGCGGCAACATGATCTCGCGGCGCGAGCTGCTGCTGGAGATCGGCGCCTTCGACGACGACTACTTCGCCTACCTCGAGGACGTCGACTTCGGCTGGCGCTCGTGGATCGCGGGATATCGCGCGATCATCGAACCGCGCGCCGTCGCCCGCCACGCATCCAGCTCGACCAGCCAGCGCCTCGGCAACTTCGAGCGCGGCGTGCTGTTCGAACGGAACGCGCTGCAGACCGCACTGAAGGACTACGAGGATATCGGGCGCGCCGCCGGCGCGGTGCTCTTCGCCTACATGCACCGGCTGCATCACTACGCCACGACGCGCAATCTCAACATCGCCGAGCTGATGCGCGAGCCATTCGGCGGCGCACTGGCGGCGCAGAGCGAGAACCGCTCGCTGTTCCACCGCGCATGGCGAAAGCTCGTAGGGCCTGCGCCGATCGCCGCGATCGACGATCCGCTCACGGCGATGCAGTTCCGCGCGCTCGAGTGGGTGATGCGGAATCAGATCAGAATCGCGCAGAAGCGCGAGATCGTGCAGAAGAAGCGGCGGCGCAGCGATGCCGAGATCTTCGCGAAGTTCCCGTTGCACTTCGTGGCGACCTACCCCGGCGACGAGGAGCTGATGCGCAGCCCGCTGTTCCGGATGCTGCGGCCCGGTTTGCCGTCCATCGAACGATCGCTCGCCGACATCATGAAGTTGTAGGAGACCGCGAGCGAGACGTCCGCGCTCCTCTTGTACACTCCCCCGGTGTCGCTCCGACGGTTCAAAGTCAAAGGCGTCTTCTGGCGCCAGTTTCTTCGCTGGGCAGTGCGGAATGTCCCGCTCTGGATCGAGCCGGCCGTGATCGGCTTCTGGGCGCTCTTCTTTCTGCTGTGGGGCCCCGGCCGCCGCGGCGTCATGGCGAATCTGAAGGCGATCAAGCCGGGATCGTGGACGTTCACCAACTTCTTCCGAACCTACCGCGTGTTCTGGAACTACGCGTGGACGATCAGCGACAACGGGCGCTTCAAGGAACTGGGAGTGACGCCGGGCTGGTCGTTCCAGGGTCGCAGGAACTTCGAGCCGCTCGTCGAGCCGGGCGCGGGCGGCGCCATCATTCTCACCGCTCACATGGGCAGCTACGACCTCGGCGCGCATCTGTTCGCGACGAGCACAGGCCGGCAGATCGTGATGATTCGCGCGCCGGAGATCGATCCCGATACGCGGAAGTTCGAAGAGGCGAAAGTCGAAGAAGTGTCGCACGACGGCTTGCGCGTCGGCTTCAACACGAGCGGTGATCTCGCATTCGAGCTGCTCGCGGCCGTTCAGCGCTCGGAGATCGTTGCGATCCAGGGCGATCGCGTGACACCCGGCATCGCCGCGCAGGAGGTGACACTGTTCGGGCGAAAGGCGATGATTCCCGCCGGTCCGTTCGCGCTGGCAATGGCATCGGGCGTCCCGATCTATCCGATGTTCGTCGTGCGCGCGGGACTCCGCCACTACATGTTGATCGTTGGAGAGCCGATCCTCGTCGAGCGCAAGGGCCGCAATCGCAACGACGCGCTGAAGCCGGCGATCGCGCGATGGGTCGCGCAGCTCGAAGAAGTGATCCGCACCAACTGGTTCCAGTGGTTCGCATTCGAGAGCTTTTCGTGGAAGGAGATCGCGTGACGTCGGACGCCTTCCGCTCGTACGGGGCGACGATCATTTATCTCGGAGCCGCCGCCTGCTACATCGCTGCCCTACTGCCCGTTCCTCTCTGGTTGACGGCGATCTTCATCATCCCGCTCACCACGTTCATCCTCCAGGTTCCTCTCTACGCTCTCGGTCTTCTCCTCGGCGACGGAACTCATCTGCGGGCGCAGTCGGTCATGTACGTGCTGCTGATGCTCGGAGCGAGCGTCTACTTCGCGCAACAGCCGGGCTGGGTTCACTACGTCGCCTGGACCATGCTGGTGCTGCTGATGGTTAGTGTCCCCGATCTGCTGCCCGTACGGAGGCTGATCCTGGTGTTCGCCGTCGCGTCGCCCGTGCTGCTCTTCATGCTGTGGCACAGGTCACCGTGGGGAGCAATCGGCGTCCTTGCACTGTCGCATCTGCTCGTCCTCTACCCGACGCTCACACCGAACTCGCAGTGGCTCGGCCCGGTGATCACCCGTTTCAGAACGGGCGATCGCGAGCTCTGGCTGACGATCGACGATGGTCCGGCGGCGGACACGGCCGCGCTTCTCGCGCTGCTCGCCGCGAAGCGGGTTCGCGCAACGTTCTTCCTGAAGGGCAAGTCGTCCGATGAGGATTCGCTGCGCGCCATTCGCGAAGCAGGACACACGATCGGCAATCACTCCTGGTCGCATCCGAGCGGAACCTTCTGGTGTCTCGGTCCGGCGTCGATCTCGAGAGAAATCGACGGCGGCATTCCCTCACGGCTGTTTCGCGCGCCGGCCGGAATGAAGAATCCCTTCGTGCATCCTGCGCTGCACAAACGCGGGATGCGGCTCATCGGCTGGAGCGTGCGCGGGTTCGATGCGACCCGTTCCGACATCGAGCGCATCGCCGCGAGAATCAGCAGAAGACTGGCGCCGGGAGCGATCGTCGTCATGCATCAGGGCCGCGACTGGTCGCTCCGCTGCATCGAGCGTGTCATCGACGAGGCCCAGGCGCGCGGCTACCGGTTCGTCATCCCGGACGAAGCGGCGCTGGCGTAGAAGACGAAGAGGTAGTTGTTGAAGGGCGTGCGGCCCCACATCGGCACCACTTCGCACCGAAAACCTTCGAACGTGCTCAGGATGGAATCGCGCGTCGGGAAGTTCAGCCGCTCGCCGCGCAGCCAGCCGATGGAGCGCGCGAAGGTCTCCTCGATGTAGGTCGCGCGATAGCGCCATGAGCCGTCGCGGATCGCATCGCGAATGATGACGACGCCGCCCGGCGCGACGCACGCAGCCGCGTTGCGGAGGAGACGCAACTGTTCTTCATCGCTGAAGTAGTGCAGCACATCGAGCAGCGCCACGCTTCCCTGAAATGCGATCGGCTCGCGTGCATCGCCGGCGATGAACCGCGCATCGCGAATGGCGTTCTCCGCTGCCTTCATCGCCGCTCCGATCTTCTTCGCATCGTGATCGACGCCGAGGATGGGCGCGGTGAACCCGCGCTGCCGCAGGGAAAGAGCGAGAAGACCGACGCCGCATCCGATGTCGAGCAGCGGGAGATCCGCAGGCAGACGCTCGGCGACCGCAGCGTAAACAGGATCGCGGGCGAGCTTCGCGCGCGCATAGCCGCGCAGAAAGCGGGAGTCGAACAAGGCCGGGACGTCGTTCGTCACGGAGAAACGTGCTCGATCAGATCGATCAGCTCGGGCAGATTGAACGGCTTCGGCAGGATTGCCTTCACCCCCATCTGCAGAATCGCCTGAGGATCGTGACGCAGATGCGCCGAGACGACGATGATCGGCACGCGCCCGAGATGACCGGTCTCCTGCAGACGCTGCAGAAAATCCCAGCCATTCACATCCGGCATCGCGAGATCGAGGAGGATGACGTCCGGATGATGAATGTTGAGCGCGCGCTGCCCTTCGCCGCCATCGCCCGCAAGCAGCACCTGAAAACCGTGCTGACGAAGAGCGGCGGCGAGCATGCCGCGCAGAGGCAGATCGTCGTCGATGACGAGCACACACTTGCGCTCGACATCAGCGATCCGCTTCTCACGGCCATCTCCGTGCGGCTGCGCCTGGTTCATCTGAGGTGCATTGTACCGATGCAGAAAGCGAGCCGGGCGCTTAAAAGAGGTCGCTGTCACCCCATGTGTAATAGAGACGATCCCGCATTCTCTGCACCGCATCCGTCATGGCAAACGGAACACACATGACGGAGAGATCCTGCGGCTCGGGCTGAATCGAGAACCCCGCTTCCTCCAGAACGGCGTCGAACCACGCGGGGCGGGTGGAGAACCATCCTTCGACAAGCTCGACCGGATAGTCGGGGACGACGTGGCGTAACAGCACGCCGAGAGCATCGGGCCAGCGCGGATCGAAGAGCGCATCGCCGATCGTCAATCGGTTCTCGCGAATCCGAAAGACGATCCACCCGGCGAGCTGATGCCATTTGCGAATCGCGACGATTGCGTATGGCACATCGGGACATTCGAGATAGCGCCAGCGAAGATAGGCCGCGTCGCGCGCTACGAGAAATCCATACGAAGGGGCAACGCGATGGAAGAACGAATCCCATTCCGCGCCGATGCGGCTGACGAGCTCGAGCCGGTAGCCCGAGGCCCGGCGGCGCAGCCGTTCCCATGGCGAGCGGCGAAACACCGAGGCGCGCGTGGTGCGATAGGTCACCGGCTCGACGCGATCGCTGCGCAGAAAACGGAGTGAGAACTTCTGAATATTCGCGACGTTGAACCCGTAGTTGAAGGCGGCCTGCTCTTCGCAGAATGTCTTGTAGAAGTGCAGCGCGGTGCGGCCGAGGATCGACGAAGGGCCGCGGCCGATGTGACGGACGGAGACGTCCGTCATCGTGTCGCCGATCTGATGCGCGAGCAGCCGCGTGCCGCGATCGACAAAGGGGACCGGATACCCCGCGTAATGCCCGAGCACTTCGCCATCGTTGCTCACTGCGAGGCTGATGCGCTCTCGCCCCCAGGGGTTCTGCTGGTATTTCCAGCGCCAGCTCTCGACGGAACGCGGCGCATGGAACGATCGCCCGAAGAGATCGAGGATCTGCGTCTCATCACCCGCTTCGTACGCGCGGATCAGGACATCAGCGGGCATGCGTAGGTTCTACGGAGCGGATCGTGCGAACGTTCAGCAGAGGCCCCGCCCGGCGGCGCGCGATCACGCGAATCGATCCCGAAGTCACGAGGAGAGGATCCGGAAGGATGCGGAGAATCTTTCGCACGAGTCCGCCGATGTGCGGAAGGCGCACGGCGAGCCAGTGCCGGAGGAACTTGTGATCGCGATACTCGAAGTCGGGCACGATCGACTGAATCTCGAAGCCCGAGCGCTCGAGCAGTTCGATGAGCGCGGAGCGCGAGAAGAGAATCACGTGCGTGCGGAAGTTGTGCGCCATCCTCTTCTTCTCCGTCAGGAGATAGAGGAACCCTTCCGTGTCGAACGTCGTGAGAAACAGCGTGCCGCCCGGCTTCAGGAGATCCTTCACGTGCGCGAGTGCGTCGTGCGGATCCGTCATGTTCTCGAGCACGTGGAAAAGCGTGATCGCATCGAACGCCGGGCCGGTGTTCACGAAATTCTGCAGTGCTGCGCAGTAAACGTCGAGGCCGCGTGCGCGCGCCGCACGCGCCGCCGCCGGCGCGTGATCGATGCCGACGTACTCGTATTCGCGCGATGCAGCGGCGCCGAAGCTGCCGTCGCGCACACCGACTTCGAGCAGCCGCGCATGCTGCGGGATATCGCGGCGGATATGCGCGAGCCGTCGCTGCGAAGTCTTCTCTCGAGCCGTCCGCGAGTGCGCGGTCTCTTCGAACGGATCGGCCGGCGGAACGTACGCGCGCAGAACGCGATGAACCGGCAGGCCGTCATCGCCTTCACTGAATTGATTCAGATAGCGGCATTTGCAGCGGCGGCAGGCGCGGACGATGTTGCCCGGAATCTGCGCCCAGCTCCACACCTCGCTGGAGAAACAGACCGGGCATCGCCGAGCGGCGCGGTAGTTCATGTTGCGATCGTTGAGACGGATCGCGGTCAGCGGAACGAGTCCCGTGATGCCGCCGAACGAAGGCTTCGACAGCAGACGCGGATCGCAGTGCACGTTGATGCGCTCGATGCGGAAGCCGTACTTGTTCGCAAGAAACGCGATCTCGAGATCGCAGCCGCCACCATGGAGCTTCGTCTCGCCGGCGACGAAACGCGCCGCGGTCGCGGAGAACGCCTTCAGATGAATCGAAGGATCGGGAAGCACCGGGACGAGAAACCAGCGGAGAAGCGGATAGCGCCGCTCTTCATCGGGATGGGCCGAGGCGAACACGATCTCCGATGCGCCCGAGTCGATCATCGCGACGGCATCGCCGAGAGCGCTGACGGGATACGGGAGCTCCGCATCGGCAATGACGATGATGCTTCCTCGGGCCTCGCTCACCCCGCGCCGGATCGCCGCGCCATAGCTCTGCTCATGAACGACCGACACCTCGAACTCGAAACCGGTCGAGGCGAAGTAACGTTCGATCGCGTCACGCGCGACGGAAGGTGCTGAGCTGGAGCCAATCAGCGGCAGCAGCACCGACACGCTGGTCGAGCTCATGGCCGTATTCTACGCGTCCAGGCGCCGGCGATTCGCCCTGTGGCACGCTCGACAACGCGGAGATAAAGGGGGCCGCCTCTCCAGCTCGCCAGCACGTCCGGCGGAAGATCGATCGCGGCGGGAGCGAGACAACCGGCGGCGGTCGCGAAGTTCGACAGGGGCGACGCTTCGAGCACGACATCGTCGCGATCGAGCGCGAGCGGCCCTTCGATCTCTTCGTAGTGAAACGTCGCCGGAGGGCGTTCGATCGACTTGAGCATGCGCGCGGCGAACGGTCCGCTCCACTTCTCCAGGTACTTCAGCTCGCTCTGCACGTAGCGCGCGGCGGCTTCGCTGGAGACCTGACCGGCGCTTTGATTGTAGAGATGGCGTACGCGTGCAGCGGAAACGTAGACGATCGGACCGTCGATGCGCCGGAGAAAATCCGTCTCCTCGAAATAGAGCGCGAACCGCTCGTCGAAGGGCGGCGCATCGCGATGAAAGGCCATCACTGCGCCGGAGAGAGCGCGCACCTTCGCCGGTTTCGTGAGAGACCAGAACGCGACGCGCTCGAAGAATCGCCGCCGGTCTCGCCTGCGCGCGTAAGTGGCGGAGCGCGACGCAAGAACTTCATCCGCCTTGCCGGCCGTGGTGTGGAGATCAGAGGGCGGGAGCAGCCATCGATGAGCTTCGTCCCAATAGAGTGCGGGACCTGCGACCGCGGCGTAGGCGAGTGCATCGACGAGTGCGTCGATTGAGCCTTCTGCAAACGCGACGTCGGGATTGGCGATCACGATCGCGTCGCCGCGGCATTCCTTGCGCCCTTCGTTGATGCCTCCGGCGTAACCGCGATTCGACGGCGGCGCGATCACCACATCGGCGTGCGGGCGAAGGAACTCCGCTTCCTGCGCATCGCAACTGTTGTCGACGACGACGATCTGCAGCTCGCGGTGTGTCGCGAGGCGCGCCGTGCGGATGGCATCGATCGCGAGACCTGCGGAGCGATAGTTGACGATGAGGAGCGAGATCATCGTGCGGCCGCGACGACACCGGCCGGTTCGCTCTCCCACTGATGGCGTACGCTGATCAACCCGATCTCGAAGCGCTCGCCCGTCATGGAGAATGCCGGACGGACGTCGCGGCGATCGAACGCGGTCATCGCATTCTCATCGCCGGCGAACGCGATGATCGAGTAATCGCCGCGCAGAAGAGGAACGTCTTCAAGCCGCACGGTGAGCTCATATTCGTTGCGGCCGTAGAGCGGAGGCACACCGTCGGCATGCGTGCCGACTGCAAAGCATTGCAGATCATCCGCGCTGCGATGAATCCCGACGATCACGTGCACCGGTTGCGATGCATCATCGGAGTGAATGCTAAGCCGCACCTGAATGTCTTCACCGCGCGCGAAGCGGTCGCGCGGCGTACCGCTGCGGTCGCAGACGACGATGTCGCGGAACCACACCGGCGTCGGCGGCCGCTCCGGCTGCGGCTCGCCTTCGGCCGCGACGTCACGATCGCGCTGCAGGAGGAACGTCTCGTAGTCGTGCACGACATCGAGCGAAGGGCCGTAGCGCATCACCGAGCCATGATCGAGCCATAACGTGCGGCGGCAGATCGACGAGATGTAATAGAGCGCGTGCGAGCAGAAGAGGATCGTCTTCCCCTGCTCCTGAAACTCGCGAATCTTGTCGATGCACTTCTTCTGAAAGTGGCCGTCACCGACGGCGAGCGCCTCGTCGATGATGAGGATATCGGGGTTCACATTCACCGCGACGGAAAACGCGAGGCGCATGTACATGCCCGACGAATAGGTCTTCACGGGACGATCGAGGAACGTGCCGAGCTCGGAAAAGTCGAGAATCGCCGGCAACCGCTCTCGCACCTGCGAGGGGGAGAGGCCGAGGATCGCGGCATTCAGCGCGGCGTTGTCGCGGCCGGAGAACTCGGGATGGAATCCCGTTCCAAGCTCGAGGATCGACGCGATCGTGCCGTGCGTTTCGAGCGTGCCGCTGCTCTGCCGCGTGATCCCGCACAACAGTTTGAGCAGTGTCGATTTCCCGGCGCCGTTCTGGCCGATGATTCCGACAGTCTCCCCTTTTTCGACTTCGAAGCTCACGTCCTGCAGCGCAGGAAACACGGTATGCCGCGCTCGTCCGGTGAGGATCTCGAGCGCGCGGTCGATCGGGCGTCGATAGATGTCGTAATGCTTCGACAACTCGACCGCACGGACAGCAGGTTCCATCGGCGACATTCTACGGAGTGAACCGCGCGGGCGTCCAAAAAGCGAGTGGCGGGCCGAAGCCCGCCACTCGAGAGTCATGCGCCGTGACGCGTGGGTCTGTTTCGTGGAGGCGGCGGGATCACGTTCACCGGCACCTGCTTGGTGACGGTGCCGACGTTGGTGGTCAGCGTGACGGTGTACGTCCCGGAGGCCGCGAACTGGTGGTACTGCGGCGTGGCCGAAGTGCCGCTGATCGTGACGTTGCCGGTGTTGTCGCCGAAGTTCCACGTCCAGGTCGACGCGGAGTTCACCGGCGTGACCGTCGGCGTGAACTTCATCAGCGTCGGCGAACCGGTGACTGCCTCGAAACTGAAGTCGACCGTGCTCGCTGTTGTGCCTTCGGTCACGTTGACCGGGATCGAGAGCGTTACGGTGCCCTTCGGATTCGTGATGGTGCAGGTCACGGTGTAGGCCTGCTTCGTCGCGTAGGTATGCGACGGCGATTGACCGCTGGCCGTCTGCCCGTCACCGAAGTTCCAGTTGAACGTATGCGTGCCGCACGTGAACATGTAGCCCGCAGACTGGAACGCGTTGATCGCGACGTTGAAGTTGACCGCCTCACCCTGCTTGCAGGGCTGGTTCGTCGTATACGAGCAGCCGCTGGGAGCGTTGAACGTCAGGAAGAGATTCGAAGTCGTCGGCTGCTGGCACTGGCCGCCGCCGCCGCCATTGCTGGTCACGCGGACCGTCTGCGTGAGCTGCACGCTGCCGACGTTGTTCGTGATCGTCACGCGCGCCGTGTACTGCGGCTGGCTCGCGTTGTATGCATGCTGAACGGTCTGGCCGTTGACGGTGCCGCTGCCATCGCCGAAGTCCCACGCGTAGGTGTTGCAGCTCGCGTCGAAGCCGGAGAGCGCGGTTGCCGTGAACGTCAGCGTGTCGCCCGAGTTGCACGTCGCGGACGACGTGCTGGAGCAGTTCACGCCGGTGAAGCTCGAAGTCATGTTCGACGTCGAAGGAGCCACGGTGCAGCTGCCGTTCGCACCCGCCACGATGACGGGGACCTGAACGTGCGCGCTGCCATAGCCCGTGGCCACGACATCGAGCGTCGCCACATAGGAGCCTGCGGTCGTATACGTGTGATTCAACTGCTGGCCGGTTCCTGACTGCCCGTCACCGAAGTTCCAGGTGAAGGAGTGCGGGGTGCAGAGGAAGTTGCTGTATCCGGCAAACGTGTTCGGGTTCGCCGTGAACGAAACGACCTCGTTGCTCTTGCACTGCGAATTGGGCGTGTTGCTCGAGCAGTTGCTCGTGCTGCCGAAATAGGTGATGAAGACACCCGCGTCGGTAAGCGTCGCGCATCCACCGCCACCGCCGCCGCCGCCACCACCACCGCCGCCACCGCCACCGCCGGTGCTACCAACGGTGACCGTAAACGGAACCGTGATCGTGGTGCTGCCGATGGTTAGCCTGAACGAGCCGTTGTACGTGCCATTCGAGGTGTACTTGTGCGATCCGTTCTTCGTCGTCTGGTTCGTGCTGTTATCGCCGAACGTCCAGAGGTACTGATCGCAACTCGACGGCTGATACTTGAACGACGACGGCGAGAACGTAATCGTGTCGCTCGTCGTGCACGTCCCGCCCTGATAGCACGTGGCGGACTGGCCGGCGTAGTTGATCGCGAAATCTGAACTGGTCAGCGTCGTATTGCACGGCTGCGCCTGAATCGACAGTGGGAGAGTCACCGACCCATTGCCGATGGCGTTCGTCACGTTCAGCGTAACGGTGTAGGAGCCACTCGCTGCGAAGGTCGGCGAGTAGTCTTTCGCACTACCGCCGGCGCCACCGCCGGAGACACTCCACGAGTAACCCCAGCCACTCATGTCAGCCGACGAGGCCGAAGTAGCCGTGAGGTTGCAGGGGGAGCCGGCGTAATCGCAGCCGCTGACCTTCACGATCTGAGGATCGGGTGCACTCAACGGACCTGTCAGCGTCTGATCGGAAACGTACGCCTGGCACGCAGGAGCGAGCAGCGCTGCGTTGGCGATCGCGAGACGGAGCCGGACCTTCGCGCCCGTCAGGCCTGTAAACGACGAGCGTGGTACGACGAACGCGGGAACCGCGCCGATCGTCGACGAGCCCGTCGCCGTCATCACCGAGGAGCCTCCGGAGTTCAGGAGATCCCAGGTGTAGGTGAATGATGGACTCGACTGAAGCAGCGTGGTGTCGGCGCGCGACCCGCTCGTGAACGTGACGTTCGTCGAGTCGGAAGTCGGCGTATTGATCACCGCCGCGTAAGGCTTGACCTGATATGCGAAGGGAGAGATACCGAGGGTGATGGCGCCATTGGTCGAAGCGAGCGTGCTGCCGCTGCCGGTATAGGGGCCGTAGTTCGCAGCAAAATTCAGACTGTGGTTGCCGCACGTCCCTACCGGCACCGTGCCGCTCGGAATCGTCTTGGTCAATGCATTGTCGATCGTCCACGACGTGTAGTGGCCTTCGACCGTGCCGTCGGAAGCATCGGTGAATTCGTCGCTCGATACGATCGGCGCCGTGGATGACGCATTCGGCTGCAGGAAGACGAGCGTCGTTCCCTTCACGCCGAAGCGCGGCGTGGGTGTGGCGAGCGTGACGGTCGTCGAATCGGAAATGCTGCCGTCAGTCGCGCTGGATGCCTTCGCGATGCGCGGCGTGAGCTGCGTGGTCGATGTCAGTCCGGAGTACTGGTGCGTCACATCCGCGCCAGTGGTGCTCGACGTCGTGTTGTCCGTCGACTCCGCGTTACCGAAATCCCAGTTCACATTGAACGGAGCCTGGGCCGTGGTGGTGGCCCCGAAGACGATCTTGTCGCCGTAAAAGGGGCCGCTCGCAGTCTGCCTCGAATTGAGGTTGGTGGTGCCCGTCACGCCGCGATTCGCAACGGTGACTCCGTCGGCGCCGCGGATCTCGTAGACGTCCGCCAGATTGCGGAAGTCGCCGAGGAGATAGGTCTTGCCGCCGCTGACGAACACCATCGCGTCGACGAAGTTCGTGATGTCGGGCTGCATGTAACCGGAGGGAATGCTGTCCGAGCAGGGCGGAGAGCCGCACTTGGCGTAGTAGCGATTGAAGTAGCGAGTATTGCTGCCGAGGTTCGTCGATGACGCGTAGGCCTTCAGGTCGAGACGCGTGAGCGAGGTTCCGGAGACGCGGAACACCTCGAGGTCATTGCTGCCGACGACGGTTAGATAGTTGTCGTTGAAGTGGCACGTCTGCGGAGCAGCCATCCCGACACCGGTGGAGACCGTCGTCTCGGTGAAGGTACCTCCGCCGGCCGGGGAGAAGATGGAGACGACGAGCGCCCCACCCACGGTTCGAACGGAGTAGAAGTTCACTCCATCCGTCGTGATGCCCTTATATCCGGTGTTCGTAGAACGGAACACGGGCGACTGATTCGTTGCGAGGCCGTCGGGTGTGTAGATGAACACCTGGCTGCCTGCTTCGCGATCGTAAACCGCGACGTACTGGCCGTCGTCGGTCTTTGCGTTTTCCGTGACTGCGCGAGCGACGGTCACACCGGAAAACGTCGGGGATGCGGGATTGGTGACGTCCCATACGTCCGACGAACCGTTCCCTGACGCTCCGACGAGTGCCCAGTACTTCGTGCCGTTCGCCGATTTGACACTCATGATGAGAGTCGGCGTGGCGATGGTCGGAGTCGGTCGCAGCGATGATGTGTTCGCAACCTGCACGACGCTGGAGAGGATCGGGCCGCCTGTGTAGGTAACGTCGTCCTTCGCGATTCCCCATCCGAAGATCGAGTAGGCGAGATAGACGTTGCCGCGATCGTCGAAGTCGAGCGACGGCATGCGATCCTGACCGTCGATGTAAGGGCAGCCCCATCCCGTGTTGGGATCCTCGGCGTAGAAGAAGCTGTCCCAGAGGAGGAACTGCTCACCTTTTGTCTGCGCGCTGGGCGGACGATTGGAAACGCTGGCGATCGTACGGTCTGCTCCGCTGCTGAGGCGGCTGACCATCCGTGCAGCATCGTAGACACCAAGCGTGCTTCCCATGCGGAAGTAGAAACGCTTCTTGACCTTGTCGTACTTGAACTGCCACGCGCGCAGCGTGCGCATGTACGACTGCCAGTCGCCGACGTTCGTCGAGTCAAGGAGCCGGCCGGTGAACTTCGAAATCGCACCGTCATAGCCCACAGTCGGGGCGTTGAGAAACGTTCCCGTACACGAGGTAGGACTCGCGGCTCCGCACGTGACTTCAGTTCTCTGAGTCGCCGCAGGCAGTGGATAGTACTGATACGTGCTCGACGTAACAGCACTTGCGAATGGCGCCGCGACTGCGAGCACGACGAACAAAAGAGTGGTAGTAAGGCCCAAACGTCTCACTTAGCTCTCCCCCAGTAGATGGACAACATGGATGAATTCGGACACGCGAAGCGCCTGCGCCCCTTGAGAGCGAAAGTCGGGGCGACCGCCGCTTAGCGTAAATAATTTTATCAGAGATCGTCCACTTCGTACGTTCATTTCGACGACTTTTTCTGTTACTGCAACAAAAAAAAGGGCGGGCCGGAAAATCCGGCCCGCCCTCAAGGGCAACTGCGATGATGATCAGGTTACGGCGTAACGTTCGGCGCCGGTCCGATCGGGTTCGTGGTGCCGTTGGTGACCGCCGGGTTCGGCGAGCAGCCATTGCCAAGCCACGCTGCGTCGAAGTCGA
>JAJPHC010000004.1 GCA_021325515.1 Acidobacteriota bacterium
CGCCCCTCCTCGACGATGTCCCGCATCGCCTGCGTCGGGGCTTCGCGCGTTCGGCCCGTCAGAACCGCAACGGTATTGCGCCGAATTCGAGGACAGAGCACTAGTGCTCGTCAGCGGTCCATTGCGGCGTTCTTCATGCGCGTTTATCATGGCCGCGGTCCAATCGTGCGGCTCCACTTCTCCTCCACTCCTCATCCTCATCTCGTCATCGATGAAATCGTCGAGCCATCCGTGTACGAGCGGCTCGCATTTCCCGACGATCTCGTCGCGCGCGGTGCGGCGTGGGGAATCACCGGCACCGATCAAGCCTACGAAGCGGTTCTTCGGAATCCGCAGTGGCGCGCGATTCATGACGAGCTGCGCAGCGAACCGTTCATCCGCAAAGTCCTCTCGTTCTTTTCCGAAGAGATGCGGAGGGAAGGCTGCCTCGTCGATGCGGACCGCGCGCGCGTGATTCCGTTCGTTGAAACACGTGAGGAAAAAGAGCAGTCCATCCTGAGCCATGACGCCGACCCGAACGAGATCTTCACGCGCGTCGACTTTCAGTCGAAGGGCGAAGGGGGATACCGCGAGTTCGTCCATCTCGACTGGGCGCGGCGCATCGTCGGCGGAATTCTCTTTTTCTCCGACGCCGCCGAAGAAGGGCTGGAGGGCGGCGAGCTCGCCTTCTATCGCGACCGCGGATTCCGCAACGACCGCTGGTGTCATGATCCGGAGCTGGTGGCGAAGTTTCCGCCGAAGGCCAACAGCGGCGTGATTTTTCTCAATTCGAACGGGGGCTTTCACGGACCGCGCGCGATCACGCGATTGCGCGGCCGCCGCCGCTGGCTGTACTACACGATCTCCAGCAAGCGCGATGTCTGGCCTCACGCCGAACGGCTCGCTGCCGCCGCCCTCTGAGCGATGCACGTTCTTCTCGTCTGGAACGGTCCTGCGAACGAGGCCGAAAGAGCCATCCTTGCCCGGCGTGAAATCATTCTCCTGCGCGAGCTCGAGGCGCGAGGTGTGGAAACCACCGTCGCGCTCTGCGGCGATGGAGGAAATCTCTCCGCCGATCTCGAGCGCGCCGGGATCGACGCGCATGTGTTGCCGGTCGCGCTTCCGCCCTCCGCAATCACGATGTTCCGCGTCTCGGAGGCGGCGTCGCATCTTCGCGCCCTCGCGGCGCAGACCGGCCCCGATCTCATCGAGGCCACGGAAGCGATGCCGGCAATCGCCGCGGCGCTCGGGCACTCGCGGCACGAGTCACACACGCTGGTCTATCGCCGGCAGCATGGCGGCGGGCGCAAGCGTCTGCTGTTCGCCAGCCGGCTTGCGGCGCGGCTCAACGGGCGCACGATCGTCTCCTGCGAGGCGATGCGCCAGCGCGCAGCAGCCGACGATCATTCGCCGCTCGACGCGATCGAGATCGCGACGCCCGGCACGGCGCATCCGCCGGATATCGATCCCGCCGAAATCGAAGCCGCCCGCCAATCGCTCGGCATCCCACGCGAGGCGCGCGTCATCAGCGTCGTCTCACGCTTCCGCCGCGAGAAGGGACTCGACGTGCTGCTCGGCTCGCTGCATCGCCTCGCTGCCGCGCGTCCCGTGCACGTCATCATCGCCGGCAGCGGCCCCGAAGAGCAGACACTCCGCCAGATGGCCGGCATGTCTAACATTCCGGTGCACTTCATCGGCCATCGCGAGGATGTTGCGCTCTGGCTGCGCGCGGGAGATGTCGTCGCCATTCCCAGCCGGCGCGAATCCTTCGGCCGCGTGGTGCTGGAAGCGATGGCCAACGGCCGGCCGGTCGTCGCGACCACCGCGGGCGGCCTCCCCGAGGCGGTCGTGGAGGGAGAGACGGGACTCCTGGTGCCGCCCGGCGATGAAGCCGGTCTCGCTTCGGCGCTGACGTCGCTGCTCAACGATGACGAGCGCGCGCAGCGTTTCGGCCACGCGGCGCGCAATCGATTTCTCGCGCGTTATACGATCGCGCACATGGCCCAGTCACGACAGGTAGCATGGGAACGAACGCTGGCAGCGGCAGGCCGGCTGTGATCACGCTCTTCTCCGTTCGCCCTCGCGGATTCAACATCGGCAACGACACGATCTTCCTCGGGCTGCGCCACCTGCTCCGCGAAGCGTTCGACGGTCTCGTCAACATCGTGCAGGTCCCTGCCGCGAGCAGCGGCCAGTCGGGCGAGCTCTTCGGCCTCGAGCCGCGCACCGTGCACGACATGAACCTCTACGGACATGGTGTGATCGTCGGTGGCGGCAACGTCTACGAGAATGGGCAGCTCGCCGTCGATCCCAACGCGCTGCGCGCGCTGCATCCGCCGTTGATGCTCTTCTCGCTCTCCGGCGGCAGAATCTACAACCACCGCTCGGAGCTCGTGCGCCGCACGGACGCGATGCCCGACAACATCATCACCGCGCTGCACGCCCGCGCGGACATCTCCGTTGCCCGCGACGACGCCACGCTCGAGCAGCTCCGCGCACTCGGCCTTTCGACCCCGCTCCTCGGCGGCTGTCCCTCGATGCTGTTGCGCGACGTGCCGCTCGCCCAACCAGACGTTGCACCTCCATCCAATGGATGTCTTCTCTCCGTGCGGCATCCGCGGCTGATGAGCATTCCGCTGCGCCATCAGGCCCGGCTGCATGCCACGGTCG
Source organism: Acidobacteriota bacterium (assembly GCA_021325515.1). Taxonomy (GTDB): domain Bacteria; phylum Acidobacteriota; class Thermoanaerobaculia; order Gp7-AA8; family Gp7-AA8; genus JAJPHC01. The sequence goes on from JAJPHC010000004.1 coordinate 2,650, forward strand.
TCGATCTGCTGGATGCGCTCGAAGCGGAGGGGTTCGGACCGGTGAGGATTCTCTGTCACGACACGCGCGACGTGGCCTTCGCCTCGTCGCTGGGCGACATCGAGTACATCCTCGCCGATGACATCCACTCGCAGTTGTCGATTCTGCGCAGCGCGCCGCTCGTCGTGACGTTCCGCCTTCACGCCTTTCTGCCGTGCGCGAGCTTCGGAGTTCCGGCGATCAACATCAGCTACGACGAGCGCTCGCTCAGCCTGGTGCGCACGATCGGGATGGCGCCGTGGGACATCGATCTCATTCGCAGCGACGACGTCGTGAGCGACGTGCGTGACCGCTGCAGGCGGCTCGACGACTACCAGCGGCTGCGCGAAGAAGCGCGCCCGCGCTGGGCTGCGCTGGAAGCGGTCATGCGCGAACAGATGCAGACGTTCGCCGCCATGGTGCGCTCCTACGCGGGCGTCTGATCTACAGCCAGCGCGACAGATCCCTGCGAATCAACTGCGCGGTCTCGATGATGTCGTCGCGATAGCGCTCCCGCAGCGCCGCGCGCAACCGCTCCGGGAAGACCGGCGCGCGCCGATAGGTCGTGGCGAGGATCGCGGCGAGAACACCCGTGCCGTGGAACCGCCGCGGTACGAGCTTCTGCGCCGTGACAACCGCGGGCCACAGGACGCGGTTGAGCATCCGCGATCGCGGAACCGCAGCCGCGTTGTGCCTCGTCGTGACGTCGACCGGCACGCCGGGATCGACACCGAGGAACTCGAAGAGCGCACGCAGGGTGCCGTGAGGATCGGCGGTGAACTCGTCGTGCAGAATGACGTGAATGCGCTCCCGCGGAAAACGGTCGTAGTAGCGTTTCAGCCGGGGGGCGTAGAAGCCCCACTCGAGGCAGGGGCGGCCGGGGAGAATCGCATCCTCGAACGATCCATGCTCGCGCAGGATGCGAACGCGGCCGAGATAGTCCGACCATGCACGCTCGACAGGATTGCGCAGAGAGACCACGAGCTTCACATCCGGAAGATCGCGCTGGATCCGCTCCGCAGCCGTGACGCTGTTCATGTACTGCGGCGAAATCTCCCCGATGGCGCGGCGGCCCTTCGCATCGGCGAACAGCGCTTCATACTCCGCCAGCGTCTGCACCGTCCGCCGCCCATGCTCGCGCGCCTCGGTCCAGAAGAAATTCGTCTCCTTATCGGGGTAGAGGTAGATGTCCGGATGTGCGCGCAGGTAGTGGTGCAGCGAAGTCGTACCGCCCTTCGCCACACCGATGACGAGAAAATTGGGAAGCGTCATGGAGTGTGCGATTCTACCCATCCCGGATGAAGTCCAGGATCGATCGTTCGTTCGCCCCTCGTGAGCGGGAAAAGAACCGCGGATGAGGGACCGCTCGTGAAACGGATCCGGGTATTGGCGCTCGCGACGTATCCAGTCGCAGCAGCCTCGACACGCTATCGGATCGCGCAATTCATCGAACCGCTGCGCCGGCGGCAGATCGACATCGAGTTCGCCTCACAACTCGACGACGAGCTCTTCGCCTCGCTCTACAAGCCGCGCCAGTTGCGCAGACGTCTTCCACGGCTCGCGGCGCGCACGGCCGCACATCTGCTCGACGCGTTCCGCTCGCTGGAGGCCGACGCCGTATTCATCCAGCGCGAGGCGATGCTCTTCGGCCCTCCGCTGATCGAATGGCTGATGACGCGAAGGCTGCCGATGATCCTCGATCTCGATGACGCGACCTGGATGTCGTTTCCCAGTCCTGTCTATGGAAGACTCGCTTCGGTGCTGAAGCATCCGAGCAAGACGAATCAACTGATCGACTGGGCTTCGCGCGTGACCTGCGGCAGTCCGAACATCGCCCGCTATGTTCAGTCACGCGGCGGCCGCGCCGTGGTCATACCCACCGTCGTCGACACCGCGAAGTTCCGTCCGCGCGACGGCCGCTGCGGCGGCGATGTCATGACGATCGGCTGGATCGGCACGCACACGACGTATCCGTTCCTGCGCACGCTCTTTCCGCTCTTCGAGCGGCTCGCGCGCGAATGTCCATTTCGCCTGCTCGTCGTCGGCTCGGGAGAGGATCGCATCGATATCCCCGGCCTCGAAGTGATCAACAGGCCGTGGCAGCTGGATCGTGAGATCGCCGACTTTCAGTCGATCGACATCGGCGTCTATCCGCTCGGCAGCGATGAATGGAGCCTCTACAAAGCCGGGTTCAAGGCGGTGCAGTACATGGCGTTCGCTCTTCCGTTCGTCATGACACCGGCCGGCGTCTGCGCCACGATCGGCACCAGCGGACGGACGCATCTCACTGCGGACTCCGGCGACGCGTGGTATCGAGCGTTGAAGATGCTGCTCACCGATGAGACGCTCCGGCAGAACATCGGCGCCGCGGGACGCGATCACGCGGTGCAGAACTATGACCTTGAAGGGGCCGCCACGACGCTGGCGTCCGTGATCACAGAGGTGACGGAATAGCATGGACCTGCAGTTCGCAATTCTTCAAACGATCATCACGGCAATCGCCTGTTACGGCGTCTGGCGTCTATGGCTGCCTATGCGCAAATTCGAGTGGGAAGCGCGCATCGTTGCTGCAGGCTTTCTCATTCGCGCATTCGGTGGAGAGTCTCTGTTCTGGATCTCTTACCTTCGTCTTCCGTTGTTGCGATCGATGCAGCTCGGTGACGGCTTCTGGGCCTTCGCCCCTGACGCGCCCGTGTACTTCGGACACATCGAACGCCTTCGCCATCTCGGCCCCTCGTTCCTGTCGATCGATGCTTCGTATCCCTCGCACACGTATGTTCAGATCATGACGATCGTGGCGATCGCCTGCGGACAAACCGCATCGATCGCCATTCTGGCCAACTGCGCAGCCTGGCTTGCGACTGCACTGCTCATCCTGCGCATGCTTCCCGCCGGACGCTCGCGGCGATTCGCGGCGCTGGCCATCGCTCTCGCTCCGGCGTCGATCTTCTGTTCGTTTCAGTTGCTGAAGGACACGGTGTTCATCCTCCTGCTGGTGGCGTTCGTCGAGATGCTCGCGCGATGGCAGCGCCTCTGGTCGGACCCGAGTCCAGGCAAAGGACAAATCGCGGCGATCGCCGCCGGGATGGCGGCTCTCCTCTTTCTCATCGCAGGGATTCGCTGGTACGCCGCTGCATTCAGTTGCGTGCTGCTCGCTGTTTTCTTCACGCTCGTTGCAGCGAGAAGGCTCACGGCGGCGGTGTACTGCACGATCACGCTCCTGCTGTCGCTGCAGGCCTTGCGATTCGGAGGAAGCACGGACATTCCGCTCCCACTGCGGGAGCTGCTCGCACTTCACGTTCATGCAGCACAGACCCAGGATCAGGCTGAGGCGATGGCGCCGGAGAGACTTCGCCGCATTCGCAGCGGGTTCGAGCATCAGACCGCGAACACGGCGATCCATCATGGTTCGCTGATCGGCGGCACGCCTTCGAAAGCGGCCCCACCTGCTCAACCAGCACCGCCATCATCACCCGCTCAACCCGCACAACCAGCACCACTCGCTCAACCGGCACCACTCTCTCAATCGGCACCGCCAGCACCAGCTGCTCAACCAGCACCGCCGTCAGCGCAACCATCACCGCCCTCACCGCCCGCCAGCAGCACACACGTTGACACGCAGAAGGCGGATCAGCCGGTACCGGAGAAACATGTGAGCGCCGTCGTGTCGCTTGTGACAGGACTCGCGGCCGCATTCGTGCCGCGATTCCTCGGGCAGCCGCTCGGCCTGTTCGAGGCAGGCGGGAGCCGCATGTTCTGGCTTCTCGCCGACAGCGACACGCTGGCGTTCGACGCAGTCGTGCTCTTCGCCGCGATCGCCTCGGTTCGGGGATTGCGCAGAGGCTCACGCGCCACACCGCTGTTCGTCTTTCTCGTGGCGCTCTTCATCACCATGACGCTGCCGATGGTCTACACGGTGACGAACTTCGGAACGCTTTTCCGGCTTCGCGAGATGGTCTACGTCACGGCACTCCTGGTGCCCTGCGCGCTGGCGCCGCTCGCTTGCATTGCAGGCGATCATCCAATAGCTTGATCGCGGTCCAATGCTCTCTTTCCACGTTTTTCCCATCCTGTCCGGGGCAGCGGGAGCCTTTTGCGTTGCAGCGATCGCGACGCCGGCCGTTCGCTCGCTCGCCGGAAAGATGGGAGCTGTGGCGGCACCGCGCAGCGATCGCTGGCACAGCAAGCCGACGGCTATGTTCGGCGGCACCGCGATCTTCACAGCCATACTCACGGTATCCGCCGCGCTGCTTCCATGGTCGCGCGACCTGATCGTGCTGCTGAGTGCGAGCTCGCTGCTCTTCGCGGCCGGAATGGCCGACGACCTCTGGAAGATCAAGCCCTATCAGAAACTCATCGTTCAGATCATCGCCGCGGCGCTCGTCGTCCGCTTCGGGCTGCTGCTGCCCTGGACGTCGTTTCCTCCGGCCAACATTGCGATCACGCTGGTCTGGCTCGTCGGGATCACGAACGCCGTGAACATGCTCGACAACATGGATGGTCTGTCTGCGGGCGTTGCCTCCATCGCGGCGATCTTTCTCGGAATCGATTTCGCGCTGGAGGGGCAGCTCCAGGAGGCGATGCTGCTGGCCATCTTCGCCGGCGCACTCCTCGGCTTTCTGATCTACAACCGCCATCCTGCTTCGATCTTCATGGGCGATTGCGGCTCGATGTTCGTCGGCTTTCTGCTCGCCGGCAGCGCGCTGCTCGGTAACGTCGGCGGCCGTTCGCGCAGCATCAGCGCGGTGCTGGCGGTACCGATTCTCGTGCTGCTCGTTCCGATCTTCGACACGACGTTCGTCACGCTGATGCGCAAGCTCGCGGGCCGCGCGGCTTCGCAGGGCGGCCGCGATCACACCTCGCATCGCCTCGTCGCCCTCGGCCTCACCGAGAAGCACGCGGTCTGGCTGCTCTATTCGCTCGCGATCAGCGGAGGTGTCCTCGCCCTGCTCGTGCGCCAGGCATCGATCGATGTGAGCGTCGCGGCAATCACCGCGTTCACCGTCGTCCTGACCTTCATCGGCATTCACCTCGGACACGTCCACGTGTATGACGACGCCGAGCGGGACACTCCCCGCTTCGTGGCCACACTCGTCGGATTCACGTACAAGAGACGTCTCTTCGAAGTGGTCCTCGACGTCCTGCTCATCACGATGTCGTACTACGCCGCGTATGCGCTCAAGTTCGGCCCCTACGACGAGTCGAGTCCGTGGCGTCTCTTCCTCGAGACGCTGCCCGTGGTCATCGTCATCAAGCTGACGGCATTTTTGACGGCCGGCATCTATCGCGGCATCTGGCGTTATGCGAGCCTCGCCAACGTGCTCGACTTCGCACGTGCCGTGGCGACCGGCTCCGTGGCTCTGACACTCGCGCTCGTCCTGATCTATCGCTTCGAAGGATTCTCCCGAACGGTAGTCGCGACCGACGCCATCCTGTTGTTCGTTCTCGTCACCGCCAGCCGCTTCGCGCTGCGCATCCTGCGCCGCCTGCTGCCGTCTTCGAGTGCACAATCGGCGAGACGCGCGCTCATCTACGGCGCCGGCGACGGCGGTGAGCTCCTGTATCGCGAGCTTCGCAACAATCCCGAACTGGCCATGCCGGTTGCCTTCTTCGATGACGATGCCGCGAAGAGCGGACGGCTGCTCCATGGACTGCGCATCCACACTCCACCCGCGACACTCGAAGAGACCTGCACGACATTGCGGATCGAACAGGTGATGCTGGCGGCCCGGGCGATCTCCGAGGAACGGGCTGCCGAGATCGTGCAGCGATGCGGGCAGATCAACGTGCGCGTCTTCCATACCGGAATGACGATCCGGCAGCTCACAGCCGAGACCGGCGCGCCTGTGCTTACCCTCGTCAACGGCCGCGGCTGACGTGGTGGATCAGGCATCGAGCGTTCGCGTCAACTCCGCATACAGCCGGAGCATGTCGGACACGAGCCGCTCTTTCGTGTACATCCTGGCCGCATGCTCGCGGCCACTTTCGATGAGTCTTCTCCGCAATGGCTCGTCCTCGAGCAGCCGCTCGAGTCCGGCGACGAAGCCGGCAGTGTCATCGGTGGCAACGGTGATGCCGCGCTCACGAATCTCGTATCCGGCTTCACGCTGCACGACGTCGCCGAGGAGATCGACGACGCCGCCGGCGGCGGTGCTCACGACCGGCTTCCCCATCATCATCGCTTCGATGATCGCCAGCGGCGTGCCTTCGTTTCGAGACGTCAACGCAAGGATGTCGATCGCCGCGTAGATCTCTTTCGCCTCGCGCAGTCCGGCGAAGATCACATTGCCGCGCCGCTGCTCGAGCTGCTCGCGCAACTCACCGTCACCGAATACCACGAAGCGCGCGCGGCCGTTCACTGCCGGCGCCGCGCGCAGAAACATCTCGTGATTCTTGATCGCGGTGAGGCGGCCGGCAGTACCGACGACGACATCACCGGCACCGAGGCCGAGCTCCTGACGAATCCGCTCCCGGTCGCCGGCTGCGGCGCGCAACGCCTCCGCGTCGATTCCCAGCGGCACGATGACGAACTGTTCGCGCCGCCCAACTCCGAATGTCTGATGAATTTCTCGGAACTGCTGCGCGCTGAGCACGACGATGCGATCCGTGTTCAGGAACGCGAGCAGCCGTTCGATCAGGATGAACACGTTCGTCTTCAGCCGTCCGTAATAGCCGTGAAACACATGCCCGTGAAACGTATGGACGAAGCGTGGGCGTTTGCGCCAGGGCATGAGGCAGCGGTACAGCAGCCCGGCGGTGCGCCCCACTGCGCCCGCCTTCGCCGTGTGCGTGTGGACGATCTGCGGCCGTGTCCGCACCATGAGAGCGCAGAGCTGCCCGATGGTCAGAAAATCGCGAAGCGAGAGCTCGCGGCTCATCGATGGCAGCACCAGCGGCGTGACGCCATGCGCCGCCGCGAATGAGCTCATGTCCGACTCGCCGGGCGGGACGACTCCCGTGACGAGCAAGGCTTCCGCACCCTCCGCGGCCAGAGCTTCGTTCAACCAGACGACGTGACGTGCAGGACCGCCGACGTTGAGCCGCGCGATCAGGCGCAGGACGCGCATCGTCATGGCCTCTGCCTGATCGCAAGCTTCACACGCTTGCGCAGAAGTGGATCGAGCTGCGCGGCGAAACGCGGATCGAAACGCACGGCGCGAACGAGATCAGGCAGCGCATCGTCGATGCGCCCCATCTGCATCGTGACGAAGCCGCGCCGGAAGTAGATCTCCGGCCGTTCGTCGATCCGCAGCGCACGTGTGTAAGCATCCGCCGCTCGATTCCATTCGCCGAGCGACTCCCAGTTCGCGCCGTAGAGCAGGTACCACTGAGGATCCAGTCTGCGCGAAGTTTCCACGTCCTCGAGATCGCGAAGATTGCGATGGGCGATCGCCACTTCGATCTCCGGATCGCGCTTTTCCATCTCCGACGTGCGCAGATACACGGTCATGACCGTCAGGTTTCCCTGATAGGGCTCGATGCAGAAACGATTCAGAGCCGCGCCGGCGAGCACGGCCACGACAATGCGCGGGACGAGAATCTTAATGATCGTCATGACGATCCCAGGTCACGCAGACTGCCGCAATCGTCAGCAGCATCAGACGCGCGGCCGCCAGCTCGAGTGGAAATTGCGCGAGACACAAGACGAAGATCAGGACTGCGAACGGCCAGCGCATCGAGCGCGCCAACATGGTCTGCGGCGTGCGGGGCTCACTCCGCCTGCGCAGACCCGCAATCAAGCCGATCGCCGCGAGAAACAGCAGATAGCCGGGCGCGCCCGATTCCGCTGCGACCTGCAGGTGATCGTTGTGCACCTCGCCCCAGTTCATCGGATACCCCTTCGTCCACGACGACGGATACTTCCCCTCCAGCGCCAGCCTGTACGACATGAAATGGAACTTGAAGCATCCCGGACCGACGCCGGTCAGCGGGTGCGTACGCGCCATCTCCACCGCGGTGAGAAACGGCACGAGGCGTTCCGAGGAGAGCGCCGGGTAATCGTGTAGCCGCAGGGCGCGCACGATCGTTCTCACGCCGTAGCCGAGCCTCGTTGAAGGAATGGCAACCGCAATCGCCAACGCTGCTAGCAATGCCGCAACACCGATGGCGGCACGCCGCGAATGGAGTGCACCGAACACGAGCAGGGCGGCGGCCAGCGCAATCACCGCGGTCTTCGTCGCACTGGCGATGATCCCTACGATCAGCAGCAGCGCAATCGACGCATAGACCCATCGGCGCGTGCGCCGCGAGTTGACCGCGACCGCGAATGCCACCAGCGCCGCGCCGCTGAGATACGTCCCCACATCATTTGGATTGCCGAGCAGACCCACGGTGCCCATGTGCGTCGACACTTCCGCTCCGCGGAACGGAGTCCAGATCTTCAGTTCCTGGACGATGGCCAGGATCGCGTTGCAGCACGCCGCCAGCATCAGCGAGTCGATCAACAGCATCGATTCCGTCTGCAGCGCGATGCACGTGACGATGAAGATCACCGCGCCGGCGGCGATGGTGATCATGCTGTCTTCGCTCAGCAGCCGGTTCGTCGACGACCACGTCGTCACCAGTCCCCAGGCGACGACGGCGAAAGCGAGCGCGAGCTCCGGGCGAAAGGAGAGCCGCCACGTACGAGGGCGCGACGTCCACCAGAAGACCGCCAGCATCAGCAGCACAATCGCTTCACCGCGAAAGACGAGCTCCTTGGGCAGACGGAAATGGTCGTTGCCGTTGGAGACGATCCACGCAGTGCCGGGCAGTCCGAATGCGAGGACCACACGGATGGCGCGCTCCGTCCACGGCTGCCGCGTTTGACCTCTCAAAGCGCGTGAACGATACCGCAATGCCGCGCGTTGCCGCTCCGCGCCGGAACTCCGATTGCTTTCCGATGACATCACTGCGATCGTCCTGAAGCCGGTATAACCTCCCTTCACGTTTGTCGTAACATCACCCGCGTCCCCGGTCATCAAATGACGAACCTCGAGAGGGCACCGTTTCTCGGCACGCAGCGCTTCCTCATCGAGGGAGAGCTGGGGTCCGGCGGTTTCGGCGTCGTGTATCGCGCCTACGACCGGCAGCGAAATGCCATCGTTGCGCTCAAGCGGCTGCCATGGAGCGATCCCGACATGCTGTATCGCTTCAAGCAGGAGTTCCGCTCCCTGGCCGGCATCGCGCATCCGAATCTCGTCGCCTTTTACGAGCTGATCTCCGACAACTCCGACTGGTTCTTCACGATGGAGCTCGTCGAGGGAACCACGTTTCTTCACTACGTTCGTTCCAGCGGCAGCATCATCGAAGAGCCGACGGAAGTGCTTCCCCTTCCGGTGTTCGACGGCAAACCGCTCAAGCCGCAGCGGCGCCGGCGCGCGGAACAGGCCACGCTCGATTACGACCGGATTCGCGATGCGTTTTTTCAACTGGGCAGCGGCATCGACGCTCTGCACAATGCCGGCAAGCTTCATCGCGACATCAAGCCGACGAACATCGTCGTGACCGATGAGCGGCGCGTCGTGCTGCTCGACTTCGGGCTCGCGATGGACCTGTTTCGCGATCGCGATCGTCCGCATCCCAATGCTTCGATCGAAGGGACACCCGACTACATGTCGCCCGAACAGGCGGCGGACAAAGTCCTCACGCCGGCCAGCGACTGGTACAGCGTAGGCGTCGTGATGTTCGAAGCGCTCACCGGCATCCTTCCCTTCAGTTGCGATACACCGCTCGAAGTTCTGAAGCGAAAGAACACCGAGGAGGCACCGCGGCCGAGCGCGTTCGTCGACGGGATTCCGGAGGACATCGACAATCTGTGCGTCCAGCTCCTGGAGCGCGATCCGGACCGGCGTCCTTCCGGCGCGGAGATCCTCTCGCGTCTCGGCGGCTCGCGCGAGGTGCATGTCGAGTCGCACACGCGCCACGACTTCATCGGACGCCACTCGCAGCGGCTGCAACTGCAACTCGCACTCGAGGAAGTGCATCGCACGCAGCGGCCCGGCGTCGTCTTCATCTCCGGGCGGCCCGGCATGGGCAAGAGCTCGCTCATTCAGGACTTCACATCGTCGATCGTGAACAGCGACCCGAAGGCGCTGGTGATCTCCGGCCGCTGTTACGAGAGCGAGTCGGTGCCGTTCAAGGCGCTCGACAGCGCCGTCGACTCGTTGACGCGGCAGATCCGCCGCATGCCCCGCGCCGAAATGCAGCAGCTCCTGCCCAATGGCACCGAGGCGATCGCGAGACTCTTCCCGGTGTTCAGAACGATCAATGTACGGAACGACGCGGCGGAGCCGCCGCGCGATCCGCAGGAGATCCGGCGGCGGTCCGTGCTTTCGTTCACCGATCTCATTCAACGCCTGACGCGCACGCGTACCTTCATCATCACGATCGACGATGTCCACTGGGGCGACATCGACAGCGCGCTGCTCCTCGGCGAGATCCTGAGGCAGACCGATGCACCGCCGATGCTGCTCGTCCTCTCCTTCCGCGAGGAGGCGCGCCGCAACCGTTTCGTCGAGACGTTGAGCCGGAGCATCCGGACGACGCGCGAAGTGGTCGTCGACGCACTCTCGCCGAACGAGGCGCGGATGTTCGCCGCGCAGGCGCTGGGCACCACGAACACGGATCCTCTGGTGCAGCGAATCGTTGAGGAAGCAGGCGGCAGCCCGCTCTTCATCGAAGAGCTCGTGTCTCATGTCGCCGGCGGCGGCGAGAATCGCGGCGGCGGCGTCCGGCTCGAAGACGTGATTCTGGCGCGCGTCAACGCACTCCCCGCCGATGCACGACAGCTCGCGGAGACGATCGCGGTCGCCGGCCATCCCGTAAGTGACGATGTCGCGAAGACCGTCGCCGGCGTCGACAACACGATGCTCTCCGCGCGCGGCGTGCTCGCGACGCGGCAGATGATCCGCATCTATCGGACGAACGAGGGCGAGTTGTACGAGCCGTACCACGACCGCATTCGGGAAGCGATCGCGGATTCGCTGACAGAACAACGACGGCAGGAGATTCACCTCCGCCTCGCGCAGACGCTCGCCGCGTCGGCCGCGGGAGAGACGGAGACGATCGCTACCCACTTCCTCGAAGGCGGCGATCGCGAGCATGCATACGGGTACTTCCGGAGCGCGGCTGCGGAATCAGCCGGGGCGCTCGCGTTCGATCGCGCCGTGACTCTGTATCGCATGACGCTCGACCTCTCGCCATCGGAAGGAGAGGAGCGGCAGGAACTGCGAATCCGTCTTGCGGAGGCGCTGGCCAGCAGTGGCCGCGGCGCGGAAGCGGGCTACGCCTACGTGCGTGCCGCGGCTACCGCTGCCCCTTCCGGCGTCATCGATCTCAAGCGGAATGCCGCGGAGCAGTTTCTGCGCAGCGGTCACATCGACGAAGGTATCGAGCAGATCTCCGCCGTCCTCGCCGAGTGCGGTATGACGCTGGCGAAAACGCAGCGCCGCGCGTTTCTCAGCTTCATTCTTCGCCGTGCACTCGTCCGCGCGCGCGGTACTCATTTCAAGAGGCGGCGAGCGGAAGAGGTATCCGTCGATCTGTTGCGCCGCGTCGATATGTGCTGGTCCGTCGCGACGGGGCTCGCACTCGTCGACACGTTTCGCGGTGCCGACTATCAGAGCCGCCACATGCTCCTCGCACTCCGCGCCGGCGAGCCGTATCGCGTGGCGCGCGCGATGGCGATGGAGGCCGGCTACTCCGCGGCGGACGGCTGGGGTGCCCGCCATCGCACCGCCGCGCTGCTCGATCGCGCGCGAGCGCTTTCACTTGAGACCGCGCATCCGCATGCGGTAGGCCTCGTGGAGATGGTCGATGGCGTTGCTGCGGTCCTCGAGGGGCGCTGGCTCGACGGACTCGATCGCAGCGGGCTGGCCGCCGCAACGCTGCGCGAGCGCTGCACGAACGTCACCTGGGAGCGCTTCAACGCCGACATCTACGCGCTCATCGCGATGATGTGGCTCGGCCGCTACGGCGAACTCGCCGCCAGGATTCCCATGGTGATGGATGAAGCCGCGGATCGCGGCGATCTCTATGCCGAGACCTACGTCCGCTCGGCGCTCGCGTGGGTCTTGCGGCTGGCCGAGGACAATCCGGATGAGGCGCGCCGCGATGAAGAGCGTGCGATCGCCGTCTGGTCGCATGCCGGGTACCACATCAATCACTATCACGACCTTCTCGCCGGCAGTGAGATTCTCCTCTACCGCGGTGATGCCATCGGTGCGTGGCGGAGACTCGACGAGCGCTGGAAGGATCTGAAGAAGTCGATGCTGCTCCGCGTACAACTCGTGCGGATCGAGTCGGCGTATCTCAAGGCGCGGACCGCGATGGCGGCCGCGAATGCAACACGCGATCCGCGGCTGATGCACATCGCGCGGCAGCAGGCCGCCCGTCTCTCGTCCGAGCGCGGCGCATGGGGTCCGGCACTCGGTGCACTGCTGCTGGCAGGTATGGCTGTCAACGATGGCGACACCGACGCCCCGCGCAAGCTCGAGAAGGCGGAGCAGCAACTGGTGGCCGTCGACATGAAGCTGCATGCGGAAGTCGCGCGGCGGCAGCGTGGTGTCGTGACCGGTGACCGCCGCATCACGGCTGCAGCGACGACGGCGATGGAGGCGGAGGGAATCCGCAATCCGGAACGATTCGCCCGGCATCTGCTGCCGGTCCGCGACTGACGCTCAACACTTTTCTTCTTCGTTCGTATCGTCGGATGAAAGGAACAACGATTGAAGAAGCTCCTGCTCGCGCTCAGCGTCATCCTCATCGCGATTCCCATCTCTGCTCAACGCCGCTTCCAGCGCCGGCCGCTCGCCGCGTCGATGTCGCAGTTCGATCTCGACGAGGACGACACGCCCCTGACCGTCCCGCCGGGTGTCCGCGCGATGCGCGATCTTGCGTACGCTAACGATCCGCTGCAGCGGCTCGATGTCTACATTCCGCAGAATGTGCATCGCGCTCCGATCATCTTCATGGTGCATGGCGGCGGCTGGCGCACCGGCGACAAGTCGATGAAGCGGGTCGTGGAGAACAAGCTTCGCCACTGGTCAGCCATGGGCTATGTATTCGTCTCCGTCAACAACCGGCTGCTGCCCGATGCCTCGCCCCTCGAGCAGGCGCGCGATGTCGCAAAGGCGCTGGCGTTCACCGAGAGGCAGGCCGCTTCCTGGGGCGCAGATCCTTCGCGCGTGATCATCATGGGTCACTCCGCCGGTGCGCATCTCATCTCGCTCGTTGCGACGTCCGACCGGCTGGCGCCGGAGCTCGCCGGCGCAACGTGGATTGGCGCGGTGAGCCTCGACAGTGCCGCGCTGGATGTCGTCGAGATCATGGAGAAGCGTCACTTTCCTCTCTATGACAAGGCGTTCGGAAGTGAACCTGCGTTCTGGCGGTCCGCGTCGCCCTATCATGCGCTCACCCACCGCGAGCCGCCATTCCTCGCGGTCTGCTCGAGCCGCCGCGCCGATTCGTGTACTCAGGCCGATCGCTTCGTCGCGAAAGCGAAGTCCCTCGGCATCAACGCGTCGGTCCTTCCCGAAGATCTCTCGCATCGCGAGATCAACGAGACACTCGGCGAACCTTCGGCCTACACCGACGCCGTCGACCGTTTCATCAATTCCTGTCTCGCTCTCCACTCCAGGTAGAAAATTTGCGCCCCTCCATGCACCGAGGGATCCTCGGTGCATGGAGGCAGGCAATGAAGAAAGATCTGGAGCAGCTCAAGCAAACCGTGATCGGCTTCAGCGATGAGATCCCCGACGAGATCGCGGAGATCATCCTGAAGGACGTGCTCGCGTGCCCCGCATGTGAGGCGATGGCCAAGCGCGTCACGATCGACAGCGTGCTGGAGGACGACGCGCCTCATTGGCGAAGGCGCAGTCACTAGGAAACGATCCGCGCACCGCTCTCCGCGAGCAACTCTCGCAACACCGACCGGTGGCACCGCTCCTCGTCTGCGCAATAGCAGCCGACGGAAAGATCCGTCTCGTGGGAAAGCGCCGCCAGGAGCTTGAGCAGCCGCACATTGTCGGCATCGCTCATCTCCTTGCGATAGGCACGGACGAACCGCTGCCATTCGCGATCGGATGCCGATGCCTGCGCGCTCTTCACGAGCGCGGCACTCGGCGCGAGCTGCGGAAGCCAGACGTCGTACCAGTTGCCGGCTGCCAGGTTCTCCGTCCGCACGCCGCGCGGCGGACGCCGTACCGTGCCGATGCGCAGACCTTCACCGGCACCTCGATCAGATCCGAGACGAACAACCCGGATACTCATGCACTAGTCCTCCAGCATCCGCTCATGCCCGCGCGGACATGTGCCGCGGATGCAATCGTGGAATCCCTCAGCGTCGAAGACATCACGGGTGCGCCAGTGCGCTCCACAGAAGTTCTCATCGCACGCCGGGCAATAGAACGGCGCGAGCTCGAGATCCAGTTCGAAAAGAGCGCGCGCGGAGCGGAATGTACGCCGAAGCTGGTCGAGCGTTCGACCCAGCTCGCGGACGGGTACTCGCAGTTGCGAAGTGAAACTCGAGACCTCGACGCAGAGGCCAGGCCCGGAAGTGCGGAAGCGAACAGTCCCTGACCATTCATTGCACTCCGCACATCGAAAGGAATGCTCGTCATCAGCTGCAGCCGCTTCGAGCAGCGCCTTCACCTCCGAATACTGCCGCAGCCGCTCGCGATCAGCCTCCGCCGGATTCGGAAGACGCGAAAGGTCCATGTTGTCGGAGACATCGGCGAGCTTGACGATGCGGGCGATCGGATGCGCCGCGGCGCGGCGTGCGGCATCCAGCCGCGATTCCCCCTTCTGCTTCGTCAGTGCTGCAATCGCATCCAGCACATCGCCCGGAAATCCTTCCGCTTCGAGATCGGCCAGCGTGGTATCCGTGTCCTCGATCACATCGTGCAGGACCGCGGCCATCTGCTCGTGCGGAGCACGCACCGACATCATGACCCGCAGCGGATGCAGGATATAGGGCGCACCGGCCTTATCCACCTGCCCGGCATGTGCCCGCGCCGCAATTTCGATCGCGCGTTCCAGCGTGCTCAAGTCCGCACTCCTACACCTTGCACAGTCGCACGTTGTTCTGAGAAAAGAAAGGCGGCCCGAAGGCCGCCTTCTTCCCCCATGAGGGATCGGTGTCGATGGAGTGATTACTGCTCGTCGTCGAAGTCGGCCATCGAGAGCGCCTCTTCGTCCTCGTTGCGCAGCAGATCCTCGAGCGACGGCTGAACCGGCTGCGGTTCATCCTTCTCGAGGAAGACTTCGCGATAGGCCGGCATGCCGGTACCCGCGGGGATCAGACGTCCGACGATGACGTTTTCCTTCAGACCGCGCAGGTAGTCGACACGGCCCGCGATCGCGGCTTCCGTGAGAACGCGCGTGGTCTCCTGGAACGACGCCGCCGAGATGAACGAGTCGGTCGAAAGCGATGCCTTCGTGATGCCGAGCAGCAGCGGAGTTCCGTCAGCCGGCTCACCGCCGCGATTCATGACCTTCTCGTTCTCTTCCATGAAGCGGAAGCGATCGACCTGCTCGTCCACGAGGAAATCCGTATCGCCGACGCGCGTGACTCTAACCGAGCGCAGCATCTGGCGGCAGATGACTTCGATGTGCTTGTCGTTGATCGCGACCGACTGCGAGCGATAGACCTCCTGAATCTTGTCCACGAGGTAACGCTGCAGTTCCTTGATGCCGAGGACCGCGAGGACGTCGTGCGGATCGATCGGACCATCGATGAGCGGATCGCCGGCGCGCACATGCTCCCCTTCCTGCACGTTGACGTGCACGGAACGCGGGACGCTGTACTCGTGGCGCGTACCCTCTTCGGTCTCGACGATGACGCGGCGCATGCCCTTCACGACGGGACCGTGATGCACCGTACCGTCGACTTCCGTGATGATGGCCTTGTCGCGCGGATGGCGCGCTTCGAACAGCTCGACGACGCGCGGCAGACCGCCGGTGATGTCCTTCGTCTTCGTGGTCGCGCGGGGAATCTTCGCGAGAATGTCGCCCGGATACACTTCCTGGCCGTTGGTGACCATGAGGTGCGCGCCGGTCGGCAGGAGGTACTTCTTCTCGTCCGACTTCTTCGTCTTGACGATGACGGTCGGCGTGCGCTTCTCGGCCGTCGGCGACTCGACGATGACCGACTGCGTGAGACCGGTGACCTTGTCCGTCTCTTCGCGGACGTTCTCGCCTTCGACGATGTCCTTGAAGGAGACCTTGCCGCCGACTTCGGTGAGAATCGCCGAGGTGAACGGATCCCACTCGACGAGAACCTGGCCGGCGTCGACATGCTGGCCTTCGTGCACGCGCAGCGTCGCGCCGTAGACGAGCGCGTAACGCTCCTTCTCGCGGCCCGGCAACTCGGTCTCGGTGGAAGAGCCGCTCTTCTTGCTCTTCTTCACCGGCGCGTCATCGAGGATGAGCAGCTTGCCGTTACGGTTGATGACGACGAGATCGCCGTTCTTGTTCGTAACGGTGTTGACGTTGATGAGGTGAACCTTACCCGGCGATGACGCCTCGTGCCTCGACTGCTCGGAAACGCGCGACGCCGTACCACCGACGTGGAACGTACGCATCGTGAGCTGCGTGCCCGGCTCGCCGATCGACTCGGCAGCGATGACGCCGACTGCTTCGCCGATCTCGACGAGCTTGCCGCTCGCCAGGTTGCGGCCGTAGCAGCGGCGGCAGACTCCGCGACGCGTTTCGCACGTGAGCACCGAACGGATCTTGACCTGCTCGATACCCGCTTCCTGAATCGCGTTCGCGAGATCTTCCGTGACCTCGTCGTTCTCCGACACGAGCTTGTCGCCCGTCAGCGGATCGTAAATGTCTTCCTGCGACACGCGGCCGACGATGCGATCGCGCAGAGGCTCGAGGATGTCGCCACCCTCCATGATCGGCGTGACCGTGATTCCGTCGACCGTCTGGCAATCCTCTTCCGTGACGATGACATCCTGCGCGACGTCGACGAGACGGCGCGTGAGGTAGCCGGAGTCCGCGGTCTTGAGTGCCGTGTCGGCGAGACCTTTGCGCGCGCCGTGCGTGGAGATGAAGTACTGCAGCACCGAGAGGCCTTCGCGGAAATTCGCGGTGATCGGCGTCTCGATGACTTCGCCCGAGGGCTTGGACATCAGTCCGCGCATACCGGCCAACTGACGGACCTGCTCCTTCGAACCGCGGGCGCCGGAGTCGGCCATCATGAAGATCGGATTGAACTCGCCGCTCTTGGCTTCGGCGCGGCGCATGTCGCTGAACATTTCATCGGAAACGTTCTCCGTCGCGCGATGCCAGATGTCGATGATCTTGTTGTGGCGCTCACCAGCGGTGATCGCGCCGTCGAGACGCTGGCGCTCGACTTCGAGAACTGCCTTGCGCGCGTTGTCGACGATCTCCGTCTTGCGCGCCGGGATGACCATGTCGTCGACGCCGATCGAAACGCCGGCCTTCGTCGCGTAAAGGAAGCCTGTCTCCTTCAGCGAGTCGAGCATGCGCACGGTGAGGTCGTTGCCGAAGTTGATGAACGCGAAGTTCACCAGCTCCTGCAGCCCCTTCTTCTTGAGGAGACCGTTGATGTACGGGATCTCTTCCGGAAGCGCCTTGTTGAAGATGACGCGGCCGACCGTGGTGTCGACGAGCTTGCGATCCAGCTCTTCGATCTCGGCGTGCACGACGTCCTGATCGTTGAACTGCTTCGTCAGATCGATGAAGCGTCCGCTGATGCGCAGCTTGATCGGCGTCAGCAGCTCGACCTCACCAGCCTGCAGCGCGATCTTCACTTCGTCGAAGTGACCGAAGACTTTCCCCTCGCCCTTCGCACCCTTCTTCTCCTTGGTCAGGTAGTAGCAACCGAGAACGAGGTCCTGCGAGGGAACCGCGAGCGGCTTGCCGTTGGCCGGCGAGAGAATGTTGTTCGACGCCAGCATCAGCACCTGCGACTCGACCTGAGCCTTCGGCGAGAGCGGCACGTGAACGGCCATCTGGTCGCCGTCGAAGTCGGCGTTGAACGCCGTGCAGACGAGCGGATGGATCTTGATCGCCTTGCCTTCGACCAGCACCGGCTCGAAGGCCTGGATGCCGAGACGGTGCAGCGTCGGTGCACGGTTGAGAAGAACCGGATGCTCCTTGATGACCTCTTCGAGCGCGTCCCAGACTTCGATCGTCTGCAGCTCGACCATTTCCTTCGCGGCCTTGATCGTGCCGACGAGGCCCTTCTGCTCGAGGCGGTTGTAGATGAACGGCTTGAAGAGCTCGAGCGCCATCTTCTTCGGCAGACCGCACTGATGGAGCTTGAGCTCGGGGCCGACGACGATGACCGAACGGCCGGAATAGTCAACACGTTTACCAAGCAGGTTCTGGCGGAAGCGTCCCTGCTTGCCTTGAGCGTGTCGGAGAGCGACTTCAGCGGGCGGTTGTTCGAGCCCTTCAGCACGCGGCCGCGGCGGCCGTTGTCGAAGAGCGCGTCGACCGCTTCCTGCAGCATGCGCTTTTCGTTGCGGACGATGACGTCCGGCGCGCGCAGCTCGAGGAGCTTCTTGAGGCGGTTGTTGCGGTTGATGACGCGGCGATAGAGATCGTTGAGATCCGACGTCGCGAAGCGGCCGCCATCAAGAGGAACGAGCGGGCGAAGCTCGGGCGGGATGACCGGAATGACATCGAGGATCATCCACTCCGGACGGTGTCCCGACTTGCGGAACGCGTCGACGACCTTCAGGCGCTTCGCAGCCTTCAGCTTCTTGATCTGCGAAGTCTCGGTGCGCATGATCAGGCGCAGCTCATCGCTGAGCTCTTCCACGTTCACGCGGCGCAGCAGTTCCTTGATCGCCTCGGCACCCATCTTCGCAACGAAGACGTCGCCGTACTGACCGCGAAGCTCGCGATAGCGCTCTTCCGTCAGCAGTTCCTTCTCGTTGATCACGCCGGTGAGATCACCCGGATCGATGACCACGTACGATTCGAAATAGAGAATGCGCTCGAGATCGCGCAGAGAGATGTCGAGCAGATGGCCGATGCGCGACGGCAGGCCCTTGAAGAACCAGACGTGCGAGACCGGCGACGCGAGCTCGATGTGGCCCATGCGCTCGCGGCGGACCTTCGACTTCGTGACCTCGACACCGCATTTGTCGCAGATGACTCCGCGGTGTTTCATCCGCTTGTACTTGCCGCAGAGACATTCCCAGTCGGTGATCGGGCCGAAGATCTTCGCGCAGAAGAGTCCGTCCCGCTCCGGCTTGAACGTGCGGTAGTTGATCGTCTCCGGCTTGGTCACTTCACCGTACGACCAGGAGCGAATCTTCTCCGGCGAGGCAAGGGAGATCTTGATGGCATTGAAGTCATTGATCGCCTGCTGCCGCGTCGGCTGAAAAAGTGCGTTAAAGCTTTCCAATTTGCGCCTCCCTTTGTTAGGAGCGAATTAAATTCGTGTCAGTTGTCGGTGTTCTTCGGTCGCGGGAAGTGCACTTTGATGTCGCCGCCAAAGCACTCCCAGCACGGCGCCTCGAATTCACGATCACCGCTATGGAAATGCGCGGTCATGCGGATTGCCCCCATCCCGTGACAGGCACGGCAATCGGCATTCGGCATACGCGACAGCATCGTCACTTTCCTTCTCATCGACCTACTCCTTCAGAAGCTCCACATCGAGGCAGAGCGACTGGAGCTCACGCACGAGAACGTTGAACGACTCGGGCAGGCCCGGATCATCCGGAACGTCGCCCTTGACGATCGCCTCGTAGATCTTCGAGCGTCCCTCGACGTCGTCCGACTTCGAGGTGAGCAGCTCCTGCAGCGTGTACGCAGCGCCGTATGCTTCGAGAGCCCAGACTTCCATCTCTCCGAAGCGCTGGCCGCCGAATTGCGCCTTGCCGCCGAGCGGCTGCTGTGTGATCAACGAGTAAGGTCCGATCGAACGAGCGTGAATCTTGTCGTCGACCAGGTGCGAGAGCTTGAGCATGTAGATGAACCCGACGCAGACCTTCTGCTCGAACTTCTCGCCGGTCATGCCGTCGTAGAGATCGGTCTTGCCGTCATCGGGCAGGCCCGCGGCCTTGAGCTGCAGCTTGATCTCCGACTCCATCGCGCCGTCGAACACCGGCGTCGAGAAGTAGAGACCGAGTGAGCGTGCGGCCCAGCCGAGGTGCGTCTCGAGGATCTGACCGACGTTCATACGCGACGGAACGCCGAGCGGGTTGAGAACGATCTCGACCGGCGTGCCATCCGGCAGGTACGGCATGTCTTCTTCAGGGAGGATGCGGCTGATGACGCCCTTGTTGCCGTGGCGTCCGGCCATCTTGTCGCCGACGGAGAGCTTGCGCTTCATCGCGACATAGACCTTGATCATCTTGATGACGCCCGGCGGAAGCTCGTCACCCTTCTCCAGATCTTCGCGGCGCTCTTCGGCCTTCTTCTCGAGAACGCGCACGCGGTTTTCCGCGCGCTCGACGAGCATGCGGATCACTTCGCGCGTCTCTTCTTCGACCGGCAGCGCGAGAAGCTCGCGGCGGGAGAGACGATTGATGACTTCGCGCTCGGCGATGTCGCCCTTCCGGAC
Source organism: Acidobacteriota bacterium (assembly GCA_021325515.1). GTDB lineage: Bacteria > Acidobacteriota > Thermoanaerobaculia > Gp7-AA8 > Gp7-AA8 > JAJPHC01. Next base: position 23,201 of record JAJPHC010000004.1, read on the forward strand.
GAGCGTATCGCCCGTCTTGAAGTCGACCACGTCGCGCTGCAGCTTCTTGTCCGACAGCGCTTCGGCGATCTTCTTGTTGCGCGCATCGGTGATGATGCGGATCTCGTCCTGGATGTTGCGATTCATCCGGTCGATCTCCGACTCCTCGATCGACTTCGCGCGCGAATCCTTCTCCACGCCCTTGCGCGAGAAGATCTTCACGTCGACGACGGTGCCTTCGATGCCCGGAGGCGTCTTGAGCGATGCGTCGCGGACGTCGCCGGCCTTCTCGCCGAAGATCGCGCGGAG
>JAJPHC010000007.1 GCA_021325515.1 Acidobacteriota bacterium
ATCCGCACGTTCGAGACCTACACGCGCAACACGCTCGACATCTCCGCGATCCCCGTCCTCAACAAGCTCTCCCATCTGCCGGTCATCGGCGATCCGTCGCATGCCGTGGGGCGCCGCGACAAGGTGATGCCGCTTGCGCGCGCGGTGGTTGCCGCGGGCGGCGACGGACTCCTCATCGAAGTGCATCACGATCCGGAGAAGGCGGTCTGCGATGGTCCGCAGTCGCTCTATCCCGATCAGTTCGCACGGCTGATGGACGAGCTGCGGATCATCGTGCCCGCCGTGGGCCGAACGTTGTAAGAGAGCGTTTTCATTCGCTCTGCGCGGCGCGCACTTTTTCGCAAAGCTCGTCGTAGATGCGGCGCGCTTTCTTCGGGGAGAGCGTGAAGCGGATGCGCGCCTTCGAGCGGCGGCCGAAGACGGTGATGATCGCATCCCGCATGGTGAGCCGCGCGATCCCGTAAGCGAGGAACGGCGCCGCGGCCACGGCCATGATCCATCCGGCGTCCCGGCCCATCGCGAAGGCGAGCAGAAGGAAGATCGTGGCGATGCCGAAGCCGAAGAAGATGCCGGCCAGACCGACGCTGTCGTGCATCGTGACCAGCTGCACATCCTCGTAGAAGACGCGGCGCCGGCGGATGTGAAACGCATCCTGCTCGTCGACCTCGATTGCATTGCCGCGCTCGTAGATCGACGTGCGCGATGCGAGATCGCCGAAGCGGCCGAGGTAACGGCGTTTCACGCGGGTCATTTCAGGAAGAACTCCGAGAACATCGCGATGCCGATCGCAATGTCGCCGATGGCGAGGAAGAACGCGATGATCAGACCGGCATACTGATCGCGCGAGCGCTCGGGATCGCGGAAGCCGCGGATCACGTAGTAGATGGTCAGGAATCCGAGCGGAATGCCGATCATCAGAGAGCTGAGCAGGAGACCCGCCAGCGAGATGCCGAGCGCCAGTCCGCGCCAGTTGCGGATCGACTTCTGAATCTCGCCTCCCTCCTGCGTCATGCGATCGAAACAGGCAGGGCAGTACTTGCCGCCGAACAGGTCGAGCTCGCACAACGAGCAGATGAAAAGACCGCAGCGCTCGCACGAGGTCACCGCCGCGTTTCGCGGATGATTGGCGCAGGCACTCGCATTCTCCGGACCTTCCGCGCCCAGTTGTACGACTCGCGTCACGTGGCTCGGCGGACGGAACACCGCTGCGGTGAAGAAGCCGCGGCAGACGGTGCAGATGTCTTCTCCCGGCGTGATCCTGTCGAGCGCGATCGGCACGCCGCAGCGCGGGCAGGCGGGACCGGTGTAGGTGACGAAGCGTTGTGGAGACATGTCAGGGGACGTTGATCACTCTGGTCTTTGCGGCCATGTCGTGAATGCACATCCGCTCGGCATTGAAGAAAGCGGGGAAGTAGTCGGCGGCGCACAGCATGCCGGCGAAGAGACGGACGACAGGACGGATCCATGCATCGCGGACGGACAGCGGGCCTCCGTCGGCACGAACGACCTTGATCTTCAGCGCCATCTTTCCGACGGTCTGGCCGTTGCGGCGAATCATCAGTGCCTCGTACGTGATGTTCGCCAGCATCACGAGAATCATGATGGAGACGGCGATGGCCAGTTGCAGCCAGACGCTGTGGTAGAACGCGGCGGCGAATTGAGCGACTCCGGAGAGCACCTGGAACGGAATGCCGACGATGATGTTGTCGACGAAGAGTGCGCAGAAGCGCCGCAGGATCGTCGCGTACTGCGCCTGCATCGGGTCGACACCCGACTGGACGTCGAGCGCCCGCTCCGTCTTGCAGGCGGCGCAGTAGGGCTCTCCCTGCAGCATGACGAGACAGTCGCCACAGAAGACGCGCCCGCATCGCGTGCAGTGCTGCAGATCCTCGAACGCATCGAAGTGATTGAGGCAGTGCGGTGCAGTCGTTTCCGTCGTCATTCGAGATTCACCACGCGCGTGTTTGCGACGAGATCGTGAATGCAGGTCCGTTGTTTGGTTGCGAAGGCAGGAATGTAGTTCACGAGCCCGAGAATGTGAATCATCACGCCGCGCATGAGCGCGCGGCCCCAGGCCTGACCGGCGGAGATCGGGCTGCCGTCGGGCCGCACGACCTTGATCCTGAGCGCCATCTTGCCGAGCGTCTGGCCGCGAACGGAGAGCATGATCGCGTCGTAGAGGATCAGACCGATGAACGCCGCGGCACCGAGCGCGAAGAAGAACACCAGGAAGGAATCGATCTTCTCGCGCCTCCCTTCTCCAGCGACGGAGAGCACGATGATCAGCCCGATGAACCACGTCCCCCAGAAGATCATGTCATCGAGGATGCGCGCCGCCATCCGCCGGCTGAGCGTCGCCAGGCTGAGCTCCGATCCACCGACGCCCGATTGAATGTCGAGCAACTGCTCGCGCTTGCAGGAAGCGCAGAAAGAGCGCCCCTGAATCGTGACGACACAGTCCCCGCAGAAGCTCTCCCCGCAGCGCGCACAGGAGAGCAGACCTTCGAGTTCGTCAACGTGATTCTTGCAGGGCATCGATCGGGCTGGAGGGATGGTACGACAACGGGAGGGGGGAGGATGGGGTGGATGGGACTATAGGACCTATGGGACCTATAGGACCTATAGGTGTCCACCCATAGGTCCCATAGGTCCTATAGGTCCCATAGTCCCATCCGTCCCATCACTTTCTTTGTGCAAACAACACCGATGTCAAATCGCGCACGAAGTTCTCGCCGCTCGTCGCGTCGTCTTCGACGTCGAGTCTCTCGCGATACGCCTCGGCGACTTCCTCCATGAGGTCGTAGCGGGCGGCGGGCTGCATGCGGTCGGCGCGCATGCAGATCGCCAGCAGCAGCTCGCGCTCCTCGAGGCTGATGCGATGGCGGATCAGCCGCATTGCGCGCGGAGTGCGCAGCGTGTTGTAGCGGCGCTCGCTGGCGAGCTCCGATCGATACGTCAGCGGCTTCGGCTCGCGGATCACGAGCGTGCCGGCCACCATATCGCCGAGGCGGCGGCGCAGTGGATCGACGACGGTGGTCGCCGCGGCAACGCCGTAGAAGGCCGGCATGAAATCGACGACGCGGACGATGTTGCGCACGAGCGCCTGGTGCAGCGAGAGCGGCAGGCCGCGCGCATCGACGACGCGCAGCGACAACGCGCGCTTGCCCGGAGTGCGCCCCTGTCCCTTCGTTTCCCACAGCATGTGCCAGCCGAGCGGGATCAGGAACCAGGCGGTGATGATGATCGGATTGCCGATCGCGCGCGGCACGAGTGCGCTGACGACCCCCGCCAGCACGCCGCACATGCCGGCGGTGATCACGAAGTCGAGCATGACGGCGAGAAAACGGCTCCCGGCGCCCGCGGGCTCGAGCGTGATCTCGACATGCTCGGGCGTAGTGATCGTGACGCGGTTCATGAGACGGAATCCACTCTGCGCGCAAAGAGGTAGAGCATCAGTCCGGTGAAGAGGAGAATCGCGATTGCGATCTTGAGTCCATACGGAATCGAGTTGGACGTGAACTGCGAGAACGAGCCTTCGATCAGCCCGGCGAAAACGAGCGCGATCGCCGTGGCGAGCATGATGCGCCACACGGCCGGAAGCGCGCGGCGCAACGATGCCGTGCGCGACAGGTCGCCCGGCATCAGCAGCGCGCGTCCGGCGAGCAGTCCCGCTGCGCCGCCGAAGATGATCGATGGCAATTCGAGCGCGCCATGCGGTCCGACCCAGGCGAAGAAGAAGAGCGAGACGCCGTCGAAGATGTACATCGCGGCGACGGCGCCGAGCAGCACTCCGTTGTAGAAGAGGAGCCACAGTCCGCCGACGATGGTCAGGGCACCGAGGGAAAAGGCGAGGAAGGTGACCTGGATGTTGTGCGTGTAGAGCGAGGCGCCGAAGGTCGTGGCCTTCTCCATCGTGTCGATCCGCTCTTCGGCTTTTTCGAGCTTGGCGACGCGATCGCGAGGCCGTTCGGTGAAGAATTCGGGCGGGATGATGCGCGGTCCGTTCGATGGATCGATCGCGATTGCCGCCGCGCCGGTCAACGCGCCGAGGATGAAGGCGAAGGCGGCGATGGCAATGACGAAGCGCTGGCGGCGGAAGACCGCCGGGATCTCGCTCTTCACGAGCCGTACGAAGGCGGGTGCGACCGGCTTCTCATGTCCGGCCCGATAGATGAAGCGGTACGCGCGTCCGGCGAGCAGATTGAGCCGCCCCATCAGCTCGGGATTCGCCGTGTAGGAGCGGATGAGATTGAGATCCGAGCAGGTGCGCCGGTACAGCTCAACCATCCGCTGCACCTCATCATGCGTCAGCTCATCGGACGCAATCTCAGCATGCTCGAGCGCATCTTCGAGCTGCTGCCAGACCGCCGTGCGATTCGCGATGAATTTCTCGAGGTTCATGTGCGAGTGACGAGTGATGAGTGACCAGGAAGTGCTGAGTGCTGAGTGACCAGGAAGTGCTGAGTGCTGAGTGCTGAGTGCTGAGCCCGTTCTACTCAGTACTCGGTACTCAGTACTCAGTACTCGGTACTCAGCACTCGTTCTACAGCATCTGCCTCCTTTTTACATCGATGTACGCATTGACCGAGTCCACGCCGGCATCTTCCGGGGTCGAGTCGACGACGAGGGCGCCGCGCGCGCGGAGGTCGCGCATGAGCTCCACGCGGCCGAGCCAGAGATCGCGCGCGACGAGGTTCTGCGACAGCTCGATCCGGTTCGACGGCTGCTGCTGCGCGGCCGCCTTCAGATTCGGATCGCTGAGCACGACGATCAGCGGCAGATGCTGCGGCGCGAGCAGCTCGACCGCACGCAGCAGAGGGAAACGCTCTTCCTTTTCGGGCAACACCGTCATCATCAGAATGAGCGTGCGATGCTGCAGGCGCCGCCGGATGCTCGTCGCGAGTGCCACGTAGTCGGTGAAGCGATACGCTGCCTCGAGCGAGGTCACGTACGACGTGATCGCCCGCAGATGCGCGCTGCCGCGGCCCGCGGGGAGGCCGCGATCCACCTCCGTGTCGAAGGAGACGATGCCGACGCGGTCCTCCATCCGATTGCAGATGTAGCTGAGGAGCACGGCCGCGTTGACGGCGTGATCGAGCCTCGTGATCTGCGCGACGCGCGCCGCCATGCGATGTCCCTGATCGAGACAGAGCAGAATCTCCTGCGAGCGATCGAGGCGGAATTCGCGCACGATCAGGCGGCCGTGCCGCGCCGACGCGCGCCAGGCGATGTCGCGATAGTCGTCGTCGATCACGTAGTCGCGCAAGCGATCGAACTCGCGCCCTTTGCCGATGCGCGGTGCGGTGCGCGCGCCGAGGCCGCGCAGCGCGAACGAGTTGAGCCGCTTGTGCAGGCGCCGGACCGCTTTCAGATTCGGCAGCACGTGCAGCTCGCTCGCCGCGCCCGCCGTGATGATCCGCTCCATGAGGCCGCGATACGTCATCGCGATCGCCGGCGGCTCGATGACTGCCGAGCCGCGCGTGATTCCGCGGACCGGCATCTCGAGCGTCAGCTGCTCGTTCGCGCGCAGCCGGCCGTGCTTCGTCGTCGACGTCTTGTCGACGAGGTTGGGCCAGACCTGGCGGATCGTGAGCGAAAGTGCGGACGACGCGTCCGCACTCCACAGCGTCAGTTTCATCGACTCCGTCTCGTCGAGTGCCAGCGCGATCTTCTCAGGCCGCTCGACTTCGATTCGCACGCGCCGCAGCGCCAGCGCCTCCACCACCGCCGCCAGCACGATCCCGGCAAAGCAGCCGAGCACCGCCCACACGAACCGCGGCGCAATCGTGCACAACAACGCGGCGACGGCGTCGAGGATCAGCAGGCGGATCAGAAGCGCGCCGGGCCGCACGTTATCGCGGGACCTCCACCGCGTCGAAGATCCGCGCCAGCAGATCCTCGAGCGCCAGGCCTTCCATCTCCGCCTCGGGGCTCAACGTCACGCGATGCGCGAGCACGGGCGCGACGAGCGACTTCACATCGTCGGGCGTGATGAAGTCGCGACCCTCGAGAGCCGCGGCCGCGCGGCTCGACTCGAGCAACGCGAGCGACGCGCGCGGTCCCGCGCCGATCTGCACCGCCTCGTCGCCGCGCGTCTTCGCCACGAGCTCCTGAATGTAGCGGATGATGTCCGGCTCGACGCGGACGGCACGCGCCACCGTGCGCCGCGCGTCGAACAATTCCTGCGCCGTGATCACCGGTTCCAGCGCCGCCACCATCTCATCGTGCAGCCGGTGGCCCTGCGCGTATGCCTCGAGCATCCGCATCTCGTCGCCCGAATCAGGAAAATCGATCGAGATCTTCATCAGAAACCGATCGCGCTGGGCCTCGGGCAGCGGATACGTTCCCTCGAACTCGACCGGATTCTGCGTCGCGAACACGGTGAAGACAGGTGAGACCTCGTAGCGCACGCCGTCGACCGTCACCGCGTTCTCCTGCATCGACTCGAGCAGCGCAGCCTGTGTGCGCGGCGGCGTGCGATTGATCTCGTCGGCGAGCAGGATGTCCGTGAACAGCGGCCCGGGCCGGAACGCGAACTCCTCGGTCTTCTGATTGAAGATGTTCGCGCCGAGGAGATCGGCAGGCATCAGGTCGGGAGTGAACTGGATGCGGCGGAAGCGGCATCCGAGAAGGCGCGACATCGCGAGTGAGAGAAGAGTCTTGCCGGTGCCGGGCACGCCTTCCAGCAGCGTGTGGCCGCCGGCGAGGAGCGAGGTCGCCGCCAGCCGCTTCACGCGATCCTGACCGAGGATGATCTGATCGAGACGCTCGCGGAAGTGCGCGAAGCGCGAGGCGATTTCAGTGATGCTCTGCATGCTCGAGTCTCCTGAACGATTCGTTGAGAATCGATAGTTGTCGGTAGAACGATTCGGCATCGAGCGTGTCGCCCTTGCCGGGAGGCAGCAGGCCGCCGGTGAGTGTGGCGATGCGCTTCTGCAGCGCCTCGCCGCGCAGGCCGGTCTGAGCCGCGACGGCCTGTGTGAAGGCATGGTGATAGAGCGCGATCGCCTGCGCGTTGTTCGTCGTCGAGTCGTACAGCGCGCCGAGGGACGCGATGAGATCGACGGCCTCGCTGCGCGTCTCGCGATAGTCGTCTTCGCGCGGCCCGATGCTGCGCGCCCCGCGCCAGATCGTGACGGCCGCGACGACGAGGAGAAGAATCAGCATCGGACCGAGACGCCAGCTCTTGAGGAGATCGAGCGTGCCGCCTTCACTCATCAAGCCGTGGATCGTCTCGTCGAAGTAGATCGTGTGGCGATCGCCGGCCAGTGCGGTGAGCAGATCGAGATGCGCCGCGATGTGCTCGTTGTCGAGGGCTTCAGGCGTCGCCATGAGGATCACGTCGCCGCGGCCGATGGCGATGCGCGCGATTGCCGGCTGATCGCCGATGACGTAGAGCGCGTGCGAGCGGCGGAGGACATCTGCGCCCTGCAGCGTGCGCGGCGGGGACAGCGTCAGGGTGTCGAGGCCGCTCCAGATCGGGAAGACTTTCGCCGCCGGCCCGGGGGCGGCCTCGCGCGTGGAGAGAAGGTCGTACGTAGCGCTCACCGCGAGGACGATGCGGCCGCCGTCTCGAACGAACGTCTCCTCGTCCGGAGTCAGGAGCGGGAGAACGGGGGCATGCTTCTTCTTCTCTTTTGCCTCCGGCTTTTTCTTCTTCTTCGGCAGGTTGTCCGTCTGCTCGTCCTCGTCATCCTCTTCCGGCGCCCGGCTGAAGTAGGAGTCGAGAACGCGGAAGATGACGGAGCCCGGCGCGGCGGTGTCGACCGGGGTGGTCAACATCTTGACGTTCCGGCGGCCGGTGCGCTGCAGGTATTTCATCGCCAGCGAGAGGCCGTCGTTTCCGGTGTTGGCTGCGGAGAAGACATCGAAGGTCTGCTTCGCGATCCGGCGATCGTTGCCGATCCAGACGAGCGTGGCTACCGCGTACGCGGCGGCGACGAGGATCAGGGGAAGCACGCGCTTCATTCCGCGCCTCGAATCCGATCGAGAATCGAGCGCGCGCGAAACGAACAATCGTCGAGCGCTTCGTGCGAGCTCTCCGATCGGCCGTACCATTCACGCTCGTAGCGCCGCGTCAGGTCCGCGAAGTCCGGACGCCACTCCGCCTCGGCGCGCAGCATCGAGACGTACTCCCAGTTCGTGCGCCCTTTGCGAAAGCTGAGCAGTCCCGCGCCGTAACAGGTCACGAGCACGGCGTGATACCAGGCGCGGATCGCCTCGCGGATGCGGCCGGCGGCGGCAAGGCGCGCGGCGTAGAGCTCCCACTCGTTCGCGCCGCGCGAGAGCGGATCTTCATCGCGGCGTGAGGAGATCGGATCGCTCTCTTCGATTTCATCCGGCTCCCGCTTTCTGCTGCGCCGCAGAACTTCCATCGCGACGAAGGCGATGATGCCGACGATCGCAATCGCGAGAGCGGTGACGACGAACGGCATGCCGCCGAACGGCTTGCTCTTGTTCTTGTCCTCGCGGGAGGAGGGCCAGAAGCGGTTCATCCAGTCGGCGAGCTTTTCGAATTGGGCGGTGATCCACTTCCACGCCTTCGTCACCCAGCCGGCGACCCGTTTGACGAGGGATTCGTCAGCCTCGAGCGGCTGGATCTCGCCGCCGCGCTGCAGCTCGCGGACATTCTCTTCCTCGCGAAGCCGTTCGATCAGCTTTGGATCTACGGCCGGCGCTGCCGCCGGGCTAACCGGCTGTTGCAGCGCGGCGAGCGTCGCGTCGATGCGCGGAAGCGCCTGATCGCGGTTGGTGATGATCGCCTGAAGCAGGGAGATGTCCGCTGTGAAGCGGCCTGCATCCGATTCGACGGTCGCGCCGAGGAGAGCTTGCGCATCGGCGGCGGCTGCTTCGCGAGACTCGCTGCGGATGCGCGTGAGTGTGGCGATGTAATCGGTCAGCGGCAGCGCACTCGCCGAAGTGGCGAGAAGAAGGAGGATGAGGCAAGTCCGTGCTCGTCTCATCGCGCCCACTTCTCCTGCAGCCGGCGAAACCAGATCCGCAGATCCTCTCCCGTTTCCGCGACGCCCGCTCTCCGAACGAGCACGACATGCGCTGCGATCCAGAACGGCTCGACCGCGACGATGGCGCCGGCCATCGCAAGCCGTACGAAGTGCTTGTTGCGGAAGCTGAGCAGCAGATCCCATCGCGCCAGATTCAGACCGGCGAAGGCATGCGCCAGCCACTCACCCGCGGCGAATGCCACCGTGATGTTGATGAAGGCGATCATGACGGCGACCACGAAGACGAAGAGAAACGCGAAGAGCTGCTTCGATGCGCGCGCATGGCGGGCGATCAGGCGCAGCGGCGGCGTCACTCCCGGCTTCGTGTTGAGCTCGCACGTACCGATCGCAAGCCCCGAGATGGCGGCTGCGAGGAGCGGCCCGATGATCGTGATTGCCGTGGAGTAGTAGAGAAGCTCGGCGAGCGACGCCGTGAAGAGATAGCTGAGCAGCGCGACCGGCGGAACGCTCCAGACCTCACGGCCCGGTGCGGACTCCTGCTCTTCGGCGAGGCGGCACGCGCGCGCCCAGATCGCGCGGCCCCAGCGCGAAACAAGAAACGCAATCACGACGAGAGTCGCGATCTGCGTCAGCGCTCGGCCGAAGTGCGTCGCGTTCTCGCCGAGCTCCATCACGCGCTCGAGAAAGAACACCTGCAGGAAGCGGTAGGGAAGCGACGTGGCGGCGACGACCGCCGCCCATCCCGCGCCGGCGCGTGCCACGACCTCGGTCGTCTCATCGAGGACGGACGTGGTGGAGAGAGGGGCGCGAATCAAAAGAGTCCCGCGATCAGTGCGCCGGCCCACACCATCGCGCGCACGCTGAGCCACACGGCCGCCAGCGTGCCGGCGGTGAGCGTGAACCAGCCCGCGATCGCGCGGCCGCCGCGGCTCGCATCACGCCGCGCGGCGAGACAGGCGGTGCAGTAATTGATGCCATCCCACTGCGTGGAGCAACTCTGGCAGACGGCGTTGCGGCACGTCATGCAGACGGCAAAAGCCTGCCGGTCGGGATGGTGAAAACAGTGGCGGAGCATGGAATCAGGCAACAGGCCTGTTGTCTGTCGCCTGCCGTGTAAGCTTACCAAGATGGTCCGATTGCGCGTTGCCGTTCTCACTGCTGTCGTTCTGGTCGCTGCTTGCGCGGCACCGCCGGCGCCTGCACCCGTCGCCGCGCCGGAGCCGCCGGCCGCCGCCGCGCCTTCACCCGCACCATCGATCGGAGTCGTCACGGTGACGGCATCGGCTCTGAACGTGCGGCGCGATCCGTCGACGACTGCCGACGTGCTCGCGCTGGCGAAGAAGGGGGAGACGCTCGCGCTGCTCGCGTCGACCGAGTCGTGGATGAAGGTGCGGCTGGAGAGCGGGGAGACCGGCTGGGTCTCGTCTCAACACGTGACGCGCGATGGCGCGCCGGCGAAGAGTGCGAGCCGTGGCCGCAAGGGATGTCCCGCCGACAGCGATTTCGCATTCGCGGCCGCGCCGTTGCCGACGTTCTCCGACAGCAGCAAGCATGGACTCGTCGTCGTCGAGGCTGATGTGGATACGTCCGGCAAAGTCACGGGAACGCGATTGATCTCCAACTCCACCGGCGACGAAGCGCTGGGATTTCTCACGCAGCGCGAGATCAAGTCAGCACGCTTCATCGCACCGATTCGCAACTGCGTCCCGCGAGCGTTCATCTTCACGTACAAGCGGACGTTCTAGTCCTTCTCGATCGTGATGTTGCCGTTTGCGTTCACGAGATCGGCTTTGCACCGGCCGTCGCCGAGGGTGCCTGTGAGCGTCTCGCCGGTGGAGTGCATGTTCGCGAGCGGCAGATCGCTGCTCACCTCGCCGAACGTCGTGCGCGCATTCACGGTGTAGCCGCCTGTGCCGAGGCCGGCTTTGATCGTGCCGAAGCTGGTCTGCAGATGAAGGTCGTGGCAAGGGCCCGCCGCGTCGGCAGCGATCGAGCCGTTCTGATTCTCCACGTCGATCCCGCCGTGCACGTCCTTGATCAGCACCGGCCCGAAGCTGGTCCGGATCTTTGCGTTGCCGGCGATTTCTTTCAGTGTGACGCCGCCATTCTCGTTGTCGACATCGACGTTGCCGCGGATCTCCGTTGCCGTGACGAGACCGAAGCGGTTGTCGATCGACAGCGGCCCGGCGATGTCGCTCACCTTGATGTTTCCATTCGAGCCGCTGATCTTTGCCGGTCCCTTTACGCCGTAGACTTCGATAGGCGCAAACGTCGTCGTGATGTTCGCGGGACCACGAATGCCACCCGCCGTCACTTTTGCATTTTGCGCGGTGACGATGAGCGGTCCGCCGATCTCAGTCACTTGCACGGTTGCGAACGAGTTCTCGATGGTTGTCGCGGCGCGGACGTTGTTCACGCGCACGCTGCCGTTCGCATTGCGCACGATGAGGGATTTGCCGATGTCGGAGATCTCGACGGAGCCGAAGCGCGAGCTGACATCGACCGCGCCGTGAACCGAGCTCACCTCGATGCTGCCGTTCGCATTGCGTACGACGAGATCACCGCGAACATCCTGAACGTCGATCGAGCCGAACGCGTTCTCGATCTTCGGCGAGCCGGCGACGTCGTGCACCGACACGCTGCCTTGCCGGCTGTTCACGTCGACGGCACCGCGCATGCCGACGACCGACGTCGAGCCGAAGCGATTCTTCACGCTCACCGGGGCCGCAGGCGGAACCGCGATGTCGTACTCGACGGAGAACGACGCGTTGTGCATCGACTGCGGATACTCCGACTTGATCGTGATGCCGGCCGCGCTGTTTGCGATGCCGACATGAATCGATTTCAGCAGCTCCTGGCTCGATGCGCGCACGATTGCGTGCACTTCGACTTCATTTCCGCCGCCGTCGTGAATGTTCACCTCGCCGAACGAATTCTCGACGGTGATCCTGCCGCCCTGGTAGCGCAGCGTTCTGTTCTCGGCGCGCTCGAAGCGCTCCTGCGATGCCTGCAGTGTGAGTGTTACGCCAGCCAGCACGCAGGCGATGAAGAGACTACGGATTCGAGACATGGTTCCCCTCCCGCAGCACATCCTGGAGCGTCCGCTGTTTCTCGCTGTACATCGAGAGCAACTGCTTCCGGACCTGCGCGTTCTGCCGGTTGTGATCGATATTGGTCTGGCACTCGGCGATCGCGTCGTCGAGCAGCATCAGTTTTTCCTTGTAGCTGACGAGGATCGGCGTCTGCGGCTCTTCGAGTTTCGGCGCCGCGAGCTTCTCCAGATTGTTGATCGCGATAAGGTGCGCCTTCTCGGCGCGCTCCACTTCGTCGAGCGCCGTGACGCGAAGAATGGCCTGATCGAATGCCTTCTGCTTTTCGTGGTGAAGGTGCAGGGCGTAGGCGAGGATGCCGGCGAGTCCGATCGTGACGGCGAGCGCCGCCGCCACGCGCAGAATCATCGGGGCGCGCGAGCGCGTCTCGTTCGCGATCGCCCGTTGAATGCGAGGCCAGAGCGTGTCGCTCGGCCATGTGGTCTGCATCGACTTCGCAGTCCGCGAGATGTCGTTCCAGTCGTCGAGCTTTTCGCGGCAGGCAAGGCAGCCGCGCGCATGCGTCTCGGCGAGCTCGAGCGACGCGGCATCGCCTTCGAACAGCAGATCGTCGATCCTTTCACAGGTGATGGTCATTGGGACTTTCTCCACTGCTCCTGCAACTGTTTCTTCGTCGAAAAGAGAATCCACTTCGAGTTCGCCTCGGTGATCCCGAGGGTCTCGGCGATCTCGGCGTGACTGAGCCCGTCGATCTCGAAGAGGGTGAAGACGGTGCGGCGCTGCTCCGGCAGTGATTCGAGGAGGCGGCGCAGCATGATCCGCTTGGCGTCGTCGACGGTCGAGGCGGTGCGCTCGATCGGATTCGCATCGATCGATTCCTCGTCGCCGCGGCGCCTCCGCTTGCGGAGGATGTCGTAGCAAGTGTTGATGAGGATCCGGTAAGCCCACGTACTGAACGACGACTCGCCGTTGTACGTGTCCGACGCCCGATGAATCTTGAGAAACGTCTCCTGCACCGCATCCTCCGCCTCGCTGACGCTGCCGAGATGGTTGTAAGCGATGCTCTTCATCCGCTCGCCGTGAGTACGGAAGAGGAGCTCGAACTCGGCGGCCGGAGAAATCTCGGGACGGTTCACAGGTCTCGTGAGGGTCGCAACGGCTTGCACTGGAGGGTAAGACGTCGCGGTTGGGGAAACGTTAGAGATGGATTCGCGGTTGCGCGGGCTCGCGGGCTTGCGGTGGGGAAGGCGAGGGATACCGCGAGCCCGCGTACCCGCGCGACCGCGCGACCGCGATCACAGTTCATCAATCGACTTCGGCCAATCTCCATGCAGCAGGCGCGACAGTGCGCGATCGGCGAGGAGCTTGCCGCCGGTCTGGCAGCGGGCGCAGTAGTTGGTCTCAATGTCGGCGTAGACGATGTGCTGGACCGGTGTGCCGCAGTCGGGACACGGCTTGCCGTAGCGGCCATGGACCGCCATGCCGTCGCGAAACGCGGTGACCTTCTCGGGAAATCCTTCTCCGGCTTCCTTGCGGAGACGGTCCGTCCAGTCAGCGAGGGTCTCGCGCGTGGCTCGCCAGAGCCGCTCGATTTCTTCCTCGTCGAGATTCGTCGTCAACTGCACGGGCGAGAGCCGCGCGCGATGAAGGATCTCGTCGGAGTACGAGTTGCCGATGCCGCTGAAGACATGCGGATCGGTGAGCGTCCGCTTGAGCGTGTGCCGCTCGCGGGTGAGAGCCGCGCGAAAGTCGTCGAGCGAGATGCCGGGCACTTCGAGGCCGCCGGGATCCATCGCGCGCAATGCCTTTTCGCCGCGCACGATGTGAATCGACGCCCGCCGCTTCGATCCCGCCTCGGTGAGCACGAGCGTGCCGCTGCTGAACTCGAACGCCGCGAGGCCGATCTTTCCGGGCGGCTTCTGATTCCAGCGAAACCGGCCGGCGATCATCAGATGAATGACGATGAACAGCTCGCCCTCCAGCGCGATGACGATCCGTTTGCCGATGCGCCGCACGCCGGTCACGCGCTTGTTCTCGACGTCCGCCGGCGACGGCTCGACGGTGCGGAGAACGAAAGGGCTGAGCAGCCGAAGCCTGTTCAACACCTCGCCTGCGACGCGGCGCTCGATCGCCTCGATGTAGACCGTGACGTCGGGAAGCTCGGGCATGAGAGGAGCCTACAATAGAGGCTTCCGATGTCCGAACAACCGATCTTCGCGAAGAGTCTGCGAAAGACGCATTCCGACGGTTCGTATGACGGCCTTCGCTCCAATGCGATGATCAGGGTCTTTCGCGACCGGATCGAGATCGACAACCGTCCGATCTACTGGCAGTACGTGCGCGAGCTGCGCGTTTACGGCGAGCTGCTGCACGTGATCTACGTGGCCGCGGACGGACATCCTGTCGAAGAATACTTCCGTAACGTCGTCTTCGCCGGAAGCAAGGGGGCGCGCGAGCTGGCGGAGATGTATGCGCACGTGGCGCCCGAGCTGAAGAAGGTCTCGCTCGTCGTGCCGCAGCAGCGCGCGGTGGCGGCGGACGAGCCGGGCAAGCCGCGCATCGAGGTGCGCCGCGTTTCGCGAAGCGCCGGGCATGGCGGACGCCCGCTCGTCACCGTGCACTCGTCGCGTGTCGCGTTTCCGGTGCTCTGCCCGGGGTGCGCGGAGCCGGCGACGCACGTGGCAGGTCTCACGATGAGCGGCTTCTACTCGAATGGAGGATGGTGGGCCGTACCTGTCTGCGCGAACCATAGCAAGGTGAAGCAATGGGTCGGTGTGCAGAAGTGGGCGGGCTCCGAGGTGTCGCTGGAATGCTCGAACGGGAAATGGGCGGATGCGTTCGCGGCGATGAATGAGGAGACACCGGACCGGGCTCTCGTGTCGCAGGCGCAGTCGTCGCCGCTCGCGTTTGCGTTGTCGACGGGCAGCCGCTTCGTCGTCTACCAGCTGGTCGCGTCGCTCGTCTATCTGAGTGTCTCGACGATCAGCGATCCGGTCGAGATCAAGCGCGACGGCGGGACGTTCCTCCCATCACTCCCTCACTCCTTCTTCACGCTTCTGCTCGGATGGTGGTCGATCCATGGCCTCTTCGCGACACCGATCGCGATCTACAAGAACAGCCGCGGCGGTTTCGACGTGACGGAAAACGTGAAGGCCCTCGTCGCGGGCGTGGCGCTGTCGCCGAGAGGAATCTAGCACCAGGCCCTATGAGACCCTCTTCAGGGCTTCCTTGACGTCCTTCTGATCGGCGCGGGCGCGGAGCGAATGTTCGAATTGAGCTTTGGCTTCGTTGCGCTTTCCCTGTTTCTCGTAGATCACGCCGAGCCAGTAGCGGGCGCGGTGGAGTGGCGGGTCGTCGCTCGTCGGCTTCATCGTGAGGTATTTCTGCAGAGCTTCCTCGCCGCGCTCGAAGTTGCTCGCGGAGAGTGCGGAGAGATGGCCGATCTGGAATGTTGCCGCGATGTATGCCGGGTCGAGGCGCAGCGTCGCGTCGAGCTCGTCGCCGGCGGCCTTGTAGTTCTTGTCGTTGAGCATGAGGAAGAGCGCGTAGTAGTAGTGCGCTTTGGCGGACGCCGGATTCTCGCGAACGAGTGCGAGGTATTCATTGCGGGCCGCCGCCGGATCGTTCTTGGTGAGAGCGATCGTGGCGAAGGCGCGATGACCATTGAATGGATCGCGCTTCCGAATCTCGGCGGCCTGCTCGCGGGCCTTTGATTCGTCGCCTCCCATGAGGCTGGGCGCGCGAAGGTAGAACTCCATCAGTCCGAATCGCGCGTCGACGTAGTTGGGGTCGAGCTGCACGGCCCTCGCGAATTCGGCGCGAACCTTCCCGGCCATCGACGCAGCCTTGAACATGCTGCCCTGTTGGGCAATGACGCCGTAGGCGTTGCCGAGCCAGTAATGCCGCTGGGCGTCGTTCGGTTTTGCCGCGACACCTTTCTCGAGAATGTCGGCCGCTTTCGCCGCCTGATTCGTGTTGATCAGGGCGCGCGCCTGATCGATCACTGGATCGGCGGTCTGGGCCACGAGGGGCACGGCAAGGGCTGCAGCGAAAACGGCATGAGAAAAGCGCATGGAGTAAGTCTAGTACGCACCTTGCTCTCCATAGTTACAATGGCCGACCCGATGACCGAGATCCTCGAGCGCCCGCATACCTTCGAACGGCCGACGATTCCTGTGTTCACCGCCGGTGAGCTGGCGGCGATCGCGGCCTCCGCGCTGGAAGAAGCGCGCCGCCTCATGAAGGAGATCGCGTCGATCCCGATGGAGCGCGCCAGCGCGGAGACGATCCTCGACGCATGGGACGCCGTCAACATCCTCGTGGAGGATGTGTTCGGTCCGGTTTCGCTCCTCAACAGCGTGCATCCGGACAAGGATGTGCGTGACGCGGCGGACGTCGCGCTCGTGCAGGAATCGATCTTCATGACCGAGGTCTTTCAGAACGAGGCGCTGTATGAGCGGGTGCGGGGAGTTGTGCCGCATTCGATCGCGCAGAAACAACTGCGGAAAGATCTGCTCGAAGCGTTCGAAGACAGCGGGGTCTCCCTCCCGGCCGAAAAGCGGCAGCGGTTCAAGGACATCACCGAGCGTCTCACGGAGCTCAGTCAGGAGTTCGCGCGCAACATCCGCGAAAACCAGACGACGGTGCGCTTCACCGCCGAGGAATGCGAGGGATTGCCGCAGTCGTATCTCGATCGCGTCGGGCGGAAGGAAGATGGCTCGATCGAAGTCGGATTCGACTATCCGGACTACCAGCCGTTCATGATGAACGCGAAGAGCGAGGCGGCGCGCAAGCGCTACTACATCGCCAACAACAATCGCGGGACGCCGCGCAATCTCGAAGTGCTCGACGAGATCGTCGCGCTGCGCAAGGAGATCGCGGATCTGTACGGAGTGCCGAGCTTCGCCCATTACGTGACGAAGCGCCGCATGGTGGAGAATCCGGAGACGGTCCGCCGCTTCCTCGACGACGTGAAGAATGTCGTGACCGAAGCGGAGATGCGCGACCTGGCGGAGCTCGCGGAGGTCAAGGCGCAGCTCGAAGGCATCCCCGTCGAGCAGGCCGGCATCAGCCGCTGGGAGATGACGTACTACCGCGAACGGCTGCGCGAGCAGCGGTTCGCGATCGATCAGGAAGAGCTGCGCAGGTACTTCCCGTCGAAGCCTGCCATCGAGTGGATGCTGACGATTTCCGAGCGGCTCTACGGCCTCCGCTTCGAGCGGGTGAACAGCGTGGCGCTGTGGCATGAGGATGTGATTTATCTCGACGTGCTCGACGCGGCGAGCGGCGCGTTCATCGGCGGGATCTATCTCGATCTCTATCCGCGCGACGGCAAGTACAAGCATGCGGCCGCATGGCCCGTTCGCGGCGTGAGCCGCAAGGCCGGACGCAAGCCGATCAGCGTGCTCGTCACGAACTTCAACCGGCAGGGGCTCACGCACGACGAAGTGGAGACGCTGCTGCACGAGTTCGGGCATGTGCTCCACGGCGTCCTCTCGCACACCGAGTACAACGCGCATTCGGGAACGAGTGTGGAGAACGACTTCGTCGAAGCGCCCTCGCAGATGTATGAGGAGTGGGCGCTGCGGATGGAGAGTCTGCGGCTGATGCGTGAGGAGTGCGGAGAATGTCCGGCGATCGACGAGACGCTGGTGAAGCGGCTGAATCAGGCGAAGCGGTTCGGCGCCGGCATCGACTACGGACGCCAGCATCTCTACGCCGCGTTCGACATGGCGCTGTCCGGCGAATCGCCGCGGCCCGCGCTCGAGGTGTGGCGCGAGATGGAAGGTGCGACGCCGATGGGTCACGTCGACGGCACCGCGTTTCCCGGAACGTTCGAGCACATCGCCAGCGGCTACGCGGCCGGGTACTACGGTTACATGTGGGCCAAGGTGATCGCGCTCGATCTCGTGTCAGCGTTCGGAACGGATCTGATGAATGGCGAAGTAGGCCGCCGCTTCCGCGAGATGATCCTCAGCCGCGGCAGCGAAGAACCTGCCCGCGAGCTCGTCGAGCGCTTCCTCGGGCGCCCCGTCTCGAGCGACGCGTTCTTCGAGATGATTCGCGGCGAGTCGTGAGCGGTGTCCAACAAGGTATGGACATGTCGCCGGTTACGCACTGCAGCGTCTCGTGGATTGTCGTGCTCGTGGCGCTCTCGATCTTCGTCTGGCCTCTCCTGGAACCGATCGCACGCCGCCGCGGCGCGGACCTTCGCGCGTTTTCTCTAGGCTCGTTCGTCATCGGGATGCTGGGTGCAGCGCTTGGTCAGTTGCAGGTGTTGCAGCGCGAGCAACTATCGGGAAGCCACGGTGCAGCGATCGCTGCAGGCCTCGCTGAAGCTCTGATTCCCGCGCTGCTGGGCACGGTGGTCACCGCTGTGGTCGCGATGGTGATCGCGATCGCGCCGCAGCGATCCGAGGCGCGGCGCAGGCGCAGTCCGGGCGTTGAGGCGCTGATGGTGATGAGCGGTGCCGCGCTCACCTTCATTTCGTGGCCGGGGATGAGAGCGTTTTCGCGCTGGATGATCGCCGTTTCGTCCGTGCTCGTCATCGCCGTGGCCATCTTCTCGATCGTTCCCGCGCGAACCGTGCAGCCACGGTCGGGACGATTCGGCTTCATCGGAATTGCGCTGGCGAGCTTCGCTGGATCGTTCGTCCTCTGGCGCCTAATCGACCACTACCGCGCAATCGCTCTGGGAGTAGCCGCTATCCGAGTGCGATGAAGCGCATCGCTCTCAGTTCATCGTTCATCGTTCATCGTTCATCGTTCGGTATCGCTACAAGGTCTGGGTGCGCGAATCGCGCTCATTCGATCGTGACGCCAGCGTCGCCGATCGCAACCACGCGCACGGTGATCTGATCGGGTCCGGCGCTGACGGCGAGCGGCTGAATCGCCGTGATGTGACCGCGCAGCGTGATGCCCGGTGAGAGCGTGCGCGTGAGGCCGCGGTCGATCTCTTCGCGGATTCCGCTCACTTCCTTCGTCACATTCCAGCGCGTGTTCTTCCGCAGTTGATCGCGCAACGCCTCGTGCGACAGCCGGTCGGCGAGGCGGAGAAACGGGCTCTTGTGCTTTGCCTGCAATTCGTATTCGAGATCGTCGATCGTGAGCGAGCTCGTGGCCGCGTCGAACTGCGGCAGGCCATTGAGAACGACGGGGCCGTGATAGCGCTTCATCGCGACTATGGCCTCGACCGCGACGCGGCCTTCCTTCGAAGGTGCGAGCTTCAGCGATTCGATCGTAACGTCGCCGAATTTCCTGCCGGCGAATTGCTCGGTGAGAAGTCGCGAAGCGTCGGCGTAGGTCAGCTCGAAGTTGAACGGGATGCGCAGGCCCGCCGCGGCCGGATTCTCTTCCGTGCGCAGCGGCGGAAGCGGTTTCGCTGCGATCGCGGGCTTGTCGCCGGCGATCACGCGCGTGTGCGCCTGGAGGATGAGCGTCGAGCTGACGTCGAGTCCCGTTCCGTGGATGGGACCGAGGGCGACGGAAAGGGGCTCCATGACGAGCCACAGACGCGGGGCGAGCGGAATGGGCGACTGCAGCGTCGTCCAGGTCTGCTGCACCATCGGCCGGAGGTTCGTCATCTTCGGCGTGTTGCCGTCGATCGTCTTCGCGACGTCGCGCAATTGCTCGTTGACGAGCGGCGCGAGCTTCGAGTCGGCAATGTTGATGTTGAGTATCGTGACGCCGCACTTGTTCTGAAACTCGACCGGTTGCGCGGTGGTCTGCGAGCGAAGACGCCAGTTCTGATCCCACGTGAAGTGAGAGTGGAGCCGGATGACTGCGTCGCGCATCGGCTCGCCGAATCCGCAGGAGATGCAGGGCCACATGCGCGAGCCGGTGCGCGCGCAGCCTTCGATCGCGTAGTGGACGCGCGTGGTCGCGTGCAGACCTTCGCCGATCATGTTCAGTTCGACCGGATCGCGATCGACGCGGTACTTCATGCCGTAGCGCTTCTTCGGATCGAGCTCATATCCGTCGAGCCTGGCCACCGACTTCGGGATGTTCTTCTCCAGCTCCGGCAGCAGCGGCTTCAGCGACGCATGGATCGGCACGACGATCACCGACACCTCCGGCGGCGGCGGTGGAGTCGCCGGCAGAGTCGTGAATTGCGGCGCCGGTGCGGAAGTGCAGGCGGCCAGAAGCAGGAGGAGGAGGAGCGGGGTTGCGAGGGCACGCGGGCTCGCGGTGAGCGGTTTCGATGTGGGCATCGTCGGATTGAATTCTCCCATCACCGCGAGCCCGCGCCACCGCGAGCCCGCGCGCCCAAGTAAGATCCGGGCTCGCGGTGAGCGGTTTCGATGTGGGCATCGTCGGACTGAATTCTCCCATCACCGCGAGCCCGCGCCACCGCGAGCCCGCGCGCCCAAG
>JAJPHC010000049.1 GCA_021325515.1 Acidobacteriota bacterium
ATTCTGCGTTCTGCGTTCTGCGTTCAATCTCTGGTGCGGTCTTGCTGCGCTGGGATCCGCAAGATCTTCGAAATCACCCACTGAAAAGTGTGAAGCCCCAGAATTCAGAATTTTCCCCGGCCCGCCCTCCCGCGCGGGGACGGGCAGTACACTCCCGGCATGTTCCTGGAGCGGGAGATCGAAGTCGGCAGTTTTCCCAGCGCGGTCTACGCGATCGGTTCCTATGACCGCATCGAGCGCGAGGAAGCGTTCGGGCACGCCGTCGCCGTGCCGTTGCGCATCCCGGCCACGCTCGACACGCTTTACGACTGCGCTTCGATCACCAAGCCGCTCATCACCACGCAGCTCGTACTGAAGCTCGGTCTCCTGGAGGAAACGTTCCACGGGTTTCCGGTCCGGCGGCTCCTGACGCACACCTCGGGATTGCGCGCATGGATGCCGCTCTACGCCTACGACGATCCGCTCCGCGCGATTCTCGAGCATGGTCCCGAGTACGAGCCCGGCACGCGCGTCGTTTACTCCGATCTCAACTTCATCCTTCTCTGGATGCTGATCGGCCCCGATCGCTACGTCGCTCTCGCGCGGGAGCTGATCGGCCTCGGTGACGACGCGATGTTCCAACCATCCGCCGCACTTCGTCCGCGCATCGCGGCGACGGAGTGGGGCCAGCGTTTCGAGCCGAAGCTCGCTTCACGCCATGACATCGCCGGCCTGCGCCAGGGACTCATGTGGGGCGAGACCAACGACGGCAACTCGCATCACCTCGGCAACGGCACCGCAGGAAACGCAGGGCTCTTCGCAACCGCGCGCGGCGTGTTCCGCATCGCGTCGGCGTTCATGCGCAGCGACTACGCGGAACTGGCCTCGCGCAATCACACCGAAGGGCTGAATGAAGCCCGCGGTTTCGGGTGGCTCATCGGCTCACCGATGAACACGCTGCCGCCGCAGGCATTCGGCCACACCGGATTCACCGGCACTTCGGTATGGATCAATCCGGTTCGCGAGCGCATCATGGTGCTGATGACCAATCGCGTTCATCCCTGCGCGGCGCCGATTGCGATGCAGCGGATCCGCGGCGAGTTCCACCGATGGGCGGAGGGGCTGTGAAGCGATCGCTCTGCGTTCTCGCCATCGTGCTGATCTCCTGCCTCGGACGCGGCGGAGACGTCATGCGGCGGAAAGCGATTTTCACCAAGGGATGGAGCATGGCGGGGCCGGTGAAGTCGCTCGTCGCGGGCTACTACATCGAAACGGGCCGCTTCCCGTCGTCGAACGATGAAGCCCGCGTCGATGCGCAGACCGAGTTGAGCGGAAAGTATGTGTCGTCGATTGTCATCGGTCCGGGAGGAGTCATCACCGTGACCTACACCGGCGATCCGGAGCTCGAGGGAAAGACTCTCGTGCTGACGCCTGCGATCGTGGGAGATGGCAGGACGATGAACTGGTCGTGCAGGGAAGGAACCATGCCGGCGGAGTACCGCGCCGACCAGTGCAAGTGAGGTCTACGGAAGTGTAGCGGTGCCGGCCGCTCTCGTTTCGCCTGCGTCTGCGCCGTCGCGCACGAGGTTCTTCGGCAGCACGAACGTGAAATCGCTTCCGCGTCCCGGTTCGCTCTTGACGCGGATCGTGCCGCCGTGCATCTGCAGATAGTGCTTCACGAGCGTGAGGCCGAGGCCGGTGCCCTGGCGGCGGCCGCCCTGCACCTGGCGGAATTGTTCGAAGATCAGTTCGTGATCCTTGGGGTCGATGCCGATTCCCTGATCGATGACGGACACCTCGATCGCCTCGCGGCCAAGCGGCGATTGCTCGCCGTTGAGCGCGCGGGCGGAAATGGTGATCGATGCAGCGTCGGGTGAGAACTTCACCGCGTTCGAGATCAGGTTGTAGAGGATCTGCTTCAGCTTGATCGGATCGGCCTCGACCGCCGTCACATCGTTCGCGATGTCGACGACCAGTTGAATGCGCCGCGGCAGTGTGACGCCGCGCACGACGCGGCAGATGCCTTCGATCAGCTCCGGCACGCTCACCATCTCGGCGTCCAGCGTCATCTTGCCTGCCTCGATCTTCGACAGATCGAGGATGTCATTGATGATTCCGAGCAGGTATTCGCCTGACGTGTTGATGTTTCGCAGGAAGCGCTGCTGCCGGTCCGTCAGCTTGTCGCTGACCGAGGAGTCGAGGACGCTGGAGAATCCGATGATCGCGTTGAGGGGCGTGCGCAGTTCGTGACTCATCGTCGCCAGGAACGCGCTCTTGGCCTGATTCGCAGCGTCGGCCGCTTCTTTCGCGCGCAGCAGTTCCTGTTCGGCGCGGATGCGCTCCTGCAGTTCCTGCTGCGCCGAGGTGTAGAGCCGCGCGTTCTCGATCGCGATCGCGGCCTGGCGTCCGAACGCCGTTGCGACGCGGAGGTGGCGCGGGTCGTAGGCGCTCTTCGTGCGGCTGTCGAGCGTGAGCGCGCCGATGATGCGATCGCGCACGACGAGCGGAATGCCGATGTTGGAACGGACGGCGAGCAGGTCGGGTGTCTCACCCGGCCAACTGTGATCGCCCGGCTCGATGTCGAAGATGAAGGGCCGCGGATCCGTGGCCAGGCGCTGGTTGTAAGGATGATGCTCGAGATCGCGGGTGCGGCCGATCTCCCCCTCCGGAAGTCCGCGGACGGCGATGACGCGCATCGCGCTTCCTTCGACGAGCTGAATGCTGGCGCTGTCGTAATCGATCACACGATGGATCTCATCGAGAATCGCGGGAAGGACGACTGCGACATCGAGGCTTTCATTGAGAACCTGCGCGCTGGCCTGCAGCCGCTCGGCAAGCTCGCGCGATTGCGATTCCTCGGCAAAGAGGCGCGCGTTCTCGATCGCATTCGCAACCTGTCCGGCGATCGTCTCCAGCAGCCGCACGTCGACTTCGGTGAAGACGCGGTGCGGGACATCCGTATCGACGCCGATCGTCCCGATCGACTCACCGCGCACGATCAGCGGCGCGATGAGAATGGCGTGCGTGTTCCGCTCGCGCAGCATGTCGTGGATCGAGCGCGTCATCGCGCTGTTCTGCGGATCCATCACGACGAGCGGCTGTCCCGTTCTGATCACGTGCACGGAAGACTCATTCCCCTCGGTGAGCGGGAAGACCATTCCTTCCGCGGTCCCACGCTCGGAGTGGGAGGCGACGACTCGCAGCTCCGTCTTCGCGTCGTTCATCAGCGTGATGCCGCAGCTCATCGCGCGAAGAATCTCGCTCGTCTCTTTCGCCACCGTCTCCAGCGCGCGGTTGATGTCGACGACGTTTGTCAGAGCCACTGCCACGCGATTCAGCGCGGCAAGATGTTCGGCGCGCGCTTCCGCTTCCTGCCGCGCCTCGCTGACTTCGCGGAAGAGCCGCTCGAGCTCGTAGTTCGCGTACCGCAGATCCTGCTCCGCACGTTTGACGTCGGTGACGTCGAGCATGACGCCGTGCGTCTCGATCGGCTTGCCGCCTTCGCGGACCGTGCGCGACTGGTTCTGGAACCAGAGCACGCGGCCGTCGCGTGAGATGAGGCGGTGCGCGATGTTGATGTCTTCGCCCGTCTCGTCTTTGAGCCGCAGCAACTCCATCGTCGCCGCGCGGTCTTCGGTGTGGATCACCTTCCACCAGAGATCGCCATCGTCGATCCATTCGTCGGGCGTGTAACCGAGAAGTGTTTCCACCTGCGGGCTGATGTAGAGCGTCTTCCCCTGCGCGATCGAGTAGCGGTAGATGATCGTCGCCGGCAGTTGCTCGACGAGCGTGCGGTACTCGCTCTGCGCGGCCTGCAGTTGTTTCTCGATCGCGCGCCGCTGCTCGAGCTCTTCGTTCGCCGCCTTGTAGAGCCGCGCATTCTGGATGGCGACTGCGGCCTGCGCCGCGAACGCCAGCGCGGCTTTCGCGTGGTGTTCCTGGTAGATGCCCGGCTCCGCCTTGTCCATCGTGATGAGCCCGACGACTTCATCGCCGAGCAGGAGCGGAACACCGAGCCAGGCGCGGATGTGTGCGGTGTAGGGAGCATCGAGAAACGATCGATACGAGGAAGCGTTGGAGAGGATCAGCGGTTCGCGCGTCCTCACGATCGTGCCGTTCGGAATCTGCTCGTTCGTCAGGTCGAACGAGATGCCGATGATCTGTTCGGAGTTGTCGAAGCCGACTTCCGCGACGATGACCGAGCGGTTGCCGTGCAGCGTCTGCACCGTTGCGCTGTCGCACGGGACGACGCGCTGCAGTTGCTGCAGGATGGTCTCCAGAACTTCCGACAGCTCGAGGGATGAGGTGACCGCCTTCGCGGCCTCGAGCAGCGTCTCGGCATGATGCCGTGTCGTCCGCTCCGCTTCGAACAGCTCCGCATTGCGGATGGCGATCGATGCGACGTCGGCGAAGCGGGAGAGCGTCATGACGTCGAAGTCGTTGAACGGCGGACGGCGGTCCGTCGCTGCGACGCCGAGCACTCCGCGGAATTTGCCCTCGAGGCGCAGCGGGACTTCGGCGACAGCCCGATAGCCTTCCAGCCCCTTGAGCATGGGAGTGGTGCCGGAGCTGAGATCGTTGATCACGATTGGCTCGCCGCCGTCCCAGACGCGTCCGGCGATGCCTTCCCCTCGCGGGATCTCCAGGCCGACCGTGTTTCTCGAGCCGCCGACGGTGTGGCGGATCTCGATCGCCGAGCCGGAGGCGTTCAACAGTCCGATGAATCCGTAGGAGGTGTCGAGGAGCTCGGTCGCGCGATTCACCACCAGCTGCAGCAGCTCGGCAGTGTCGAGACTCTGCATGAGCGCGGCCGTCGTTTCATGCAGGACGGAGAGCGCACGATTCTCGCGGAGCACGGACTCATCCGTGTTCACGTGCGCAGCAACAGCCGCTGGATCGGGATGGTTCAACCGTCTGCCCCGGGAACATTCAATGATAGCGCGAGGTGGAGCGCGGACGCCTCGTCCGCGGGCTGTTGAATCGGATCATGTGCGGACGAGGCGTCCGCACTTCGCATGTCAGCGGCGCCCGCGCGACGAAGTGCGAG
>JAJPHC010000024.1 GCA_021325515.1 Acidobacteriota bacterium
CGACCGCATCAATCACTCCGACGCGCTCACGCGCGTCGATCTTTCAATCAGTAGAGGGGGGATTTTTAGATGATCACCCCGGGGGAAAATTGGGTGATCGTTGACAAGGTGCTCCAGCCGGCCGTGAGCGGCGTATCCGGAGGTGCACTGGATCTTGCGCCAGGCGAAGGTGGAGAAGCCCGGCGGTGCCAGTCAATTCATCTATAATCTGCCGCCGTGAAACGCCAATTGATGCGTGCCATTCGTGCACTGGGATTACTCGAAATCGCTGAAGAGAGCCGCTACTTATACATACGGTCGAAAAACGCGGCGCGTAACCGGCGCTTTCGGAAGTCTTTTCCCAATATTGCTTTGCCACCTGCCCGGTTGCTCTACGAAACTTCATCCGGTGTCGACTATCAAGCCTATTTCGAAGGCGGGCGGTATGCGGCGGAACTGATATGGCGTTATGTCCCTGAGCATCTGCGGGCGCAGACTCGCGTCATTTGTGAGTGGGGCTGTGGTAATTCTCGTGTGATTCGCCATATGCCGACGATGGCCGGTGCGTCATTCACGCGAATGATCGGTACTGATTACGATGAGCGGATGATCCGCTGGTCGTCCTCGAGTCTGCCCGGCATCGAATTCAAGAAGAACGACGTCCGTCCGCCATTGCCACTGGACGATTCGTCAGTGGATTGTCTGTATGCGGTCTCTGTGCTGACGCATCTGGATGAAGAGCTTCAGCGGGAGTGGATCGCGGAGATCTTCCGAGTCCTGCGGCCGGGCGGCATCATGATTCTCACCACGCACAGCGAGGGAACAAAAGAGTTGCTCAGTGATGAAGAGCGCAGGCGCTACGATCGTGATGAGATGGTAATCCGCAGTGCGCGCCGAATGGGCGGCAGGCTGTTCGCCAGCTATGCCAGTCCGGGCGTGATGCGCAGATTGTTCCAGGCTGGAACGATTCTCGAGCATTTCCCTGCCGGTATCGGAAATCAGGACGTATGGGTCGTGCAGCGCAGGCCATAGCACTGAGAGTCCGGTTTCGCAGCGCGGCGCTCTTCACGTCTTCCGGCCTTCCTGCAATATTAGAGCTTCGCGGGTCGAGGGGTGAAATTGGCCGGCCGGGACAATGGGCGTGCGTGCTGTGTCGATACCTGGGAGCGCCGGTGCCAACGCCGGAGGAGCAGCGTGATCGTTGCAATGATTGACGCCACGGGCAGGAATGCATAACAGATGAAGTACAGCCACGCCAGCATTGTTGAGCGCACGGAGTAGTAAACCCAGACCAGAACGAAAACATAGAACGCAGTTGCCCAGAACTTCGACTGGCGCTTTGCATACCAGCGGTGGATTGCTCCCAGCAGAAGGCCGAGCAGTATCCCCCGCACAATCAGTTCCGCGGCGCCGAACCCAATAGCCGCCTGTGCCATGATTCCAAACATGAATCCGACGTTGGAACCCTGCAGCCCTACCGCCTGCAAGTACCAGTCAGCAGGGTCGATCTTCGTGAAGGGGAGCAACTGGCTCGGGATGAGGAAGTAGACGTCGGAGACGTAGATCTGCCACGGCACTTCCAGGGTCCCCAGTTCGCGCCGCTTTTGAAGGTCGTAAGCGGTTGTGAAAACCGCCTGAAACTCGTTGTCCTCCGTCGTCATCTTTCCTTCGGAATGGGGAGAGATGCTGAGTGCGTCCTGACGTAGTGCCCCATACGCGAGGACTGCGACGAGTCCGACTGCGAGCGCGGAGAAGAGGAGTTTCAGCGATAGAGGCCGCACAAAACGGGCATACAGGACGATGGTCGTCAGCAGGACGATCGCGAACTCGGTCCGTCCGTACATCTTCTGGAGCAGCAGGATCAGCTCGACTGCCAATAGCGCGAATATCAATAGGCGATTGCTGATGCGCCGCCAGTGCGTAATGAGAATCAGGACGAACAACTGCTTCTCAAAGGTCAGCATCATGCGCAGATTGTGAGATACCTGCAGCACGATCAACGGCAGCGCCCGCCCCGTCGGCGATGGTCCCGTGTTGGTTCCTATCGTCGCGTAACTTTCATCGTACGAGAGGCCGAAGAAGGTTCGCATGAACCAGAAATAGGTGACCAGCAGGATCAGCGACGTAAGGGTCGCTGCCACCGTGATCCCGTCGAGGTCTCGCAACGGCTCGCTGAGAACGGGAGCTCTCGAGCGGGTGAGGAGATAGGTAATCACGAACGCGGTCAGCAGTGCGACGTACCGCCATCCGAAGGTGGCCATCTCCGAGGGCTGGGTCATGTACGGCCAAAGACGAACGTCGGTTCCCGGACCCCACTCCATTCCGCCCGCGACGTAGTTCGCGAGCGGGATAGCTCCATAAATCGTGACGACGAGGACGAACATGGAGCCAAGTTCGAAGACGGGAACGCGGCCGTCGCGCGCAATCAACACAGAAACGAATGCCGACGAGACGAAGATCAGCAGCGAGATCGGCAGGAGAACCGGCCGGTACTCTGCAGCGCTGCAGGCGAGCAGGATTACGTTCGCAACGGCAACCGAGGCGAGGAGGTACCACGGGCGAGGGTCGCGGCGCCGCGACGGCTCCTGGCGGCTCGCTGCGGACTGAGGGGGATTCTGAGTGTTCAAAGTCTGAACGCCGGGCGATGCTACCACCCCGCTTCACGAACGCAAAATCGTGTCTTGACGGGAGGGGGCCGGATGGTAATGCTAGGCGCGCATGTCAGATCAGCAGACGCATCACGACGTCGAACGTCCCGTATCGCTCCGATATCTGGTCCACGTACTCCGCGCATACGCCCCGATCATCCTGGTCGTGACTGCGGCGGTCGCTGTCTTCTATCTCATTATAGCGTCGCTCTTGTACGTCGTCGGACCCTCACAGCGCGTGACTACAGTCCGATTTCGTCTCGACTTCAAGGGTGCAACGGAGGGTCAGTATCCGAACGGAAACAAATTTTCCGGTGCGGAGATCGTTTCGACTCCGATTCTGCTGAAGGTCTTCAAGGAAAACCAATTACAGCGTTTTACGAATTTCGAGCGATTCAGCCGCGCACTGTATGTGCTCGAAGCGAATCCCGAGTACGAGCGCATGGCGGTCCTGTATCAGGGCCGGCTCGCCGATCCGCGCCTCTCTCCCATCGATCGAGAACGGATTCTTCACGAATGGGAACTGAAATCGACATCGATCGCCAAGAACGAGTATTCCATCAACTGGATGCGCACCTCGGATACGGCGGACGTGCCGGATAACCTGATCCGCAAGTCTCTTCTCGATGTCCTCGATGCGTGGGCGCATTACGCAATCGAAGAGCAGCATGTCCTCGATTACAGCCTTCCGATTCTCCGGCAGGATGTCCTCGATTCGCTCGACACCAGCGCCGGACCGGTCGTGAGCACGCATGTCCTGCGCTCGCGTGTCTATCAGATCATTGAGGACATCAATCAATTGGAGATGGTGCCCGGCGCGCAGTTGATCCGTAGCGCGGATCACATGTCGCTCGAAGAAATCCGTCTGCGTCTGAGCGAGATCGTTCGCTTTCGTCTGGAGCCGCTGACGGCACAACTCCTCGCCAATGGCGCGAATCGCGCCGCGACCGTGCGCTTCTTTCAAAGTCAGCTCGCCTACGACGAACGCCAATTGAAGGCCGTGCAGGATAGTACCGAAGCACTGCGGCAGTCGCTCGCCCTTTATGTGGATCGAGGCAAGGTCAGCGCAGATACGGCCTCAGGAATGGCTACGGCGGCGCCGCCGGCGCTGCGTTCCGGAGATCGTGCCGGCGAGACCGTGATTCCACAGATCAATGAGACGTTCATCGACCGGCTGGTCGCGCTCTCGTCCCAGGCCGTCGACCGGCCTTATATGGAGCGCGCGGCGAATGAGTACAAACGCACGGCGCTCTTCGCGATCCCCTTCGAGCAGGCAGTGGCTTATGACCGCGAAGTGCTGGACGTGCTGGCGAAATCGTCCGGCGGCGAGCAGCCTGCTCCCGCAAGCGTCAATGGCGAAATCGAAAGCATCCGTCAGGAAGCACGCCAGCTCCTTGTCCGGACGAATGAGATCTATCAGGCCATCTCGCGGAATCTCAATCCGTCGACGCAGCTCTATTCGCTGGGCGAGCCTCCGATCACCCGTTCCGAGCGGCGCTTCCATCTCTCCGGTCTGCTCGTTTACGGCGTGCTGCTGAGCAGCGCGGCGTTCCTGGCGACGGCGATTCTCTCGTTCGCCCATGCGCGTCTTCGCGAGGAGGAAGCGGAAGAAGAAGAAGTCGAAGCCGCGTAGCTCGTTCCGCATTAGAGGGCCTATGTTCTCGTTCGGCGTTTGCGAGCTCGACGACTATGAAGTAAAGGGACGGCTGCCGTTCCGGAATCTGCGCGCGGAATTGCGCCGCAAGCGGATCTCGATGAAGCTTCTCCGGCTCGACGATGCTCCTTCGGAGACCGCGATCACCGTCTACAGCCGGATCATGCGGGAGCTCATGTTCGGGAACGGCACGTCGCGAACGACGTGGCGCGGCCGCTTTGCCGATCTCGATCGCGCACTGATCGCGCTGCTGGAGCAGCGATTCGCGTCCGACGCGAAGCTGCTGGCCGCGGATTGGGCCGCCGCCGACCGGCTCACCTCGACCGAGCTCGCCGTCGCGCTGTTTGCCAGATTCCCGCACGCTTCGCTCGCGGCCTCCGATCTCACCGACTTCCTCGTGGAGATCATCGACTCGAACGGCACGACGGTGATTCAGGATCCGCAGGGTCACTCGCTGCAGGTCATCCGCCCACCGTTCGTCGTCCGGCTGCAACCGCCGGAGTCGTGGCTCGTGCCGTTGAACCGCATCGTGGCGAAGAGAGCTCTGGCACGTCTCACGTCGCATCGCCTCGAGATTCCGCGCGCATGGCTCGATTCCGAGGAGGAGAGCTTCTCGATTCCGCCGTTCACTGTCCGGAAGATTTCTCTCGTGCATCCCGAAGCGAAGCGCCTCGCACAACAGGATTCGCGTTTCACGATGGAACGGCATTCGGTCTTCACGCCGATGGATCGCCCGGCCGATGTCATCCGTTCGATGAACATTTTCAACCGGAGCTATTTCCCGGTGGAACGCCTTTCAGAAGGTGCGCGCGCCGTCCATGCGAGTCTGAAGATGGGAGGCCTGTGGATCGTGGGGCGGACAGCCGAGGACCGTCATACCGCCACGATCTTCGAGAAGCGCGAGAATGGATTTCGTGTGGTCGAGCGCTTTGGCGGCGGTTCGGAAATCGAAGAGATCGCGCTGAGCGCGGGATGACGCGCATCGCCGTGGAATCACGCTCCATCGAACTGCCGTTCTCCTGCGGGGACTACTGAACGAATGTGCGGAGTGTGCGGAGTCGTTGCGACACGCGAGCGGATCGACCTGGCCGTCATTCGGACGATGGCCGATACCATGCGCCATCGCGGCCCCGATGACAGTGGCATCTGGTCGGCGGCGGATGGGAGTGTCGCCTTCGGCCACCGCCGACTCGCGATCATCGATCTCTCTTCGGGCGGGCATCAGCCGATGCAGGACTCGTCCGGCTCGCTCACCATCACGTTCAATGGAGAGATCTACAACTATCTCGAGCTTCGCGAAGAACTGCATCGCGAAGGCCATCGCTTTCGCACACAGAGCGACACGGAAGTCATCCTCGAGGCCTATCGCCGCTGGGGAACGGACTCGGTCACGCGATTGCGCGGCATGTTCGCCTTCGCAATACACGATGCAGAGACTCGCAGACTGTTTCTGGCGCGAGACCGCGCCGGCGAGAAGCCGCTGTTCTATGCCGCTCGAAACGGCCTCTTCGTCTTCGCTTCCGAACTGAAGGCGGTGCTCGCCTGGCCGGCGATCGATCGCCATATCGATCCCGATGCGCTCGACGATTACCTGACCTACGGTTACGTGCTCGGCGCGCGGTGCATTCTGAAAGGCGTAGCCAAGCTTCCGCAGGGTCACGCAGCCACCTACGACATCGACAGCGGGAAGCTGCAGCAGTGGCCCTACTGGACGCTTCCCGAGCCGCGGCATCAGGACTCGGTATCCGACGACGATCTCGTCGACGAGCTTCATGGATTGCTGCGCGATGCGGTGAAACATCAACTGATCGCTGACGTGCCCGTCGGCATCATGCTGAGCGGCGGCGTCGATTCGAGTCTCGTGACGGCGATTGCGTCGGAGGTTTCCGACCGTCCCGTTCACACGTTCAACATCTCCTTTCCCGATCATCAGCGTTTCGATGAGTCGCCGTTCGCGCGCCTCGTCGCCGGGCACTTCGGTACTCGCCATACCGAGCTCGCGGCGGAAGCGGCGACGGTCGATCTGCTTCCCGCGCTCGCGCATCAGTACGACGAGCCGATGGCCGACTCTTCGATGGTGCCGACGTATCTCGTCTCCCGTCTCATCCGCAAGAGCGCGACTGTCGCTCTCGGAGGAGACGGCGGCGATGAACTGTTCGGCGGCTATACGCATTACGACTGGCTGCCGCTTCAGGGGTTGATCCGGCGCTTCGTGCCGCGAGCCGCGCGTTCACTGGCAGGAGGCGCCGCGTCGTTGCTGCCGCCCGGTGTGCGTGGGCGCAATTACCTCATCGCGACGGGCAAGGAGATGGACCTGGCGATTGCTCAGGCCAATGTGTTCTTCGACGCCCGCACTCGGGAGCGGCTTCTCGCGCCGCTTGGGATTTCGACCGGCGGCGCCGAAGCGCGCAAGGCCGCGCTGGCGCTCGGCTGTTCTCCGGCGCAGCGCGCGATGGCGATGGACTTCCGCTCGTATCTCGTCGACGACATTCTGGTGAAGGTCGATCGCGCCAGCATGCTGACCTCGCTCGAAACGCGCGCTCCGCTGCTCGATCCGCGCGTCATCGAATTCGCCTACGGGCGTCTGCCGGATCGTCTGCGCGTCGTGCGCGGCCAACGCAAAGTGATCCTCAGAAAACTCGCGCGGCGTCTGCTCCCGCCTCAGCTCGATCTCGAACGAAAGCAGGGATTCTCGATTCCGATCGACACGTGGTTCAAAGGCGATTGGGGCCGTTTCATGCGGGAGACGCTCGCCACCGCGGAGATCTTCGACCGCAGCGCAATCAACAGCATCATCGCGGGTCAGGAACGGGGATTCGGAAATGGACACCGCATCTTCGCTCTGACGATGTTCGAGCTCTGGCGCCGTGACTACAACGTCACGTTATGAGACGGATGCGCATTCTCTATTCGACACCCGGATACAAGCCCGCGTATCGGATCGGCGGCCCCATTCTCTCCGTTTCGGCCGCGGCCGAACGGCTCGTGAAGCGCGGTCATGAGGTCACCGTGGTCACCACGAACGCGAACCTCGATGAGGATATCGATGTGCCGCTCGCGAGAGCGGTCGACATCGAAGGCGTGCAGGTCTGGTACTACCGCCGTGAAGAGCCGCTACGCAAGTGGCTTCCGTTCGTTTCGTACCTCTCCCGGTCGATGGGCTACATGTACGCGCCCGACATGCGTGCGGCGCTCGATCATCTCGTGCCGCAGCACGATGTCGTCGACACGCAGATGCCGTTCGTTTATCCGACGTATGCCGCCGCGCGTGCGGCGCTCCGCCACGGGAAGCCGCTCTTCTACCATCAGCGCGGCAATTACCTCGAAACGCATCGCGAGCGGCGGCGTTTGAAGAAGGACATCTACATCAGCCTCTTCGAGAAGCCGGTGATGCGGAAGGCCGCGGCGCTGATCGCTCTCACGGCGCAGGAGCAGGAAGCGTTTCACGCACTCTGTCCCGAGACTCCGTGCGAGATCATTCCGAATGGCATCGACGTTCCTTCTCTCGACGCCAGCGCTGCGGCTCGAATCGAAGCTCGTTACGGCATCCCACGCTCGGCACCGCTCATTCTGTTTCTGGCGAGGCTGCATCCCTGGAAAGGAGCGGACGAATTGCTCGGCGCCTTTCGCCGGATTCAGGCAGAGGTACCGGACGCACGGCTGGTGATGGCCGGAGCCGATGAATGCGATGCGGTATCGCGATGGATGCCGATCGCGCAAAGCGAGGGCTTCGCCTCGCGCCTTTTCTTTCCCGGCGTCGTGAGCGGAGACGAGAAGTCCGATCTTCTGCAGCGCGCCGGCGTCTTCTGTCTCCCTTCGCAAGGCGAAGGATTGTCGATGGCGATTCTCGAGGCGCTGGCGAATGCGACTGCTGTCGTGCTGTCTCCCGGCTGCCACTTTCCCGAGGCGGAGGCCGCGGGGGCGGGCGTGATCGCGCCGCGCGACGAAGAGGCGATCGCAAAGGTGCTTCTGGATCTGTTGCGCGACGCATCGCGCATGCGATCGGTGGGCGAGGCGGGAAGAAGGCTCGTGCAGCGGACGTACACCTGGGATGCCGTGATCGACCGCTTCGAAGAGGTCTACGGCCGCGCTATTTCAAAAGCCGGCTGACGAACGTCGCCGTGCACTGCAGCAGAAAACTGCCTGCGATTCCGAGCGCGACGAACGCCGTCATCGGGAACGGATAGCGCGACTTCAGATGCTTCTTGTAGAACAGCCACATGCAGCCGTGCATCCCGCGAATCTTCCGGTAAGGTCTCGCATGTGCTCCCCCCTGTCCCTTCAGATGCGTGATCGAGACATCGGCCACGTACCAGACCTCCCATCCCGCCTTCGACGCGCGAACGCACCAGTCGAGGTCTTCGCCGAATCCGAACATCTCCTCATCGAGCGGACCCACGGCGGCGACCAGTTCGCGTCTGGTCAGCAGACAGCATCCCGATACGGCATCGACGATCGCGGTCTGATGCTCGTCGATGTTGCGCAGCAGATAGCGTGAGACTTCCGGATTGCCGGGCCAGATGCGATCGAGGCCGAGCGAATAGCAGAGCGAGGCGAACGGTGTCGGAAGACCGCGCTTGCATTGCGGCTGGAACGAGCCGTCGGCATTGAGGACGCGCGGTCCGGCGATTCCCGCGCGCGGATGCGCTTCGAGAAAATCGATCAGCTTCTGCAGCGCGCCGGAAGGAATGATCGTGTCGGTATTGAGCCAGAGGACGTACTTGCCGCTGCCCGCCGCGATGGCCTGATTCGTCCCTTTGGTGAAGCCCGCATTCCATCCGTTCTCGATGAGCTTCACGTCAGGCTGCGCGCGGAGATACTCGAGCGTTCCGTCGGTCGACCCGTTGTCGGCGCAGATGATCTCGAAGTCCTGCAGCGTGCTTTGCCGCAGCGAGACGAGACAATCCTCGACGACGTTGCGGCAGTTGAACGAGACCATGCAGATCGAGAGCAGGGGCGGCGCGGGCATGCAGCGCAAAGATACCTGACGAACCGCGGAAGAGTTCAAATAGACTCGCAGCCGTGTCTCGCTGGGCTGTGACCGGTGCGTCGGGATTCATCGGGCGGCGCCTCCTTGCCGATCTGAACGGCCGCGGAATCGAGGTGCAGGCACTCGTGCGCGGCGGCCGTCAGCTCGGGCATGCGATCGCGATTCCCGGCGACGTCCGTGACGAGATGTCCCTGCGCGAGCTCGTTCGCGGCTGCGAGGTCGTCGTGCATCTCGCCGCGTTCGTCCACCATGGCACGATGACGGAGGAGGACGCGGAAGAATGCCGTTCCGTCAATGTGGACGGAACCGCGCGCCTCGTCCGCGCGATTGCAGACGAAGGCTCGAAGCCGTTCCTCGTCTTCATCAGCAGTGCGAATGTCTACCCGCCGGGTGTGCCGGCGGATGAAGAGACTCCGCCGCAGCCTTCGACGCTGTACGGCGAGACGAAGTGGAGAGCCGAGGGACTCGTGCTCGACGCGATCCGGCGCGGAGAGATCGAGGGAACCGTGCTTCGTCCGGCGATGGTCTTCGGCGAGGGAGCGCCGGGCAACCTCGCACGCCTCATCGCGATGGTTCGCCGCCGCGTCGTGCTCGACGTCAACGGCGGATCGCAGAAGAAGACCATCGTGCCGGTCGCCAATGTGATCAGCGCCATTCACGCAGTCGTGTCGAATCGTGAGGCGTCATCGGGACGGATCTACAACGTTGGCGGCGCGGTGCTGAGTATGCGCGAGCTCACGGAGTTGATCGCGCGCGCCGCCGGTGTGCATCCGCTTCACGTTCCCGTTCCGGGCGGCCTCGCGCGCCGCGTTGCGCGTGTTGCCGATCGCGTTCTTCGTCCCTCTGTGTCGTTCGAACGGCTGGCGCTGACGTATATGACCGACGCCATTATTCTCGACGACAGGATTCGGAGGCTGCCGGAGTTTACGTGTGCCGATGTTCCAGCCGAGATCGCGCGGACCGTTCTCGCCAGTGGACGCCGAGCGTCAGGATGACGGCGATGACGGGCACGGCCGCGCTCACGGGCGGAATCAACGCCGCCACGAGACCTGCAAGCGACATCGCGCCGTAGAGCAGCGCCAGCGCCGCATGGCTCACACCGGTCTGGTTCAGACGCTGATAGAGATGCGTGCGATGCGCTTCGTGAAGACGCTCTCCACGCATCGCGCGGCGCAGCAGCGTGTACGTGCTGTCGTAGACGAAGGGCCATACCAGCAGCACGCCTTTGAAGAGCATCGCCGGATCGCGCGTCGTCGCAATGACGGTGATGAGACCGAAGGTGAAACCGAGAAACGCGCTTCCTACATCGCCCATGAAGATTCGCGCGGGCGACCAGTTGTGGACCAGGAAGCCGAGACATGCGCCGGCGATGAGCGCAGCCGAGACGCTCAACAGGGGAAGGGCGTGGCGAAAGGCGAGGATCGCCCAGCCGGTGCCGGCGACCACGCCCTGGAGTCCCGCGATTCCATCGACTCCGTCCATGAAGTTGTAGGCATTCGTCAGTCCTGCGATCCAGAAGACGGCGAGCACGCTTCCGGCGATCCCGAGGGACATCGTCCCCATGAGCGGCAGCGAAATGCGGCTCATGCCGCCGAACAGCGCGACTCCCGCCGCCGCCATTCCGAGATGCACTGCGAGTCGAGAGAGAGGAGGCACCTGGCGCACATCGTCGATCCAACTGATGATTGCAATGCCGAGCGAGGGAAGGAGAAAGGCGACGCAATCACGCCACGATGTCACGCGGAAGCCGGACTGCGCGATGACGACACCGGCGATGGTCGTGACGACGATCGCCAGCCCGCCTCCGCGCGGAGTCGGGCGCTGATGCGAGCTTCGATGCGTCGGATGGTCGAGCAGTGCTCGCGCTTCCGCCCAGCGGCGCACCCATTCGACGAGGAACGCTGCGGTCAGCGCGGAGAACGTGGCGGCCAATGCGACCCGGAGCACGGTCACTGCGTGCGCTTCTCCTTTTCCTCTCGCACGAGACGGAGGTAGAGCGAGTCGACAGCTTCACGCACTTCGTCATGGTGAAGTGAGATCTGAGCCTCGAGCTCCGGATTGAACGTGCATGCCTTGATGAGCAGAGGAAGTGCCTCGCTGTCTCTCTGCAGGTCGATGAGCGTCAACCCCAGGTTGAGATACAGCTCCGGACGCTGGTCATAGAGCAGTGCTGTCTGATACATCGACGCAGCTTCTGCGTTTCGATTCAGGAATCGCAGATTGGCCGCAGCGACCATATAACGGCTTGCATCGACGGAGCAGTAGACGCACGGCGCGATCGACTCGAGGTTCTGCCGGGCGCGCGGCGCCGTGAACTCCGGTGGAGGATTCTCGCGATTGAGTTTCTCCGTGCTGCGAATGACCCGCGCTTCCACGCGATTGCAGCGCAGCGGCTCGAAGACGTAGCGGCTGGCGGCAACGAGCGCTGTGGCCCAGAGGAGAAGGGCGGCGGTCCTGCGAAGCCGGATCATTCTGTCTCGCTCCAGCTCAGCAGCACGGCGGAGAAATAGAGGATGACCTGAAGCACAGCAGTGAGTTCCATGGGAAAGGCCGCGATGGCCAGCGTGAACAATCCTGCCGCGATCGGAGCCCCTGCGTAACGGACGAACAGGCGGCGCTCGTCCGCGGCGGCCCACGTTTCGGCCGTCGTCCAGCCGATGAGAACGAAGAACGCCATCAGCAGCAGCCAGCCGGGCAAGCCTTCTTCCGCGAGCACCTGCAGATGATCGCTGTGAACCTCGCCGAAGTTTTCGGCGTTGAGTGCGAAGAATCGGTAGTCAGTCTGAATCTGCCCGAGCCTGTATTCGAGGAAACGGTACTTGAACACGCCGGGACCGACGCCGGTGACGGGATGATCGCGAAACATCTTCCACGCGGTCATGAACGGATAGATCCGTTGTGACGTTGCTTCCGCGAGATCGTGCTGGCGGATTGCCTGTTCCAGACGTTCGATTCTGTTCCTGACCGGCGGGACGGCGGCGATGGCGATCAGCACGCAGACCAGCGTCGCCGCAACGACTCTCATCCCGTTGCGCCGCGAAAGGATGACGCTGAGGACGAGCGCCGCGGCGACGCAGCCGGCGATCGCCGTCAGCGCTTCCGAGACCGCGATGCCGAGGGTGAGTGTGCAGGCGATGAGCGTCCAGTACCAACGGCGGCGCAGGAATGCGATCGCGATCGCGGCGATCGTGATCGGCAGCAGATACGAGCCGACATCGTTGGGGTTTCCCATCAACGCCGTGGTGCGGAGGTGCACAGGCAGATTCTTCGCGAAGGGGAAAACGCTCCAGACGTTCGTCCGTTGAACGACCGCGACGATCGCATTGATCACGCCCGCTGCAAATGGAGCGGCGATCACCTGATTCAGCGTGCTGTCGCGCACCGCGATCCATGCAGCGACGAAGAAGAGCAGGGCTTCCGCCGTGCATTCGAAGGTGCGGTAGCTGACGAGCCGGTTCGTCGACAGCATTGTCGTGATCACCGACCAGAGGACGACCGCCGCCAGCATCACGATCCGCGATCGCTTTCGAATGAGACGCCGGACGTCGAGTTTTCCGAACAATGCCGCCGTGATCAGGATGGCCGCGATCAGAATCGCAGTCAGGCGGAACAGGAGGAACTTGGGATAGCGGAACGCGTCGTATCCGGATGGATCACAGACCAGCGGCAGGAGGAAGAGCGAAGCCGCCACGACCCAGCCAAGCGCGGACTGATAGGGCGCAGCAACGATGCCTGAGGATGGCGGCCGATCGTTCGAGATCAGTTTGCGGACGGGAGTTGCTCCGCAAGTCGCGCGTTGAAGGCAACCCTGCTGGTTTCGCCGAGGTGCTTCCTGGACACGACGTCGTTGGGGCTGTATTCAGCAATCAACTGCGACAGCGCGTCGATTGCCTGTTTGCGCTCGAAGTTCAGTTGCGCAGCTCGCGTCAGCCAGGCGTTCACAACCTGACGCTGAGGCTGCGGCGCTTCGGTGACGACGATGTGAGGATGCCTCGTGGGATGGATCGATTCGCCTTCGAGCCGGATTTCCTCGAACAGCTTCTCGCCCGGCCGCAGCCCCGTGAAGATGATCGGGATCTCGTCCTCGGTCTGGTTCGAAAGCCGGATGAGGTCGCGGGCGAGATCGACGATCTTCACCGGCTCACCCATATCGAGCATGAAGATCTCGCCGGAACTGCCGAGCGTCGCAGCCTGCAGAACGAGTGAAACCGCCTCCGACGTGCGGAGGAAGTATCGCGTTACTTCCGGATGCGTGACCGTCACCGGTCCGCCTTGTGCGATCTGCTCCATGAACAGTGGGATGACACTGCCCGAGGAGCCGATGACATTGCCGAATCGAACGATCGTCATCTTGAGCGGCGAATGCGCGGCGAGGTCGAGCAATGCGATTTCCGCAGCGCGCTTCGTTGCGCCCATCACGCTCGTCGGATTAATGGCCTTATCGGTGGAGATGAAGACAAATCTCTC
This sequence comes from Acidobacteriota bacterium, assembly GCA_021325515.1. Taxonomy (GTDB): domain Bacteria; phylum Acidobacteriota; class Thermoanaerobaculia; order Gp7-AA8; family Gp7-AA8; genus JAJPHC01. Next base: position 13,739 of record JAJPHC010000024.1, read on the forward strand.
GACATTGTGGCTGGTGCAGATCTCGGCCAGTGCGCGCGTTGCAATGCAGTTGTTGAGGATGTACTCGCGCGGGTTTTCTTCGCCGAGGGGAACGTGCTTGTGCGCTGCCGCGTGCAGCACGATCTGCGGCTTCACCCGCGCGATGAGCTGATCCAGCTCTTCGACATTGCGGATGTCCATCAGATTGAACGAGACTTCAGTCGACGGCCACACCAACTCGCGCGAGAGGCGCTTGCGCACTTCGTAGAGGGCAAACTCGGAGCGCTCGACGAGGGCGAGATCCGACGGTTCGAATTGCAGAATCTGATTTGCGAGCTCGGAGCCGATGGTGCCGCCTGCGCCGGTGATCAGGACGCGGCGTCCACGGAACAGCGCGCGCACCGGATCTCCCGGAAGCTCGATCTGTTTCCGGCGCAGCAGGTCTTCGACCTTCACCGTGCGGAGCTGCGTGACGTGCACCTTGCCCGTGACGAGGTGGTCGATGCCGGGAATCATCTTGAACTGCAGGTCCGCTTCCGAAACGTAGCGGACGATCTCGCGCAGACGCTTTCCGGATGCGCTGGGCATTGCGATGAGCGCCTCGTCGGCGTTCGTCGCATCGGCAATCGACGCGATCTCGGAGATCGGTCCGTGAACGCTGATCCCGCGAATATGCACGCCCCATTTGGCGCGCTGGTCGTCGACGAATCCGACGACTTTTCCGAGTTGCGGCCGATGTTCGATCTCGCGCGCGAGCGTTTCTCCGGCATCGCCGGCGCCCACGATGAGTACGCGCTTGTGTGCTCCCGCCTCGGCTGCTCCGCCGCGCCACTTGTCCCGCCCGATGCGGATGATGAGGCGCGCACCGAACAGGGTGAGGAGTGACAGTGCCCAATCGATCAGGAGAACGCCGCGCGGCGTCCGGACGAATCTCGTGAATTCGGGAAATTGCTCGCTGAGAAACCAGAGGCCGGTGAGAATCCCGTTGGCGACCGTCAGGCCGAAGACGAGACGGACAACGTCCGAGATGCCGACGTAGCGCCACCAGCCGCGATAGAAGCCGAACAATGCGCCTGCGATCAGCTGAACCGAGATCACCAGGACGAACCCATTGCGAGCGATCGCGAAGTACTCCTCGGGAATCGAAAAGTCGAAGCGGACGACGTAGGCCAGAGCGAAGCAGCCGGCAAACACCATCGCATGGAACCCGAACAGAAGGAGTGTTCTGGCAAACGCCGTTTGACCGAGCAGTCGGTCAAGCAGGGGAAGGCGGTTCGTCGCGTGAGGGTTATTCACAGGCGTAAAGTACGGTTGAAACTACAGATTCGTTTTCGGAGTCTGTGTCGTACCGTTTAGAAAATAACTCGAGATGCGGCATTGTATCGCGTCAACGATTTTGATCAATATCGCGATCGGCTGAGTTTGCTATGTCTTTACGCATCATGCAAAAAGCACCCTGGAGCCCTGTGGCAGCCGGATGATTCCCCGGGCCTACCATGACATCCGCAGGCTCCCCCGTGCGGAGCTGAAAGATTTCCTCGGCGAGAACCTCCTTACGCTCGCGGAAGAAGAGGCGTGGGCGGTCATCGAGAATCCGTACGTGACTCCGGCGATGCTGCTCGCCATCGCGCAGAGCCAGCGTCTCGCTGCTTATTACTCCGTCCGGGTCAGGCTCGTTGCGCACCGGCAGACGCCGCTGGCGCAGTCGGTCAAGCTCATTCACTATCTCTATTTCTTCGATCTGGTTCGTCTGTCGGTCGATGTCACGGTTCCCGCTCCCGTCCGCCGCGCGATCGAGACGCAGCTTCTGCTTCGCGTCGACAAGCTGACGCTCGGCGAGCGCATCGCGAGCGCGCGCCGTTGCAGCTCTGCTCTCATCAAGGTCTTTCTCGCTGATCCCGATGTGCGCGTGTTCGAGACGGTGCTCGCGAACCAGCGCGTCCGCGAGGACGACATCCTCGCCGTGATCGCCTCGCGCGAGACGCAGAGCGAGAAGCTGCAAATGATCGCCGACGATCAGAAGTGGTCGTATCGCTATGCGGTGCGCAAGGCTCTCGTGCTGAATCCGGCGACGCCTCGCTCGGCGGCTGCGCGGCAACTGCGGTTCCTGACCGCGCGCGATCGCCGCCAGCTCCTGCAGAATCCCACCATATCGACCTATCTGCGCCGCTGCATCGAGCGGATGCACGCGAAGGATTTCTCGGCGCATGTCGAGCGAATTGAATAGAATGCACGAATCGATGAGTGATCAGGATGCGCAGGCGCATTCCGAGCTCGCCTCCTTCGGGGAGGAGCTGAAACGGGAGCGGGAGATTCGAGGAATCTCTCTGAAAGAAATCTCGGACGAGACCAAGATCAGCAAGCGCTTCCTCGAAGCTCTCGAGCGCAATGATCACAAGACGCTGCCTGCTCCTGTCTTCACCCGCGGATTCGTCCGTCAATACTCGCGCTACCTCGGGATCAATGCCGAGGAGATGGTGAATCGGTACAACTACGCGGCGGCGGGCGACGATCGAATCGAGAAGAGCACGCAGCTGGAGCGCCTCGTTCAGCCGCCGGTGCCGCCGGGACAGCCGCAGAGCGGGAAAGGCATCCCGCCGCTCTACGCGCGCATCGACCGCAACATCTACATCACGATCGCCATCGTCGCGGCGCTGGCGATCGTTGCCTGGTGGGCGTTCCGCTACAAGGAACAGCGGTCGGTCGAGGAAGCGGAAGCCGCGGCGCATCCTCCGGTCGTCGCGTCGTCGAGCGCCGCGGTGGCTCCGAAGTCCGTGGCGACGGTCCCGGCCCAACCAGCCGCTGCAGCAGCCGGCGATGTTCTCCGCATGACGCTCGATGTGAACGACAACTCCTGGGTCACGCTCGAAGTCGACGGCAAGATCGTCGTCAGCGACGAATTGAAAGCGGGCGAGCACCGGACGTACGAAGCGAAAGATCGCTTCCGCTTCAAGACGGTCGGAAATGCCGGCGGCGTCGCGCTGACCATCAATGACATTCACATCCCTTCGCTCGGACGCGACCGGCAGGTCGTGCATGATCGCGTCTTCGATCGCGAATGGCTTCGCAGCCACGCCAGTTCTCCGGATCAGAACCACACATGACCAATGTCCCTTCAGACCTCAATTCCGGCTCCGTCATCGAGCTGATCGAGTCAGGCGCGTATCCACGGGACGTCGTTCTCACGATTGCTCGCGGATTTCTTCCTCTGGCGCAGGAAGAGCTGGTCGCTGTTCTCGCGTGGCTCACTGCGTACCCCGATGCGGAGATCGCGGAAGCATCCCGCGCCTCGATTGCCGAGCTCCCGCCGCGGGTAGTCCTCACATTTGCCTCCAGCGAGGAGAGCAATGCGGACTACCTCTCGCGTCTGCTGCTGGCCAGCCATGATCAGACGGTCGTCGAAGCACTGATCCGCAACAAGACCATTCCCGATTCGGCCGTGCTCGATCTCGCGCGCCATGCCGAGCCGGCGATCCAGGAAGTCATCGTCATCAACCAGGCTCGTATTCTCCGCACGCCGGAGATCCTCGATGCCCTGCTCGAGAACCCCACGCTGTCGATCGACGTCCGCAGACGCGCACTCGAAACGCGCGAGGAGTTCTTCGACAAAAAGGCGCGGCTGCTCCGTGTCGAGCTGCCGCCCGATCTGCCGATCGAGCCCGATCTCGTGGACGCACCACTCGACGAGATCGCCGATCTTCTCGAGAAGGCCGAAGAGCCCGAGTTTCAGCAGACGTCTGCGCCGGAGCTCAACTCCGAGGACAAGAAGGATGAGAAGAAGGTCGCGGAGTGGGTGAAGATCCTCAACATGTCCGTGGCCCAGAAAGTGGTGATCGCTTTCCGCGGCGACAAGTCGGTTCGCATGCTGCTCGTCCGTGAGCGAAACAGGCTGGTGGCAGGCTCCGTGATGCGCAACCCGCGCATGTCGGAGCAGGAAGCGGAGATCATCGCGGGAATGCGGAACGTCGACGAGGAGGTTCTGCGGCTCCTCTCGCTGAGGAGAGACTGGATGACCAAGTATCCTGTCGTCCTGGCACTCTGCAGAAACCCGAAGGCGCCGATAGGGGTTGTCCTCACGTTGATCAATCGGTTAGCCTTAAGAGATTTGAAAAGCCTGAAGGATGACCGTGGCGTCGCGGAAGTGGTCCGTTCGAGTGCAAGACGGGCGTATCTGCAAAAGACACAGAAGTAGCTCGATCTGAATGAAGATCAATTACTACGAGGTGCTGGGCGTGGAGCGTAGCGCAACGGAGCAGGAAATCCGCGACCGTTTCCGCCAACTCGCGCGCGAACAGCATCCGGATCGCTACCGCGGCCCTGACAAGGCTGGCGCCGAGCGGAAATTTCAGACGCTGACGGAAGCCGTCAACGTCCTGACGAATGCCTCGCGCCGCAAACAGCACGACAGCGAGCTGGCCAGCGGAGGCGGAAAGAACGTCGATTTCGGGCAGATCGCCAAGGCGTACATCGCCAAAGGCGTCAAGGCATACAAGGATGGCGATCTGAAATCCGCCTTCGAGAATTTCGACATGGCGGTCAAGCACAATCCGCAGGACGCGAAGGCGCAATATCATTTCGCTCTCGTGGCCAAACGATTTCCCAACACGCTGCGGCAGGCGGTGCAGGCCATCGAGCTCGCAGTGCAACGCGATCCTGTCAATCCGGTGTACTTGAAAGAAGCTGGTGAGCTCTTCAAGAAGGTGAATCTGGTGACCAAGGCTGAACGCTACTTCGAGGAGGCTTTGAAGTGGGACCCGCAGAATCTCGAAGTGCAGGCGGCGCTCGGAGAGCTCCGCGGCTCGAAAGAGCCAGCCAAGACCGGCTTAGGCCGGTTCAGGAAGAGCTAGTGCGAATGGAGATCAAGGCTTACGGTCTGACCCACGTCGGGCGCCAACGCCAGCACAACGAGGACTCGTACCTCGTGGCTGACGAGGCGAAGCTCTTCCTCGTTGCCGACGGAATGGGTGGACATGCCGCGGGCGAGATCGCCTCGCGCATCGCCGTCGATTCCATCTCCGAATTCATCCTTCATACGAAGGAAGACGACGGAACGTGGCCGCATGCCTACGACGAGCACTACAAGCGCTCGACGAATCGGCTGATGGCCGCCGTTCGTCTTGCGAATACCCGCGTGCTCGAAGCGATGCGCAAGGATGCGCGGCTCCGCGGCATGGGAACCACCGTCGTCGCCTGTCTGGCGGAAGGCGACACGCTCTCCGTCGCGCACGTCGGCGATTCGCGCGCCTACATGATTCGCGACAACCAACTGCAGCGCATCACCAACGACCACTCCTGGGTGTTCGAGCAGGTGCAGGCCGGGATGCTCACCGAAGCCGAGGCAGAGAAGCATCCGCTGCGCAACGTCATCACCCGCGCCCTCGGCGGCGCTCTTCAGGTCAATCCCGACGCCTCGGAGATCGAAGTGAAAGAGGGAGACCTCTTCCTTCTCTGTTCCGACGGTCTCACCGGCATGGTTCCGGAAGAGCAGATCCTCAAGGTTGTGACGGAGTACGGCGATCTCGAAAAGGCCTGTCAGAAACTGATCGACGAGGCGAACGAGCGCGGCGGTCTGGACAACGTCACAGCCATTCTCGTGAAGGCGGTCTGACATCGTGCACGTTCGTATCGACTACTGCGGCGTTTGAAACTATCTTCCCCGAGCCTCCAGTCTGGCGGCTGAGATCAAGAAAGAGTTCGGCATCGACAGCGAGCTCGTTCGCGGCAGCGGCGGCATCTTCATCGTCACCGTCGACAATCAGAAGATCTTCTCGAAGAAAGAAGAAGGACGTTTTCCGTCGGAGCGCGAGATCCTCGACGCACTTCGCGCGAGAGCGTGATGTTGCTCGCTGTTCTCGCGCTGCACGTCAATCTGATCGTCGTGGAGAAGGGCAAGCACACGATGACGCTCCTCGATCATGGACGCGTCGTGAAGTCCTATCATGTCGCCCTCGGTCCGGATCTCGCGCCAAAGAAGAAGAAGGGGGACGGCCGTACGCCGGAAGGGCGTTACATCATCGATGGGCGTAACGCGGCAAGCCACTACCACCGCGCGCTGCACATTTCGTATCCGAGTGCCGCCGATCGCCGCAATGCTCGCCGGCGCGGCGTCGATCCTGGCGGCGACATCATGATCCATGGCTTGCCGAATGGAACTGGCAAGCTCGGCAAGCTTCATCTCGCGCGTGACTGGACACTCGGCTGCATCGCGGTGACCGATGAGGAGATCGAAGAGATCTGGAAACTCGTGCCGAACGGAACGCCGATCGTGATCAAGCCGTGATGTGCAGGACAAGCTCTCAGCTTGTCGGGCACATCCTGAGATGAGAGGTTGTCCTACACCTGCCTTCTCTTGAACACGAACACGAGGCTGCCCGACTTCGGCTGGTATTGCATCGCTTCCGGACCCCACGTGTAGTGCGTTCCCTCGTCGCCGATGTCGGCGATTCCATCGAGGACGTAGCCGCTGCTGACGTATTTCTCCGACCAGTCGAAGATCGTCTTGTCGGAGTCGGGCCGGCGCAGCCACGACTTCTGCACGGTCACCATGACGATGTATTTCGGTTTCGCCTGTTCGATCTCGGCGATCATCTCCTGCTGCATGTGATGCGCGAAGGCCTGCTTCTCCATCAGTGGATAGGTGTAGATGTATCCGGTTGCCGACTTCCGGCCTGAATAGAAGTAGATCTCGGGCTCCGAGCCGATGACGGCGATGCGATCGTCCGGCCCTGTGTGCTCCTTCAGGTAGTTCCCGATCTCGATCGCCTCCGGGAAAGGGTTGTCGCCGTAGAGCAACTTGTCGATGACGGCCGGCTCGGTACGCATCAGCGCCGGCCATTGCAATCCGAGCGCGACTAGATACGCGATCGCGTAAACGCCGGTTACGGCCGCGCGCATCGGCACCAGGTTCGATACTGCGGCTACGGCCGCTCCATTCAAAAGCGCGACGGCGGGGAAGAGCACGATGAAGTAGTGCGGCCGGAAGAAGAGGCCCGGCGTCGTCGCGAGAGCTCCGGCAGCGGCGAAGCCGGTCACGAACAGCGCATGGCGGCGCGTCTCCGGCCTCACGAACAGCAACACGAGACCGGCGAGCGCAATCCACCACACCGGTGCGGTGTAACGAATGATCGGCCCGAGGTTGTCACTCAGCGCGCTGAGTCCGTCGGCGAGCGATGCCTGCGACACGTACTGCCGCGCGTAGTCGATCGTCCAGAATTTCGCGCGGGAGAAAACGCCGGCGATCGCCAGGATCAGCGCCGTCAGTCCCATCATCGCCGAAGCGCCGCCCGCGAGCGCCGCCGTCTCCTTCACTTTCTTCTGCGTCAGAAGCCAGACGGCTGCGAACAAGCCGAAGAACATCCCCGGCTGTTTCATCAACGCCGCGATGGCGAGGAGCGCTCCGCCGATCACGATGCGCGGCAGCGGCGTAGCGTCCTGTCCCGTGCGCGGCGTGAGAATCATCAGTCCCGCCACCGCCGCGAGCGCGACGAAGTGCGTCGCGTGCGCGTAGGGACCCATCGCCGGAATCGTGATCGACAGCAGCAGTTGCACCGCCGCGGTGATGACTCCCGCGACGTGCCCGAACATCCTCTTCGTAAGAACGAAGAGACAGAGCGCGGTTGCGCTCGTGACGAGCAGCAGTCCGATGCGAATGCCGGAGATCGTCTCGCCGAAGATACCCATCACGAACGCGTACGCCGCGTACGTGCCGGGCCACTTCATGTTGTAAACGAGCTTGTACGGCGGAACACCGTGCAGGATCAGTTGACCGGCGTACGCGTATTCCCCTTCGTCGCGCTCGAGCGGAAGATCGATCAGCCGCATCCGGATCATCGCGAAGAACGCGACGAGCAGAAAGAGTGCGATCGCCGACAACTGAAGATGGAGAGCGCCTGCGGTCGTTTTCGCAGCGGCAGGAGCGGCGCTCGCGTCCTCCGCACTGGAGCGTTTGCGTCTGGCCAAGGCGGCGGGAGTTTGGCCGATCCGCCGCGGGATTACAAGCTACACTGAGCCCGTGCATCCGGAGGTGGACGAGCTTCGGCCAAAGCTCAAGGAAATCCTTTACGACTGCGCCGTCGACATCAAGGCCACGAAGGCGGCGCTCTATCTTTACGAGGGATCGACGCGGAACTTCGAGCTCGTCACCGAGTATGGATTCCGCAGCTCCGTGCGGCAGTTCGCCGACTTCAATGATCCAGTGATCGATCGCTGCGGCCGCGGCCGCACTCCCTTCTTTCTCAACGGGCTCGCCGTTGATCCGCGGTTCTCCGAGCTTCTCTATGCGTCATCCACCGATCGCCTTCTGGCCGCACCGATCTATCTCCGCGGCCAGCTCGTTGGTGTGATCGACATGCGCGACAAGGCGAGCAAGCAGCCGTTCGAGCAGCCGGATGTGGGGAAGGCGCAGGGAATCGCCGATCGGATCGCCGCGCTGTTCGCGAACAAGAACGTGTTCGGGCTGCGCTTCATCGCGCTGTCCGATGCCGATGATGCAGCACCGGTGATGACCGGCGCAGGCGAGACGGCGATCACGGTGACGAGTACCCCGCCGCCCCTCGCTGCTCCGCCGCCTCCGCGGCCGCAGTTGCTGGCGCGAACCGAGCCCCAACCATTGGCTGCACCACCACTGGCGCCTCCACCGCCGCCGGTGGCCAAAGTCCCCGAGGAGCGCCGCGCGCGTGTGCCGCGGTTGGCGTCGCTGGTGCTCGAGGCACGCACCGCCGCGAGCCGCATCATCATCGCGCCGCCGCCTCCCTCGATCTCGGAGGCCGAGCTCGCGGCCACCCGCGAGATTCTCCGCGCGATCCTGCTGATCCCGGGCGCCCTCGTCGCCGCATTCTCGGCATTTGGGCATATGGGCGGAGTGCAGGAGATCGCGTCGAAGTCGGCCATGACCGACGATGCCATGAGCCTGCTGCAGACGAAGTTGAACGTCTGGCTCACGCGGCGCGGCGAGGCGGGAGGCTTTCTGCGCCCTGCCGCGCAAACGCCGCTCGGCACGAGCTCGCCGCCGATCACCGCGGGGCAACTGCAGAAGGTGTTCACGGCTCCCGTCACGGCCGCAGGAATGCACGCGATGTATCTGACAGTGGGATTCTCCGCGCCGCCTGATCGTACGACTCACGAAATGCTCGGCGCTCAACTGCAGCAGTTGCAGGTCGGCATCGAGCACTCGATTCACCGCATGGCGCTGCAGTCGATGCGCACGCGCGCGGCGGAGCAGCTCGTCGAGCCCGACTTCGCGAAGTTTCCCGAATTGCGGCGGCACACCGACATCGTCTGCTCCCGCGCCGTCGCCTTTGCGCAATTCCTCGGCATGACACCGTCGGAAGTCGACGACGTTCGCTTGACCGCGCTCGTGCACGATTGCGGAATGCGCGTGCTCGATTACGACCGGCTCTATCGCAAGAAGGACATCTCCGCCGACGAGATCAGCATTCTGCGCGAGCACGTCAGCGTCGGGGCGGCGATGGTCGAGCCGCTGCTCGGACCGGAAATCGCGCGTGCCGTGCTCTGTCATCACGAACGCCCCGACGGCCGCGGCTATCCGAATGAGCTGAGCGGAAACGACATCCCCTGGCTCTCGCGTCTCGTGCAGATCTGTGATGCGTTCGTCACGATGACCGACAGCGAGTCGTATCAGCCGCCGCAGACGATGGAACAGGCGCTCGCCGTGATCTCCAGCGCGGCGGGAAGCCAGTTCGACGAGCAGCTCGCCGCGCGATTCATCGAGATGTTGAAGAGTTGAGCGCGCCGTTGCCGTAGAATCCGCGATCCATGAACATCGATCGCGAAGAAGCGCGCCGCATCGCCGAGCTTGCCCGTCTCGATCTCGACGACGACGCGCTCGTGCGCATGGCCGCGGAGATGACGAAGATCCTCACGTACATCGACCAGTTGCGCGAGGTCGATGTGGAGGGGTTCGAAGAGCACACGGCGGAGGCCACGCCGCTCCGCGACGATGAGCCGCGACCTTCGCTCGATCGTTCAAGCGCGGAGCGGAACGCGCCGCAGTGGACCGGCGGATTCTTCGTCGTCCCGAAGGTGATCGGCGGTGAGTGAGCTGCTCGCACTGCCGTGGCACGAGGCGCGCGCAGAGGTCTCGCCGCGCGAATATCTCGACGCCTGTCTCGATGCGATCGCCGCACGCGACGGTGCGATCCGCGCGTTCCTGCATGTGAATCGCGACGCGGCGGGCGACGGCCTGCCGATCGCGGTCAAGGACAACATCGTCACCACCGACATGCCGACGACCTGCGCCTCGCGCATCCTGAGCGGCTTTCGCTCGCCGTTCGATGCGACCGTGATCTCGCGCCTCCGCGCGCAGAATGCGGCGATCGTCGGCAAGACGAATCTCGACGAGTTCGCGATGGGCTCGTCGACGGAGCATTCGGCGTTCGGAGTCACGCGCAATCCGTGGAACCTCGACTGCGTGGCCGGCGGCTCGTCGGGCGGATCCGCGGCGGCGGTTGCCGCGCGCATGGTGCCGGCGGCGCTCGGATCAGAAACGGGCGGCTCGGTGCGGCAGCCCGCAGCGCTGTGCGGCGTCGTGGGAGTGAAGCCGACCTACGGACGCGTCAGCCGCTACGGGCTCGTGGCGTTCGCGTCGGGACTCGACCAGATCGGCGTCGTCACCAAGACCGTGCGTGAATCGGCAGACGTTCTCGGCATGATCGCGGGCCACGATCCGATGGACTCGACCTCGAGCACGCATCCTGTCGATGACTATGCGTCCGAGCTCGAGGAAGGGGTGCGCGGCCTTCGCTTCGGCGTCGTGCGCGAAGCGATCGAGCAGCTCACCGGCGAAGTGCGCGAGAACTTCGACGCCGCGCTCGCCGTGCTGCGCGGCGCCGGGGCGGCCGTCGAAGAGGTGAGCGTCCCTTCGATCTCCTACGCCATCGCCGTCTACTACATCGTGGCGAACGCCGAAGCGAGCGCGAACCTCTCGCGCTTCGACGGCATTCGCTACGGACACCGGAGCTCCTCGGCGCGAACGCTCGAGGATGTCTACGCCGATTCGCGTGCCGAAGGCTTCGGTGCGGAAGTGAAGCGGCGGATCATGCTCGGCACGTTCGCACTTTCGTCCGGATATTACGATGCGTACTATGGCCGCGCGCAGCGCGTGCGTGCGCGCCTCCGCCACGACTTCAGCGAGGCCTTTCGCAAATTCGATTTTCTTCTGACGCCGACGACGCCCGAGCCCGCGTTTCCCGTCGGCGCGAAGACCGGCGATCCGCTGTCGATGTATCTCTCCGACATCTTCACCGCGCCGGCGAATCTCGTCGGCATCCCGGCGATCGCCGTCCCGTCAGGCTTCGCACGCAATGGCCTTCCGCTCTCGCTGCAGATCATGGCGCCGCATTTTGCCGAGAAGGCGATGTTCCGCGCTGCCGCAGCGTACGAGCGCGAGACGCAGTTCTGGCGGGAGAAGCGATAGAACGACGATCATCGCTGTGCTCATGATGTCGTACAGTGGTTCTCGTGAACGCGCTCTTCTTCGAACGCTTTGGCGATGCCGATGTCTTGCAGTACGGACAACTTCCCGATCCCGAGCCGCGCGACGGTCATGCCATCGTCCGCACCAGGGCGATTGGACTGAACTTCGCGGACATCTACCGCCGCAACGGCAACTATCACCTCGCCGGCGCGCCGCCGTGGATTCTCGGCTACGAAGCCGCGGGCGTGATCGAAACGACAGGCGAGCGCGTCGCGTTTGCCGATTCGCCATTTGCGAATGCGGAGCTCGTGTCGGTGCCGCGCGAGAAGCTCGTGCCGCTCCCTGACTCGATCTCGTTCGAAGTCGCGGCGAGTGTGATGCTGCAGGGGCTCACCGCGCAGTATCTCGTCGAAGACAGCGTGCGCGTCACGCCGGGAACGTCCGTGCTCGTTCATGCATCCGCCGGAGGTGTGGGCCTGCTGCTCGTGCAGTTCGCGAAAGCAGCAGGCGCTCACGTGAGCGGTGTGGTCTCGTCCGAGGAGAAGGCGAGGGCGGCACTCGAGGCGGGCGCGGATCGCATCTTCATCGGCGACGAATGGACGAAAGAGAAATTCGATGTCGTCTACGACTCTGTTGGCTCGACGCTGGCGAAGAGCCTCGACGCCACGCGCGTTCGCGGTACGGTCGTCTTCTATGGAATGGCCGGCGGCGATCCAGCTCCCGTCGATCCGCGCCGCCTGATGGACGAATCGAAGTCGCTCACCGGCGGCGATCTCTGGAACTACCTGACGTCAGCGGATGAACGCCGCTCACGCGCCGCGCGGATGTTCGCGATGATCGAGGAAGGGAAGCTGAAGCCGCGCATCGCCTCGACGTTCGCCTTGCGCGATGGTGCGAAGGCGCATCGCTACCTTGAAAGCCGCGCCGCGATCGGCAAAGTCCTGCTGCTCCCGTAGCCTCGGCACGTGGCGCGTTACTTCCGTACCGCCTTCTCGATCACGACCGGCTTCGAAAGAATCTGCCCCTTCATGTACTCCGAATCCGCCGCGCCATCCGCCGGCATCTTCTGAATCGCGCGCACGACGTCCATGCCGCGGATCACGCGTCCGAACGCTGCGAAGCCCTGGCCGTCCGGGTTGCGCATGCCGCCGAAGTCGAGCGCCGGCTGGTCGCCGATGCAGATGAAGAACGCTGCCGCGCTTCCTGTTCCCACCTTCCCCCGCGCGAGCGACACCGTGCCGTCGGTGTGCCTGATGCCGGTCGCCTTCGTCGTCTCGTGCTCGATCGGCGGCAGAGCCTTGTCATCTGCGACGCCGCCTTGAATGACTTCGATCTTCGGAGTGCCGTGATCGTTGTCTGCGCGTACGACGCGATAGAAGGTCGCTCCGTCGTACAGGCCCTTGCCGGCGTAGCGGAGAAAATCCGCCGACGAAAGCGGCGCCTGTTTCTCGAAGACCTCGATGTCGATCTCGCCGGCGGTTGTGACGAGCGTGACGACGGTGGGTTTGGCGTGCGCGAAGAAGAGCGCGAGTGCGACGAGAAGACAATTCATCGCACCCATTTATCATGCAAGCGTGGATGATTTCCTCATCATCGGCTCCGGCTTCGGCGGCAGCGTCTCCGCGCTGCGGCTCGCGGAGAAGGGCTACAGCGTTCGCGTGCTCGAGAAGGGGAGGCGCTTCGCGGCCGCGGATTTCCCGAAGAGCAACTGGAATCTGAAGCGCTGGCTGTGGATGCCGGAGGTCGGGTTCCGCGGTTTCTTCAAGATGACGTTCCTTCGCCACGTCACGGTGCTCTCCGGAGTCGGCGTGGGCGGCGGCTCGCTCGTTTACGCGAACACGCTGCCGGTGCCGGCCGACGAATTCTTCGCAGCCGCTTCGTGGAGTCATCTCGCCGATTGGAAGAGCGAGCTCGCGCCCCACTATGCGACCGCGCGCCGCATGCTCGGCGCGAATCCAAATCCGAAGCAGACATTCGCCGACGATGTGATGAAGGAGCTGGCGTCGGAGCTCGGCATCAGCGATCAGTTGACGCGCGCCGATGTCGGCGTCTTCTTCGGCGAGCCCGGAGTCACAGTTCCGGATCCCTATTTCGGAGGCAAGGGCCCGGCGCGCAGCGGCTGCACGCACTGCGGCGCGTGCATGGTCGGCTGCCGGCACGGCGCGAAGAACACGCTCGACCGCAACTATCTCTATCTCGCCGAGCGCCTCGGCGTTCGCGTGGAGCCGGACACGATGGTGTACGACGTGCGGCCGGCCGATGACGGCTATGAAGTGCGTGCGCACGTGCATCGCGGCAGCGACGTGAGCTATCGCGCGCGGCGCGTCATCTTCGCCGGCGGCGTCCTCGGCACCGTGCCGCTGCTGCTCGCGTTGAAGGAGACGTCGCTCCCTGCTCTCTCGCCACGTCTCGGCGAGTTCGTGCGGACGAATTCCGAAGTGCTCGTCGGCGTGACGACCGAGCGGCGCGATCGCGATTTCTCGGAGGGCGTGGCGATCACGTCGTTTCTGCAGACGGGCGCGCGCTCGCATGTCGAGCCGGTCCGCTATCCGCGCGGCTCAGGGTTCTTCCGCCTGCTCGCCATGCCGCATGCGCCGGGCCCGACGATCTTCGCGCGCTTCGCGAATGCGATCGGCCTCGCGATGAAGCATCCGTGGAAAACCATTCGCGCATTTCTGACGCCCGACTTCGGACGTTACGCGATCATCCTTCTCTACATGCGCACCGACGACGGCCGCCTCGCGTTCCGCCTCGGACGCACCGCGCGCAATCTCTTCCGCCGCGGCATCGTGACGGAGATTGCCGCAGGGGAGGCGCCGCAGGCATCGCTGCCCGAGGCGACGGATATCGCGCATCGCGTGGCGAAGATCGCGAATGGATATCCGATGAGCATGGCCACCGAGACTCTCCTCGGCATTCCGACGACCGCTCACATCCTCGGCGGCTGCGCGATGGGACGCAATGCGGAGGAGGGCGTCATCGACGACAGGCACCAGTTGTTCAACTATCCCGGCCTGTACGTGATCGACGGCTCCTCAATCTCCGCAAATCCCGGCGTGAATCCGTCGCTCACGATCTCTGCACTCGCGGAGCGCGCGATGTCGTTCATCCCGGAGAAGGGGCGGGAGTGACGGGTTCGAGGCCGCAACTGCTTCTATACTCCACGTACGCATGACGATCGAGGGTCTGATCGCCGCTCAACGCTACGAGGAAGCGCTCCGGCTCGCGCAGCAGGAAGTGAAAGAGAATCCCGGCGATCACCGGTTGCTGAATCTCTGCGCGGATCTCTTCGTCTTTCTGCGCCAGGAGGCGGCTGCGGAGCGCGTGCTGCTGCACGTCGCGGATCTGCATGTGTCGGAAGGGGCGCCGGGCAAGGCCGTTGTCGCGCTCAAGAAAGTACAGGGCCTCGGCCGCGGCGACGAGGCGATGTACGACTCCCTCGCGTGGAGAATGCGTAACCACGCGCCGACGATGGAGGTCGACATCTCCGACATCCTCTCGTCCGTCACGTTCGAGAGCAGGGACGAGCCGCAGGCGATCGTGGAGGAAGCGGTCGCCGATGCCGCAGCGAGTCCGCTCTTCGATGCGTTCGCGCGTGAGGAGTTGCTGGCGTTCATCAAGGGGCTGCAGCTCCAGGTGTACGACAGCGGCGACATCATCGTCGCGGAAGGAGATCCGGGCGACAGTCTCTATCTGCTGACGAGCGGCGTGGCGAAGGCTTACGTGCGCGATCGCGATCGCCGCTATCGCCAGGTCGGCACGCTTCGCGATGGCGACTTCTTCGGCGAGATCTCGATCCTCAGCGGCGGGAAGCGGACTGCGACGATCACCGCCGCAACGCGATGCGAGCTGCTGGAGATCGACCGCCCGACTCTTGACGCGATCACCGCTGCCCATCCCCATGTCGCCGATGTGATGCGCCGCTTTCACGACGAGCGGCTGGGCAGCGATCGACGGCTCTGAAGCAGCCTCCCGCCTCCTCTCTAACGCTCGCAAAAACACACGCATGTCCAATTTCGGGACACGCCTCCGCGAGAATTCCGATCGTTAAGTGTATGCATAATAAAGCGTTAGAAACTTTTGGACGCTGGCGGCCAACTTGATCTAAGAGCGTGACAGGAGAAAACGAAAATGCTTGTCACGCTCTTCGCCGCCGCCCTCACGATCAAAGTCGACCTTCTTGGGATGATCCAGCAGCGCTACCACGCCGCACCCGAGGTCAAGAGCCTCACCTGCCACATCGAGACGACGTCGTATCGGTTTGTCGGAACGCCGGGAACGCAGTTCAGCTATGACGGCGATTCGTATCGTGTGCCGGAAAGCGGCGTGATCGAGCTCGTCTCCAGCAGCGCCAAAGAGTATGTGGTCAATGGCCGCACGCTTCCGCTCAATCTCTGGCCGAAGGATTCGTTCGGCACGCGCACCGTTCCTCTTCCCACGAGCAACTGACCAAAAGGAAACGAGACCATGAGCCAGTTCTTCAATACGACCATTCAGGACATGCGCGGAGGCCGCGACAGCTGGCGCGTGATCCTGACTCTCAGCCTCCCTGCCTTCACCGTCGCATTCGTCCTCGCGCGCCTCGTGCACCTGTAAGACGCATTCTCCCCTCGGGGAAGGAGGATTCCGCTCCGCCCGAGTCGCAGGATTCGGACCCATCTCATCGAACAAGTCCGCTCGCCAGCATGATCCGTGCGGTCTAACCATGCGCTGCATCTATGCTGACTGTGAAGCCCCACTGAGTCTGCGCCGCTCGTGCCGTTCCTGATGCGCGGAGACTCGTGGTCGGTCTCGAACCTTTCCGAGAGCTGAGTGAGACCTCCGTGTGGATCTTCGTTTTCGCGCTGAGCCCCGGTCGTGAACGAGGTCTCGCTGGTCGCCATCGAAGACCGGACCTCGCGATCTCACTTGAAATCACACGCCTGTCCAGTTTTAGGACATCGCTCGATAGACGTATCGACTGTTAAATGTCTATGAAAGAAGGAGTTAGCAGATTTCGGACGCTGGCGGCCAACTTGATCTAAGAGCGGCCCAGGAGAAAAACAGAAAATGCTCGTCACGCTCTTCGCCGCCGCCCTCACGATCAAAGTCGACCTTCTCGGAATGATCCAGCAGCGCTACCACGCCGCCCCCGAGGTCAAGAGCCTCACCTGCCACATCGAGACGACGTCGTATCGGTTTGTCGGAACGCCGGGAACGGAGTTTCGTTACGACGGCGACTCGTATCGTGTGCCGGAAAGCGGCGTGATCGAGCTCGTCTCCAGCAACGCCAAAGAGTATGTGGTCAATGGCCGCACGCTTCCGCTCAACCTCTGGCCGAAGGATTCGTTCGGCACGCGCACCGTTCCTCTTCCGACGAGCAACTGACCAAAGGAAAAGAGACCATGAACCAGTTCTTCAATACGACCATTCAGGACATGCGCGGAGGCCGCGATAGCTGGCGCGTGATCCTGACTCTCAGCCTCCCGGCCTTCACCGTCGCCTTCGTCCTCGCCCGCCTCGTGCACCTGTAGACACCTTCTCCCCTCCGGAGAGGGGAGAAGGTGTGAAAGGGCCTACTGCGCGGTAACGACGATGTTGTCGACGGCCGCGCCCCAATCCTGAACGCTGCCATCGCTGGTCATCCGGAAGCGGATCTTGGTCGTCGTGCTGCCGACGTACGGGCTGAGATTGATGTTGCCCTGTGCAGCCCACGACGGATAGCCGCCCGACACGCCGGACGACTTACGCAGGATCGTCCACGTCGTGCCGTTGTCTTTCGAGACTTCGACTGAGAAGTAGTCGTAGCCGGACTCCGTGGAGAACTTGCAGTAGTACGTCAGCGTCGCGGTGGTCTTGCCCGCGAGGCTGAACGCGGGGGAGACGATCGACCAGTCGGCGTTCGCGATGTACGTGCTATACGCGGCGTTCGTCCGGAAGCGATGCGTGCCGCCGATCGTGTCGGTCGTGGTCTCGATGGACCAGCCGGAGCCGGTGTTCTTCACGAAGGTCCAGCCCGTCGCGCCGCTCTCCGCGCCTTCATTGATGAGCGTCACCGGACCGCTGGCGACCGTCGTGAACGAGCTCGTGGCGGAAGAAGCCGCGCTGCCGCAGGCATTCTTCGCGACGACGCGCCAGTAGTAGACGGTGTTGTTGGCGAGTGCGGAGACGGCGAGCGACGTCGCGGTCGTGTTCTGGTAGAACGCCGGCGAGGAGGCCGTGCCGAAATAGACGTCGTACGACGTTGCACCTGAGGCCGCGCTCCAGGAGAGCGAGGTGCTCGTGGCGACGCCGGTGGCGCCATTCGACGGCGAGCCGAGCGTTGCGGCAGCCGGGAGTGTGCAGGAAGCAACCGTCGTGAAGGAGTTGGTGGCCGACGATGCCGCGCTGCCGCACGCGTTCTTCGCGACGACGCGCCAGTAGTACGTCGTGCTGTTGGCGAGTGCGGAGACGGCGAGCGAAGTCGCAGTCGTGTTCTGGTAGAACGCGGGCGAAGCCGCAGTGCCGAAGTAAACATCGTACGACGTCGCGCCGGACGCGGCAGCCCAACTGAGCGTTGCACTCGTCGCCACGCCCGTGGCGCCGTTCGCGGGCGACGAGAGCGTCGTTGCGGATGGAACCGAGCAGCCGCCCCACGTGATCCACATCGGAGCCGACCAGAGCGTGTCGCCGTCGGCTTCCACGATCTTCGCGAAGTAGTACCACTCGCCCGTCTGTGCCGGGATCGCGGCAGTCAGCGTCTTGAGCGCCGTGTTCGACGCGACGACGGTTGCCGCAGCGCCGGGCGCGGCATTCGTGCCCACCGGGCCGCCCCAGATCTCGATCTTCTGCGCGCCGTCGCCATCCGGATCGTTCAGCTCTGCCGTCACCGTCAGTGACGAACCGCTGAAGACATCGCCCATCACGTGCGAGAAATCCGACGAGCCGAAGACGAGCTGCGCGTTGCGATCCTGGCTGGCGAAGATGTGGCGCGCGTTGTACGCGGCCATCAGCGTCTGCTGATTGAACGTCGAGCCGTTGGGAATGAGCGCGCCGGTGCGATTCGGCGTCGAGTTGCCGTAGTTCCAGCAGTGATTGTCCTGATGCGATTCCGGCGCGAGCTTCCATCCCTGCGCCAGCGCGCTGGTGAAGAGCGCTTCGTAGGTGGAGCCGCCGGGCGAGAACGACGTGGACGTGTTGAACGCCGGGCCGGAGATCATCGCGATGCCGCGCATCACGGCGTCGCCGTCGGCGGTGCGCGCGAAGTTGTTGAAATCGGTCGAGTTCGGATGGCAGAAGCTGCCGTACGAGCCGAGCGTTCCCTGATTGTTCCTGATCGCGGTGTAGAGCTCCGAGTAGACCGACTTCGTCACGAGGACGTCGTACGGCTCGCCGCTCCACGCCATCAACTGCGACTGGTTGTAGATGTTGACGTGACCGCCGCCGCTGATCACGCCCCACTCCATGCCGAACAGACCGACGAAGGAGCCGGGCACGGTCGCGTTCTGCGCCGCCGTCATGCCGGAGTGATAGCGATCGAGAATCTGCTGCGCGGTGCAGGTGGTGCAGGCGTCCTGCATCAGATGGTTGTGCTCGACGACGCCGATGAAATCGACCGAGCCGCTCGTCTTCGCGTACGAGAAGGCGTCGGTCGGTACGGCGCCGCCGGCGTAGCCGTAGCGGCCGGATGCGCAATCCGTGACCGGCATGCCGCCGTCGCTCCAGCTCGTGTGCGCGTGCGTCGTGCCGAAGAAGAACTGATAGGGGAAGGCGCTGTCGATCGATACCGCCGACGAAGCCACGTGGTGCAGCGGCCGGTTGAAGAGCGAGTCGTAGCGGCCCGCGCGATCGACGACGACCGTCACCGGCGAGCTCTTCGCCTGCGTTTCGGTCACGAACGGCTCATCGCTGTCGAGGTGCATCGGGATCTTGTGATGCCGCAGTGTTCCGATGAGCGCGATCGTGTACTCGCCGTCGGCGACCTTCGCGCCGGCGTTGTCGGTTGCGTTCCAGTTGAATTCGAGATCGACGTCGCCGCCCTGCCTGAGCTCCGCATTCGCGCCGCGCGAGTAGACGAGCTCGCCCTTCGCGTTGCGGATCTCGACGCGATAGGTGACGTCGCCGCCGCCGATGCCGGCACGCTCCTCGAGCACGCCGACGATCGTCGTCTGCGAGCGGGCGGAAGCGGGATTGATGATGTACGGCCGCGCCGCGACATAGCCCGCAAACTCGCCATGGCAATCTTCGTTGGCGAGGAGCTGCTGCGGCAGGCAGAGAATGGCCAGGGCCAGGAGCCAGAGGGTTTTCTTCAAGTTCATTTCCATCCTTACGGTCAGCCGTGGAGAGAGAGCTGACGGGGCGGCGGAAAAGCAATGCCAGGGCCAACTGTTAAGTTATTGAAAACATTGACCTTTGCGTAAAGGCGTGGCTCACGAATTGACCATTTTCGGCGGAAAGCGCGGGTCATCGAAAGAACGCGTGCCCAAAAAGCGACCCGAGTGAGTAGGATCTCGGCTGTGAAACCAGAACAGAAAGCAATCATCAAGGCACTCACCGACCCCGATCCCGAAGTACGCGATGCGGCCCACGAGGATCTCTTCATCGAGATCGATGATGAGCTCGCGCTGGCGATTGTCGCGATCGCGACAGGCAACGCAGCCGAGGAGATTCGCGAAGAAGCGATCGTCGCCCTCGGGCCGCTCATCGAAGAATGCGGGAGCGAATACAGAGATGACATCGAATTCGAATTCGATCCCGATCTCGCTCCTCCTGTCACGCGCGAGACGTTCCGCGAGGTCGTGAAGCAGGTGCGCGCGATCTACAACGACGGGAGCGCGTCGAAACTTTTGCGGAGGCGCGCGCTCGAGGTTCTCGTGCGCGATCCGCAGCCGTGGCAGAGCGACGAGGTCCGGAGGCACTTCGCGTCGGGCGACGAGGAGTGGCGCCTCACGGCGATCTTCGCGATGGGCTGGCTGAACGGCTTCGATCGGGAGTTGCTCGAGGCGGTGAAGAGCAGCAGTGGGAATCACCTCATCGAAGCGGTGCGCGCCGCCGGCGATGCCGGGCTGACGTCGGCCGCGCCCAGGATCCGCGAGCTGGCGGCGTCGGACAAAACGGAGCGCGTGCTGCGGCTGCAGGCGATTCAGGCGCTGCCGTTCGTCGATGAAGATTCGTTTGAGCTCCTCGAGGAGTTGTCGCAATCGAAGCGGCCGGAGATCGCCGAGGCGGCGGAGGATGCGATCGACGAGCTCGTGATCCAACAGCGTCTCGACGACGAGTTCGATGAGGAGGACGAGGAGCTCGACGACGAGGAGTGAGGAGTTCACGCTGATGCGCGACGCGCGGGCGACGATGCCGTAGCTGTGTGAATGTGTCCGAAATAGGCGTGACGAGAGCAACTCGCCTCAGACATTCCGATCGAAATCGCATCCCAATCGAAGAAGCGTGGCTGCCAACAGACTCGTATGCCGTCGATGACGATCGATCATCCGTTAGAGAGAGAAACCTCGGCCCGAATGAGCGTTGCGCGATCGCCCGCCGGGCGAATCGAAAGGCGTTCCGCGCCTTCGATGATGATCGTGTCGTCGGGAGCGACCGGCGTCGCATCTGCGAGGGCGTGACCGGAAACGCAGTAGAGAATGGTGGTTGCCGCCGCCAGTTCGAGCGAGTGCGGTGCATCGAGCACGAGGATCGACACCTCGGCCGAGAATACGTCGCGCCGCGTGATGACATTGAAGTCGCGAATGGCGCCGCCGCGCAGAACGCAGGTCGTGGTCCATTCGCCGCGGAAGCGCCACGGCTCGAGCGCTGCGAGGGAAGCGGCGGCGCCGGTGTCGTGATGCGTGAGGATCATGCCCGCGCCGTCGAGCGCAACAATCACGCGATCGCATCCGGGAAAGGTGGAGAAGGGGCCATCACGGTCAATGCGAGCCACGCTGACGCGCCAGTCGAAGTCACCCTGCTGCGGCGAGCGCGCGATCTCGATCGTGACGCCGAGGCCGTTCTTCCACGGCATGTGGCGATAGGTGGAGGGAGTCAGATGAGTGACAGGCATGAGTGGATCATGCTGCCGTTTCTGAAAACCACACAGAATTACGAGCTAGGCGCAAATCACCATTACCCGAATTTTTCTCGAGTTTTTCTTCCAGGGATATCGCATGGCTGAACGGCGTGGGGTGCTTGCGTTTTGAGGTCGAGCGGAAGAGGGTTGTGACACTATTTGGGATGTCCAGGAGGAATACTGTGGGGAATCGAATCAGTGTCGTGAGCTCTTCGCCGGAGGTCATGGGTGGAGCACCCGTCTTTGCAGGGACTCGCGTTCCGATCGCAACCTTGATCGATTACCTCGAAGGGGGCGACTCGATCGACGACTTTCTCGAAGGGTTTCCGACGGTGACACGAGAACAGGTCGTCGCGTTTCTCGAAGAGACGAAGGCAAGCCTGCTCGCCAGATCCGCATGAGAGTGCTCCTCGATGAGTGCGTGGACTGGCGCCTCCTGCGCGAGCTCGGCGACATCGACGCGAAGACCGTCGCGCAGATGGGTTGGCGCGAGACGAAGAACGGCGCTCTGCTCAGCATGGCTGCGAAAGAGTTCGACGTGTTCGTTACCGTCGACACGAATCTCGCCTTTCAGCAGAACCTCGATGCGCTCCCGATTGCTGTAGTCGTTCTTCATGGTGCGACTACCCGCGTCCGTGATCTCCGCACGCTCATGCCCGCATTGCTTGCATTGCTCCCCAACATTCGCGCTGGAGAACTGCATCACGTCCGAGCGAAGTGAGATGCGCCTGATACGAATGCTCGTATAATCAAGCGCGATGAACCCCGTGCGTTTCGTCGGGACTGCTCGCGAAACTTGAAGACGCAGTGCTGCACGCCTTCCAGAAGAAAGCAGCGAAGACCGACGTCGAAGTCGCGAAACGGCGGTATCGGTTGATTGGAGTCAAGCCATGAAGAGCAAGGCGCGTAAGAGCACTCACGTCAGTGGCAACATCTTTCTTGATCTCGGCTTCGAGCCTCATGAGGCGGCCGTCATGCTCCTCCGATGTGAGTTGGCTGAGGCGCTCCGCAAGTGGATCGATCGCGAAGGGATTACTCAGGCGCAGGCGGCTGAACGTCTCGGCGTCGCGCAGCCGCGCATCTCTGAAATCGCCCGGAACAAGGTCGACAAGATTTCGCTCGACTACCTTGTCGGTCTCTGTTCGAAGGCCGGAGTTTCTGTGAAGGTGAAGACGGCGGCGTAGCACGCACTCATGCTCCGACTCTTCCTCGCCTCCGCTGCCTCCGACCGCATCCGTGCGGCCAAGGACTACCTTCGCTCGTTTCCTCCTGCGACCGAGGTGTTTGTGGTGGCGCAGGAGCGGGGGGCGGCGGATGATCTGGTTCGTTCTTTGGCTGCGGACTCGGCGGCCACGTTTGGGTTTCATCGATTCTCTCTGACGCAACTGGCGCTGCGGCTGGCCGCGGGACGGCTGGCGGAACGCGGGCTCACTCCTGTTTCACCGCTCGCGGCGCAGGCCGTGGCCGCGCATGTCTCGTATCGGCTCGCCACCGATGGCAAGCTGCCGTATCTCGAGAAGGTCTCGCACTTTCCCGGGTTCGCTCCTTCGCTGGCCGGCACGCTTCGGGAGTTGCGGCTCGCGGAGATCACATCCGCCGATGGCGATCTTGGGGGATTGCTTGCGGCGTACAACGAGGAGCTGAAGAGCGATTCGTTTTCGGATTCCTCTGTGCTCTTCGAGCTCGCAGCGGAGCGCGTTGAACTGCACGCGCCGCTGCTGCTGCTGGATGTTAGAACCCAATCGAAGATGCAGCGCGAGTTTCTCGCGCAGCTCGTCAAAGCTGCGCCCGATGTGTTCGCGACGGTTCACACTGCCGACGAGGAGACGCGCAAGATCTTCGGCGATGCGGAGATCGTCCTCGCGCCGCAACACACTCCGGCGTCGAGCCTCGAGCGGCTGCGCGCGAATCTCTTCTCGCCTCAGTCGCTCGCACCCGCGACCTTCGACGACTCCGTCGCCTTCTTCTCCGCCCCCGGCGAAGGGCGCGAGGCCGTCGAGATCACGCGCGTCATTCTCGATCACGCACGGCGCGGCGTTCCCTTCGACGAGATGGCGATCTTTCTCCGCAGCCCTGCGAAATATCAGGCGCATCTCGAGTCGGCATTCGATCGCGCCGGCATCCCCGCCTACTTCGCGCGCGGCTCGCGCAGGCCCGATCCATGCGGCCGCGCTCTCCTTGCTTTGCTCGCGTGCGCCGCCGAGCGATTGTCCGCGCGGCGCTTCGCCGAGTACCTCTCGCTCGGGCAAGTGCCGCGCGATGAAACGCGAGACTCATGGCGTCCGCCCGAAGACTTTGCGCAGCTCATGGATGAAGAAGAGCCGGAGCGCACCGAACCGCCTCACGAACGACGCGAGCCATGGCGCTGGGAGCCGCTTCTCGTCGAAGCCGCGGTCATCGGCGGCAGGGATCGCTGGCAGCGCCGCCTGCGCGGACTCGAAGCCGAGCTCGAACGCAAGCTCGCGGAAGTGATCAGCGAAGAGCCGGAGTCGTCGCGCGTCGAAGCGGTCCGCACACAGATCACGCGCCTCCGGCATCTCTCCGACTTCGCACTCCCGATCATCGCCCGCCTCGAATCGCTGCAGCAGTGCCGCTCCTGGCGCGACTGGATCGACGCGCTGCGCGAGCTCGCCACCGCCACTCTTCGCAATCCGGACCGCGTGCTCGAAGTGCTCACCGAGCTCGAGCCGATGTCCACCATCGCCCCCGTCTCCATCGACGAAGTCCGCGTCACCCTCGGCGAGCGCCTCAGCTCACTCGAAGTGCGCCCGCCGAAACGCCGCTTCGGCCGCGTCTTCGTCGCGCCGATCGAACAAGCCGCCGGCCGCACGTTCCGCATCGTCTTCATCCCCGGCCTCGCCGAGCGCGCCTTCCCGCAACGCGTGCGCGAAGATCCATTGCTCCTCGATGCCGAACGCCGCAGGCTGTCGAGCGAGCTCGAGACGAACGAGCAGCGCGCGCACGACGAGCGGCTCCGATTGCAGTTCGCGATCAGCGCCGCATCGCACGCGGTCTACATCTCCTATCCGCGCATCGACGCCGCGCAGGGCCGCTCGCGCGTCGCATCGTTCTACGCGCTCGATGTCATCCGCGCCGTCACCGGACGCATCCCCGATCACAAGGAGCTCGAGCGGATGACGACCGGCGTCGCCGCGTCGCGCCTCGCATGGCCCGCGCCGGACGACGCGCGCGCCGCGATCGATGATCTCGAGCACGATCTCGCCATCCTCGGTCCGCGCCTCGCGCTCGCGGCGAAACAGGATCAGGCCGGCCGCGCGCGCTATCTGCTCGAGCTCAATGCGTTCATGGCCTCCTCGCTGCGCGCACGCTTCGGCCGCTGGCAGATCGCGAAGTGGAATCCGTTCGACGGCATCACGCGGAAGAACGACGCACTCGATGCGCACTCGCTGCGCGTCCGCCCTTACTCCGCATCGTCGCTGCAGCGCTACGCCGCATGCCCGCATCAGTTCTTTCTCTCCGCGATCCTCCGCCTCGCGCCGCGCGAAGATCCCGAGCCGCCGGTGCGCCTCGACGCACTGACGCGCGGCCTGATGATCCACGCGATGCACGCCGCGACCTTGCGGCGCTTGAAGATCCTCGACCTTCTGCCGCTCACCGCGGAGCGCATCGAGCCGGCGGAGCGCGTGCTGCACGAAGTCGTCGACGAGATCGCCGCGCGCTGGGAAGAGGAGCTCGCTCCCGCGATCCCGCGCGTCTGGAGCGATGAAGTGCAGTTGATCCGCACCGACCTCCGCCTCTGGCTGCGCGAGATCGCCGCGGAGACCGACCAGTGGATCGCCGAGAAATGCGAGCTCGCGTTCGGCCTCCGCCCTTCGCCCGATTACGACGAAGCGAGCGCGCGCGAGCCGGTGAAGCTGCCCGGCGGCTGGCTGCTGCATGGAGCCATCGATCTGATCGAGCGCCGCGTCGTCTTCGGCGATCTCCGCGTCAGCGATTACAAGACCGGATCGAATCGGACGAAGGACACGCTCGTGATCAACGGCGGCGAGACGCTGCAGCCGCTGCTCTACGCACTCGCGGCGGAAGAGCTGTTCTCCGGCGCGAGCGTCTCCGTCTCGCGGCTCTTCTTCTCGACGTCGAAGGGCGGCTTCGCGAAGCGCGACGTCGATCTCAACGATCGGAACCGCAACATCATTCTTCGCGTGCTCGAGGACATCGACACCGCGATCACGTCCGGCTTCCTCCCGCCGGCCCCGCGCAACAGTAAATACAGAAACGCGTGCGACTGGTGCGACTTCGTCAGCGTCTGCGGCCCGCACGAAGTGCTGCGCAGCACGCAGCGCAAGAAGCAGGAGCCGCTCGCGGCGCTCAAGGAGCTGCGCGATGTCCCGTAGGAACATCCTCGTCGAGGCGGCGGCCGGCACCGGCAAGACCACGTGGCTGATCTCGCAGATCATCGAGATGATTCAGCGCGGCGACGCGCGCGTGCCGCACATGGCGGTGCTGACGTTCACCGAGAAAGCCGCGGGCGAGCTGAAGCTGCGCCTCCGCTCCGAGCTGGAGCGCGCTCGCACAACGGCTTCATCCTCCGATATCGGACGCATCGAGCAGGCGCTGCTCGAGCTCGAAGAAGCGCGCGTCAGCACGATCCACACCTTCTGCGCCGATCTGCTGCGCGAGCGCCCCGTCGAAGCGTGCGTCGATCCGGCGTTTCGCGTGCTCGCGGAGCCGGAATCGGTCCGGCTGCTTCGCCTCAGCTTCGATCTCTGGCTTCAGCGCATGCTGTCCGATCTTCCGGAAGGCCTGCGCCGCTTCCTCCGCCGCATTCCGCGCGGCAATCGCGAGCCTGTCGACGCGCTGCAGCGCGCGGCGATCGAGCTCGCGCAGTGGCGCGACTTCACCGCGCCCTGGTCGCGCGATGCCTTCGATCGCGAGGAGGAGATCGCCGGCCTCACGCGCGAGCTGCACGCGTTCGCGGAGCTGCTGCGCGACTGCGACAACAGGAAGAACGATTACTTCTTCAGGGACACGAATCCGGCGCTGCGCGTTTCCGAAGAGCTCGCGAGGCGCGAGGAGATCGGCGAGAGCGATGCGGATTACACCGAGGCGCGGCTGATCGATCTGCTGTTCGGCAAGTTCATGAATCCGGGCGGACGAAAGAAAGGCCGCTTCGGTCCGAACACCGATTGCGCGCAGGCGCGCGACGCGCACGAGAAGCTGCTCTTCAAGCTGCGATCGTTCGAAGCGCGTGCGAATGCGGATCTCGCGGCGCTGCTGCACGACGAGCTTCGCGGCGCAATCGACCTCTACGAAGAGCACAAGCGCCGCCTCGGCGCACTCGACTTCGTCGATCTGCTGCTGCGCGTCCGCGATCTGCTGCGCGATCACGCCGGTGTGCGCGCGGAGTTTCAGGACGAGATCCGGCATCTGTTCGTCGACGAGTTTCAGGACACCGATCCGATCCAGGTCGAGATCCTGCTGCTGCTCTCGAACGGACTCGAGCCGGGGCGCCTCTTCCTCGTCGGCGATCCGAAGCAATCCATCTATCGCTTCCGCCGCGCCGACCTCGGTATGTACGCCGATCTCAAGCAGCGGCTGCGCGATTCGGGGGCCGAGATCCGCGAGCTGACGACCAGCTATCGCTCCACTCCCGAGATCCAGAACTTCGTCAACGCGGCGTTCGCGAATGCGATGACCGGCGATCGCACGCTGCAGCAGGCGGAGTACGAGCCGCTGCGGCCGCATCGCAAGGATCTCGAGCGGCCGTCGATCGTCGCACTGCCGGTGCCGCGGCCGTACGGTCAGCGCGACATCACCGATGAGGCGATCGAGGAGTCGCTGCCCGATGCCGTGGCGTCGTACATCGAGTGGCTGCTGACGAAGAGCGGATGGGGGATCGAGCCGCGCGATATCTGCATTCTCTTCCGGCGCTTCGAATCGTTCGGCAACGACGTGACGCGCAGGTACGTGCAGTGCCTCGAGGCGCGCGGCATCGCACAACTGCTCGTCGGCGGGAAGGCGTTCCATGCGCGCGAGGAGATCGAGACGCTGCGCACCGGGCTCTCCGCGATCGAGTGGCCGGACGATGAGCTGTCGATGTACGCGACGCTGCGCGGGTCGCTGTTCGGGATCACGGATGAGGAGCTGTTCGAGTACCGCAATCTGCATCATCGATTGAATCCGTTCGCGATCCCCGAAGAGCTGCCGCCGAATCTCGCGCCGATCGGTACGGCGCTGAAGTTCATGGCGGAGCTGCATGCGGCGCGCAATTACCGGCCGGTGGCGGATACGTTGCGGCGGCTGTTCAGCGAGACGCGCTGCCATGCGGGCTTCGTGCTGCGGCCGTCGGGAAAGCAGGCGCTCGCGAATGTGATGCAACTGCTCGAGCAGGCGCGCGTGTACGACGAGTCGGGCGCGCTGTCGTTCCGCGGATTCGTGGAGCAGTTGCTCGATGAGGCGGAGCATGGCCGCGCGTCGGAAGCGCCGGTGCTGGAGGAGGGGAGCGACGGCGTGCGCCTGATGACCGTGCACAAGGCGAAGGGGCTCGAGTTCCCCGTCGTGATTCTCGCGGACATCACCTGCAACGAGACGCGCGAGACGTCGTCGCGCTTCGTCGATGCGGAGAAGAATCTCGCGGCGATGGAGCTCTGCGGCCTGCGTCCCGTGGATGTGATCCGGCACGAAGCGGAGGAGGTCGCGCGCGAAGAGGCGGAGGCGGTGCGCCTCGCGTACGTCGCGGCGACGCGCGCACGCGATCTGCTCGTGGTGCCCGCCATCGCCGACCGGCCGCTGGAAGGGAAGTGGATGTCGGTCCTGAATCGCGCGCTTTATCCGGAAGGCCGCAGAAGGGTGAAGCGCGAGGGTTTTGGCGAGGATGCGACGATGCGGCCGTTCGAGTTTCTCGATCGCGCCGCGGAGACGGTGAAGCCGGGCGACTATCGTTTTGAAAACTATAGCGTGACCTGGTGGGATTCGCGCGCGCTCAACCTCGATGTGCCGGTCGCGCTCGGGATTCCGCAGCAGGAGTTGCTGGGCAAGGATGCGCCGGAGGGATTGATCGAGAACGATCTCGCGACGTATCGCGAATGGCAGCATGCACGCGACGCCGCCGTCGCGCAGGGATCGAACGCCTCGGTGCGCGTGCAGACTGCGATCGAGCGATCGCTGTCCGGCGATGTTCCCGCGGTCGAAGTCGTCGTCGCCTCCCGTTCGGGCGTGCATGGTCAGCGCTACGGCACGCTGGTGCATGCGGTGATGTCGCTCGTCCCGCTCACCGCGTCGCGCAGTGCGATCGAGTCCGTCGCGAAGATGCAGGCCCGCATCCTCGGCGCCACGGATCGCGAGATCGCGGCGTGCGTCGCGTCAGTCGAACAGTTGCTGACACACGAGTTGATGCTGCGCGCATCGAAGGCAACGTCGCTGCGCCGCGAGGTGCCGGTGACGCTGGCGGAGGGCGAGTCGATCATCGAAGGCGTCGTCGATCTCGCATTCGAAGACGCGGACGGCTGGACGGTCCTGGACTTCAAGACCGACGCCGAGCTGGGCGCGCGCGAGGAAGCGTACAAACGCCAGGTCGCGATCTACGCCAACGCAATCGCGGCCGCCACCGGCCGCCCCGCCAAACCAATCCTCGTCCAGTTGTAGCCCTCGTCCCCTCGCCCCGCATAGCGGGGAGAGGGGCCAGGGGTGAGGGGCAGTCTCCTAGCCGAGAAGAAGATCGTCTGATCGACGAGTTCCTCCGCTTCAATGATCGTGCGCTTGCGCTCGATGCTCCGGCAAAGCTGCGCTTTTCGGAATCAGCGTGTGAAGCTTCGTCTCGACGCGGAACTGCCGGAGATTGCGCCGGCTTTCGGGTCGATCAACGGCGTGGAACCCGCGCGGCGCGCACCACAAACCGGTCCGGTGCATTTCCGATGTAGTGGAACGGATAGCACGTCACGAGGGTCAGCTCTTCGTCATCCGTCGCGTCGAGCACGCGCGTCTCGGTGGGAGGGACGACGCGGATGGAGACGACCCGGTATTCGTATCTGTTCGGCGGCACGACGAAGCGGAGGCGGTCGTTCATCCGGATGTTCTCGAGCTCGTGGAAGAACGTGTCGCGATGTGCGGCGAGTACGGTGTTGCCTTTTTCTCCCGCGTGGGCGGTGCCGCTGACATGGCCTACGGCGATGGCCAGCGTCTCGTCGTCGACTCCTTCACGCACGATGGCGCGGACGCCGAGGCGGGGGATCTCGACCGCGCCGAGGGCGAGGGGATCGGCGGCGACTTCAATGGTGCGCCGCGGCGATCGAGTGGGAGGCGGAAGTGCAGCCGCGGGTGGTGTGACTTCGGCAACCGCAGGAGCTACAGGTGGTGGCGGAGGCGTGATGGGCCGGACAGGGAGGAAGATGGCTCGCTCCTGGCGAGCCTGATAGAGCCAGCGATGAGCCGTCGCCGCGAAGGCTCCGCCGAGAAACAAGAGCCCTGATGCTGCCAGAGCGATCTCGAATCGGCGAAACCATTTCGCGGCGCCGGCGTTGATCACACGGTCCTGATGACGCGAGTGGCGACCGCTGCGACGAG
Source organism: Acidobacteriota bacterium (assembly GCA_021325515.1). GTDB lineage: Bacteria > Acidobacteriota > Thermoanaerobaculia > Gp7-AA8 > Gp7-AA8 > JAJPHC01. Next base: position 43,693 of record JAJPHC010000024.1, read on the forward strand.
CAGCAGCATGCCGATCGCGGCGTAGAGCGGAACGCTGCTGCCGGTCTGCGGCAGCTCGGCAGGTGCCGAGGCCACCATCGGTGCGGGCAGCGGCTGCATGTAGGGCTTGATCTCGTTCGCCGGCGTGACGACTACGAGCTCGACGGTCTTCGGGTCCTCAACCTTCGTGCTGTCGTCATAGGCGATGACCTTCTCGTGGACGGCAGGCGCGAGTTTCATCGCGGTCTCTTTCGGATAGACGATGTCGTGACCGCCTTCGCTCACTGCATTCGCGGCGAACCAGGTCCGCAGCGCGCGTGGAGATCCTTCGATCGCCGGGTAATAGACGAACTCCGAGAGCTGCTTGGTGTCCGACGGCGAGAGCTGGTGGGGGATCGAAAGCACAGTGGCGAAGATCTTCGAGTGATCTTCATTCGTGACCTGGAGCTGGTTGCGATTGCCGTATCCCGGAAGCACGGAGATCACGTAGACGCCGGGCTGCAGGATGTGGCCTCCGATGTTCATGGGCTCGCTCAGCCGGAGGTAAGAATTTTCCGGAATCTGGGCCGATGCGTGGGGCGTGGAGAGGACTCCGGCGATGGCCAGGAGTGCACTCAGCGCGAGTCGTTTCGCGGTAGCTTTCATGTTGAACAGTCTCTTTCTGCCTTAGTGGGCGGACGCTGCGGAAGGAAAAGCGTTTGAACGCGGGATGCTGGTGGGGGCCGCTGTTGGGTCAGCGGCTCGCGAAAAGCGTGGAAGATGCGCGTTCCGTACTCGAGAGCACTGCACGTGCCGCGCCACAATGGGTCCTCCGCGCCCGAATCATCCGCCGGCTTGACGATAGTCGTTATAACGATTATTGTTGGATGCCATGAAAGGCGTCATCGCCGGGCGGTTGAAGCAGAAACGCTTCTCGTCGCACGAGCAGGAGATCTTCCTCGGGCTCGTCATGGCCGCGGCGCGCGTCGTGGAACCGTGGGAGCAGTTCCTCAAGAGCGAGGCCGGCCTCACCACCAACCAGTACAACGTCCTGCGCATCCTTCGCGGCAGCCATCCCGAGCGGCGCACCTGCAGCGAGATCGGGGAGCGGATGATCGCCCGCGATCCGGACATCACGCGCCTCATCGACCGGATGGAGAAGCGCGGCCTGGTCAAACGCTCCCGCAGCAGCCAGGACCGGCGCGTCGTCGAAGTCGGCATCACGAGCAAAGGCCTGGAGGTCGTGAACAGCCTCGACCGCCACGCCGACCGAATGCCCAAAGCTCTTCTCGGTCACCTCGGTCTCAAGCGATCCCGGCAGCTGCGCGACCTTCTGGAAGCGGTCCTGACGGAGCTCGGAACCTTCCCCTGATTTTTTTTCTCAAATAGTCGTTGTAACGATCATCGTGAAAACATAGGAGGAGCTCATGGAAAAGAAAGTCATTGCAGTCATCGGTGCCACCGGTTCCCAGGGCGGCGGACTCGCGCGTGCGATTCTTGCCGATCAAGGCGGGGAGTTCGCCTGCCGCGCCATCACGCGCGACCCGTCGAAGGAGGCCGCGAAGGCGCTCGCCGCCGCCGGCGCGGATCTCGTCCAGGCCGATCTCGACGACGTCGAGAGCCTCAAGAAGGCCTTCGCCGGCGCGTACGGCGCCTTCTGCGTCACCAATTTCTGGGAGCACTTCTCGGGCGAGAAGGAAAAGGCGCAGGCGCGCAATCTCGCCGATGCCGCCAAAGCCGCAGGACTCCGCCACGTCATCTGGTCGACGCTGGAAGACACGCGCCCGCTGATGTCCGCCGACGACAAGCGCATGCCGTTCCTTCAGGAGAAGTACCGCGTCCCGCACTTCGACGCGAAAGCGGAGGCCGACGCGTTCTTCGCCGGGCTGCCCGTCACGTTCCTCGTCACCTCCTTCTACTGGGACAACCTCTACGCCTTCGGCCTCGGCCCGAAGAAAGGGGAGGACGGAACATACGGCTGGGCGTTCCCGATGGGCGACAAGCGCCTTGCCGGCATCGCCGCGGAAGACATCGGCAAGGCCGCGTATGGAATCTTCAAAGCGGGGACGAAGTACGCCGGCAAGACCGTCGGAATCGCGGGCGAGTTCCTCACGATCGATGAGATGAGCGAAACGCTGTCGAAGGGGCTGGGCGTCACCGTGAAGTACAGCGCGGTCGAGCCCGATGCCTATCGCGGCTTCGGATTTCCGGGGGCCGACGAGATGGGAAACATGTTCCAGGTCTATCGCGACTTCGAGAGAGAAGTCGTCGGCGCACGCAGCGCCGAGGTGACGCGCGAGCTCAATCCGTCGACGATGTCGTTCGCGCAGTGGCTCGACAAGTACAAGGATAAGATTGCACTCTGAGCAGGTGCAGTCAGTTGTTCATCATACGGAGGTGAATTGTGGCCCATCGGTTCAAGGTCATCCCTCTCCTGGTTCTCTCCCTTCCGCTGGCGCTGGTGCTCGCACACTGCGCGCAACAGGCGAATGCCGCGGCGAATCCGAACGCGGCGAAGATCGAGCGAGGCAGAATGCTCGTCATCGGTGGCGCGTGTCATGACTGCCACACGCCGAAGAAGTTCGGCCCGAAAGGTCCGGAGCCCGACATGGACCGCATGCTGTCGGGTCACCCGGCCGACAGCCCGGCTCTCACGCCGTATCAGCCGGCGCCGGGCAGTCCGTGGGTCGTCGCGACGACCGCGGATCTCACCGCCTGGAGCGGCCCGTGGGGCGTTTCATTTCCTGCGAATCTGACTCCGGACAAAGTCACCGGCTTGCGCAGCGGCGTCTGGACGGAAGCGCTGTTCATCAAAGCACTGCGCACGGGAAAACACATGGGAACCTCGCGCGACATTCTTCCGCCGATGCCGTGGAATTTTTACGGGAAGCTCAGCGACGATGACCTGAAAGCGATCTGGGCCTATCTCGGCACCATCAAGCCGATCCACAATCAGGTGCCCGATCCGATTCCGCCGCCCGCGCCGGCTTCGAAGTGATGGCTCTCGTCCCCCTCTCCCGCGGGGAGGGGGGGACGTCACTCTGCGAGCTTGAACACGAGCCGTTCATCGCCGCGCGACCAGGTGATCGTGTTTCCGTCGTAGTCGGTCTCGTCGGGTAATTCGCCGAGGTCGATCTGCGTCTCGCGGTGCCAGCGCAGCAGTGCGCCGGACTGCGTGTCGATGTAGAGGCGGTCGTGCCGCTGCTCGAGCACCCAGGCCTCATGACCGCGGACCGTCTCGATGCCGACTGCGGCAAGCCGGTCGCGATTCAGCGCGACCGGCTGCAACGCATCGTTAGCCTCGGGCGGATACTCCAGCTCCGTCTTCACTTCGCCGTTGTGCAGCGTGAAGGGCGCACTGGCGCCATCCACTCGCGTAACCGTGCCGTGGGCATCGCCGGGCGGCTTCGCAGCCTTGAGATATTTCTCGATGATTGCGGCCACGGGAGGGAGTGCGGGCTGCTGCCTGGGAGGTGCAGGCGGCTGATTGAAGAACGCGTCCGCGATGCGCGGCGTCGTTCGCGGGCGGATCGAGCCGCGGTGGCAGGTGGTGCAGGTGATGGCGATCTCGCCGCCGAAATGGCGCTCGTTGATGTCGCGCACCATCACGATCATCGTGCGCGCCACCCCCTTCGCTTCCTTCTCGTCCGACTCGTACGCCTTCGTGTGGCAGTGATCGCAGTTCACTCCGAGGGAGTTGGAGATGAAGGCCATCATCGGGAGGAGCTGGGAAGTCGGCAGGCCCTTCAGAACCTTGATGTTCTTCTTCGTCTGTTCGACGGGAGGATCGGGTGGTTGTTCCACCGCAAGAAACAGGAGGAGGGCGGCCAGGGCTTTCATCAGCTCTCGGTCACCCTGATCCTGAGTTGTTCATCGCAGTGCAGCACCTGGAAGGACGTCCGCTCGGTTCCGCTGTCGTCGCGGTAGTGAACGGAGATCGGAATCCGCAGCTCGCCGTGCGCATCGAGGACGGCGCTGCGCACGGCGGTTCGCAGCCAATTGGCTCCGATGCCGATCGCTTCGAGCTTGAAGCGGCCGGCGCGCTCGTTCCAGGTGAGGGGCTGCGAAGCGGAGGGCGCGAGCGCCGGGATCTCGTCGAACTCGAACAGGGAATTGCGGATACGCATCGACACGACGACCTCGCGCGCGCTCGAGGATCCGCGGTTGGCGATCGCCAGCGGCGACTCGTTCTTTCCGAGGGAAGAGAGATTTCCGATCGTCGGAGTGACGTCGATCAGAGGCGCATCCCGCCGCCGCCGTGCGACGTAGAAGATGGCCGCGCCGAGAGAAAGGGCTATCCCGATGGAAATCCCGAACACGACGGTGATCAGCGTAGCACGGTCGGTGCTATCATTTTCCCGTGCGTAAGTGGTGGGCCTGGCTGTTTCTCGTCGCCGTTCCGGCGATTTCCCAGCCCTCTGCGCTCCACGCGGTTCCGGTCAATCCCGAAGTCCGCGCCACTCTAACCAGCGACTACACCATCGATGTGCTCGTGCACCCGCATCCGGGCGATGCCTGGTCGCGTCTCGCCAGGCGCGTCACGGGCGATGGACGGAACTGGAAGCTGATCGCCGGCGCGAATGGAGCAGGCGAGCAGCTCGCCACAGACCGGGACGTTCACGTGCCGCTGGCGCTGCTCCGTCCCGAGCTGCAGCGGCAGATCATCGAGGCTCTCTTTCCCAACGATCTCATGACCGACTCCGGCTGGCGCCATGTCGTCGCCGGAGGCAGCGGCGTCGAAGGCGAATCGCTCTGGAACATCGCCGAATGGTTCACCGGCTCCGGCGCGAATTACTCCGCGATCCGCAGTGCAAATCCAACTCAGGGGCTCTCCACCCGATCAGGTGACGTCATCGTCGTTCCAACACAACTGCTCACTGCCGCATTTGGCGGGAGCTCGGAGGGACAGAATGCACCGACGCCGGCAACAGAGATTCGGAAACCCGAGGACGATCCGGTTGAGCGTACGTCAGAGAATGATCATGCATCGACATCGCCAGCAGTGGAGGCGGTGGCGTCTGCCGGCCTGACGTCGCTTTCCTACGATCTCTCCGGGCCCGAGCCGTTTGCCGTTTATCGGCTGCAAAAAGGGGAGGCGCTCTATTCGTCGGTCGCGATTCGCTTCACGGGGCGCGTCTATTCGAAGGACGTCGGCGACGTTCTCGACCGCATCGTGAAGTTCAATGGCATCGACGATGTGGCGAAGATCCGTGTCGGCTATCCGGTGAAGATCCCGATGAGCCTGCTGCTGCCGGAGTATCTGCCGGCGAATGATCCCGCGCGTCTTGCGCGGGAGAAGCAGCGGCGCGACAGCGCGAAGCTCGCCAAACGCACGCACGCCCGGGGCCTCTCCGGCGTGCGTGTGATTCTCGATTCCGGTCATGGCGGCCGCGACGTCGGCACCGAGCACGAAGGAGTGTTCGAGTCGGCGTACGTCTACGATGTCATGTGCCGGCTCAAGCGTCTCATCGAGAAGAAAAGCGGTGCGAGCGTCATGACGACGACGAAGTCGGACGAGACCGGATACAGGATTCCCGACTCCGATGCGCTCGACGATGCGCCGAACGATCACATCGTGCTGACGACGCCGCCGTATCTGCTCGAGGATCCGGTGATCGGCGTGCACCTTCGCTGGTATCTCGCGAACTCGATCTTCCGGCACGCGATCCAGTCGGGCATCGCGAAGGAGAAGGTCGTCTTCCTCTCGCTGCACGCCGACTCGCTGCATCCGTCGCTTCGCGGCGCGATGGTGTACATCCCCGGCGAGCGTTACGTGCAGGGCTCGTACAAGAAATCGGACAAGGTCTATCTCGCGCGCGCGGAAGTGCGGGAGCGGCCGGTGGTCACGCACTCCGAAGAAGAATCGCTGCAGGCCGAGGGATTGTCGCGCGGTCTCGGCGAATCGATCATCGATGCGTTCGAAGAGCAGGGGATGAAAGTGCATCCATTCGATCCGGTGCGCGACAACGTCGTGCGTAACGGGCGCGAGTGGGTGCCTGCGGTGATCCGCTACAACATCGTTCCGACTCGCGTGCTGATCGAGATCTGCAACCTCGGCAATCAGCGCGACCGCGATCTGATGCAGACGCGCGCGTATCGCGAGAAGGTGGCGCAGGCGATCTACGACGGCCTCGTCGCGTTCTACCGCGATTCCGGCAGCCGTTCGCAGAGTGTCGAGAGCCGGCTGGCGCGATAGCGGCCCGATGTGCGGACGAGGCGTCCGCACTCCACTTGGGACCGAAAACGTTCGCGGGGTCCGTTGTTCGTGCGAATGTGGAGTGCGGACGCCCTCATGGCGGCGTTTTCGCGCGGATCGCGATGTGCGGACGAGGCGTCCGCACTCCACTTGGGGCGCCCTCGTCCGCGGGTCCGGATCTGCGATATCTTTCGGTTCGCATGACCCGTTCTTTTGAAGGCGATTTGAATGCCGAAGGACTCCGCGTCGCGATCATCGCGAGCCGGTTCAACGATGACATCGTCTCCGGCCTGCTCGATGGCGCGCTCGACTGTCTCCGCCGCCACGGCGTCGCCGAAGAGTCCATTTCCCTTTATCGAGTTCCCGGTGCGTTCGAGCTTCCGACGCTCGCCGCGCGTCTCGTGAGCGACACCTATGACGCGATCGTCGCGATCGGCTGTCTGCTGCGCGGCGACACTCCGCACTTCGATTTCATCTCGCAGCAGGTGACGCTGGAGCTCTCGCGTGTCGCGGTCGATTCGCGCAAGCCTGTGGCCTATGGCGTCATCACCTGCAACACGTACGAACAGGCCGTCCAGCGCTCGTCCGCCGGCAGCGGCAACAAGGGCTGGGAAGCGGCGCTGGCGGCCATCGAGATGGCCAATCTGTGGCGCGTCATTCGCACGATGGGAGCTCACTGATGGGCGCCCGTAGAAAAGCGCGCGAGCTCGCGCTGCAGATGCTCTTCCAGTACGACATGGCGGGGAACGCGCCGGACACCATCGTCGCGACCTTCGAAGACTTTCAGAAGTCGAAGGCGAATACGCGCGAGTTTGCCGAGAAGATCTTCCGCGGAACCGTGACGCACATCCAGGAGATCGACGACATGATTCAGGCCCAGGCCGACAACTGGCGGCTCTCGCGCATGGCCATCGTCGACCGCAACATCATCCGGATGTCGATCTACGAATTCATGCACGAGCGCGACACGCCGAAGCTCGTGATCATCGATGAGGCGATCGAGATCGCCAAGAAGTTCGGCACCCAGAAATCCTCGCAATTCATCAATGGAATCCTCGACGGGATTCTCAAACGGTACAATCTAGCCTCGTGAAGCGAAACCGGAAACCAGTGGGAGGGCGTGCTTGAGTCTTCTCGGCCGGCTGGAAGATCTTTCGCTCACCGACATCATCCAGATCGTCCACCTCAGCCGCCGCACGGGTGTGCTCGAGATCATCGATCAGGATGGGCGGCACACCGTCCTCTTCCGGCAGGGGCTCGTCGTCAACAGCTCCGCGCCCGAGCATCAGGATCTGTTCACGTGGCTCACGAAGCACGGCGCGATTTCCGCCGACGTCGCGAACACGATCCACCAGATGGAAGAAGGCGGAATCCCCTGCGGCACCGCGGTCATCGAGATGAACCTGATGTCGAAGGCGGATCTCGGCGAGGCGATTCGCAAGCGCATTCTCGATGTCGTCACGCCGCTGCTGCACAGCCGCGAAGGCGAATTCAACTTCATCCTGAGCGAACAGATGTCGGCACTCGACATCGAGTACGACCCGGATGTCGTCTTCAAGGAAGGCGGCATCGCGCCTCCCAAGCTCCTCGGTGCCGCAGAAGGGGAGAAGATCAAACCGCTGCGCGGCCTCGAGGAATCGCTGAAGGCCGGCAAGGCGCTGCTGCGCGGCTCCGCCTCCGCGGAGACGACGCCGGCCTCGCTGAACCTCGGCCTCGGACAACCGCTCTCGCCTCCCGAGCCCTCGCGGCTTCCGGGCACCGCACCGGCGGCGACCGACAACGTCGTCCCATTCCCCGCGCCGGAGCCGCCAGCGCCCGAAGCGCCGCCGTTTCCAACAGCCGAGGCACCGGGACCGGTCCGCGATTTCACGCCGATCCCGGATGAAGAGCCGTTCCCCGACATCCCGGACGAGCCGCCGTCCCGCGTGACGACGACTGCACAGAGATCGGGGCAATTCAAAGTCTCCGGCGGCCTCTTCGAAGTCGAGACGCCCGACGCGATCTTTCGCAACGTCGTCCTCTACGAGCGCAATCCGCTCGTTCGCGTGGCCGCGAAGCGCGCATTCACGAAGAAGAACGTCAAGATCTTTCAGTTCGGTTCACTGGAAGACGTGCGGCACGCGATGGGAGATCTCATCCGCTCGAACAGTTTCTTCGTGACGTTCCTCGAGCTCGAAGATCCGGAGCGGGGAAGCGAAGGGCCCGCCGTCCGCCTGATGGCGCAGCTCAAGCGGAAGAATCCGCGGCTGCCCGTCGTGCTCATCGATACCGAAGCGGATCTGCGGCGCCGCCATGACATGCTGCGCGCCGGCGCCGATCTCTATCTGACGAAACCATCCCAGGCGCGGCTGCAGCCGGGCCTCGCCGAAGAAGAGCTGGCGCTCTTCGCCGATGAGCTCGTGCTCTTCGCGGAGCGATCGTTCCAGCAGTGGGAACAGATGACGGGCGGCTATGGTCCGGAGGCCGCGCGGCGTTTTTATGAGCTCGCGGGGAAGGACAGTCTCGATCGGAGCTTCAGCCTGCTCAAGCAGTTGATCAACGAGCTGTCGGATCCGAACGACATCAGTGAAGTGTCGCAGACGATCCTCCGCCTCTCCGCGGAGTACCTCGAGCGCGGCGTGCTCTTCCGCGCGTCGGACGACGACTTCATCGGGCTGGGCGGCTTCGGCGTCACGGGCGGCGGGGCCGACATGGACACGCGCGTCCGCGCGCTGCGGTTGCCACGAAGTCAGCCGTCGGTGCTCAGCGAAGTCGTGGACTCCGGCGAAGCGCATCGCGGGAAGATGAAGAAGACTCCAGTGAACGTCGAGCTGATCAACGGGCTCGGCGGAATGCTGCCGACGGAAGTCGTTGCACTTCCGATCATGCACTCGGGACGAACGATTGGTATCCTGTATGGTGACAACGCCGAACATCGGGCACCGATCGACAGCATGACCGGACTCGAGATTTTCCTCTCACAGGCAGGGTATGCCTTCAGTAACGCCGTCTTTGCCTCGGAAAAGGCCGAGGGCAAGCGATGAAGATTCTCGTCGTCGAAGATTCGTCGTCCATGCGGGCGTATCTGACCACCATCATCGAAGGTGGGACGGAGAGCTATGACCTCGAGATCGTGGAGGCGGCGAGCGGATTCGAGGCGTTGAAGACGCTGCCGCATCACACGTTCGATGCGATTCTCACCGACATCAACATGCCCGACATCAACGGGCTCGAGCTGGTGAGCTTCCTCAAGAATCATCCGGTTTACAAGACGATCCCGATCATGGTGATCTCGACGGAGTCGAGCGATGAGGATCGCAAGCGCGCCGCGGCGCTCGGCGCCGAGGAGTACCTCGTGAAGCCGTTCCAGGCGGGCGAGCTGATCGAGAAGTTGCGCCGGCTGCTGAAAGTGGCTTAGGGGCGCGAGGCGCAAGGCGCTGGGCGCTGGGCGCGAGAGCTTCTGGCGTCGATCATGTCTTCAGCCTGGAGACACCTGCGCCCCGCGCCCGGCGCCCCAACTCACGGTAAACTTACGTCGCGTCCATGACCAAAGAAGACGATCGGGCTCGGGAAGAATTCACCAGCGAAGCGGAAGAGTTGCTCGATACGCTCTCGCGCGATCTGGTGGAGTTCGAAGCGCAGGGAAAGAACGTCCGGCCTGAAGTCGTCAACAAGATCTTTCGCGAGGTTCACTCGCTCAAAGGTCTGGCCGGCATGCTCGGCTTCGTCGAGATCTCCGAGCTCTCGCACAATCTGGAAGACATGCTCGATCGTCTGCGGATGGGGAAGATCCCCATCACGAAGGATCTGATCGATCTGCTCTACGACTCGGTCGATTCGCTCAATCGTCTCGTCATCGCGATCAACGATCCATCGCTCGCGGGCCTCGTCGATGTCACGAATCTCGCGAGCCGGATTCATCGCACCGTCACGAGCCAGCCGCAGCAGAAAGTCGAAGATCCGTTCTCGGAGCTCACGCTCGATGAACAGACGAAGAAATCGCTGACGGAATACGAAGAACACCGCCTGCTCGAGAATGTGCGCGCGGGCAAATACATCCTGGCGATCGAACAGACGTTCGACTTCTCCGACTTCGACGAGAAGCTGCGCGCGCTGACCTCGGTGCTGAACGAGGCGGGCGAAGTGATCTCCACGCTGCCGGCGCTCGACTCGAGCGGCGGCTCCGGCATCGCGTTCCGGCTGCTGTACGGATCGATGTTGAATGAGCCCGCCGTGGCGGCGCTCGCGCCCGACGCGCGCGTCAGTTCGCTGCGGAAGGACACGTCGCCCGCGGCAGTGGCTGCTGCTGGCGCCGCGATGACACCTCCTCCTCCGGGCGGAACCACGGCCGCCGACGTTGCGGCCGAAGACGACCTCTCGTCGCTCCGCTCCATGTCGCAGACGGTGCGCGTGGACATCACCAAGCTCGATCACGTGATGAATATCGTCGGCGAGCTGATCATCGAGAAGACGCAGCTCGAGGCGCTCACGCGCCAGCTCACCACCCAGCAGCAGCGGATGGCCGCGCACGAGCTCGGAAAGATCGCGCGCAATCTCGACCGCAAGCTGAGCGAGCTGCAGAAGTCGGTCATCGAGACGCGCATGGTGCCAGTCGGGCAGATCTATTCGAAGCTCGCCCGCACCGTCCGGAAAGTCGCGCGCGAGTTGAAGAAAGAGATCGAGCTGACGCTGCGCGGCGAGGATACGGAGCTCGACAAGATGATGGTCGAGGAGCTCACCGATCCGCTGATGCACATCATCCGCAACTCGATCGATCACGGCATCGAGCCCGCGGCCGAGCGCGTGGCCGCCGGCAAGCAGCCGGAAGGCCGCGTGACGCTCACCGCATATCAACAGGGCAACTCCGTCGTGCTCGATGTGAAGGATGACGGCCGCGGCATCGATCCGGAGAAGATCCGGCAGGTCGCAATCAAGCGCGGCGTGATCGGAGAGAAGGATGCGTTCGATCTGCAGCGCGCCTACGAAGTGATCTTCGCGCCGGGCTTCTCGACTGCCGATCAGGTCAGCGAGATCTCCGGACGCGGCGTCGGACTCGACGTCGTGAAGAAGAACATCCAGGAGCTCAAGGGGACGATCGAAGTCATCTCCAAACCTCGCGAAGGGACGACGTTCCGCATCTCGCTGCCGATCACGCTGGCGATCATTCAGGCGCTCATCGTCCGCGCCAGCGGCGAGCAGTTCGCGATTCCGCTCACCTCCGTCGAAGAATCGCTGCGGATCTACTCGCGCGACATCCGCACGGTGGAACGGCGCGAGGTCTTCACGCTGCGCGATTTCACACTGCCGCTGCTGCGCCTCTCCGATGCGTTCGGCCTGAGCGACGATCACGATCACGGTCCGGACACGAAGTGGTTCGTCGTCGTGACGCGTGCCGGAGAGAAGACCGTCGGGCTGCTCGTCGACGCACTCGTGCGGCAGCAGGAAGTCGTCATCAAGTCGATCGGCGAACGGCTGAAAACGATTCCGGGCATCGCCGGTGCCACAGACATCGGCGAGAGCGACATTGTGCTGGTGATCGACGTCGGAACTCTCATCGATCACTTTGGAGGGCGGGCGCGTGAGACGAGAGCGCTGGCCGTGCACTGATGTTCGAACAATTCTTCGGACTCGACGCCAAGCCATTCGGGAAAACGCCCGATCCGTCGTTCCTGTACGAATCTCCGCAGCATAAGGAAGCGCTGGCGCGGCTGGAGTATGCGGTCGAAGAGAAGGAGCTGGCGCTGCTCGTCGGCGACATCGGCTCGGGGAAGACGACGCTCTCGCGCGCATTGATCGACCGCGTTGGGGAGAGCCGTCCCGTCATCCTCCTGATCAATCCGCGGCTGACGCCGACGCAGCTCCTTCGCGCGATTGCACAGGGATTGGGCGCCGGCGATGGAACGGCGCCGCCACGATTCCGCAACGATCTCCTCGACGCGATTCACACGAAGCTGTTCGAGCTCTACGAACAGAAGCGCGAGCCGCTGCTGATCATCGACGAAGCGCAACTGATTCCGACGAAGCAGACCTTCGACGAGATCCGGTTGATGACGAACTTCCAGCTCGACGATCAGAATCTGCTGTCGGTCGTGCTGGTCGGCCAGCCGGAGCTCGACGTCCGTCTGGCGCGCGATGCATACGCGCCGCTGCGGCAGCGCATCGGCATCCGCTATTCGCTCGGGCCGCTCTCGCTCGAGGAGACGATCCGCTACATCGATCATCGCATTCGCATCGCCGGAGGAACGCGCAATCCGTTCAGCCGCGCGGCGATGGAAGAGATCCACGCGGTGAGCGGCGGAATCCCGCGGCTCATCAACACACTTGCCACGACAGCACTACTCGATGCGTTCGGCGAAGATGCGGCGACGATCGACCCCAGCCGCATTTCGGCCGCGGCGCGCGAGCATCGGATGGAGATCCATGGTTGATCTGGTAAAGCTTCGGAAGAAGGCGAAGAAGGGGGAGGCCGAACAAAAGCCCGAACCTTCCGCGCCCAACGCGCCCGCCGCCGTGGAGGGACAGGCGCCTCGCCTGTCCACCGAGCCGACAGGCGAGGCGGCTGTCCCTCCACCAGAGCCCGTGCACACAACGACAGGCGAGGCGCCTGTCGTACACGATGACGTGCCTCACGCCGACAAACTTTCGAAGTTCAAGGAAGAAGCCGGCCTGCGGCGCGAAGGCCTCGTCGTCGAGTCGCAGGAAGTGACCGACTCCGACATCGTCGAGCTGCTGACCTTCGTCATCGCCGGCGAGCACTACGCGGTTCACATCGAGAACATCGTGGAGATCGTGACGCCGCGGCCGGTCACCCGCATCCCCAACGCCGACGCGTCGATCATGGGGATCATGTCGCTGCGCGGCACGATCGTCACGCTGCTGGATGCCCGCCGCAAGCTCCGCCATCCTCCCGCCGGAGAGGCGGGCGCCGACACGCGCATCGTCGTCATCGAGCATCGCGGCGAGACGGTCGGATTCGAGGTCGATCGCGTTCTGCGCGTCGTCAAGACCGACGCCAAGGCGATCGAGCCCCACCCGGTCGTTCACATGAGCGAGCTCGACGAGGCCATCCGCGGAGTCTTCCGCCACGCGAATGCGTTGACGATCCTCCTCGATTTAGACAAGCTGTTGGGCAACCGAGGTCACGCCGCAACGCAGGAAGTCGCCGCCGCGCGCCGGTGACCCGGTACCCTGTTCAGCAACTCCGAAACTATGGAACTTACTTGTAAGCACTGTGGCTCGAAATTTCGTGCAGCACTGCAACTGCCGCTGACCGCACCGGTGCGTGTGGCTTGTCCCTCATGCCGGACGCAAATGGTGCTGAAGCCTGCGCCGGCGGAGACGCCGGTGCCGCAGGCCGCGACACACGCGGCCGAGAGGCCATTCCGGCAGAAGGCGGATCGCGTCGCGGTCATCGCCGATGAGCCCCGTCCCTTCCGCACCTTCCTCGGCGATCAGCTCCGCCGCCTCGGATTCGAAGTCCATTTCTTCACCCTCGGCGATCCCGCTCTCGATTTCGCGCGCCGTTCGCGCGCCGAGCTCGTCATCGTCAACGTCTACCTGAAGGGAAAGCTGGGCGTCGAAGTGTCGGAGGAGATCAAGGCCGATCCCTCGCTCGCCGATACGCGCGTGATCCTCATCGGCGCGCTGTTCCGCGCGAACCGCTTCCGCGGCAATCCGACCAGCCTGTACGGCGCGGATGAATACATCGAAGAAATGATTCCGGAGAAGGAACTGCGCCAGATCATCCGCAAGCTCTTCCCCGACGTCACGGGCACTGCGGAGTTTCAGGTACCCGAGCCTCGCGAGTACGACGAAGCGCGGCGGCTCGCGCGGCTCATCCTCTCCGACATCGTGATCTACAACCCGGAAAAAGTGGAGCGCGGTCTTCGTGAGAACAACTTCTTCGAGGTCCTGAAAGAGGAGATCGAAGAAGGGCGGGCGTATTTCGACTCCCGCGTGTCATTCCGCGTCAAACGCGACACGGAGATTTTCAACGAGACGCTCCAGCAGTTCGTGCGGATGAAGCGCGAAGAAGTGGAGCGGCTGAGAACAGGAACTCAATGACGGCGGGGTGCGCACTATGAGCGCTGATCCTCAACTCCTCGAACAGGCTCGATCGTCCGATCCCGACGCGCGGCAGAAAGCAGCGTTTTCCGTCTCCCAGTCGAAGAACGAGTCCGATCTGCCGCTCATGTTCGAGCTGCTCGGCGACAAGGACTGGCGCGTTCGCAAGACGATCGTCGACGGCTTCGTGCGCGATGCACGGCCGGTCATCATCGAAGGTCTGATCGACGCACTCGCGGATCCGGAGAACGCGGGGAAGCGGAACTCGGCGACGGAAGCCCTGATCCGCATCGGCGATCCTGCGATCAATCCGATCGTGCGCCGGCTGCGGACGGAAACGGATGTCGACGTCCGCCTGTCACTGGTGAATCTGCTCGGCGATCTCCGCAGCAGCGAAGCTTTCACGATGCTGATGGGCATGCTCGATCAGGAGCAGGACATCAACATCGCGTCGTCCGTCGTTTCGTCGCTCGGCAAGTACCGCGATGCCGCGGTGCTGCCGCTGTTGATGCGCACGCTCCAGGCGCGCGAAGACCTCTGGCTGAAGTTCCACGTCATCGAGGCGCTGGGCGAGATCGGCGATCGTGCGGCGTTGCCGGCGGTCCTCCCGCTCTACGCCGAGAAGTCGCTGCGCAAGCCGGTGCTGGAGGCGGTGGGCAAGATCGCCGATGTCGGCACGGTCAGCTTTCTGCTCCGCATCATCAGCGACGAGGAGAAGCTCAATCTGACCGCGCTGCGCGCCCTGGTTCGTATTGCGGAAGCATCGAAGCCGCGCATCGTGGAACAGGCGGAACGGACACTCATTCAGCGCAAGTTCCGCGAGTCCTTTCCCCAACAGAAGATTGCACCACTGATCGATCACCTGCACACGACGCCGAAGCGCGACGTGAAGAGCTTCATCCTCAAGTTCCTCGGATGGTCGGGGGATGAACGCGCACTGCCGGTGCTGCTCACGAACCTGGAGCAGCCGGATACGGCGGAGATTGCGGCGCAGGCGCTGATCGACTTCGGCAGCGGGGCGATGCCCGCGATTCTCGAGACGCTGCGTAACGCGGAGGAGGACGAGATCATCGCCCTCCTGCTGCGCGTCATCAATGTGGTCGGCGTGCCGGAAGCGATTCCTCACATCCTGCCGTTCCTCGATCACGACAATCCGATGATCCGCAGGCTGGCGATCGAAACGCTCGGCGAGATCGCCGATCCCGGCTCGATCGACTATCTGCTCGCGAAACTCGACGACTTCGATGTCGCGTCACAGCAGGCGGCGGTCAACTCCATCTCCGCACTCGTCGCCGCATTTCCCGAGATCAAGCAGGATGTGCTGGCGAAGATCCGTCGGCTGCTGCAGTCGCCGTCGATTCCGATGAAGCTCAACTCGCTCTCCGTCTTCGTGAACATCCAGGGAGAGGGTTACCACGATGAACTGCTGCTGGCGTCGAAAGACAGCGATCCGGTGATTCGCCAGAAGGCGGTCTCGCTGATGGGCAAGTTCGGCGAGGAGCGCTTCGCGGATCAGCTCGTACTGTCGCTGGCCGACGAATCGACTTCGGTGCGGCTCGCGGCGATCAACGCGATCGTTCATCTCCGGCCGGAGAAGGGACTCGAGCCGCTCATCGCGTCGCTCGAGGACAACGACATCTGGATCCGCACCGCGGCCGCGCAGGCGCTGGGTGAGTACAGGCATCCGGAGGCGCTCGGTCCGCTGATGCGGCATCTGCAGCAGGACCTGCCGCCGGTGCGCATCGCAGCGATCGAAGCGCTCGGCAAGTCGGAGAACCCGTCAGTGCGCGACGTGCTCTTCAACGCGCTGAACGAACCGGACCTCGAGATCCGGCGCGCGGCGGTGCTCGCGTTGGCGAAGATTCCTGGAGGAGATGTCTTCGACAGACTGCTCGCGGCGCTCGGCGATGAGGACTGGCGCCTGCGGGCCGCGGCGGCGACGTCGCTCGGCAATCGCGGCGACCGTGCTGCGTTGCCTGCGCTCCATCGCGCGTTCGACGACCCCGACACGTACGTGCAGCAGTCGGCGGTTCTCGCGCTCGACCACATTCCGGATCGCGAGTCGTTCCCCTATCTCTTCAAGGCGCTGGAGAACAGCGCGATTCTCGACGATGTCTCGGACGTCTTTGTGAAACACAAACAGCTCTATCGGGACCTGCTGGAGGAGGCGTGGCGGACGGCGGATAGCAGGAGGGAAGTGGTCATTGCGGCGATTCTGCAGGCGATGAGGGAAAAAAACTAAGGCAACGATGAGCGGCGAACGATGAACGATGACCTAAGGCCACGTTCATCGTTCATCGTTCATCGTTCATCGTTATGTCGACATTCAACCTGTCGCTGAATCATCATCTCGAGCTGCCGGATGACGTCTTCCGGTTGCTGCGGGATCAGATCTACAAGCGGACGGGGATGTGGTTTGCCGACAACTCGAAGTACCTCCTGCAGAAGCGTCTGTCGCCCCGCGCGCGCGAGCTCAACTTCGACTCCTTTCAGAAGTACTTCTACTTCCTGCAGTACGACCCGCGTGCGGAGACGGAGTTCGATCAGATCTACGATCTCGTCACGACGAACGAGACGTACTTCTTCCGCGAGCCGGCGCAGCTTGCGGCGTTCATCGAGGAGATCATCCCCGATGTGCTGTCGCAGAAGCCGGTGAAGAAAGTGCGCATCTGGTCGGCGGGATGTTCGTCGGGCGAAGAGCCGTATTCGATCGCGATGCTGCTCGAGGAAGCGGGCTGGTACAGCAAGGCGGCCTTCGAGATCTTCGCCAGCGACATCAATCAGCAGGTGCTGCAGAAGGCGCGGCGCGGACAGTATCGCGAGAGTGCGTTCCGCTCGACCGAAGCGACGCTGCGCGACAAGTACTTCGTGCGCGAAGCGGACGGCTCGTGGAAGGTGAAGGATGAGGTGCGCAATCGCGTCTCGTTCGGCCGCCTCAATCTCTACGACGAAGCGCGTGTCTCGCTCCTCGGCCACCTCGACATCATCTTCTGCCGCAACGTGATCATCTACTTCGATGACGCATCGAAGCGCGTGGTCGTGACGAACTTCTACAACCGTCTCGTCGACGGCGGCTACCTCCTCCTCGGCCACTCCGAGTCGCTCATCTCGCTCTCGACGCAGTTCAAGCTGCGGCACCTGAAGAACGACATGGTCTACCAGAAGTAGGCAACAGGTGGAGCGACAGGCGCCTCGCCTGTCGGCTCGGTGGACAGGCGAGGCGCCTGTCCCTCCACGAGAGGGAAACCGATACAATCGGAATCCAATGCCGGTCCGCGCGATGGTGATCGATGACTCCGCGTACAACCGCGTGACGCTGTCGCGCATGCTGGAGTCGCACACGCAGATCAAAGTCGTCGGCACGGCAGTCAACGGCGAAGACGGCATCAAGCAGGTCATGAAGCTGCGGCCGGACGTGATCACGCTCGATCTCGAGATGCCGATCATGGATGGCTTCGCATTTCTCCGCTGGTTGATGGCGAACCTGCCGACTGCGGTGATCGCGGTCTCGTCGCGCTCGAGCGATCGCAGCGTCTTCAAGGCGCTCGAGCTCGGAGCCATCGACTTCATCGCGAAGCCGGGCGGGCGCGTCTCTCCGCGCCTCGAGGAGATTCAGAAGGATCTCGTCGCCAAGGTGCTGCAGATCGGCGATCTGCGGATGGACAACCTCAAGCGCCGCGTTCAGGAAGACGAACCGGCCGCAGCCGAGGCTGGCCCGATGCCCGAAGTCTGCGCCAAGGGCATCGAGTTGATCGCGATCGGCTGCTCGACCGGCGGCCCTCCTGCACTTCAGCACGTCTTTCAGAATCTGACGCTGCTGCCGGTGCCCATCATCGTGGCGCAGCACATGCCTCCGACTTTCACGCGCCTTTTTGCCGACCGCGTGAATCGCCTCTCGCCCTATGACGTGAAGGAGGCGAGCGATGGCGAGATGCTGAAGCCGGGGACGGCATACATCGCGCCGGGCGGAATGCAGACGGAGGTGCGGCGGCTCTCGGATGGCCTGCAGGTGCGGGTCTATCCCGCAGGGCTGAACGATCTCTATGCGCCGTCCGTCGATCGCCTGTTCACGACTGCCAGCGAAGCGTGCGGCAATCGCCTCGTGGCCGTGATCATGACGGGAATGGGCGATGACGGAGCGGAGTCCATCCGGAAAGTGCGCGAGCGGGGAGGAAAAACGATCGCCGAATCGGCGGAAACCGCCATCATTTTCGGTATGCCCGGCGAAGCGATCAAGACTGGCGCCATCGACGAAGTACTTCCGCTGCCGGAGATCCCGGCGGGCATCAGGCGGTTCTGCACCGGCGTGTAGGCCGTCCTGCACGTGACACGAACGGCTGAACCTATGTTAGTCTCAACGGGCCGCGTCCGAGGCAACTAATGAGCGAAGAATCGAAAGCCGAGAAGTTCCTCGAGCTGTTCAACAAGGGGAAAGAGTTCACGGAGGAACTGCTGCGCGAGAACCAGCGCCTCCGTTACCGCCTCGCCTCGATGGAGACTGAGCCTGCGAAGAGCGGCGCCAGCACGGAAGAGATCCAGCGTCTGCGCGATCAGATCACGCAACTGACCGAGGAAAACAAGCGCATTCATGCCCGCTTCTCGGAGATCGAAGAAGAGAACAAGGACTTCGCGAACCGCTACATCGAAATCGAAGAGCAGAACAACAACCTGGCGAACCTGTACGTCGCCAGCTATCAGTTGCACTCGACTCTCGACTTCCGCGAAGTGATCCAGATCGTTCAGGAAATCGTCATCAACCTCATCGGTGCGGAAGCGTTCGCGATTCTGCTGCTCGACGAGAAGACGAACGAACTGAAGACCATCGCATCCGAGGGCGAAGACGTGATGCCCAACGTCGACCAGATCTCGATCCGTCTTGGCGACGGTGTGCTCGGTCAGGTGGCGAAGACGGGCGAGAGCTATTACATCAATCAGGATCTGGACGCCAGCGCGGGCTCGATCACCATCGAGCGCCCGCTGGCCGCCGTTCCGCTGAAGATCAAGGAGCATGTGATCGGCCTCATCGTGATCTACAAGCTCCTGCAGCAGAAGGACTCGTTCTCCGCTGTGGATTACGAGCTCTTCTCACTCCTCGCGGCGCATGCGGCGACCGCGATTTTCTCGTCGAAACTCTATTCGCAGTCGGAGAGGAAGCTGAACACGATCCAGAGCTTCCTCGACCTGCTGACCACGACAAGCTGAGGAAGAGGCCGAAAGTTGGGGATGGATAACGCGAACTTCCTGGTCGTCGAAGACTCGCCGACCATGCGCCAGTTGATCTCGTTTTCGCTGAAGCGATTCAAGAACGCGAAGATCATCGAAGCAGTCGACGGCGTCGATGCGCTCAAGAAGCTCTCCGGCCCCGACAAGATCGATCTGATTCTGACCGACATCAACATGCCGGTCATGGACGGATTGAAGCTGGTCTCGCTCGTGCGGCAGAACGCACAGCTCAAGGGCATTCCGATCATCATCATCACCACGGAAGGTGCTGAGGAAGATCGCGAGCGCGGCCTCGCGCTCGGCGCGAACGCTTACATCAGCAAGCCGATCCAGTCGTCGCATCTCATCAAGACGATCTCGGAACTGCTCGCCGTGTAGGACAGGCGCCCCCGCCTGTCCTTTCTGCCGGCGTCGAGTTGGACAGGCGAGGGCGCCTGTCCTACACCTACGGCATCCAGAAGTCTCTGGCGTAGAGCCGGAACAATCTCGTGTCCGGTTCCGCGGCCCGAATGTACCGGTCGAAGGCATCGAGCTGCTTGTCCGGGCCGATCGCGAAGTACTGCGCGTTGGCGACGTCGCGCGCATGGACGCTCGTGCTGTACTCCGGAATCGCGCGCGCATACACCGCGTCGCGGCGATCGAAGAGGAGGTCGCCGAGCTTCGGATCCTTCCGCAATTCGAGAATCGACTCGCGGAATTTGCGCACCTCATCGGGCGGCATCCCGTCGGCGAGATTCGCAGCCATCGCTTCGGCGCGCGTCTCGTACGTCTGCGACGAGCGGAACTCGCCGAAGGCCTGCGCGATCGTGTAGTCGACGAGTGACGTATCGCGCGGCGAGCCTTTGATGGTATCGATCACGAAGCGGAGCGTCTGCGGGATCTCCGGCGTCCGCTCGGCGTAGTAGCCGATGCGTCCGTCGGAAAGACTTCCGCGGATTCCGTTGCTGTAGGCGAGGCCGGCGCCGATCGTCCTGATGAAGATGCCGTGCGCCCCGCCGCCGCCGTAGAGCCGCGAAGAGAGGAAGTCGATCTGCTTCTGCCGGTCGGCGAAATCGGAGTAGTGCGCGAGCGGCACGGACGTGATGATCACGCCGCCCTTCATGTTCGGCGCGAAGAGCCCGACGTAGTACGGAGCTCCGCTGTCGTGCTCTGCGAGGCGAGCGTCGATTGCGCGCGTCGCAGGATACGAAACGGTCTCCGCCGGCGTGTCGCTGAGGGACGCGATGAGCGAGGCGATCTGCGGCGCGATGTTCTTCTGCATCGTGCTCGAGCCGGCCATCCACATGCGCGCGTTTGCGCGGTGCAGAATCGCGCGCCGCGTTTCGTCGAGTGCCGCCAGCGCCGCGGCGGGCAGCGTCGCGAGATCCTGCCGGATCGCGGAGGCGAGATAGGCGACGTCGCCGGCGAGTGTCGCGT
The DNA here is from genome assembly GCA_021325515.1 of Acidobacteriota bacterium. Lineage (GTDB taxonomy): Bacteria > Acidobacteriota > Thermoanaerobaculia > Gp7-AA8 > Gp7-AA8 > JAJPHC01. Next base: position 64,529 of record JAJPHC010000024.1, read on the forward strand.
CGGGGATCTCGTTGAGCGACAGATCGAGATCTTTCATCGCTTCCTTCACGATCGCCGGCGCATCGCTCTTCGCCGTCAGTTGTGCTTCGAGCTCCGCCCGCGTCGTCACTTTGAGGTTGGCGAGGAATGCGTTGAGCGCCTCCTTGTCGGCAGGCGTGGCGTCCTTCAGCATCCACTTCAGGCGCAGTGCGTTGTGCTCGCGCGTGAAGATCGAATCGGCGGCGAGATAGAGCGGGCTCGACTGCATCCGGTACGCGTTGGAGGGATTGAGCACCCACGATTCTTCCGAGCCGAGAGGTGCATTGCGCAGACGCGCGAGCTCCTGATCGACCACGTCGCGGATGCGCGGCAGATTCTCCGGTCTCCAGTCGGGATGATTGAGCGCCAGCGACATCCACTCGATCGCGCGGCGCACTTCCTTCTCGCCGATCCCCGAGCCGCGCAGGGCGAGCTCGACGCGGTTCGTTCGCGGATTGACCGACCAGTTGGCGTCGAGCGAGAGGATCTCCTTGCGCAGCCGCTCGCTCATCTCATCCCACGAGACCGGCTTCCCGTTCTCGATCACGCCGACGCGCGTGAGCAGCAGCGGCAGCAGCGACACGTACCGGAGGTGATCGGCCGGCACGGTGTTCGCGCGCAGTGCCAGACCGGCTTGCGCGCTCGTCATGTTTTCGAATCGCGAGGCGACCATCGGCACGCCGCTGATCGTCGATGAGCTGTACTGCAGTTGATCGTCGAGCGTCATCGGGGGCGATTTCACGAATGGCGTCCGCGCGACGTTCTTCGCCTCTTCGTCGATGCGATTCGAAGCTTCGTCGTACTCCTTCGAATAACGGCGCAGCGCTTCCTGCGTATCGGTCACGCCGTACTGTTTTGCGAGCCGCGCGGCTTCGGCGTTTGCACGCGCCACGCGCTCCGTCTCTTCGCGCGCGGCGAGTGCCTGCGACGGTTTGACGGCGACGACGTAGGGCTCGACGTGTGCGAGCTGCGCGCGCGTCAGCAGTTCGCGCCAGACGTTCTTCGATGCCGCGAGCTGTTTCCGCGCGTTCTCCGTCTCCGGCTTCATCGTCACCGACTTGTGGAACACCGGTGCCCGTGCCAGCTCGAAGAGATGATCCATCCAGGAGGAGTGCGTGTTGCGCGCGCCGAAGCGCGGCGGGGTGTTCACGAATTTCGCGAGATCGCGCTCACGCTCGACGAGCCGGCTTTCGACGCGATCGTTGAACTGCTTCAGTTCGTGGGAGCCGTCCGGCAGACTCGCGATGCGGTCGATCTCGGCCATGACCTTCGCCCGGATCCCGGCGAGATTCTCCGGAGTCAGATTCGAAACGGCGACGTCCGTGAAGACGATCGTCACCGGCTGTCCCGGCTGCTCTTCGAAGTCGTTGAAGATCGATCGGGCGCCGATGTCCATCACGCGCGTCGAGCTGTCGATGAACATCTTGTAGAGGTTCGAAGTCGCGTCGCTCGCGATGTTGTCGAGGAACAGCTGCAGGAGCACGACGTCGTTGACCGGCAGGTCGCGTGTTGCGGGCCACGTCAGCGCGACGGGACTCGGCTGCTGCTCGTTCTTCTGCGGATACTCGACGATCTCGATCTTTCCCGGAGGTGCAGGCTGCGCCTTCGGCAGGGAAGCGAATGTCTTCGTTTTCCGCGTCGAAGCCTCGGGCTCGACCGCGCGAAGGATCGCGGCGGTGCGTCTCAGCACTTCGTCGATCGGCAGGCTGTCCGGCACCGCGACGATCGAGCCCATGTTCGCGAGGTAGTAGTTCTCGTCGTGGAATCGCCGGATGTCTTCCGGCTTCATGGTGCGGATGCCGGACGGCTCGCCGCCCGATTCGAACGAGAGGGGATGCGCCGGTCCGTAGAGAATCTGATTCAGCCGCAGGAAGAGCGTGAAGTACGGCTGCGGCATCGACGACATCATCTCGTTGTAGACGGTTCCCTTTTCTTCGAGCCGCAGCGTCTTGTCGGGATTTTCCGTCACGCCGAAGTTGCGGACTTCGCGGCGGATCTCTTCGTCGCTGTAGTTCGGGTGCAGCAGAGCGTTGAGCTGCGCGCGGTAGAGCTCGAAGAAGACATCCGGTCCGGCAGGCGTCGAGAAGTGATAGCTCGTGCGCCATTGCTGCGTGAAGGCGTTCATCTCGCCGAGCGACATCGTCAGCGCCGCCGAGTAGGCGCGGCCGACCGTTCCCTTCCCGAGCAGGAGATGCTCCTGCGTGTGCGGCTCGCCCTGCGTTGAGACCGGGAAGGAGTTCACCCAGGTGTAGGCCTGCGGCACCGACTCGATGCGCAGCAGATCGAGCGTGAAACCGCTGCGCCGGTGGACGAACTGCGCGCCCATCGGCTTGTTCGCATCGTTGAGATAGATCGCGTTGACGCGAAATCCCTCGACATCCTGATTCTTCGTCAGCTTCTCGAGATCGACTTCGGAGGCGTAGAGCAGGGTGGTCATGCAGCAGAGGAGGAACGCGCTGAGGATCGCTCGCATGCGCGGATTGTATTTGTGCGGCGTGCCGGAGTAACCCGATGTTGTAAACTGTTTACCCAAACGGCATGCCTCATTTCATCACCGACAAATGCATCGGGTGCGGCGTTTGCGAAATCAAATGCCCGACCAACACGATCTGGGGCGAGCAGAAGGGGCAGTTCTACATCCACCCCGACCGCTGCATCGACTGTTCCGTCTGCGGCATCTATTGCCCCGTCGATGCGATCCAGAATCAGCATGGCGACTTCATCCCTCGCGTAAAACCGAAGGAGATTCCGAAAGCCGAGGTCATCAAGGAGCTCTGTACGGGGTGCGAGTTCTGTGTCGACATCTGTCCGTTCGAGTGCATCCGCATGATCGATGCCGAGGACGAGACGCTGGCGAATCACTACAAAATCGCCTTCGTCGACAAGAACAAGTGCGTCGCATGCAGGCTCTGCGAATCGGTGTGCGACAAGGACGCGATCGTCGTCCCCGAGGCTCCGACGCAGCTCAAGACGTATCTGCCGGACTTCGTGGTATCGGGAACCGGCCGCTAGGAGCGAAATTGAAAATTGAAAATTGAAAATTGGAAATGAGACCGAGGCTTTGACAATTTTCAATTTTCAATTTTCAATTTTCAATTTTCAATTCCGCTCCATGACCGATCTTCCCAAAGAGTCGCCCCGCACGATCCTCTTTCAGTTTGTCATTTTCCCGCTTGGGATCGTGGCGATCGGCGTCGGCATTTTTCTGCTGTTCGGGCTGCTTGCCACGGAGAAGAGCTCGATTCCCGATTACCTGAACGAGATCCGGTCGGGCAGTGCGCATGAGCGGGGCCATGCGGCCTATCAACTGTCGCGCTCGATCAATCGCGGTGAGGCGAAGAAGTACCCGAACCTCGAGCAGCAGGTCGCGTCGATCTACACGCAGTCGAAGAATGACGATCCGCGGATCCGCCAATATCTCGCGCTCGTCCTCGGCAAGCTCGAGGACAAGCGAGCGACGCCGGTGCTGCTCGACGGACTCAGCGACAAGGAGGCCGAGTCGCGCCTCTACGCGATCGTCGCCCTCGGCGAGCTGCGCGATCCGAGCGCAGTCCCGGCGCTGATCGCGGCGACGAAGGATGAGGACAAGGATGTCCGCAAGACAGCCGCGTTCGCTCTGGGTGAGATCGGCGATGCCCGCGCCGTGGATCCGCTCGCGGCCCTCGCCGAGGATCAGATTGCGGATGTCCGCTTCAATGCGGCGATGGCGCTGGCGCGATTTCACGACAAGCGCGCCCTCGGTCCGTTACGCGAGATGCTCGATCGCTCCCGGCTGACGGCCTCGCACATGCGTGAGGATCAGGTCGAAGACGCGATGATCATGGCGATGGAGCCGTACGCGAAGCTCGCCGGTGCCGAAGCGCGCCCCGAGCTGGAGAAACTCTCGCACAGCGACCCGAGTCTGCGCGTGCAGGACGCCGCGAAACAAGCGGTGGCCGCGGCGGCGCGAAATTGAAAAATTGAAAATTGAAAATTGAAAATGACGAGATGAGTCAACCCTCCGTTTCATTTTCAATTTTCAATTTTCAATTTTCAATTTCACCCGGTGACAACTGTCACCTTTTTCGTTGACACGCCTCACTGATCGAGCGATAGTAGCGCCACCGGAAGCAACAGAACTCGGCTCCCGATGTCGGAAGAAATCACGCCATATCAGGTGGTTCCGAAGACGCCCCTCGCGGGCAGCGCCGCGGCGGAAATCCGCGATCAGGGGGAGATTTCTCGACGCAGTTTCCCCTGGGTCCTCACCATCGCCTGGACGACGCTCAGCGCCGCGCTCGGCGGTCTCGCCAGCATCCTCGGCCGCTTCCTTTTTCCCAACGTCCTCTTCGAACCGGTGCAGAAATTCAAGGCCGGGCCGCCGGGCGATTACTCGGTCGGCGAAGTCGACGAACGGTGGAAGGACAAGTACGGCATCTGGATCGTGCGCAACGAAGAGATGATGTATGCGCTGATCACCGTCTGCACCCATCTCGGCTGCACGCCCAACTGGCTTCCCTCGCAGAACAAGTTCAAATGCCCCTGCCACGGGAGTGGCTACTACCGGACCGGAGTGAATTTCGAAGGTCCCGCGCCGCGTCCTCTGGAGCGCGCGAAGATCTTCATCGATCCTGCCGACGGCCAGATCGTCGTCGACAAGTCGGTGCAGTTCCATCAGGAACGCGGAGAGTGGACGAATCCTGATTCGTTTTTGAAAGTCTGAAATCGGGCTCGCGGTCACAAACCCGCGCAACCTTGGGGAGAGAATGGCGAATCTGCGGAAATTACAGGAAGAAATCGTCAACTCGCAGATCTGGAAGTCGATCTTTCGCGTCGGCATCCCCAACACGAACCGCAAGCGAGTCCTCGCCGTTCTCGGCTCGCTGATCCTTCATCTGCATCCGGTCAAGGTCCGCCGCTCCGGCGTCCGCATGTCCTATACGTGGTGCATGGGCGGCACGTCGTTCTTCCTCTTTCTCGTCGAAACGGTCACCGGCCTGCTGCTGATGTTCTATTACCGGCCGACGATCGAGTACGCCTATCCCGACATCATGGACCTGCGCGAGCAGGCGCCGTTCGGCATCATGCGCGAGATGCACCGCTGGGGTGCACACGCGATGGTCATCGCGGTCTGGCTTCACATGTTCCGCGTCTTCATGACCGGCTCGTACAAACCGCCGCGCGAGTTCAACTGGAACGTCGGCGTCGTCCTCCTCGTGCTCACGCTGCTGCTCTCCTTCACCGGCTATCTGCTGCCGTGGGATCAGCTCGCGATCTGGGCCATCACGGTCGGATCGAACATGGCGCGCGCAACTCCCGGCGCCGGCAACGAAGGGCCCATGTCCGGCTTGATCAAGCTGGGAGACGTGCGTCTGATCCATGCCGGCGACGACGCCCGCTTCGCGCTCATCGGCGGGCGAAGTATCGGGCCGTCGACGCTGCTGCGCTTCTACGTGCTGCACTGCATGGCAATCCCGTTAGCCGCGGGATTCCTGATGGCGATTCACTTCTGGCGCGTCCGAAAAGACGGCGGCATCTCGGGGCCGATGTGAGGAGGAATCGATGACGTTCATCAAGGACTTCATCAACGTTCTTTCCGCAGCGTCGATCTCGTTCGTTCTCCTCTCCTCGGTCTTTGCCTTCATCGTCTACTTCAATCTCTTCGACGGAAAACTCAAGTCGAAGATCGGCGGCGGCTTCATCGGCTTCGGCGCGTTGCTCATCGTCGCCGGCCTCTTCATCAAGCCGCTGCTCTACCTCGGCATCACGTATTTCCTGATCATGTTCGTCCTCGCGCACCTCGGAGGACGTTTGTGGGATCACAAGACCGGACTCTGGATGCTGATCCTCGGAGGGGGATTCTTCGCCCTCTCGATGCTCGACGGCAATTTCTATCTGATCGCGGCGAAGCCGGACAACGTTCCCATCGCTGCGATGATCTTCCTCCTCGGTTTCTTCACCTGGGTCGCGCTGCGCAAGGCGTATCTCAACGACCGGCAGATGCTCGCCGGCGGCATTCCGTGGGAGAAGACGGAGAGCGACGAGAAGCTCTTCACCTGGCCCGATCTCGTCTACACCGAGATGCTCTGCATGATCATCCTCACCATCGTGATGATCATCTGGTCGGTCGCGCTGCGCGCACCGCTCGAAGAAGCGGCGAATCCGACCTCGTCCCCCAATCCTGCGAAAGCGCCCTGGTACTTCCTCGGCCTGCAGGAGATGCTCGTGTACTTCGATCCCTGGCTCGCCGGCGTCGTGCTGCCGACGCTCATCATCGTCGGCCTGATGGCGATTCCCTACATCGATACGAACCCGCGCGGCAACGGCTACTACTCCTTCCGCGAGCGGAAGTGGGAGCTCGGGATTTTTCTCTACGGCTTCCTCGTGCTCTGGTCGTTCCTCATCATCACCGGCACCTTCCTGCGCGGACCGAACTGGAACTTCTTCGGACCGTATGAGTACTGGGATCCGAACAAGCTCGTTCCTCTGGTCAACGTCGATCTCTCCGAGATCATCTGGGTGAAGATGCTCGGGATGCCGTTGCCGAAGCTCTGGGTGATTCGCGAGATGTTCGGAATCATCTTTGTGCTCGGCTACCTCGGACTGCCGCCGCTGCTGGCGATCGGTCCCTTCCGCCGCTTCTACCAGAAGATGGGGCCGCCCCGTTACTACGTCGGGACCTTCCTCTTCCTTTTCATGATGTCGCTGCCGATCAAGATGGTTCTGCGGTGGCTCTTCAATCTGAAGTACATCGTCCATATCCAGGAGATCTTCTTCAATGTGTAGGACAGGCGCCCCCGCCTGTCCCGAACAGGCGAAGTGCGAACCGGCGAGGCGTGGACAGGCGAGGCGCGGACAGGCGAGGCGCCTGTCCTACACAAGGACGGGCCAAACAGCGTGAAACCACAGGAACCGATCCCGCACAACTACCCGATGCCGAGGCTGAACGCGATCTTCGCGTGGTCGGCGCTCGGGCTTCTGTTTGCGACGGGCCTCATGGTCGCGTACGACTACGTGCGCGGCTGGAAGTGGTTCCAGGTGGAGTTTCTCCGCATCCAGCAGCAGCGGATCGAAGCGGAATTGACGGCGGCGCAGGCGGCTGCCAACAAGGATCAGCTCAAGGCGCTCGACGAACAGATCGACCAGCAGACGATGGCGATCGCTGCGCATCGCAATCAATACCTGATCGCGCAGAAGGAGCTCGATCGCCAGGAGGGACGCCACTACGCTGCGGACGAGGACTATCGCTTCGCGAAGGCGGTCCTCGACGCGAAGCGCTACGAAGCGGAAGCGGCGAATCTGCAGAAGGCTTCCGATCGCGCCGCGAAGCAGCGTGAGTTCGAAGCGATGACGAAGCGTGTCAACGACCTGCAGCTCATCCTGCAGCAGGTCACACGCGACCGCGACGCCGCGAAGGAACGCGTCAACCAGTGGCTGAAGAAGATCGATGACGCGGAGGCGAAGAAGAAAGACCTCAACGCGCAGATCGATCTCCTGACGAAGCAACTGGAGACCGTCGATCTCAAGAGGCCGAACAATCTGCTCCTCAATCTGCCGATGCTCGACTTCATCAGCCCGACGCTGAAGATCGATCAGGTCGTGCTGCCGGATCTCTTCGTCGACGTCAATTACATGCACATCCCGCGCGTCGACCGCTGCCAGACATGCCATCGCGCGATCGATCGCCCCGGCTTCGAGTCGAAGAAGGAAGCGGCCAGGCTCTCCGCCGAGCTGCAGAAGAAACTCGACACGTATCAGATCGCCGCCGAGAAGCGGAAGGACACGGAAGCGCGCATCGCGCAGCTCAAGCGGATTCAGGACGCGCCGGAAGACATCCTCAATCCGTGGCGCACGCATCCGCGTCTCGACCTCTTCGTCGGCTCGGCTTCGAAGCATCCGCTGCTCGAGTTCGGCTGCACGTCGTGCCATCACGGACAGGATCGCGCGACGGAGTTCGGCCGCGCGGGGCACGTCCCGCCCAATCCGAAGATGGAGCATCGCTGGAAAGGGACGTGGAACGTCGCGCACCGCCAGTGGGGCTGGGAAGAGAACGAGTTCAACGAGTCGCCGATGTTCCCCCGCCAGTACTACGAGGCGGGCTGCATCAAGTGCCACTCGAATCAGGTGCAGGTCAACACGGAAACCGATCGCCGCACCGCGCCGGGCAAAGTAGCGGGCGACGACGTCACGAAGGCGATGCAGACGGTCGAGCTTTACGGCTGCTACGCCTGCCACAAGATCAGCACCTGGCGCTTTACCGATCTTCGCAAGCCCGGCCCCGATCTCACCGGTATCGCGGAGAAGACGACACCGGAATGGGCGGTGCGCTGGATCAGCGAGCCGCACGACTTCCGCTCGACGACGCGCATGCCGTCGTTCTTCTACCAGCGCAACATGATCGGGCCGTACGTGCCGGCTGGCGAGAAGGCGCAGAACATCAGGAATCAGAACGCGGAGATTCACGCGATCGTCGCCTATCTCTTCGCGAAGTCGACGCACCGCGTCTGGCAGGCGCCGCCCAGCGCCGGCGATGCCGCGCGCGGCAAGGCGCTCGTCGAAAGCGTCGGCTGTCTCGCCTGCCACGTCCAGTCGGAGCAGATCAAGGACGAGAAGACGGGCGAGATCCGCCTCGCGCGCCGTGACGACTATCCGCTCGAGCGCAACTACGGCTTCAACTTCACCGGCGTCGGCACCAAGACGCATCCCGCGTGGATCTACAACTGGATCCGGAATCCGAAGGCGTACTACAGCGAAGCGCCGATGCCGTCGCTGAGGCTGACGGATCAGGAGGCCTCGGACATCACCGCGTATCTCATGTCGCTGCAGAAGCCGCAGTTCATGATGAAGCGCGTCGATGCGGCCGATCCGAAGGCGGTGCACGATCTCGCCAAGGGCTACCTCCTCAACACGATGAGCGACGTCGATGCCGAGGCGAAGCTGAAGTCGATGTCGATGAACGATCAACTGGTGTATCTCGGCCAGCGATCGATCGAGAAGTACGGCTGCTACTCCTGCCACAACATCCAGGGCTTCGAAGGGCTGAAGCCGATCGGCACCGAGCTGACGATCGAAGGCTCGAAGGCGCTGCATCTGTTCGACTTCGGTTTCGTGCACAAGTACCAGCACGAATCGGGGAAGACGGAAGAAGTGCAGCACAACGTGCCGTCGTGGATCTACAACAAGGTTCGCAGCCCGCGCGTGTATGACGACCAGCGCGCGAAGGGATACAACGACAAGCTGAAGATGCCGAACTTCCACCTCAGCGAGGAGGAGGCGCGGCTCATCACGATGGTCGTGGCCGGCATGACGAAGGACATGGTCGCGAGCAATCGCGTCGCGGCCATGGATGCGCGCAACCGGCTGATCGAAGAAGGCCGCAAGCGCGTCTCGCAGCACAACTGCCGCGCGTGTCACATCGTCGATGGCAGCGGCCGCGCGATCGCGGCGCTGATTTCCGATACGAACTTCCTGCCGCCGGATCTGACGCCCGAGGGTGGACGCGCGCAGTCGCCGTTCCTCTTCAACTTCCTGAAGGATCCGACGACGATGAAGATCCGGCCGTGGCTCAGCGTCCGGATGCCGACGTTCCACTTCGACGACCAGGAAACGAACGCGCTCGTGGCGTACTTCGCGAATGAAGCGAAGGCTCCGATGTTCGATACGACGCGCGTGGCGAATCCGCCGGCGCAGAACATCGCGATCGGGCGCGAAGTATTCACGATGCTGCGCTGTTCGCAGTGCCATTCGACCGCGCCGGTGAATCCGGAGAATCCTCCGGTGCCGGACATCGCGAACGCGCAGTCGCTCGCGCCCAATCTCACGCTGGCGCGCGTCCGTCTGCGCCATGAGTGGATCCCCGACTGGATCCGCCGGCCGGGCGAGATGATTCCGTCGACGCGCATGCCGGCGAACTTCCCGCACGACAACGAGACGGGCGGCTTCAAGTCGCCGCTGGCGGGGGCCATCGACACGCCGGCGTTCGCCACGCAGAAGGCAGCGCTCCTCCCGTACTTCCACAACGACGAAAAAGAGCTGCGCCGCACGATGAGCGACGCGGTGGCCCTGACCGACTACCTGCGCGACTACATCTGGTCCATCGGGATCAAAGAGATGCGGCCCGCGGGAGAGGGCGGGGTGACAGTCACGCCGTTGCCGTCCATGCCGGCGGCTCCGGCACCGAAGACCGGCGCGTTGGAAAAAGCGCCCCGGCCTGTCGGTGCAGGAAAGGCGCTGCCTGTCGGTGTAGGACAGGCGCCCCCGCCTGTCCCGGGATTCAGGCCAACCAAATAAAGGAGAAGAGATTTCCATGAAGAAGTTCGTATCGTTGATGTTCGCGGCCACCATGGTTCTGGCCGTCGCCTGCGGTAAGGGAAAAGAAGCAGAGTCGAAGGAAGAGGGCGAAGACGATCAGGCGCCGCAGACCGCGAGCGCTCCGTCGACCGCCGGTTCCGCCGCGCCCGCTGCAACCGCCGCCGCGGCGCCTGTCTCTGCCGATGCAGCGACGCTCGCCGGCACCGTGAAGTTCGAAGGCGCGGCACCGAAGATGGCCGCGATTCAGATGGGCGCCGATCCCTACTGCCAGTCGCAGCATCAGACGCCGGTGCAGGATGAAGAAGTCGTGGTCGGACCGGCAGGCGAGCTCGCGAACGTGTTCGTCTACATCAAGAATCCGCCAGCCGGAAACTATCCGGCTCCCGCGGCGCCGGTCACGCTCGATCAGAAGGGCTGCCGCTATTACCCGCACGTCAGCGGCATCCAGGTCGGCCAGAAGCTCTCGATCAAGAACGACGATGCCACGCTGCACAACGTGCATGCGATGCCCTCGGTGAACTCGCAGTTCAACGAAGGCCAGCCGGTGCAGGGAATGGTCGCCGACAAAACGTTCGACAAGCCGGAAGTGACGCCCTTCAAGATCAAGTGCGACGTCCATGGCTGGATGAAGTCGTACATGGCCGTGATGCCGCATCCGTTCTACGCAGTCTCCGCGCCGGATGGGAAGTTCACGATCGCCAATCTCCCGCCGGGCACGTACACACTCGTCGCGTGGCACGAGAAGTACGGACAGCAGGAGCAGAGCATCACCGTCGCGCCGAAAGAATCGAAAGCAGTTTCGTTCACCTTCAAGGGGTAATGAGAAACGTGTGTAGGACAGGCGCCCTCGCCTGTCCCTAGCGGTTCCAAAGGGAGGACAGGCGAGGGCGCCTGTCCTACACCAGATTGAGGAGTCGTATGGCTCAGAAACGACAAGTCCGGGTCGGATCGCAGTGGATGTACGCGAGGGACGCCGAGAAGGCGCTCTCCGAAGCACTGCGCGTGATGAAGGAGGAAGAGGGACACCACGAGTCCTTCATCACGAAGTACGTCTTCTCGCAGGATCACAAGTGGATCGGCGTCCAGTACGGAGTGACGGCGCTCTGCTTCCTGCTCTTCGGCTTCTTCCTGATGATCATGATGCGGCTGCAGCTCGGCTGGCCGGGCGAGCCGTTCTGGGTCATCAAGATGTTCTTCCACGGCGACGGCAAGCTGCTCCCCGAGCAGTACAACCAGCTCGGCGCGATGCATGGAACGATCATGGTCTTCCTCGCGATCGTGCCGCTCGCCGTCGGCGCCTTCGGCAACTACGTCGTCCCTCTGCAGATCGGCGCGCCCGACATGGCGTTCCCGAAGCTCAACATGGCGAGCTACTGGTGCTATCTGCCGGGCGGCCTCGTCATGCTCGCCAGCATGTTCCTGCTGCAGACCAAGGGCGGCGCGGCGCAGTCGGGCTGGACGTCGTATCCGCCTCTCTCGGATATCGCATCACAAGGTCAGACGTGGTGGCTGGTCGGCATGATCTTCCTCATCACGTCCTCACTCCTCGGCTCCGTCAATTTCATCGTCACGATCATTCAACTGCGCGCGAAGGGGATGACGTGGGATCGCCTGCCGTTCTTCGTCTGGGCGCAGTTCGTCACGTCGTTCCTTCTCCTGCTCGCGTTCCCGCCGCTCGAAGCCGCGGGCGTGCTGCAGCTGATGGATAGAGTCGCGGGCACGAGCTTTTTCCTCCCCAGCGGTCTCGTCGTCAGTGGTGAGGTGCTGAAGAACGCGGGCGGCGGCAATCCGCTGCTCTGGCAGCATCTCTTCTGGTTCCTCGCGCACCCCGAGGTGTACGTGTTGATCCTGCCGGCGATGGGAATCGTGGCGGAGATCATCGCGAACAACACGCGCAAGTCGCTGTGGGGTTACCGCTCCATGGTCGGCGCTTCGATCTTCCTCGGCTTCATGTCGTTCATCGTCTGGGCGCACCACATGTTCATGACGGGCATGGGGCAGGCGCTCAGCGCCTTCTTCCAGACGACGACGATGATCATCTCGATCCCGTCGGTGATCATCCTGAGCGCGCTCTTCATCACGCTGTGGGGCGGTTCGATCCGCTTCAACGTGCCGATGCTCTTCGCGCTCGCGTTCCTCCCGATGTTCGGCATCGGCGGACTGACGGGACTGCCGCTCGGCCTCGCGACGACGGACATTCATCTGCACGACACCTACTACGTCATCGGGCACTTCCACTACGTGGTGGCGCCGGGAACGATCTTCGCGATGTTCGCCGGCATCTACTACTGGTTCCCGAAGGTCACCGGGCGGATGCTGAACGAGAAGCTCGGGAAGCTGCATTTCTGGAGCTCGTTCGTCTTCATCAACGGCATCTTCATGCCGATGTTCTATCAGGGCCTCGCCGGCGTCTCGCGCCGTTTGTATGACGGCGGCATCCAGTACGCGCATGCGAAGGAAGCGGCGTCGGCGACGAATCCGTTCATGTCGGCTTGCGCGGTCGGGCTCTTCCTCAGCCAGCTGCCGTTCATCTACAACTTCTTCACGAGCATCAAGTGGGGAGAGCGCGTCGGCGCGAATCCGTGGCAGGCGAACACGCTGGAGTGGGTGGCGACGACCTCGCCTCCGCTGGGTCATGGCAACTTCACGACGGTGCCGGTTGTTTATCGCGGACCGTACGACTACAGCCTGCCGGGATCGGCCGATGACTATCTGCCGCAGACCACCCCCGAACCGGGAACCGTCGCAGCGCCAGTGATTGCGCCCGCGCCGGTGGTGGCGTAAGGAGAGCGAATGTCAGCAGAAGCTCACGGACACATGGAGATCCCATTCACCGTTCACGCACGGCCCGACACGGGCCTGTACAACGGCAAGCTGGGAGTGTGGTTGTTTCTCGCTTCGGAAGTCATGCTGTTCGGCGCGCTCTTTTCGTCGCTGATCCTGATTCGCACCGGATCCACGACGCCGTGGCCTGAAGGATGGAAAGAGCTGCATGTCTACCCGGCGATGATCAACACGTTCGTGCTCATCGCGTCGAGTGTGTTCGTCATCATGGCCTGGGCGAATCTTCGGTTGCGCAAACCGAAGGTCGCGCGAATGTGGATTGCCGCAACGCTGCTTTGCGGCTTTGCGTTCATGGGCATCAAGGGGTACGAGTACTCGCTCAGCTTCGCGCATCACCACTTCCCGAAGACGAACAACTTCTTCGCGATCTACTTCACGATGACCGGTCTGCACGGCCTGCACGTACTGGGAGGGATGGTGGTGTTCGCCTACTTCCTGACGAAGGGCTGGAGCATGCACGAGCACGAGTACCAGCGCTTCACGAACCGGATCGAGATCGTCGGCCTCTACTGGCACTTCGTCGATCTCGTCTGGATCTTCCTCTTCCCGACGCTGTATCTGCTGTAGGAGACGTGCATGAGCGACCACGCGATCGAGCAACACGACAATCAAGAACATCACGACGACCACGATTCACCGGAGAACATCCAGAAGGAGATTCGCAAGTACCTCGGAGTCTTCCTGGCGCTCGTTGCGGGCACGATTCTCACCGTCTGGGTGCGGCTAGGACCTCTGCATCTGCCGGAGGGGCAGGCCATCCTCGTCGCGCTCATCATCGCGTTCGTGAAAGGTTCGCTCGTGGCGGGCTTCTTCATGCATCTGCTGAACGAGAAGAAGCTGATCTACAGCGTGCTGATTCTCACCGTCTTCTTCTTCGCAGTGCTGATGTATCTCCCGGTGACCGAGGTTCTCGGCAAGTTCGGATACCACTAAATGTCCCTGCGCATCTTCCACATCATCTTCGTGATGATCTGTGTCGCGTTCTCGATCTGGGTCGGTGTGTGGGGGATTCGCAATCATTCGATCGTTCTCACAGTCGTCTTCTTCGCCAGCGCCGTGGTGCTCGCGTATTACGGAACCAGGGTGTACGGAAAACTGAGGGATCTACCGTGACAGGCAGCAGACAGCAGTCAGCAAACAGCCCGATGGGACTCGCTCACGCAGCGCGCGTGATCGCGGCTGCGGTTTTCTGCCTCGTGCCTGCTGCCTGGATCAACGCCTGCCCTGTCTGTTTCGGCAACAGCTCGTCGCCGCTGGCGAAGGCAACCGACAACGGCGTTCTCTTTCTGCTGGTGATCGTCGGCGCGGTTCAACTCGGCTTCATCGCTTTATTCGTGACGTTCTGGCTCCGTGCGCGCGCATTGCGCCGCCGCCGCGAATCATTCCACCTCATCGAAGGGGGAGCTCACTGACATGCAAGAATTTCTCGCCAAGTACATGCCTCCGATCGCATCCGCGCACGGTGCGGATCTCGACCGGCTGAACGCCTGGGTGCACGTGCTGATGCTCGTGCTCTTCGTCTTCTGGGCGGCGTACTTCGTCTTCGTGCTCTGGCGCTTCAGCGCCAAGAATCATCCGAAGGCGGACCATCACGGCATGAAGTCGCACTGGTCGACCTATGGCGAAGGCGCCATCGTGGTGGCCGAGGCGGTGTTGCTGCTCGTGTTCTCGATCCCGCTGTGGGGGAAGTGGACCAGCAAGCCGGCGCCGGAAACGAATCCCCTGGAAATTCATCTGATGGCGGAGCAGTTTGCGTGGAACATCCACTATCCGGGACCGGATGGCATTTTCGGCAGACGGAAAGCGGAGCTCATCTCCTCCAGCAATCCCGTCGGTCTCGATCCGAACGATCCGGCCGGCAAAGACGACATCGTCATGATCAACCAACTGCACGTCGAGAAGGACCGGCCTGTGATCGTTCACATCTCCTCCAAAGATGTGATTCACAGCTTCTTCCTTCCCGTCATGCGCGTGAAGCAGGATGCGATCCCCGGGATGGACGTTCCGGTTCACTTCACCCCGATCAAGACGAACGACGGCGCGACGTGGGAAATCGCCTGCGCCCAGCTCTGCGGTCTGAGCCATTACCGGATGCGCGGGCAGCTCTTTGTCGATACACACGACGAGTTCGTGAAGTGGATGAAATCGCAGGCTCCGGCACAGCCGGGAAGTTGAGGTATAAAGCCCCCGGATGATCTCAGTAGCCCCTACACCAGCATGGCTTCGACTCTTTGCAAAGATAGTCGCGGTCCTTACTTTGTTCCTGATCTTCGCGGGAGCCATGGTCACGTCGACCGGCTCCGGCTTGTCCGTTCCTGATTGGCCGCTGAACTACGGCGTGCTGATCCCGAAGATGGTCGGCGGCGTGTTGTACGAAGCCGGGCATCGCCTGATCGCAGGCAGCGTCGGATTCCTCACGGTCGTCCTTGCAGTCTGTCTGCAATTCTTCGAGCCGAAGAAGTTCGTCCGCAAGCTCGGCTGGTGTTCCGTCGGCGCAGTGATTTTCCAGGGCGTTCTCGGCGGAATGACGGTGCTGTTTCTCCAGCCGCACGCGCTGTCGATTGCGCACGCGGCCGTCGCCGAAATCTTCTTCTGCCTCAATGTCTCGATCGCCTACTTCACGCACACGATGCGCGTCCCACTCGCCCCGCGCGAGCGGGGAGAGGGGCCGGGGGTGAGGGGCCTAAGCCTCGCTCTCGTCGCCGTGGTCTACTCACAGATCCTCCTCGGCGCCCTGGTCAGACACCTCGGCGCGGGCACAGCGATCCCCGACTTCCCGCTCTCGAACGGCCGCATCATCCCATCGTTCAACAGCGGTCTCATCGCCGCGAACTTCGCGCACCGCGCGGGCGCGCTCGCGGTGACGATTCTGATTCTCACGATCGCGACGCATTGTTTCCGCGGGAAGCAGTTCCGGGGCTACGCGACGCTTCTCCTCGCGCTGCTCGGCACGCAGATCTTCCTCGGCGCGAAAGTCGTCTGGGACTACGCGGCGAATCAGGCGCTCTACCACTCGCTCGTCGGCCAGGCCGCCGTGCATCACGCATCGATCACCAGCATGCACGTGATGACCGGCGCTGCGATGCTGGCAACCTCGCTGATGTTCGCGTTCAGCACGCGCTGGATGGGCGTGCGCGTGCAGAAGCGCGAGATGGACCATGCGCTGGAGATCGCGGCATGAGCGCCGTCCTCGCGCTGTCGCGCGACTATCTCGAGCTCTCGAAAGCGCGCATCGTGATGATGGTGCTGATCACGACGGCGGCGGGCTATCTCGCCGGTGCTCAGCGCGTCGACGCAGTCGCGCTGATCAACGTCCTCCTCGGCACCGCGCTTGTGGCCGCGGGGACGAATGCACTCAATCAGTATGTGGAGCGCGAGCATGACGCGAAGATGCGCCGCACGCGCCTTCGTCCATTGCCTGACGGCCGCATCACGCCGTCGAGCGCGCTCGTCTTCTCCACTCTGATCGCGATCGCCGGCACGCTCTACCTCGGCATGATGGTCAACTGGTTGACTGCCTTCCTCGGCGCGTTCACGCTGACGAGCTACATCTTCGTCTACACGCCGCTCAAGCGCATTTCGACCGCCTGCACGATCATCGGCGCCGTGCCGGGCGCGATCCCGCCGCTCATGGGCTGGACCGCGGCAACCGGTTCGCTGGCGATCGGCGGCTGGATTCTCTTCGGCATTCTCTTCTTCTGGCAGCTTCCGCACTTCATGGCGATCAGCTGGATCTATCGCGAAGACTACGGCCGCGCGGGATTCGAGATGACCTCGGTCCGCGACGAGGACGGAACCGCGACGGCGCGCCAGGCCGTCATCTGGTCCCTCGCGCTGCTCGCCGTCAGCATCGCTCCGGCCTTCGCCGGGATGAGTGGTGCCGTCTATCTCATCGGCGCGATCGCCTCATCGATGGCGATCCTCGTCATGGCTCTCCGCTTCTTCTTCGATCGGACGAACAAGACCGCGATGAAGCTGTTCATGGCCTCCAACATCTATCTCATCGTCGTGATGACGATGCTCGTGGTCTCCGCGCGTTCATGATCCGCCGCCTCGCGCTCTGCGCGCTGCTTCTCACCGCCTGCCATCATTCCTCCGATCTGCCGCGCTTGTTCGAAGTGCCGAGTGCGCATCTCGTCGCCGAGACGGGGAAGCCCGTCGATCTCGCTGCCAACAAGGGCTACGTCACCGTCTACGACTTCATCTTCACGAACTGTGCGGCGTCCTGTCCCGTGATGACGGGCGCGTTGCGCAGGATTACGGCGAAGGTGCCGAAGGACGCGAAGGTGCGCTTCGTCTCGATCAGCGTCGATCCGAAGCGCGATACGCCTGCCGTGCTCGCCGAGTACGCGAAGAAAGTGCGCAATGACGATCGCTGGATGTTTCTCACCGGCGATCGCGATGCGATCGTGAAGCTCTCCGTCGACGGCTTCAAGCTCGCCGCGGGTGGTGATCCGCAGCCCGGCGCAGAGCCGCTGCTGCACAGCTCGAAATTCGCGATCGCCGACAAGGATGGCTGGATCCGCGAGTATTGCGACTCGAACGACGACAACGTCGTCGACCATGTCGCGGCGACCGTGAAGGATCTGGTGCGCGAGTGACGCACATCTGGCCGGCGGTTAACGCGACGCTCAATGGGCTCAGCGGTGTTTTTCTCCTGACGGCATTCATTCTCATTCGCCGGAAGAAGGTCGAGGCGCACAAACGCTTCATGCTCGCGGCTTGCACGACGTCGCTCGTGTTTCTCGCGAGTTATCTCGCGTATCACTCCGTGGCCGGAACCACGCGATTCGCGGGCGCCGGCTGGAGCCGTCCTGTCTACTTCACGCTGCTCCTGACGCACACCGTGCTCGCGGCGGTCATCGTTCCCCTCGCCATCATCAGTGTTTTCAATGGTCTGAAGATGCGCGTGGAGACTCACCGGCGCTTCGCGAAGGTGACGTTCCCGCTCTGGATGTACGTCTCCATCACCGGGGTGCTGGTCTACTTTTTCCTCTATCAGTGGTTCCCGTCGCGTTAGCATGAGCGGCGATGTCTCGCCGTGAGCGTCTCCTCGAACAACTGCTGGTTCACCGGCCCGCTGATGAGGCCGAGGAGAGGAACGTCTCGCAGGTCGTCAAGTTGTTGACCACTGCCGCCGATCCTTTTTCCCGCTCGCATTTCGAGCCGGGCCACATCACCGCCAGTTGCTTCATCGTCGACGGGGAAGGCCGCCTGCTCCTGCATCACCACAAGCGTCTCAACCGCTGGCTGCAGATGGGCGGGCACGTCGACGAGGGAGAGCATCCGGTGCAGGCTGCGCGGCGCGAGGGGTGGGAGGAATCGGGCCTCGCGGATCTGGTCATCGAGGAGCAGATTCTCGACGTGGATGTTCATCCGATTCCCGCGTCGAAGGGCGATCCGCTTCATCATCACTTCGATGTGAGGTACGTGGCACGCACGGAATCGCCTCTCTCCATCAATATCCGGCCTGACGAATCGAACGAGCTGGCGTGGTTCACCATGGAGCGTGCTGCAGCCATGATGGACGCGCCCGAATCGGTACGCGTAATCGAGAAGTTGTTGAGGAGTGTCGTGTGAGTGAATATGCCCATGGCCAGTTGCTCGAGAGCGATCTCGATCCGAGTCCCTTCACGCAGTTCGGAAAATGGTTCGAGGAAGCGCAGCAGAAACAGCCGGATCTGCCGGAGGGGATGAGCGTCGCCACGGCCCTGCCGGATGGCAGTGTCTTCAATCGCATCTGCCTGTTGAAAGGCTTCGATACGCGGGGCTTCGTTTTCTTCACCAACTACAACAGTCACAAGGCTGCGCAACTGCACGAGAATCCGCGTGCGGCGCTCTGCTGGTGGTGGCCCGCGCTCGGGCGGTCCGTGCGTGTCGAGGGCGCCGTGGTCCGCACGACCGAGGAAGAATCGGATGAGTATTTCGCGACGCGTCCTCGTGGCAGCCAGCTCGGCGCGTGGGCCTCGGATCAGTCGAAGGTGATCATGGGGCGCGGCGATCTCGACGAGCGGTACCGCCAGCTCGAGGCGACCTATCGCGATTCGCCGGTGCCGCGGCCGCCGCACTGGGGCGGCTATCGCGTGATCCCGGTGATGTTCGAGTTCTGGCAGGGACGCGCGGATCGTCTTCACGATCGCTTCGTCTACAGGCTTCGTGATCCGAATGACTGGATCATCGAGCGTCTCGCTCCATGAAAAAGCGGATTCTCTTTCTCTGCACCGGCAACGCCGCGCGCAGCCAGATGGCGGAAGGCCTCGCGCGCGCGTTTCACGGAGATGAGTGGGAAGTCGTCTCCGCCGGATCGCGTCCAGCAGGATGGGTTCATCCGAACGCCATCCGGGCTCTCGCGGAGATCGGAATCGACATCAGCGACGCGCGGTCGAAATCTGCCGATCAGTTCATCGATCAACCATTCGACATCGTCGTGACGGTGTGCGATTCCGCCGCGCTCGATTGTCCGGCATGGCCGGGAGCGAAACGCCTCGAGCACTGGCCGATCGAAGACCCAACATTCGGAGAGGGAACGAGCCAGGACCGATTCGCGAAAACAAGGGACGAGCTGAAGTCACGCATCGACGACCTTCTCGGGTGAGGGGGCGTTCGCGTCCGGGTTCTCTCCGCCGCGGGGGGCCCGTGACGCATCTTCCGTTCGAGAGCTCGATCGGCGTCGCGTTGATATCGCATACCTCGGAGGGTACCTCGGGCTACAGCTCGTAGATTTTTCGGCGTTGGGTGGCCTTACTCCGCGCCGGTAGCTGTGGCCTGTTCCACGGGCTCTCCGGCTCCTGACTGTTGGGCGATGATCAACGCTCGCGCTTCGCCGCGGAGTTGCGGCAGGCGGATCGCGAACACGATGGATCCGAGGATCGTGAGCACCGCGCCGGCGGCGACGGTCCTCGGTGCGCCGGCGTGCTCGGCCATCGAGCCGGCGACCAGCGCACCGATGGGGCCCAGGCCGACGAACATCATCGTGTAGACGGACATCACGCGGCCGCGCAGCTCATCGCGGACCATCGACTGGATCAGCGTATTCGACGAGGCCATCTGCACCATCATCGAGATTCCGAGGGGCACGAGCACGATGATCGAGAGAACGAAATTCTTCGAGAAAGCGAACGCCAGCGCCGACGCGCCGAACGCAAACGACGCGATCGCGACCCAGCGTCCGAGGCCGCGCACGCTCGAGCGCATCGCGAGCATCACGGAGCCGACCAGTGCACCGATGCCCGAAGCGCCCATGAGGATTCCGAGTCCGCGCGCCCCTTGATGCAGGATCTGATCTGCGAAGACCGGCATCAGTACGGTGTACGGCATCCCTGCGAAGCTCACGAGACCGAGCAGGAGCAGCAGAGCGCGAATGGGAGTGGTCGTCGCGACGTAGTGAAATCCCTCGACGATGTTCTCCCATGGAGAGCCGCTGATCGACTGCGGTACAAGCCGCGGCAGCGACATCATCAGGAGTCCGATGATCACCGCGATGTAACTCACCGCATTGGCGAAGAAGCACCAGCCTTCGCCGATCGCCGCAACGAGCAGTCCCGCGATCGCAGGACCGACGATGCGCGCGCCGTTGAACATGGACGAGTTCAGCGCGATCGCATTCATCAGATCCTCGCGTTCGACCATCTGCACGAGAAACGCCTGCCGCACCGGCACGTCGAAAGCGTTCACGATCCCCAGCAGTGCCGCCAGCATGAAGATCTCCCATTCGCGGATGACATTCGTGAGCGTGAGCGCCGCGAGCACGAACGCGAGAATCATCGACGCGCTCTGCGTCAGCACCAGCACGCGCCGCCGGTCGTATCGATCCGCGACGTGGCCGCCGAACGGTCCGAAGAACAGAGAGGGAATCTGCCCCGCGAATCCGATTGCGCCGAGGAGCAGCGCGGAGTGCGTGAGGCGGTAGATGAGCCACGACTGCGCCACCTGCTGCATCCATGTTCCCGTCAGCGAGATCAACTGTCCGGCGAAGAAGAGCCGGAAGTTTCGATGGCGCAAGGCGCGTAACGGATGTGCGTTGGCTGGTTTAGATGTTTCCTGTGACATCGGGCAACAACACCTTCAGCGACGAGGGTCTCACACGGACATTCAAGGTCTCCGCCAGCGTAAACGGCTCGCCATCGAGGTGCACCGGTCCGGCGCTCCTTCGGCGAATGACGATCTCTTTTCCCTGCGCCGACGTGACTTCCTTCGCGCGGTCGATCGTCCCGCGGAACAACTGCAGCGTCAGCCACGGCGCGCGCAACAGCGACACGTCCGCGATGGTCACCACATCGAGCACGCCATCTCTCACCGACGCGCACGGTGCGATCTTCGCGTCGTTGCCGTACTGGCAGGTGTTGGCGACCGCGATGAGCTTCGCATGGACGCTCGATCGCGCCCCGTCGATCTCCACCTCGTACTCCTCCGCGCGGTAGGCGAGGATCTCGCGCACGCCGACGCGGACGTAGGTCGCAAGCCCTCGCGTTCCGGCCACGGCAAAGCGGTCGGCGATCCACGCATCGAGCCCCACTCCCATCGTCCCGAGGAACGTAATCCCGTTCACCTCGGCGGTGTCGATCGCGGCGATCGTTCGTTTCGAGCAGGCGCGCAGCGACTGCGCCGGATCCATCGGCAGCCCGATGTGCCGCGCGAAGCCGTTGCCCGATCCGATGGGAAGCACGCCGAGTGCGACCTCGCGTCCGACGAGGCGCTTCGCGATCTCGTGCACGGTCCCATCGCCGCCGACGGCGTACACGACATCGACGCCGCCGCGTTCCGCCGCATCGATGATCCGATCGAGATCTTCTTTCCGCTCGCACGGCGCGATGTCGAACGCGACCTCTTCGCCGCTGCATGCCCTGCGGATCAACGCGGCGATGTCGTATTTGCGCGCGGTGCCGGAGCGCGTGTTGATGAGGAAGAGACTCTTCACACGCGAGCCTCGCGATGACGATCGATCTGCGCCGCCCAGAACGGGAGAATCCAGAGCGAGAGCGTCATCCATGCGACGATCTTTACGTTCGGCGGCGGCGGTCCCATCAGATTGGTTGCGTAGATCAGCGCGAGGAGACCGGCGAAGATCCAGATTGAGACGGAGCCGGTGCGATCTTTCGCACGCGTCGTGCGAAGGTAGAGCGCGAAGCCTGCGAGATACATCAGCGATTCGATGAGAATCGCGGCTGCCGGATGGTTCCAGAGGCCGAGGCCCACTTTCGGTCCCGCCGGCCAGAGCGGCATGTCGGGCGCGTGCGTGATGAAGTCGAGCACCCAGTGGCTCACGACGAGAAGCGCCACGACGATCGCGCCGCGCGCGAACCGCGTGCGCCACCAGTAGCCTGCCGCGAACAGCAAGGCCCAGACGATCGACATCAATAGGCTGTGCGACCAGGGGTAGTCATAGAAGTCGAGCGGTGTGAGCTTCGTGTTGCCGGGTGCGATTCGCACATGCTCGATGCCCAGCAGCAGAAAGATCGGCCAGAGGAGATCGAGCAGGTTCGGAGCCGCGATGAGGATCCCGAGTCCAACGCGCGGTGCGGCTCGTTTCGCGCCGAAGGAGAGGGCGTCGTGACCGATGAACATCGCTCTTCACTTTATGCGGTTGGCGCTGGATTTGCGACTGCCGGTGAGTGGGTCATGCGCATCGTTACCGCTCTTCTCGTCGTGTCGGCGATCGCGGCGGGTTGTTCCCGCTCCGGCGCACACGCTGAGGCCGCATTCAGCGCGCCGGCGTTTCTCATCGCCGTGCAGCGCGCGACGACGTCGCAGGATGGACTCGCGATCCTCGCCGCGCATCGCGGCCGTCTGCCCGAGACGCGGCAGTTGGGCGGCATCATCCATCGTGAGGATGGAGAGCTGCGGCGCACGCTTGCCGCACTCGCGAAGAAGAAGAATGTCCCGCTGCCCGACGACCTCGAGTCGAAGAAGGCTGCGCTCGCGCAGAATCTCGAGATTCTGGCCGGTGAAGTGTTCGATCGAGGTTACGCGCTGGCCGAAGTGCAGGACCTCGCGGCGTTGCGCGCACAACTGGTTCGCGCGTCGCGATCGGGGGATGCCGACTGCGCCGCATTTGCGAATCGCTATCTGCCGCAGATCGATGAGCAGCGTTCTCTCGCCGCGAATCTCCTCAAGCGGCTCGGCGGCTCGCCGTTCCATTGATCACGCCGAGTGCATGATCTCGAGCATCACCGGCTTCACGCCGTTGATGATGAACTGAATGCCGATGGCACCGAGGAGGAGCGACATGATCTTGGCGAAGACGAGACGGCCGCGATCGCCGATGACGTGCGAGATCGGATCGGCTGCCAGCAGCACGGCGTAGGAAAGCGCGCCCACGGCGATGATCGCGATCATCACGGCCAGCTTCGCTTCCACGCCGGGGTAGAGGTTGACGAGCACCATGACCGAGCTGATCGCCCCCGGCCCGGAGAGCATCGGCACGGCGATGGGGACGACAGCGATCGAAGTCGGATCGATCTCCGCCTTCTTCTGATCGCTGTCCTCCATTCTCTTTTCACCGCCCGCGTTGTACTCGCGGCGATCGTCATCGACCAGCGTGCGCATCGCGTTCGTCAGGAAGATCACGCCGCCCATGATTTGAAATGCGGGCACCGTGATGCCGAAGAACTTGAAGACGTAGTTGCCGGCGAGGAGGAATGTCGTGAGCACGACGATGCAGGCGATGCCCGCCACGAGCGCGACGCTCGCCCGCGTTCGCCGCGAGATGCCGCCCGTGAGTGCGACGAACGACGGAATCACCGCGAGTGGGTTCACCATCGTGATGAGCGCGATGAACGAGAGGATGATGACTTTCGACAGCGGCATGGAAGTGATGATTGTAAGTGGAGTGCGGACGCCTCGTCCGCACATCGTGATGCTCCCTGTCCTCCGCCGCGGCAAGGGCGAGACCGGCAAGAGGAACCCCGCGCCGTACTGATGTTAAGAGTGGAGTGCGGACGCCTCGTCCGCACATCGTCAATTCATGTGCGGACGGGGGCGTCCGCACTCCTCCGCCGCGGCAAGGGCGAGACCGGCAAGAGGATTCCCGCGCCGTACTGATGTTAAGAGTGGAGTGCGGACGCCTCGTCCGCACCCCACGTCGATCATGTGCGGACGAGACGTCCGCACCCCACGTCGATCATGTGCGGACGAGGTGGTCACTCTCCTCGTCGATGTACCAGACGAGGCCGCCGCATTCGCGGCCGGTGATGGCGGTGATCGCCTCGCAATAGCGCTGCACCTGCATCAGATGCTCGTCCGACGGCTTCCCGCTCTTGTAGTCGATGACGATCTCGCGGCCGTTTTCGCGGATGAGCCGGTCGATGCGGCTCTCGCGCTCCGCGATCCGAACCGGCAGCTCGCGGCCGATCGTCTCCGCCGCGGCGATTCTTCGAAACGTCTCCGAGCGCGCCAGCGTCTGCAGCCGTTGCTTAACCTGCGAAACGACGGCAGGCGATGCTCCCAGCTCCGCCGCCGCGAGCGCGAGAACGGCAAGCGGATCCGATGCGCCGTCCCACAATTCCAGCACCCGATGCAGAAGAATGCCGGGCGAGCGATCGCGGCGGACAGGGACATCGAGCACTTCGATCGAAGGCAGCGGAGTGAGCAGCGGCTCCGCGAGCTCGTTCGACGCCAGCTCCGCTTCGAGCCGCCTGTCGACGAGCCGGCGCCGCGTCCGCATTTCCGCTCCGCGCGCAGCGACTTTCTCGAATGCGACTTCGATTCCGTTCAGCGTCCGCAGCACGCGCCCTTCTTCCCACCATCCCCCGAACGATTCCTTTGCAAATCCGAAGGCCTCGGCGAGACAACTGAAGAATCCCATCTTCGAGAACGAGCTCGTGTTGCAGACGAACACGACCTCGCGCTTCGCGCGCGTCACCGCAACGTAGAACAGACGCCGCATCTCCGCCGCCTCGCGGTCGCTGCCGATTTCCCCCAGCCAGTGCGCGTTGAGCGTTTCGAACTGGCCGCGCATCACGAGCGCTTTTGGCTCTTCCGTCAGGAAGATCTCCGGCGATTTCGTCGGGAAGACGAGGTCGGGAAGAATGACAGTGCCGAACTCGAGCCCTTTCGCCGCATGCACGGTGAGGATGCGCACCGCATCGCGCGAATCATCGAGCAGCGACGGTTCCATCTCCTCGGGATCGGCACGGCGGCGCGCGATCTCGTCCACGAACTGGCGCACGGAGCCGCCGCTCTTCTGGTCGTAATCGAAGGCGACGGAGCGAAGATGCTCGATGTGGCGCTTCGAGCGAACGCCGTCGGCGGCAGCATCGAAGACCTCCTCGATCCCGGTCGTCTCGATGATGTGATCGATGAGCTGCGTGATCGTGAGCTGATGCGATTGCGCGCGGAACGAGTCGAGAACGGCGGTGAACGCGCTCCATTGTGCGGACGAGGCGTCCGCGCTCCGCAACAACCCAGACGCGATCTCCTCATCCGTCAGCGCGAAGTAGGGAGTCCTCGCTGCGCTGATCGCCGCGCCGCGATCGAATGGATAGGCGATCGCCCGCAGCACCGCGATGAGATCGACCGGCGCACGGCGATCGAGGAACTGCCGCGTCGGCGGCAGCACATAGTCGATCCCGTATCGATCGAGCGTGTCGAGATAGTCGTCGATCTTCGTGAGGCGGCGAAAGAGAATCGCGTATTGCCGCAGTTCCCCGCCGCGCGCGCGGATCCACTCGGCGATCGACTCCGCCTCACAGAAATGGCGGTCGCCCTTTTCGTCGTGCTCCGCGTGCAGAAACGTGATCGGCGCGTCGATGGAGGAAGTGGCCTCCGGGCGCCCGGCGCGCAGCTTGTGGTAGCGCGGACGGAAGACGTTCACGTCATCCGGAAGCTCGGGAAAGAGGATCGTGAAGAGCTCGTTGATCGCCTCCAGCAGTCGCGGATCGCTTCGATATTGATCGCGGATAATGCGATGCTCGGCGCCATGCGCGATGAGCTGCTGCGTCATCTGCGCGTACGTCTCCGGATCGGCGCGGCGGAATCCGTAGATCGACTGCTTCGGGTCGCCGACGACGATCGTTTTCCCCGGCACGAGCTCGCCGTAGCGATCGCGCGCCAGCCGGTCGATGATGCGTGCCTGCGTCCGGTCCGTGTCCTGAAACTCATCGACGAACAGGTAGTCGAACTGGCCGCGGATCTGTTCGAGCACTGCGTCGTCGTCGAGCAGCTTCAGCGTGCGCACGAGGAGATCGTCGAAGTCGACGACGCCGAGCTTCTGCTTCTCCGCATCGAGAAAGGCGATGAAGCGCTCCGCCATCGACAGCAGCGCGAGCGCCGCACGGTGGCTGACGAGGACGTCGTACATCGACGCATCCTTCTTTTCCGAAGGACCGCGAAGGATTTTCAGCGCGGCGGCAACGCGTTCGTTGGCGCGCCCCTTCGGCAGATTGCGCGCACGGATCTCCGGCGCGATCGGCTCGAGGTATTCGATCCAGTGATCGATCGATCCGCGCGTGGGCGGATGCGCCGCGACCCAGCGGCCGATCGCGCCGTCAGGCACGGACTGCAGCGCGGCGATCAGCCGGTCCTCGAGCTGCGTGAAATCCGAGCCCGCCGCGGCGCGCTCGAAAACGAGGTCGCGGCGCTCGGCGAGCGAGAAGATCGCGTCGCGGATCTGAAAGAGATAGCCGCTGTGCCGCAGGAGGAACGACCATTCCTCCAGCGTTTCCTCCGCGGGATGCAGCCGCGTCTCTTCATCGACCCACGCGTCGTAGAGCTGCGAGTGGAGCAGGGAACGCTCGAAGCCTTCGATGATCTTGAAGCGCGGATCGAGTCCTGCTTCGATCGGGAATTGCCGCAGCAGCGACTGGCAGAAAGAGTGGATCGTCTGCGACCGCAGCGAATCGATGCGCTCGAGCTGCGTGGCGCATGCGCGCTGCCACTCGGCGCGGCGATCGGGCGGCACGGCCAGCAGCGGGTTCGGAGAGCCGGCGGGCCAGACGACCTCTCCGCCGCGCGAGAAGCTCTCCTCCAGCTCGATCATCGCTTCGCGAATGCGGTCCGCGATTTCGCCCGCTGCCTTCTCCGTGAAGGTGACGAGCACGATCCGCTCCGGCGCGAGCGCTTCGTTCTCCAGCATCAGCTTCAGCACTTCGCCGACGATCGCCGTCGTCTTGCCGGTGCCGGCGCCGGCCTCGATCACGAGGTTGCGCCGCGTCGCGGCCGGCCGCGGTGTGAAGAGAGAAAGTTGTGAGGTCATGCGAGAAGCGTCCGCGGATCCTTGTACTGCGTGACGGCGTACTTCTCCTCCGGTTCATGCTTCGTGCGGCAGGAGTGATTCACGGGACAGTACTTGCAGGAGTTGAAATCCTCGTCGCGCTCGTTGGGGAACGCCGGGAACCGTCCCTGGCTGATCGCGTTCGCGAAGAGGTCGAGCGTTTCGGTGATGCCCGCGCGCTTCTCCGCGAGGTCGAACTCGAACGAGGAAGGCCGCAGCCCCGCGACGAGCGGCTTGATCGCGCCGCGGACATCCTCGTTCTGCAGAAAGCGCGACGCGGCCATCGCATACAGCGCGAGCTGGAGACGCACGCCGCGATCGATCTTGTCGGCGAGCTTCTGATGCCGCGTCGCCTTGCCCGATTTGTAGTCGACGACGCGAAGGCGTCCCGCGCCGGCATCGATGCGATCGATCGAGCCTTCCACGCGAATCGGTGTGCCGGCCGCGTCGATGATGAACGGCTCCGGATGATCCGCGTTCCCGCGGGCCGCGTACTTCGATCCGAAGCGGAACTCGAAGTACTTCGGCAGCAGGTTCTGCTCGGAGAGATCGGCGAAGTCTCGCGCGATGAAATCGCGGAGGATTCGCTTCGTCGTGCCGCGCTCGATCGTCCGCATCGTACGGTTGAACGGCGGCACTTTCTCTTCGATCTCGTCGAATGCGGCGTCGACCAGCGACTCGAGCTTCGACACGAGCTCGCGCGGCAGCATCGGCAGGCCTTGCGCGGCGTCGATGATCTCCTCGCGTCTCAGCGAACGATAGAACCGCTCGAGGATCCGATGGTCGAGCGTTCCCTTGTCGCGATGGTTGATCTGCAGCTCGCGCTCCGGATCGTCGATGTCGGTGACGGCGAGGATGCGCTTGAGGAGAAATTTCTGAGGGCATTCGCCGAAGTCCTCGAGGTGTGTCGGCGTGACTGCCGCAAGCTGTTCGGCGAAGTGAGAGCGGAGAGCAGGAGAGGTGAAGTAGCCGTCGAACACGCTCGCCGTGCCGGATCTCGAAAGAAGCTGCAGCTGTCGCGTGCGGGACGTAGGCCGGATCGTGCGGATGGGACTGACGGAACGGATGGCACCGGAGAGATACCGCGATTTTCTCAGCACTTTTCCGAAGCCATCGCTCTTCGCGTACGACGCCGTCACCTGTTCGCCGGCTGTCGCCGCGATGCTGAAGAGCAGTTTCTCTTCCTCTCGTCCCGTTCCGATCTCGCGCAGGCCCAGCAGGCGGCGATCGCCGTCGGGCAGCAGCGGATCTGCCGTGCGCCGCTGCGGGAAGAGCTCGTCCTGCGCTCGGGCGATGAAGAGGTGCTCGAACGTCCGGCCGCGCAGTTTCATCACGTCGCCGAAGAATACGTTTCCCGGCGCGCGCGTCGCGAGCGTTCGTTGTTCCAGCGCATCGATGACCGCGGCGTTGTCGAAGCGGATCTTCCATGCCGCGGCGCGGCGGAAGATTTCCGCGACAGCCGCCACTTCGTCGATCGCTGCGAGATCCCGCTCGGTCTCGAAGCGGAAGAGCGCGCTCGCGCGATCCAGCAGTTCGACGGCCGGCGTTTCGGTGATCGTCTCGAGCTCTGCGACGAGTGCGATGTAGTCGTCGACCGCGTGTCTCGTGCCGCGCAGGAGGCGCAGCTCGTCGCTGGTGCCGGCGGCGATGCGCGCTCGCCGCGTCTCGGCATCCGCTTCATCGACGCGAATCCGCGTCCTGACGCGCAGACCGTCGCGAATCAGCTCGAGGACTTCCGCGCGCGGAAAGCCGAGCTCGCGCAGTTTCATGAGGCGGACGAGCGAGCGGCCGATGCGGTGCGCGATCAGCGGCGTCTCCTCTTCGCACGTCGTGCCGAAGCCGCGCGCCGCGGCGAAGCGGTTCACGAGGCGGGCGTCATACGGATCGATCGCACGCGCGGTGATGCCGATCGCGTTCGGCGCAACGCCGGCATCGAGCAGCCGGCGCACTTCCTCGCAGATCGATTCCAGCTCCGTGTGCCGCGTGTCGTACTCGTCGATGCGCGGTGCGGGAGGCTCCGAGGCGATGTCGGGAACGTAGAGGATGGAGGGGGAGATCGCGTCGATCAGCCGCCGCTGCATGCCGGTCATGTCGTAGAAGCCGGCGACGATCTGCGGCGGCAGTGTCGATTTCGGCGCGAGTGCTGCTGCGCGATCCAGGAGATCGGCGGCGTCGATCGCGCCGAGCTTCGCGATCAGGCGCTCGTACTCGTACCAGACGCGGAGAATCGTGCGTGTGCGCCGCGCGTTTCGCAGCGATCGCTCCGCGCTGCGGATTCTGCGCTCGAGAACGACGAGCGTGAATCCGCTGTCGCGCACGTCGCGGTAGGAGCGCTCGAGCATCGAAGCGATGCCGCGGCTCTCGAGCATCGCATCGTCGACGAGCCGCACCGCGGCGCGCATCGCGAGGCGGCGCTCACCATCAGAAGGAAGGCGCGGAAACTCGCCCGCTCCGTTCACGATGCGGCGCGCAAGCGTCTCCAGTGTCTGGATCTGCAGTCCCGCGACGCCGTTCGGAATCGCGGCGAGCAGCTCGCGCGTGATCGCGCTGGCGAGGCCGCCTGATGCCACGACGACCTCTTCGTCCCATGGCGAAAGAGGCTCCCGACCGGCGCGTGCCGCGGCAAGGCGGCTCGCGATTTCGCTGGCAATTTGACGATAGGGCGCGCGGCGGAGGGACGAGGACATTGAGTTATTCACATTTTATCCGCAAGGAGCGGCATGAATCGCGCAATCTCCGACGCATAATGCGCTTCCATGGGCAAACGCGACGTCCGCGTGATCGTCGTTCGCAAGCGTGTCACCGCGCTGCTGCTCGTCGCCGTGTCGGCTGCGATGCTGGCGCTCGTCTGGTATCTCTCAGGAAAGACGTATGCGAGCGAGAGCCGGGGCGCGGTCGAGGAAGCGCAGACGCTGCTGCACTTTCACGCATCGTCCGACACCAGGCTGATCGCGGCGTCGATGCCGCTTCTTGCCGACGTGCTGGCGTTCCTCCCCTGGGGGTTTCTCGCGTTCATGCTGGTGAATCGCGAGGGACGGCCGCGCTCGCGCTGCTATCTCATCGCCGGCGCGGGTGCCCTTCTGTTCGCTCTGGCGATGGAGACATGGCAATTCCTTCTTCCGACTCGTGTCACGAGCTATGGCGACGCAATCTTCAACTGCGCGGGCGCGATGCTGGGCGCCGCACTCGCGCACGCGCGCGTCTGTGTACAGTTCCGCTTCGTTGTTTAGATGTCGCCTGATCAGTCATGGCCATGATTCTCATTGTCGAAGATGATCCGAATGTCGCCCGCCTGGTGGGCCTGGTGCTGACGCGCAACGGGCATCAGTCCGAAGTCGTGTCGGATGGCGACGCCGCGCTGCGGCGCGTGCGCGAGATCCGCCCGGACATCATTTTTGCTGACCTCGGTATCAAGGGAATGTCGGGCCAGACTCTCTGCTCGACGCTGAAGAGTGAGGAAGCCACGCGATCGATTCCCTACATCATCCTCTCCGGCGACCGCGATCTCGCTGAAAAGGCTCAGGACTGCGGCGCCGACGACTACATGGGCAAACCTTTTGAATTCGATGATCTCCTTCGACTCGTAGCCAAATATGCTCAAAGCCGAACGACCGATTGAATCCCCCTACGGGAGCGATCCCGTAGCACGCCTGATGAAGCGCCTCACCGATGAGGGCTTCACGACCGATCAGACCGAACAGGAGTGGACCGAGTTCGGTGAGATCATCTTCCGCCGCGCGGAAAAAATCTCGTTCGCGTCGGGCGAGACGATCTTCATCTTCAC
The DNA here is from genome assembly GCA_021325515.1 of Acidobacteriota bacterium. Lineage (GTDB taxonomy): Bacteria > Acidobacteriota > Thermoanaerobaculia > Gp7-AA8 > Gp7-AA8 > JAJPHC01. Next base: position 95,674 of record JAJPHC010000024.1, read on the forward strand.
GCGCGTGCCGGAGATCAACGAGCGCATCCTGCGCCAGACTTCGCAGGCCGTCGTCCACTCCTACAGCGCGCGCAGCGTGTCGCAGAAGGCGCTGTCGGTGCTGCAGTCTACGACCGTCTATCACTGTCTCGTCTCCGAAAGCGAGCAGCCGCACAACGAGACGCTGAATCCGTTCATCACGCGCACAGGCGGCGCGACGTTCATTCCGGTGGTGATCGTCCCCGAGATCAATGAGGTTCTCTATCCGGTGCTCGAAGAGAAGGTCGGCTCGATCCGCCCCCGCGTGCAGTACCTGCAATACCTCCTCGGCGAACGCCGCGAGAACGTGAACATGCACAGGATGACGGTGCAGGCGTTCTATGTGTCGATCGCCGTAGTCGCGCTCCTGCTGATCGCGATCGGGTTGTCGTTCGTCCACTGAACAGGCAGCAGGAGTGCCTGTTGCCTGTCGCCTGGTCTGATATCTTCCCCCGCGTATGTCCACCTTCCCGCTCCGTCCTCGCGACGTCTTCGAGGAGCTGCGCCGGACCGTCGTCGGTCAGGACGAAGCCATTCGCGAGCTCTCCGTGGCGCTGGTGAAGCACCTCGTCGGGCATCCCGCGCCGAACATTCTCCTGATCGGCAATTCGGGATCGGGCAAGACGACGCTCATGCGCGCCGTCGAGCACTTCCTCGCATCGCGGCCGGAGTTGCGGACGTACTACGCGAACGTCGTCCGCATCAACGCGAACGTGCTGGCGGAAGAGCATCAGGGTTACGGGAAGGCCGTCCTCGGCCGGTTGTATACGAATGCGCGGAAGGCGATGGGGGAGGGCGCGTCGCAGGAGGATCTCCTCCGCTCCGTGGAGCACGGCATCGTCTTCATCGACGAGGTCGACAAGATCCGCGCGCAGGTGAGCGGGCAGCCGAACGTGCGCGGCATCGTGGCGCAGGAAGCGCTGCTCACTCTGATGGAGAACGAGAACGTGGAGTTCGAGATCGATGGCGAGCGCCACGCCGTGAACTCTTCGAATGTGCTCTTCGTCGCCGGCGGTGCGTTCGAGGAGTTGTACGACGCGGTGCTGCGCCGCGCCACGATCGGCCAGGATGTCGCGCCGATGAAGCCCGTCGTCGTCGTCTCCGCGAGCGGCGAGGTGCGCGAGGAACTGCCGTTCCATCTGCGCGACTACCTCCGCTACGACGACCTCTTCCGCTACGGGATGACGCCGCAGTTCACGTCGCGCTTCGAGTCGATCGTCGTGCTGAACGATCTGGCCGAAGGGGATCTGGCGAGGATCTTCGTGGAGCCCGAAGGCTCGATCTTTCGCGCATCGCGCGACTACTTCAAACGATTCGGAATCGATCTGCAGATCACGCGCGGTGCACTCATGGCCATCGCCTGGGAAGCCTCCCAGCAAAAGCGCCTCGGCGCACGCGCGCTGCGCGAGACCTACCGCCGCATCATCAGCGCGATGGAGTTCGAGCCCGCCAACGGCGGAGTGCTGACGATCGATGAACAGATGGTGAAAAAAGCAAAAAGGTGAGCGTGCGCCCGCGCGACCGCGAATCCAGACATATGGCCGAAAAGACATTCTTTCAGAAACTGAAGCGCGGGTTGTTCATGACCCACACCGAGATCATCGAGAAGGTGAAGGAGTCGATGACTCCCGATCTCCCGATCGATCAGAAGGCGATCGATGGACTCGAAGAGGGGCTCCTCGGCGCCGATGTTGGCGCCGAGCTGACGATGTCGCTCATCGAGCGCATCGAGGAGCGCGTCCGCACCGAGAAGATCTCGAAGATCGAGCGGCTTACGGAAGTGATGCGCGAGGAAACGAGGTCGCTGATTCCGCGGCGTGAGGCGCAGACGATCGACGTGTCGCGCGCGAAGCCGTTCGTCATCCTCATCGTCGGCGTGAATGGCGCGGGAAAGACGACGACGATCGCGAAGCTCGCGCAGCGCTGGACGGGCGAAGGGAAGAAAGTGATTCTCGGCGCGGCCGACACGTTCCGCGCCGCCGCCATCGAGCAGCTCGAGCTATGGGCGAACCGCGTCGGCGTGGAGATCGTGAAGCACAAGGCGGGCTCCGATCCCGGTGCGGTCGCGCATGACACCGTGACGGCGGCGAAGTCGCGCGGGGCCGACGTCGTCCTGATCGATACCGCGGGACGCCTGCACAACAAATCGCATCTCATGCAGGAGCTGTCGAAGATCCGGCGCGTCGTGGAGAAGGAATTGCCCGGCGCGCCGCACGAGACGCTGCTGGTGATCGACGGGACGACGGGGCAGAACGGCGTCAATCAGGCCGCCGCGTTCCTCGATGCGGCGAAGATCACCGGCATGGTGGTCACGAAGCTCGACGGCACGGCCAAGGGCGGCGTGATTCTCTCGATCATGCGCCAGTTCGACATCCCGGTGAAGTTCGTCGGAGTGGGCGAGGGAGCGGATGATCTGATTCCGTTCGATCCGGCGGCGTATGTGGATACGCTGTTCGAATAGAGGTTTCGCGGAAGCCAACACCGCGACGCACTGCAGCGGATAGTTAGACGACGCGGCTATGACCAGTGGATGTTGACTGAAATCGTGAATCTGACGCGAACTGGTGTTCCACGAAGAGTCGCAGGCTTGAAGCGCCACTTCCGAACAGCTTCGGCGGCTTCGTGTGCTCCCAGCGTTTCGGGGTTGCTCAGGATACGCACGGCTTCGACTTGGCCGTTTGCCGAGATGATTGCTTCCAGAAGGATTGCTCCACCGACTCGCTGGTTCCGGGTGATGGGAGGAAAGTCGGGCTCTACCCGACTGATGACAACGGGAGCGGTGACGCCGTTCCCGACAAGCAGTGGTTCGGCCGGGCTGGGCTGAGTGAGGGTGCGGGCGGTTGCGGTCCGTTCTGGTCGGATCCCGACGCGCATCTCCTGCGGCTGACCGCACGCCAACACGAGCAGAAGCGCCGCGAGAGCACCGTTCTGCGTGGTCTTTTCCGGCCCGGCTGACATTCTGTGGTTCAGCAACGTGCTGCTGGTGTTACCGCTCTTTCTTCACGGCGGCCGAAGATCCGGCGAGAAACTCGCGAACGTCGAGCTCGAGATCCTCGCGCGCGATGCCGTCGCCCATGATTCCGTCGTACACCGCCTGCGCGAGTGCGCGGTCGAGATGGGAGTAGACGACGCCGTCCGCGATCATGTTCGGGCCGTGATCGCAGAGGTCGAGGCAGGATACGGCGCAGACGCGCACCGTGGACTTGCGTCCCTTCTTCTTGTTGTAGTGCTTCAGCTCCGCCTGGATGCACTCGCCGCGTTCTTCGCCGCGGTCCGGGTCGCTGCATCGTGCGCCGGTGCACACCAGGAAGTGCTTCTCGAATGGATATTTCATCAGGCGACGAATTTCTTGCCCGCGTCGATGATGTTCTTCAGATCCTTCGGCGAGCATGCCTCCGCGTAGATGCGTGCGACATGTTCCGTGCCGGAGAGCCGGAAGAGGATCCAGTTCGACTGGTCGAAGATCAGCTTGACGCCGTCGAGCGTGTTCACCTGCGTGATCTTCAATCCGCCCAGCTCGGACGGCGGATTTTCGAGACGCGTCGCGAGCGACTCCTTCAACTGAGGCGTGAGCTTCATGTCGATCCGCTTCGAGTAGAAGTAGCCGAACTCCTGATACACGTCTTCGATCAACTGGCTCAGCTTCCTGCCGGTGCGCGCGATCATCTCCGCCACGAGCAGGCAGGCGAGGATGCCGTCCTTCTCCGGCAGATGGTGATACATCGACATGCCTGCGCTCTCTTCGCCGCCCATGGCGATCTTGTCGGCGGAGATCAGCTCGCCGATGTACTTGAATCCGACGGGCGTCTCGTACAGCGGCACATTGAGCTTCTTCGCGATCGCGTCGAAGAGATGCGTCGTAGCCACGGTGCGCGCCAGTCCTCCCGGGATCTCGCGATAGCGCTTGAGATAGAGCGCGACGAGCGCCAGCACCACGTTGGGTGATACGAAGCGGTTGCGGTCATCGATGATTCCGAAGCGGTCCGCATCTCCGTCGGTCGCGAGGCCGAGGTCGAATTTCTCCTTCGTGACGAGACTGCGCAGCTCGGCGAGGTTCTTCTCGTTGCACTCCGGCGAGAAGCCGCCGAAATAAGGATCGCGGAAGTTGTGAATGATCCGGACTTCGACGCCTGCTTCGAGAAGAAAGTAATCGAGATAGTCGCGCGACGTGCCGTAGAGCGAATCGATCGCGATGCGAAGGCCGGCCTTGCGGATCGCATCGACATCGACCTTCTGCTTCAGCTCGTTGAGGTAGCGGTCCTTCGGATCGATGTGCTCGATCAACTCCGATTTCTCGTAGACGTCGAGCCGGTCGTTCTTCTCCATCACCGCGTGGATCTCGCTCTCGATCTGCTTCGTGATCTCGGGCAGCGCCGGCGCCCCGTTCGATGTGGAGAACTTCAGACCGTTGTACTCGGGAGGGTTGTGCGAGGCCGTGAAATTGATCGCGCCCATCGCTTTGCGGCGGACGGTTTCGTATGCGGCGCACGGCGTCGGGACGTCGCGCGTGCAGAGATAGGCCTGAATGCTGTTGAAGGCCAGCAGCTTCGCGGCTTCCGCCGCGAACTTCTCCGAGAGGAATCGCGTGTCGTACGCAACGACGACGCCCGATCCCTTCTGCTGTGTCCTGCGCAGATAGTTGGCAATTCCCTGCGTGGCGATGCGGACGGCCTCGAACGTGAAATCCTCGCCGATGACGCCGCGCCAGCCAGAGGTCCCGAACTTGATCATTCCCTCTCCCGGGGGATCGAACGTTAACATAATCAGGCAGCAGGCAGCAGGCGCCAGCATGCAGCGCCGATCTCCCCCCGCTGCTGCTTCCTGAATATCCCTTCTCTTCTGGCTTGTTTTCCGCAATCATCAAATACAAATATGAGTGAGCGGCCGGCCGTCCTCATCGCCGACGACAACGAAGACGTGGCGATGCTGCTGAAGAGTTACCTTCGGCCGCTTGAATGCGACTTTCTGATCGCACGCGACGGCGACGAAGCGCTGGCCGTCGCGCAGAATCTTCTGCCTGAGCTCGTTCTTCTCGACGTGATGATGCCCAAGCGCAGCGGCTGGGAAGTCTGCCAGGCGCTCAAGGCCGTGCATCGCACCTCGCGCATCGCGGTCGTGCTCGTCACGGGACGTGGTGAAGTGAAAGACCGCCTCACCGGCCTGCAGGTCGGTGCCGACGACTATCTCGTCAAACCGTTCAATCGCGACGAAGTCGTCAAGCGCTGCAAGGCTCTGCTCGACCGCGCGAAGCTCAAGACCGCCGCGCAGGAAGCCAGGCGCGGACAGGTGGAGAATCTCCTGATCGATCGCGCCACCGGACTGCCGACGGTCACCATGCTGCTCGATCGCGTGAAGGAGATGCTGATCGATCAGGGCGAGGCCGGCATCGTCTTCATCGACATCGAACAGTACGAAGCGATCGAAGTCGAGTACGGCTGGGCGTTCTTCGATGAATTCCTGCGCCGCGTTGCCGCCTGCATCAACGAAGAGACCAGAAAATATTTTCCGAGCGCACACATCGCGGCCCACCGCGTCGGCGGATCGAGTTTCTTTCTCTTCTTTCCGACGCTCGGCATGTCGCACGACTTCGACACGATCTCGAGGGAGCTGCGCGAGACGCTCGTGCGTGTCCTTCGCGCGCAGTTCCCGAATGTGTCCAGCGATCAGATCGGCTTCTTTGTCGGTGGGACGCGCATCGAGTACCGGCCGCAGATCCGTCTCGAGAGGCAGGTCTATCACGGCATGCAGATCGCGGCCGACGCGGTGCGCGATGCCGAGGTGCTTCGGAAGAAGCAGTTGACGCGGGAGCTGCGCGACATCATTCGCCGCAAGCGCGTGACCACGCTGTTCCAGCCGATCACACGGGCCGGCGACGGCACCGTCTTCGGCTATGAGGTCCTGACGCGCGGCCCGGCCCACTCCTCGTTCCGCAACTCGGACATGCTCTTCTCCTACGCGCGCGAGGCGAAGCTTGCCTGGGCTCTCGAAGCGATCGCGCTGGAAGTCGCGCTGAAGCGCCTGCGCGAGGTCGATCTGCTCGACCGGAAGTTCCTCGTCAATCTCGAAGCGGAGATGTTCGGCCAGTCGGAGTTCCGCATTCACGAAGTCTCGTCGTTCTTCGCCGAGCATCGCGGGCACTTCGTGCTCGAGCTCACCGAGCGGGCCGCGATCGAAGACTACGCGACCTTTCGCCAGGTTCTCGACGAATTTCGCAGCAAGGACATCGAAGTCGCGATCGATGACGCCGGCTCCGGCTACGCGTCGCTGGAAGCGATCGCCGAGCTCGCGCCCGACTATCTGAAGGTGACCAAGTCGCTCGTCTCAGCGGTCGCCTCCGAGCCGATCAAGCAGGATCTCGTGAAGATGCTCGTCGAGCTCGCGGCGAAGATCGGCGCGAAGACGATCGCCGAGGGGATCGAGACGGTGGAAGAGTACGAGACCTGCCGCGAGCTCGGAATCGATCTGCTGCAGGGCTACTACATCGCGCACCCGCAGGAGCAATTGCGGAGCGGCGACGCCGAAGCGGCGAGGTCGCTGCTGCGGGGCTGAACCTTTCCGTGTGACATCTCTCACACACCAGCACCGCATCCGCCACATACCAATTGTGTCCCCCTGGCTACGCTTCGTCGCTGAGGTGAACTGCCATGACAGCGATCGAATATCCGCCTGTTGCCCGCAATGCGCGGACGCATCGGACCATTGATTTCTATGCGGCGGGAGAAGCTGGCGCGGCGCTGCGCGCTGCGGCGGCAGCGACCGGCGATCCGCTGCTCGCGGCGGCCAGCGCGTTGCTTCAGGATTCCGGCGATGCATCCGCCGCGGATCGCCTCCGCACTGCGGTGATGTCGCCGGACGTTCTCGCGATCATGCCGCAGTGGATCCGCGAATTGCGCGAAGTCGCCTCGGTCTCGCCCGACAGCGGCGCATGCACCGTCGCCACGGCGCTGAAGCTCTGGCTCTGGACGGCACGGCATTTCCGTTCCGGCGAATTGCCGGTCGTCTTCGACGAGCTTGGGGAGACGCTCGCTGCGCTGCTCGCCGCGCGCTGTCTCGCGCTCGATGTCGCGATTCACACCGATGAGCTGCGCCGCGATCTTTCGCATGTCTACGCCGCGCGCGTTTCCGCAACGGCCGGCGCTTCCTGCGCGGAGCTCGTCTTCGGCTATCGCCGCCACCTCGTGTGGGATGAAGAAGGCTGCGCCGCGTGCTACAGCAGCGAAGAGCTCGATGGCCTCGAGGCCTTCCTGCCTGGTTTCGCCAGCGGCGGCCGCAGCACGATGGACGTCATCGAATCGGATGGCTCGCATCCGGCGAAGCGCGGCCCATGTGCAAACTTCAATGGACTCGACATGTTCGTCGGACTGCGCAACCAGCTCGATGCATGTCTGACCGGCGCACGCATCGCGAAGGATCGCGCCGCCGCGATCATCGGGAGGGCCTGATGACAAGGCTCGATCCGGGTGATCTCGAGCTCATCGTCGACACGCTGAAGGACTTCACCGATCGCAATACGCCGCTCGAGCAGCGGATGCATTGGGATGAAACGGACACCTGTCCCGCCGATGTTGTGCGGGCGATGCTCGGACCCGAAGTCGGACTCCATCTGCCGTTCCTGCCCGCGGAGTATGGCGGGATGGGGGGCGGCGCCTACGACATCTACCGGCTGTCGTGCGAGTTCGCGCAAATCGATCTCGGACTCGCGACGTCGATGCTCGCTGTCGCACTCGGCACCGATCCGATCCGCGTCGGCTGCACGGAGCCCCAGAAGGCGAAGTGGCTGCCGCGCATCGCAGGCGAAGGCCTGATCGTCGCGTATGCCGTCACGGAACCGGAAGCGGGATCGAATGTGCAAAACGTGCAGACGCAGGCGAGGCCGGTCACCGATGCCGCAGGCAACGTCACGCACTACTCGCTGAACGGCGTGAAGCAGTTCATCTCCAACGGTTCGATTGCCGATCTCTACACCGTGCTCGCAAAGGCGCCCGGCGGTCCTTCGTTTTTCATCGTCGAGCGTGGCACTCCCGGACTCACTCCGGGGAAACATGAAGTGAAGCACGGCATTCGTCTGTCCGACACCGCGCAGGTGATCTTCGAAGATGTGATCGTGCCCGCCGATCAGTTGATCGGATCGAAGGAAGGCGAAGGTCTCTCACAGGCCAACGAAGTCTTCGGCTTCACTCGTCTCATGGTTGCCGGCTTCGGCCTCGGCGCCGGCATTCGCGCGTTGAACAAGGCGATCGCGTATTCGAAACAGCGGCGCCAGATGGGCACGCTGCTTTGTGAGAAGCAGGGATACACACACAAGCTGCTCGTGCCGAACAGCGTGCGGCTCGCCGTGGCGCGCGCCTACATCGAGCACGTCGCCGATCTGCTCGACAACGGCACGACGGATCGCCAGATCGAAGGGGCGATCGCCAAGATCTTTGCGACCGAGGCGGGGAACATCGCGGCGGATGACGCGGTGCAGGCGCTCGGTGGTTATGGGTACTGCGTCGAGTACGAGGTGGAGAAGATCCGCCGCGACGCGCGCATTCTCCGCATCTACGAAGGAACGACGGAGATTCTGCAGAACATCGTCGGTCTCTATCGCATGCGCGAGAGTGTGCGCAGCAAGGGAACGTACTACGGCGCGATGGCGGATCAGGTCGAGCCGTTCGCGGACGCAGGCGGCGCCGCCGTCGCGCGCACCGCGCGATTTCTGTCCAGCGCACTCGACCACATCTTTCGCGAGAAGGTCGCGCGCCAGCAGTACGTGCTGTTCGAGGCCGCGACGTCGATCGTCGAAGTCGAAACGGCAGTGGCGATGGTGCGCGCAGCCGGCATCTCCGGCGACGAGCTGCTGAAGGCGCAGTCGCGCGTCTGGGCGCGCGAGATCGCGCTGACGGTGCCAATGCGCTTCGCGCGCGTCACCGACGGCCTGCCGTTCGCGCTCGACTCACAGGAAGGCCGCCTCGCCGACATGGACCTGATCGCGAAGCAGATCACCTCTCCTTAAGTTGGTTTTCGGGGGTCACACCTGGAAAATCAACTTAACTCGCGAACGTTGGCACGCCGTTAAGTTGATTTTCCAGGTGTGACCCCCGAAAACCAACTTAACGGGCGGCGCGGCGTCTTGGGGTGGCGGGTTGCGACGATTTCCAGGCTCGCAGCAGCGAGCGGAGGGCTTCCGGCGAGTTCGTGGGTGGTGCGGCTCCCGTCTGATCCTTCGTGTTGACGCCGTGACACGAGCCGCAGACGCGGACCTCACTCGGCTGGAACGTCAGCCAGTAGCGCTCGCGCACGACGGGCGTGCCGCCCGGATCGGTGAGCTGCCAGCTCATCGCGCGATGCGCCGGCACGAGCGCGGCGAATGAGCCGTCGCTCGCGATCTGCACGCTCGACGGCGACGCGTCGTGCATCGTGCGCGCAAGCACCCGCCGTCCTTCGCGCGGCGACTTCGTTCCGCCGAGTCCCCGCACCTGATCGCCCTGGAAGAGCTGCAGTTGCGCGACGTCGAACGTCTTGCTGTTTCCGGCGATCCTCTGCGTCGAGGTACCCGCGACGCGCAGGTTGTACGGCTGCTGTTTGTCCGCCGCATCGCGCGTCGTCACATTGCGGCTGACGATCATCGCGAGATTGCGCGCGGCGAGGCTCGCGCGGAACGCGGCAGGATCGACATTCTCTTCGCGGAAGATCTTCGCCTCCGGCTCATCGAGCGGGGTCGTGCGCCGCGCGGGCCGCGTGCGCGCCCGCACCTCCACCGGATTCAACTCCCACAGTTCCCCGTTGTACGTCACGAGCGCGTCGGGGTCGTAGTACGACACATTGGCCTGAATGCCCGGCGTCAGCGGGTCGCCCGGAACATACGTCCCGTTCTGCGCGGCCATCATTCGGATGCGAAATCCATAGCGCGACTTCGGCGCCGTGCGCGAGCCTTCATTCGCGTCTTCGCGCAGCTCGCTCGCATGCACCGCGAGCAGCGTTCCATCCGCCAGCGGCAGCGGATCGCGATAGTGGCCGGACGCATCGGCGGGCGCGGCTCCTTCCGGGATGTCGCGCGTCGATCGCGGCGTGATGTACGTGATTGCGATTTTGTCCGCGGTCCGCGACGGCTCGGCCGCGAAGCTCACGATCTGCCCCGATCCATGCGTGCGGAACTCCGGCGCATCGACGGCGTAGTACGTTCCCGGCTGCGCCGGCGATTCGCGGATCTGCAGCACGTTCTCGACTTCGTTTTTGTTCGCACGATTCGCGCTCACGCCGTAGAACTCGGAAAGCCCCGCGTCATTCATGCTCACATCGAAGTAGTTGAACAGCTCATGCCGTCCGATGTGATTGATCGTCTCCTCGGACGTCCCATCCTCGTTCATTTCCCAGGGAAAGAACTGGTTGATCGAGATTCCCTGCAGATTCGTGCCGGCCAGCAGATCGGTGCGGCTGCTGCGCGGCTCCGGAAAAATCTCGACGCGCTGCTCGAGCCGCGCCGCATTCGCCGACTCGTCCGCGTAGTCGAATGTCCCGTAATCCCCACCTTCGACTGCATCCGCGTCCGCCTGCTGATCGCGCTGCAGATGATCCCAGCGCGTGAAGATCACGCGGCCGAAGCTGTCGATCGACGGCGTGAAGAGCCCCGACGGCGTGTGGTTGAGCAGCTTGAGATCGCCGCTGTTCGGATCGAGACTCCAGAGGCCGGTGACGACGGGCGCCTCCTCATATTCATCGAGCTGCGGATAGAGATGACGCTCGCCGTTGCGCGGGCGGTCGGAGGTGAAGAGGATGCGATCGTCGGTGCCGTAGAACGGACTGACGTTGTTGTAGTTCGCCGGCTGATTCGGAATTCTGCGGATCACCGGCGTTTCGTTCTCGCCGAGGCCGGTGATTTCGTAGATTTGCCAGTGGTAGGTTTCCCAGACGTACTGCTGCGTCGGCGCGCCGGTCACCATGCTGAAGAGCGCCTTCGTTCCGCTCCAGTGCACGGCAGGCTCACGGACAGCGATGGAGCTCTTCCCCTGCATGCCGCTGTTGCCGTAGCCCGCCGCGCGCGTCAGGTTCTTCAGCGTCCCGTCGGGATAGCGAATCCAGAGATCGCCGCCGCGCGGCGCCTCGGCGACCGCCGCCTGCTGATTGCCGAACGTCGACGCGACCGTCGTGAAATCCGCCGGTACAGGCACCTGCGTCACGAACAGGATCGGGTTGGCGAGCGCGGCAGCCAGGATCAGCGATTTCATCGCCTTCATTATCGGGCCCGGCCATCGCGAAAACGTGCGCCCCGTCACCGCGGGAGCAGGAGCGAGGCATACAATGGCGAGGGTTTCCGGACAATTCGACTTTCTCGGAGGTGGCCGTGCGTTCCAACGTACTGAAGCTATCCTTTGGCGCGAGCCTCGCTGCAATCGCCACTCTCGCTGCGGTTACGCTGCTCTTCACGGCAGCGCCTGCGCAGGCGACGACGTATGTGACCTCGAGCAGCGGCTCGTGGAACCAGCCGACGGTCTGGACTCCGAATGGGATTCCCGGCGCATCCGACACGGCGACGATTCCCTGCTGCTTCACCGTCAATCTCGACAGCTCGCGAAGCATCGGCAGCCTCTCCGTCGCCGGAACGCTCAATCTCTCCACCTTCACGCTGAGCGCGACGAACGCGCCGAGTCTCACCGGCACGATCTCCGGAACGAGCCCCGGCAAATTGACGATCAGCGGCACGGGCGACTGGTCGGCCGGCACGTGGGACAGCTCGGGAACGGTGGAAGTCCTTCCCGGCGGAACGCTGACCATCAGCAGCGGATTGGCGAAGACGCTGCAGAACGGTTTTCAGTTGGTGGCGAGCGGCAACGTCGTCTGGAGCGGCGGAACGATCCTGGACAACACCGGCAGCCTGATCTCGATCCCCAGCGGCGGTGTCTTCGACTGCCAGAGCGACAACACGATCGCGCAGAACTCCGGCAACGGCTCCGTGATCAACAGCGGCACGTTCCAGAAAACGGCGGGCACCGGCACGACGACGGTCAGCTCCGGCGTTCCCTTCTCGAGCAGCGGGCGCCTCCAGGGTTCCTCGGGCAGCTTCGATATTCAATCGCTCACGCTGAACAGCGGCGCGATTCTCGGCAACGGATTCTCGATCAACAGCGGCACGACGAGAATCGGCGGCGCATCGCAGGTCGAATCGGGAGCGACCGTCACCTTCAACGGCGGAACGCTCGCCGGTCCGCTGAGCGGCTCGGCCGGTCTAACCGTCAACGGCACCCTCAACTGGACGGGCGGCACGATGGATGGTGCGGGCGGCAGTGTGACGATCGCCGCCGGCACCAACTCGACGATCAGCGGCGGAACGACCAAAGTTCTCTCGAACAGTTTTCAATTGATCATCCCCGGCACGATGACGTGGACCGGCGGATCGATTCTGATCAACACGACCAGTCTGCTCAGCATCCCGAGCGGCGGCGTCTTCGATTGCCAGAACGACGGCGTGATCTCACAGAACTCCGGCAACGGCTCGATCAGCAACAGCGGCACGTTCAAGAAGACCGCCGGTCCCGCAACGGCGACAGTCGGCTCCGGCGTGCCGTTCACCAGCGACGGGCGGATTCAGGTCTCCAGCGGCAGCTTCGACATCCAGAACCTCACGCTCAACACCGGCGCGATTCTCGGCAACGGCTTCTCGATCAACAGCGGCACGACGACGATCGCCGGCGCTTCGCAGATTGAGAACGGCGCGACCGTCACACTTGCCGGCGGCACGCTCTCCGGAACGTCGACTCTAACCGTCAACGGCACCCTGAACTGGACGGGCGGCGTGATGAACGGCGCCGGCGGAGCCGTCAGCGTTCCGGCGGGAAAGATGCTCAACATCAGCGGCGCCGCAACGAAGACGATGCAGAACGGTTTCCAGGTCCTCGTCTCCGGAACCGCGACGTGGAGCGGCGGCACGATCCTCGACAATACCGGCAGTCTGCTCAGCATTCAGAGCGGAGGTCTGTTCGACTCGCAGGCGAACAACTCGATCACGCAGAATTCCGGCGCCGGCTCGGTCTCCAATGCCGGCACGTTCCGCAAGACGAATGGCGGCGTCGATGTCGTCGGCTCCGGCGTGCCGTTCGACAACAGCGGCGTCCTGCAGGAGATCTCCGGCACCTTCAACATCCAGACGTTGAATCTTCACCCCGGCTCGGTCATCGCCGGACTGACGATCAGCAGCGGCACGACCTCGGTTCTCGGCGCGTCGACGGTGCAGACCGGAAAGACGCTCAGCATGACCGGCGGCACGCTCAACGGAAGTGCGACGCTGACCGTCAACGGCACGCTCGATTTCAGCGGCGGTGCGATGTCGGGCGGCGCCGTCGTCGATGTCGTCTCCGGCGGCTTGTTCCTCTTCAGCGGCACAGCGACGAAGACGCTGCAGAACGGCTTCGATCTGAATGTCTTCGGCACCGCGCGCTGGACCGGAGGCTCGATCCTCGACAACACCTCGACGACGTTCGATATCCAGCCCGGCGGCACGTTCGACATCCAGACCGACGACGTGATCACGCAGAATTCCGGCAACGGCACGATCAGCAACGCCGGCACGATTCTCAAATCGGCAGGGACGGGCGCCGCGGTCGTCGCAGCGGGCGTTCCGGTGACGAGCTCCGGCGCGATCAATATTCAGAGCGGGACGTTCTCGGCCGCGAATCTCACACTGGCCGCCGGCACGACGATCGCGGGTAGCGGCCTCACGATCAACAGCGGCACCACCAGCGTCAACGGCGCGTCCACCGTGCAGAGCGGAGCGACGTTGAACCTCGCTTCTGGAGGAGTGCTCGGCGGGGGAGCGGCGCTCACGGTCAATGGAACGCTGTCGTGGACGGGCGGCACGATGGATGGCCTGAACGCCAGCGCGACCATCGCGTCCGGCGGAGTGCTGAACATCACGACCGCAACGACCAAGGTGCTGAGCAACGGCTTCAATCTGAACATCGCCGGCACCGCGAACTGGAGCGGCGGCACGATTCTCGACAACACCGGAGCGGTGCTGCACGTGCTGTCGGGTGGCCTGTTCAATTCGCAGAGCAACGACGTCATCACGCAGAACTCCGGCGCTGGGACGATCGTCAATGACGGGATCTTCCGCAAGTCGGCAGGCGGCGGAACGACGACGACCGGCGCCAGCGTTGCCTTCGCGAACAACAACCGCATCGAGATCATCAACGGCAATTCCGATTTTCAGAATCTGACGCTGAACAACGGCTCTGTGATCTCCGGCAGCGGATTCACGCTCGTCAACGGCACGACGAACATCGCCGGCCCGAGCTCGGTCGAAGCGGGAGCGACGATGACGATCGCGAGCGGCACGCTCTCCGGCACCGCCGATCTCGCCATCAACGGCACGTTGAACTGGACGGGCGGCGTGATGAACGGCGCCGGTGGCAGCGTCACGATCGCCAGCGGAACCACGTCAACCATCAGCACCGCCACGACCAAGGTGCTGCAGAACAGCTTCACGCTGAACGTGGCCGGGACGCTCAACTGGACCGGCGGGACGATCCTCGTCAATACGAGCAGTCTGCTCAACATTCAATCGGGCGGCGTGTTCGATTCGAAGTCCGACGACGTGATCACGCAGAATTCGGGAGCGGGGTCGATTACCAATGCCGGAACCTTCCGGAAATCGGCCGGCACGGGGACGACCACCATCGGTGTCAACGTTCCCTTCTCCAACAACGCCCGCATCGACATCACCTCCGGTACCAGCGATTTCCAGCAGCTCTTCCTCAACAGCGGTGCGTTCATCACCGGCAGCGGCTTCCGCGTCGCGAACGGAGCGACGACCATCTCCGGACCCTCCTCGGTGCAGAGCGGCGCGACGATGACCGTCGCCGGCGGAACGCTCAATGGCAGTTCGACTCTAACCATCAACGGCACCCTGAGCTGGAGCGGCGGTACGATGGACGGGGGAGCGACCCTCGCCGTGGCTCCCGCCGGTGTGGCGAATCTCATCGGCACCACGAAGGTGTTGTCGAACGGGTTCTCGTTCAAGAACGGCGGCACCGTGCATTGGACTGCCGGATCGATTCTCGATAACACCAGCGCGATCCTGCACAACCTGGCGGGCGGCGTCTTCCAGATCGAGTGCGATGACGTGATCACGCAGAACTCCGGCGCAGGCTCGATCCTCAACGCCGGCATCCTGCGCAAGCTAACCACCAGCGGCACCACGACGATCGGCAGCGGCGTTCCCTTCACCAGCACCGGCGAGATCGACATGCAGACCGGCATCCTGCAGGTCACGAATCCAACGTTCAACAGCACGTCCGTCCTCCGCGCCAGTCTCGCCGGCACGACCGCGCTGACTCAGTACGGCCGCCTGGCGGTCACCGGCGCCGTCTCCATCAACGGCACGCTCGCCGTCAGCCTCCTCGGCGGCTACACGCCGAACAACGGCGACAGCTATACGCCGCTCACCTTCGCATCGCGCGGCACCACCGATTTCAGCGGAACCAGTTACCAGCCCTACGGCGGCGGCAGCGGCGGAACGTTTACCTACAGCTACACCCCCTCGTCGCTCGTGCTCACGGCGGTTGTCAGCACCGATCTCTCCGCCAGTCAGAGCGCGCCGGCCAGCGTGCTCCACGGCCAGAACGCGACGTTCACCATCACGGTCAGCAACAATGCTCTCGCGAACGCGACGAACGTCGTCCTCAACGACACCTTCTCCGGCGGGTCGTTCGTTTCCGTCACTCCGAGCAGCGGCACTTGCAGCGGCACAGGTCCCATCACCTGCAACTTCGGCACGATTCCGGTCAACACGAGCGTGACCGTCACGCTCGTCCTCAACGCGAATGCGGTCGGCACGATCACGAATACCGCGAGCGTCACGGCGACGGAGTCGGATCCGAACACGACCAACAACACGGTGACGAACAACGTGACGGTGAATCCCGACGCCGATCTGTCGCTCGCGATCACCGACGCTCCCGATCCGGTCAATCCGGGTGCGAGCACGACCTACACTGTGACGCTGGCCAACGGCGGACCCGATGCCGCATCGACGGTCAGCGTCAGCCTCACACTCTCGGGCGGAACGATCGCCAGCGTGACGAGCGGCTCGTTCAGTTGCAGCGTTGTCGGTGCAGTCTCGACGTGCTCCGCGGCGAGCCTTGCTCCCGGTTCCTACACGATCAGCCTGACGGGAACGGCCGGGGCGAGCGGCGTGATGACGCTCAACGGCAGCGCGAGCTCAACGACCGCCGATCCTGCGCCGGGCAACGAAAGCGCGTCGCAGTCGACGACGATCAACGCGACCGATCTCTCGATCGTGAAGAGCGGACCGTCGACGGCATTGCCGGGCTCGCAGATCACCTACACGATCTCCGTCACGAACCTCGGGCCGATCGTCGCGAATGCAGTCGTCGTCGATGACATCCCGCCGTCGCGCCTCACCTTCGTTGCGAACAGCGGCGCCTGCACGACGCCCTTCCCCTGCACGATCCCGTCGCTCGCCGTCGGACAGACGATCACCATCTCGGCGAAGTACACGGTCGGGCAGACGGGCGCCAGCCCGATCACGAACGTCGCGAACGTCACTGCATCGACCGCCGATTCGAATGCGTCGAACAACAGCTCGTCGAAGACGACCACCATCGGATGTCCGACGACGATTCCGAACACCGTGGCTCCTGCCGATGGCGCGACAGGTATCGCGACGAGCGGCACGCTCAACTGGGCCGCCGCCGACGCGCTCGCGTATCGCATCTTCCTCGGTCCCGCGGGCAGCGGATGCAGCATCGAGTTCGGATCGTCCGGCACGAACAGCATCGCGTATTCGGGACTCAATCCCGGCACGGACTACGAGTGGCGCGTCGAAGCGCTGCGCTCCGGCTGTCCGGTGCGGACCTCTTCCTGCTCGAAGTTCCGAACTGCATCGAGTTGTGTGACCGCGCCGCCCGTGCTGCTCGCGCCGGTGAACGGCAGCGCCGCGCTCTCGCCGGTCGAGTTCAAGTGGAGCAGTGTGGCCAATGCGACCGAGTATCAGCTCTGGGTCGCGACGGGCAGCGGCGCTGCCGTCAAACTGGCGACGACGGCGACGACGTCGTTCATCGCGACGATCGACGACGGACCGGCGCAGTGGTACGTCATCGCGATCACTCCCGATTGCGGCGCGCTGCAGTCGGCGACCGGCTCGTTCAACAATTGCAATCGTCCCGTCGCGCCCATCGCCAGCGTCGTCGGCGCGGCAACCTCGGGGCAGACTTACAAGGTCGAATGGAACGCGGTGCTCAATGCCGTGAGCTATGAGCTCGAGGAGTCCGAGACCGAGGATTTCAGCGCGCCGCTGAGGAAGAGCCTGACGGCGAGGAGCGTGCCGTTCACGCACATCACCGATGTCAGCAAGGCGTTCTACTACCGCGTGCATGCGTTCAGCGCATGCACGAGTGAGCCCGGCCCGTTCTCGGAGCCGGTGCGCGTCGTCCTGATTCCGCTGCCGGCGCGCACGCAGAAGAATCCCGCCGTCAACGTTCCCGCCGGCAACACCGACAAGGTCGTGCAGGAAGTCTTCATTCCGGGCCAGGCTAACCAGACGTTGCAGTTCACCGCGACTGTCGACCGGCCGTGGCTGACCGTCGCGCCGGCGAATGGTCCGCTTCCGCCGGAAGGTGTGACGCTGAAGATCACCGCCTCGCCCGGCGTGCTGCCGAACGGCACGTTCACGGCGTCGCTCATCGTCGTGATCACGACGCCTTCCTCCTCGCGCTACGGCGCGCAGGGTTCGTCGACGGTCACCGTTCCCGTGTCGGTCAATGTCGTGACACCCGTTTCGCCGGTGCCGCAGAAGAACGCCCCATCCGCGGACTCGTTGATCATTCCGAGCATCGGCCACCTCGATGGCATCAACTCGCATTGGCAGTCGGACATCCGCGTGACGAACATCGGCGGCCAGTTGCAGAAGTACGCGCTGATCTTCTCGCCGTCGGATCCGAAGGCCGGCGTGAAGCAGACGACGATCGACGTCGATGCCGGCGCGACGACCGCGCTCGATGACATCGTCCGGAACTGGTACGGCATCGGGACGCTCGGAGATGCCGCGAGCGGCATCCTCGAGATCCGGCCGCTTACCTCTGCGGCCAAAGGCCCGGAGGCGACGACGCCTTCCGTATCGCGGGCGACACTGGTCTCGAGCCGCACCTACAACGCGACCTCGGCCGGAACGCTGGGGCAGTTCATCCCGGCGATTCCCTACACGAGCTTCATCGCCAAACCGTCGCAGGGCTCGTCGCCTCTTCTCAGCCTTCAGCAGATTGCGCAGTCGAGCGCATTCCGTACGAACGTCGGACTGATCGAGGGGTCGGGGCAGAGCGCTTCCGCAGTTCTCGCGGTGTTCGACGATGCTGCAAAGAAGCTCCTCGAGCTGCCGTTCGATCTGAAGGCTAACCAGCAGTTGCAGCTCAGCGGCCTCCTGGCGCAGAACAACATCTCGCTCAAGGACGGCCGGATCGAAGTGCGGGTCACGAAGGGCGACGGCCGCGTGACCGCCTACGCCTCGACGATCGACAATCTGACCAACGATCCGCTGCTCGTTGCACCCGTGCAGATCGGACAGACGCTCGCGTCGAAATGGGTCGTGCCCGGTGTCGCGGACCTCACGAACTCGATTGCGCACTGGCAGACCGACATGCGTCTTTTCAACAGCGGTGCGAGTCCGCAAACCGTCACGCTCACATTCCTGCCGCAGGGCGGCGGCGAGCCCGCTTCGGCGTCGGTCACGATTCCTCCATCTCAGGTCGCAGCGCTCGACGCGATCGTCTCGTCGCTCTTCGGCAAATCGAACGCCGGCGGCATGGTGCAGGTGACTACGCCGGCCGATGCGCCGCTGATCATCACCGGCCGTACCTACAACCAGACGGGCAACGGCACGCTGGGGCAGTTCACGCCGGCGGTCACGCTCGCGGATGGTGCAGCGGCCGGCGGCCGCAGCCTCAACATCCTGCAGGTCGAAGACTCCGTTCGCTATCGCACGAACCTCGGCCTCGCCGAGTTGAACGGCAAGCCGGTCACGGTCGAGGTCCAGGTCGTTCTGCCCGACTCGAAGGTCACGCCCACGGTGCAGATCCCGCTGGCCGCGAACGAGTTCCGCCAGTCAGCGATCATCCGCGAGCTCGGCCTGGGCAACGTCTACAACGCGCGCATCAACATCCGAGTGATCGGCGGAGATGGCGTCGTGACCGCGTATGCGTCGGTGATCGACCAGGAGACGCAGGACCCGACGTACGTAGCCGCGCAGTAGCGGTAGTGGTCCCATCGGTCCCATCCGTCCCATGGGACTGATGGGACGGATGGGACGGATGGGACGGATGGGGGACGGGAGCCTGCTGTGTTTCAATAGCTAGCTCTTTTCATGGACCGCATCCGCATCGTTTTTCTTGGCACGAGCGGCGGGATGCCTTCCCGCGAGCGCAACGTGGCCAGCGTCGCGCTGGTGATGGATGGCCACGTGCTGCTCTTCGATTGCGGCGACGGGACGCAGCGGCAGTTGATGAAATGCGAGGACGTCCGCTCCGGCGCGGTCGAGGCGATCTTCATCACGCACCTCCATGGCGATCATCTCTTCGGTCTGCCCGGTCTCCTCTCGTCGCTCGGCATGGGAGGCAGGCGCGAGCCGATCAGCGTCTACGGTCCGGCAGGCATCGCGGGATTTCTGACGAGCATTCCGTACTATCGGGTGCCGTACGAAGTGAACGTCGTCGAGGTCGCGCCGGGCGAAGTGCTCCGCGGGCGCGGCTTTCGCGTGAGCTGCGCGCCCGTCGTGCATCACGCGCCGTGCGTCGCGTACCGGATCGACGAAGACGATCATCCGGGGAAGTTCGATGCGGTGCGCGCGAGCGAGCTGGGCGTCCCATCGGGACCGCTGTTCGGCGAGCTGCAACGCGGAGTTAGTGTCACGCTCGGCGATGGCCGCGTCGTGCGCAGCGAGGAGGTCGTGGGGCCGCCGCGCCCGGGCCGCAGCATTGTTTACTGCACCGACACGCGCCCCTGCGAATCGGCCGTCGCGCTGGCTCGCGGCGCCGATGTCCTGATTCACGAGTCGACCTACGACAATGCCCTGCAGGCGGAGGCGGCGGCGAGGGATCATGCGACCGCGGCGGAGGCGGCGGACGTCGCGCGCCAGGCCGGCGCCGGCCGGCTGATCCTCACGCACTTCAGTCCGCGCTACGAGTCCGTCGAGCTGCTCGTCGCCGAAGCGGCGGCGGTCTTTGCCAACGTCGATGCCGCGGCCGACTTCAAGGTCTTCGAGATCCCGCGCGCGTGACGGGCCGCGCGATCACCGGCTTTCTGCTGCGTGGACACTTCGTGCCGCCGAAGTAGCGCCGGCTTCGATGCGATTGCGCCCCGCTTCCTTCGCGCGATACAGCGCGTCGTCGGCGCGGCGCATCACGTCGAACAGCCCTTCGCCGGGAGTCCATTCGGCGATGCCGGCGGAAATCGTCATCTGCGATCCTGCCTCGACCGCAGTTCGCAGACGTTCGGCGCCGGTCATCGCGCTCGCCATGTCGGCATGCGGCATCAGCACGACGAACTCGTCGCCGCCGAAGCGGCTGATGGTGTCTTCTTCGCGCAGACAGGCGCGCACGATCTGTGTGAGCGAGCGGAGTGCCGCGTCGCCCGCCTCGTGCCCCTGCTCGTCATTCACATGCTTGAAGTGATCGATGTCGATGACGAGCAGCGACAGGCTGTGCCCGTGGCGCTCGGCGGCTTTGATCTCGCGATTCGCGATCGACTCGAGACTGCGCCGGTTGTGCACGCCCGTGAGCGGATCCATCGAGGCGAGGTAGGCGAGCTCGCGGTCTAACCGGTCGGTGCACATCAGTGCGAAACCGAGAGAGGACACCACGGGTGCAACGGCCGCGCATACATAGACGACGATGACCGTGATCAGCGCCGACTGGCCTGCGAACAGAATCCAGATGGCGCGGCAGAACAGGGTCGCCCCCGCCACTGCCAGCGTCGCCGCCGTCAGCCTCTGGCTCCTCGGCCTCCGCGATCCTTCCGCCTTCACGCGGAGCGCTGCGCCGCTGGCGAGGGCGAGGACGAACGCGAACAGGAGCGAAGTCGCGATCATGCGCTGATCGCGGTCGGGGCGTACGAACGTGAAGACGATCGACGTCAGCGTCACGAAGACGAGAGGGATGTAGGCGAGCGGCCGTGCACGCCGGCCGCCGAATGCGCCGAGGGCGCGCTCACATTCGGCGAATCCGAGAACCACGAGCGTGTTGCCGAGGACTACGCCGATCGCGTCGCTGATCGTGCCGCGCATGCCGGCAAGCATCCAGCCCACCGCCTGAATCGCGATCCCCGCCGCCCAGATGCGGAGGCTCGCTCCGATCGCCGCGATGTCCGTCCGCAGCGAGAACGCGAGAGCGAGAGCCACGGACGCGCTGGTGAGCGCCGACACCATCGTCAGGGTAGGGACGTCGACCGACATTTCGCACCCGGCATGAACAGTGTAGGACGATTTCGCGATGGCAACATCGTTTCGCCGCTCCCGCGCCGCGCTGAAACAACTCGAGCATGGAGAGAGCATCCGCACGATTCTGATCGCGCTGCTGGCGAACCTGATCATCGCCGTGGCGAAGCTCGCCGCCGGACTCATCACCGGATCGACCGGCATGCTCGCGGAGTCCGCGCACTCGTTCGCCGATTCGCTGAATGAAGTCCTCCTGGCGTGGTCGCTGCGCCGCGCGCGCAAGCCGCCCGACCGCCGCCATCCCCTCGGCCATGGACGGGAACAGTTCCTCTGGGCGCTGATGGCGGCGATTGCGTCGTTCATCATCGGCGGCTGCTTCTCGGTCGGGATGGCGCTGTACCGCCTGATGCATGCCGGTGGGACGGAGCACATGCTCGCCGCGTGGATCGTGCTCGCCGTGTCGTTCGTCGCCGAGGGGATCTCGCTCGTGCAGAGCGTGAGGCAGGCGCGGGCGGATGCACAGGAACAAGGGCACCGTTTCTGGCCGCATCTTCTCCATTCGAGCGATCCGATCGTGCGCGCGATCGTCATCGAGGACTCCGCGGCGATGGCGGGCCTCGTGCTGGCCGCGGGCGGGCTGCTCGTGTCGGCGTACACGGGGAACAGCACCGCGGATTCGATCGCGTCGCTGATGATCGGTGTGCTGCTCGCGATCACGGCGTTCGGTCTCGCGCGTCCGCTCGCAGATTTTCTGATCGGACGTTCGCTCGCGCCGGAGTATCTCGACGAGCTGCGCAGACTCGTCCAGGCCTCGCCCGCGGTCGCGGAAGTGCTCGCGATGCAGGCGGTGTACATCGGCCCGCGCGAGGTGATCGTCGCGGCGAAGATCCGGCCGGATTCCGGCGTGAGTGTGGAGGAGGTCGCCCGCGCGATGGATGAGCTCGATGCGGCGCTGCGGGGAGCGTCGCCGGTGGTCGCCGATGTCTATCTCGATTTGACGGCGTGAAGCCGGCCTCGCGGCGGGCCCGCTCCGCGCCATGATCCAATCCGGACTGGACTGTTACCACGGTACCGTGGTACCTTTGTACCATGATTGAAATCGAACGTTCCCAGACCGGCGTCCGCATGGAAAAGCGCATCCTGAAAGTCCTCAAAGGCCTCGCCGAGTATCACGACATCTCCCTCGGCGATCTGCTGGAGGGAATCGTCCTGCACGTGTTCGAGGGGAAGACGCCCTTCGGGCCGGAGTCGCTGAAGAAGATCGCCGAGTTGAAGAAGGTGTATCACCTCGATCTCGACGCGACGGCCTCGCACAAGCTGATCGAGAGCAGTGCGGAGAAACGAAAGGCGCGCAAGTGAACGCGGCGGATGTCGCGTTCGCCCGCGCATTCGAGCGCGGCGAGGTGGAGGAGTTTCATCACGCCGATCACGTGCGCCTGGCCTGGGTCTATCTCCGCGAGCAGCCGCTTCTGGGAGCGATCGGGCAGTTCACGGAGGCGCTCCAGCGCTTCGCCGCACGGCATGGGGCGAGTGCTCTCTACCACGAGACGATCACGTGGGCGTACCTGCTGCTGATCCACGAACGGATGAGCGGGGAGGAGTCGTTCGAGGAGTTCCGCGGGGCAAACCCGGAGCTCTTCCGGTGGAAGCCATCCGTCATCGACGCGCTCTACCGGCCGGAGACGATCGCGTCGGAGCGGGCGCGGAGGATGTTCGTGCTGCCGGATGCGAGGAATGGCGGCTGACGGCCGGCGGTTCGAAATACTTGGGAGCCCATATGATTTCGAACGAACGATTCCTCTCTGCCTTTTCCATCCTGATCGCCTTCATCGGCGTGGTCTTTCTCGTCGGTGATGCGGTCGTCCGTGACTACGCGCTGGTCTTCGCCGCGCTCGCTGCGCTCTCGATCGCCGCTGCCCTGTCGATCGTCCTGGTGCCGCGTCCGCGCGGCGAAGGGGATGATGCGTGGGAGAGCGTGGCGTGGGGCAAATGGTTCGTCGCCGCGGTCTACGCGTCGATCGCAGCGGCGTGCATCGTCGCGGTGATCCACACACCGGATGCGGCGCGCGTGGCGCATGCGCTGCGAGCGGCTCTGTAAATCCCCGCTTGCCGCAAGCCCGCTCCGCCCCTATAATCGCGACCTCTTCCGGGAAGGAATGTTCGCCGCAGACAGCGAGTTACGGCGGATACTTCCAAGCAATGTGGGGCTGTAGCTCAGTTTGGGAGAGCGCCTGAATCGCACTCAGGAGGTCGTCGGTTCGATCCCGATCAGCTCCACCAATCCAAATCGACGAGTTGGAAACGGGAGCGGGTGAAAGCCCGCTCCCGTTTCTGTTTTTCAAGTGACGTCGATGCGGACGACCAGGTAGGGATTGAAAGGCGAAGATGCCAACCAGCGCAATGGGCGATGGTTCATGGCTTGAAAGAACGCCTCGGCGGGCGTGGCCAGCAGACGGCCGAACCAGCGTGCGCGCGATTGACGAAATCGCAGTCTGCCAAATGGACTGACCGCCTCGACGCCTGCTGTGGATCTGATGCTGCGCACAAGGCGGCGGATCTCACCGAAGGCCGGCAGAAAGCCTTCGGTCCACGAGTGAAATCGCGGCTCTGCGACGGTTGTACCGTGCCAGAAGTCGATGGGGAACGATCCGTTCGGGCAGTCGATGTACACGTGCCCTTCCGGCCTGCACACGCGCATCAGTTCCCGCAGAAACGCGCGGCGGAGATCATCGCGTTCCGGCAATGGTCTTACTCGATACGTGGGATCGCGGTATTCGGTCACGCCGATGTGCTCGATGACGCCCGAGGAAAGAACGACATCGAAATACCCGTCGGGGAAAGGGGTACGCATCGCGTCGGCTACAACCAGCCGTTCTCGATGTTTGCGCTCCTGCCACTGCCATTTGCGAAGAGCCGAGAGATCCAATCCCCATGCGTCGTATCCATCGTCGACGAGAGTGTCGACCCCGATTCCATTTCCGGCGCCGCAGTCGAGGACCGTCTTCGCTCCATGACGAACAAGAAGCGGTTCGTAGAACTCCCTGATCCGGCTGATGGTGCCCGCGAATTCCTGTTCCAGGCCGCTGATGGCATTGGGCGTGAGCTCGCCGGGCCCGGAGAACGAGTCGTAGTAGTGGCCCTCGCTGAAGTCAGGCGTCGCGCCGTCCGTTGAAAACCGGCGTCCGCACTGCGAACAATCGAGGGCGTCCACCGCGCTGTTGAGAGGCACCCGGCAATACGGGCAGAGAAACGTCATCCGTCCGCCCCATCATCGTCAAGGATGCTCTATCAATCAATCCAGGATTCGTCGGTCAGGTTCAATACGAGCCGCCGAAAAGGCGGCTCGTATTGTCTGCACTGTTTCACTGCGCCGGAATATACGTCGGATCCTGAGTCCGATTGTCGACGGCGGAGGCGTACGCGGTGACGCGCACTGTGGCGCGTGCTCTGTTCGGTGCGGGAGCGACGTCGAGTGGTTCGTTGACCCGGGGCGCCGTTCGCTCTAACGCTGCGTTGCAGCAGCGCGAGGCGCCTGCGCGAGTGCGCGGTCGAGCGCCTCGTTGATCACCGCGGTCCAGAGCGCGTAGCCGCGGTCGTTCGGATGAAAGCGGTCTTCGCTGAAGAGTGACGGGTCCTTGCGAAAGAGGGGGCCGGTTTTCTCGGCAATCGGCGCGAAGGTCAGCTCGTAGCGCGCGGCATAGCGTTGCACGATCGCGTTGAGCCGATGCGTGCGAAACGCAGCCAGAGGGCGGAGGAGACGCGGAATGCGCGGCGGCGCGGCCATGTCGGCGCTGCCGGTGACGACGATCTTCGCAGTGGGGTTCGCGGCGCGAATGGCATCGAGCACTCGTCCGTAATCGCGCTCGAAGCTGCGCGATGACGTCAGGTGAATGACATCGTTCGGCGCGACGTCGAGCAGCACGACGTCGGCGCGCTCGAGATCGACACGGGGAAGCTGCTCGGTGAGCACGTCGTGAATTCGCGCGCCGGAGACGGCGGCATTGATCAACTCGACGCGGCCGCGCATCGCGAGATGGCGCGCCGACTCGACGGCCAGGCCATGCTCGTAATCGCCGCCGACGGCCACCGCGGTGCTGTCGCCGAGGATGAGGTAGTGAAGCGTCGTGGGTCCGTCGCCGAAAAGACGCGGCGTCGAATCGGCGCGAGGAGACGCGCCGCTCGAACAACCGGCGAAGAGGAGGAAGAGAAGGCTTGCGGCGCGCATGGTAGAAGTACGAACGCGCGGCGTTGCCGGACTCACCGCGCCTGATTTGGGTTCCTGCGTCAATGCGCGGGGACCTTCGCGTTCAACTCCTCGAACCAGTTCAGCACGACATCGATGCGCGACGGCACCGCGCGCGGATCGAGTTGCAGCAGCAGAAAACGTCCGTCGGGTCCGATCGAGTAGCCCGGCTGAAATGTGCTTCGCCCCGGCGCCGCATGAATCTCGAACAACTTCCGCGGATCGCTCGCCGTGATGGTGCCGGCGGTATTCGCAACACTCGCGGCCATGAAGGCATCGCCATGCTTGAAGTAGATCTCTTTTCCGTCGGGCGACCAGCGCGGCGCGATTCCACCCTCCGTCGAAACCGCGACCGCGTCTCCCGGACGTCCGAACGGACGCACGTAAATCTCATCGCGGCCGCTCTCGTCCGAGAGGTAGGCGACCATGCTGCCGTCCGGTGAGAACTGTCCGCCGACGGAGCTCGACGATGGGCCCTCGAGAAACGGCCGCACGGTTCCATCCGGCGCGAGCGTCATCAACGCCGCCCCGGTGCGTCCCTTGATTCTTTCGTTGAACATCAGCGTGCCGTCGGGCGCGAACGACGCAGGAAACTGATTTCCCTTGCGCGTCAGCACGCGCACCGCCGCGCCGCCGCTCGCGGGAACGGAGTAGATCTCCCAGTCGCCGCTCCGGTTCGATGCGAAGAACAGACGCTTGCCGTCGCGAGACCAGAGCGCGTAGGCACTCACTCCTTCATGATCGAAGGTGAGATGCGTCTTCGTCCCGCGATGAAGATCCTCACCCAGAGCGTGTCGTCCTTGTCGGCAAAGACGACTCTTCCGCCATCGGGAGAAATGGTTGGATCGATCAGCGACACCTGCTTGTCCGAGGCGGAAGTGAACTGTCCGTCGCGGGCCGCCCAGACGAGAGTGCCCAGCATCGCGTCGCCCGGCACGTAGACGAGCGTGCCGTTGTCGGAGACGGCGAACCACGAATCGGCCCACGCCATCGTGGAGAGCACATCGTCGATGACGAACGTCTGCGGCGTGACTTCGCGCGGCTTTTCGGGATCGAAGCGCGCGGCGCGAACGCCACGCGGTCCCGATTGCAGCAGATGTCCCGATGCTGCGTAGCGTGCAGACCAGCTCCCGCTCGCGATGGAGCTCCACTTGCGCGTCTCGAGATCGAGGATCGCCGGACCGCGCGCCACGGAATCGGCAGCGGCCCAGATGGTGAAGAGGAGATGGCGGCCGCCGGGCAGCAACTGAGGACGGCCGTGGCCATATCCCGCCGCGCCTTCGTCGGGCACCGTGAGCTGCTCGCTCTTTCCGCCGGAAGCCGGGATGCGCAGAAGACCGGAGGAGAGCCCGGGCACGAAGACGATCGAGTCGTCTTCGCCCCACGTTGCGCCGATCGGCTGGCTGGAGACATCGGCGATCGGCGTCGGCGCTCCTCCCGCGATCGTGACGACGAGCAGCTTGCCGTGCGCGAAGAAGCCGGCGCGTTTTCCATCGGGCGAGAAGAACGGTTGCTGCGCCCCCTCACTCTCCGGAATCAACAGCGCGTCGAATCGATCGAGTGCGCGGATATAGAGCCGGTCCACGCTGCTCGAGTCATGCGCGGTGTATGCGATGAGCCTTCCGTCGCGCGAGATCGCGGGGCCGCCTGCACCGCTGAGGACGAGTCCCGGCGCGAGCGCGATCGACAGCCGCGTGACGCCCTGGCGGGGAGTGGGGCGGAATCGCATCGACAGGAAAACGCCGGCGCCGGCGGACAACAGTGCGATGCCCGCGAGCAGCGCGATGCGCAGAACGGGGGAGCGCCCCGGCGCGGCTTCGGCCGGCGGATCGGAGGATGGTGCGCTGAGAGCGAGGCGTGCCTCGCCGATGTCGCGAAGACGCATTCTCGGATCGCGCTCGAGGCAGCGGCCGATGAGCCGTCTGACCGCGACCGGCGTGCCGGCCGGCAGCGCTTCGAGATCGACGTGCTCGCGGAGCACCGCGGCGAGCGTGTCGCTGACCGTGTCGCCGCTGAAGAGCCGCCGTCCGGTCAGCATCTCGTAGAGCACGACGCCGAACGACCAGATGTCGCTGCGCTTGTCCACCTGCTTTCCGCGCGCCTGCTCGGGCGACATGTACGCGGCGGTGCCGAGGATCATGCCGGCATCGGTCACGGGGCGCGCGATGGTCGGCGAGTTCGCGAGACTCGCGTCGCCCGGCGCCGGATCGTCTTCGTACGCTTTGGCGAGACCGAAATCGAGAATCTTCAGCGTGCCGTCGGGTGTGACCTTCAGATTCGCCGGCTTGAGGTCGCGATGGACGACGCCTCTCTCATGAGCGGTCTCGAGGCCGTCGGCCATCTGCCGCGCGAGCTCGATGGCCTCGTCGATCGGAATGGCGCCGCGCGTCAGCCGCGACGCGAGATCCTCTCCCTCGACCAGCTCGAGTGCGAGGCCGATGACGCCGTTCGATTCTTCGAGGCCGTAGATTGCAGCGATGTGCGGATGATTGAGCGAGGCGAGGACCTGCGCTTCGCGCCGGAATCGCGCGACGCGTTCCTTGTCCTGCGCGAAGCGCGCCGGCAGCACCTTGATGGCGGCATCGCGATTCAAACGCTTGTCGCGCGCGCGGAAGACTTCACCCATCCCGCCCGCGCCGATGGGCGCGAGGATCTCGTAGGAGCCGATGTGCACACCGGACTGGAGAGTCATTGGTGAAGGACGCGATCGCAGGAAGTATAGCGAACGGGGGCCGTTGACCGAGCCTTCGCGTCATCCGCCGGAATGGCTAACCACGCGTTGCAGCGGGACGATCGCGGAGCGCCGTTCCATCGGAATCGGGGATCAGGCGTAGAATCGGCGGCACAGCGAACGAACTACCGTCCTTTCCCGCCCGTGCGGGCGAGGAGCGCGCGAACCTCGGGCTACCACGTCGAACGACGTCAGGAAGGAGATCGTCATGAGGCAAATGATCGCTGTGGCATTCACTCTTCTTTTCACGCAAGCGTCGATCGCCGCTTCCGCCACCGGCAAACTCACCGTCGACGGGAAGACGATCAGCGTCGCGTACGCATATGCGGTCTCCTGTCCCGACACATTCGACGAGACGAAGCCGGCGTATCTCCTGCTGCTCAGCGAGAAGGCATTGCCCGCCGGTTCGATTCAGGCCGCCGACACGGCAGACGGCCTCGGCGAGAAGAGCGTCCGCTCGCTGCTCGACAGCGGCATCGCATTGAAGATCTCCCTCGACAAGAACTACCACATGACCGTGCGCCATCCCGGTCTGCAGGGGAGAGAAGTGCAGGAGTCGGGAATGGGCTTGGGCCTGACGCTCACTGCATTCGGCCCCGATCGCGTTGCGGGAACCTTCGCCTCATCGTCGGGAATGCTCGAGAAATCGCGCGGCGACGGCGGCGTACAGGAGATCGGAATGAATCATAAGGCGCAGTTCAAGATCGCCTTCGACGCGCCGGTCGAGCGACAGTTCCCGCTCGAGCAGGTCTACACGCTCGGCGCGAGCGCACGCAAACTGCCGGGCGGAGGAGGCGAACCGGGAAAGGCGTGGATTGCCGCGGCGTGTAAACCGATGCCGGCGATGCCGAATCTCAAGGATCCCAAAGCAGTCGAGAAGTTCCTGCGGGATCAGGGGATGACGGACAAGGATCTGCAGGAAGAGGTCGCGCGCCAGTCGAAGCTCGAAGGCCACGCCGTGACCCGCGAGCAGGCGATCAGGAAGATGGCGGAGATGATGACGGCGATGGCGGATCTCGCAGCCGCGATGGTGCTCAAGGACTGCAAAGTTCTGAGCGGCTCCGCCGACGACAAGGTCGCGGTGATTACGGTCGAGGCCACGACCGACGGCGCGCGCCAGCGCACGGACGTCACGCTGGTCAGGGAAAACGGCGCCTGGACGGTGAAGAAGACCGCCGCTTGGCGCGCACCGTGATCTCAGTAGACGACCTATTCGAGGAGCTGCGCGATTTTCGCGTAGTACTCGCGCGCCTTCCCGATCTCGCCCTCGAGCTGCGCGGCGCGTGCCGCGCCTGCGAGTCCGTTCAGGCGATTCGGTGCGCTCTTCAGCGAGGTCTCGAATGCGCCCAGTGCGGCTGACGGCTCGTTCAACTCGAGCAGCAGCTCGCCGAGCATCTCGCGTGCGGGGATGATCGCGCCGGGCGTGACGGGACTCTTGTCCATCGAGTCTTCGAGATCGGCTGCGCTCTGCATGAGCGTGCGCGCGTCGCCATTGCGCTCCTCCGCGCGCGCGAGCCACGCCTGGGCTTCCTGCTGCTGGACCTCCACCTGCTCCGCCCAGTAGGGATTTTTCTGGTCGAGCAGCGTCTGATGCAGTTGCGCGAGGCGCGCGATCGATTCCATGGCCTTCGCCGTTTCGTGCAGGCGTGCGGCGCCGAGCGCGCGTGCGAAATGGGTGAGCGATTCCGCGTAGGCGTACTGGCTCCAGGGAAGTGCGTCGAGGAGGGGCAGCGCCATCGCTTCGCGCCAGCGTCTCCGCTCGATCGCATAACGCGCCGGCACCGCAGCGAGTGCGTAGAACGCGGCGAAGTTTTCCGTGTCGAGCTTCTTCACGCCGCGCAATTGCTCGACGAGCCCTCGCACCTTTTCGTCTTCTCCGCGCTGCAGCCAGGCGTAGGTGAGGTAGTCGTATGCGTGCAGCGCGTCGAACGCCGTCGACCCCGGGTGATTTGCGATCGCATAGTCGTTCGCTGCCCGAGCGGACGCGAGATTCGATTCGATCGTTTCCTTCCACATGCCGAGGCGGACGTAGATGTGCGAGGGCATGTGAAGAGCGTGAGGCGACGACGGGGCGATCTTCGCGTACGCATTCGCGGCGTTCAGCGCGAGCGGCGCGAGTGCCGGATAGTCGAAGCTGTGGATCAGATAGTGCGCGATGCCGGGATGATCGGGATGGCGGGGCAGCAGCCGGTTCAGAATTTCCGCGGCCTGTTTCTGAAACGCATACGTCTTGTCCTTCGGCATCGCCATGCCGTGATTGATCAGGATGAGCGCGTAGAAAATCGCCGCCTCGTCGTCATCGGCGAATTGCGTGGAGAGCCGCTGCATGGCCGCTTCGTAGGCGCGGGCGCGCTGCTGCACCTCGGCCTTCTTCGCGTCCTTGTACAGCACGGTGACCGCGTTGATGTAAGCCCGCTCGCGCGCGCTCTTCGCGCCGATGCTCGCGGCCTTCGCCGCGGCATCGATGCCGCGCTGCAGTTCCGCGGATGTATACGGCGTCGGCCACACCTGGTGGTAGTTGCACATGGCGACGCCCCACCACGCCATCCCGCATTTCGGATCGATCTCCGCCGCGTGGCGAAAGGTCTTCTCCGCCTCTTCGTACCAGAACGAATGAAGAAGCGCGACGCCGCGCGTGAACGTGCTCTGCGCCGCGGGTGAGCAGGTGACCGGGAAGTCAATCGTGCCGAGGCGTTCCGCGCTTCCGTGCTCGTGCTCATGCTCCTGAGCGAGCAGCGGGAGTGCAGACAAGACAAGGATCGCGAGCGCGGAGAGCCAGTTTCGCATCCGCGCGATTCTACGGGAACGGACAGCAGGCAACAGGCTCGACGGTAGGCGAAGCAGGCCTGTCTTCCTGTTGCCTGATGCCTTCAAACGACGTGATGCTTCAGGACGTCGTCATGATTGCGGCCGAGCACGATCAGCAGGAATGCGATGACCGGGACCGTCCACTTCCACAGTGGCAACGACGGCACATCCTGAGACATCAACGCCTCGGTCACGAAGGCGATGGGCAGGAGAAAGAAGATCGTCCAGCCGGCCCAGAAGATGGTTCTCCGCATATTGCCCTCCCACTGTTCAATATCGGCCCGCCTCGTGACGCGGCCGACGATGGCGGTCACCTCTTTCTGTGACAGACGGTGACGCGCCTCACGAGTGCGGCGCGCGTCTGGTTTAGACTCATCGGCACCGTGCAAGATGGTTCACGTTGTCCTCAATGCGGCGGCAGCGTCCGGTTAGAGGAAGAGGATTCGTTCGTTCACTGTCCCTTCTGCGGATCGCTGCTTCATCTCGACACGGCAGCGAGCCGCGATCTTCTCCTGCAGCCGGCCATCGAGCAGCGCGAGCTCGCGAACCGGCTCACGAAATGGCTCGATGATCGCGAAGCGCTTGGAAAACCGGAGGGCGTCGCCACCCGGCTCGTCTTCTTTCCCTTCTGGAGTTTTCCCGAGGGCGGGCGTTCGCTGATCGTCCCCGCGGCACCGCTGCTCGCACTCGACGTCGACAAGTTCGCGCTGCCTCCGGGAGATCTCAAGAGCTGGCGCGAGGAGCGAAGCAGCGCCGCCGAGAACGTGACGCCCACCGTGCTGCCCGAGGCGGCGGTGCCGGCCACGGTGCCGGAATCGAAACGGGCGGATTGCGCCCGCGAAGCGCGGCTTCTTCATCTTCCTTTCTGGGAAGTGAGCTTCACGCTCTGGAAGCGGAGCTATCGCATCTGGATTGATGCAGCGGCTGGTCAGGTGCTCCCCTTCGAGTTGCCCGTCACGTCGGAGTCGCGTCTCGACTGGACCTACGGCCTGCTTCTCTTCGTGATGTATGCGTTGCTGTTCTTCGCCTTCCATCGACTCTTCTCGTACGGGCCGAAAGCCGCCGCGCTTCTCATCGTGCTGCTGACCGCACCCGTGGGACTCTTTCTCTCGCGCAAGCTGATCGCGCTGTCGGAGCGCACATGAGCACGGCGTCCTTCAATTGTCCGCAATGCGGTGCGGCAGTTCCCGGCGCGGCCTCGATGGGACCGGTCGATTGCGCGGCGTGCGGCGAGCAGCTCGCCGTGTACGACCCGGAGATCACGCCGAGATCGTTCGTGAATCCGCGGCTGGGCGAGGAGCGCGCCGTCGCGCGCGCACTCGAGGCGTGGAAAGAGGATGAGCGCGTGCCGCAGAACTTCGGAACGCCGGAGCAGGCCGGCCGGCCGCATCTCCTCTTCGTGGCGTTCTGGGAGATCGAGCGTACGACAGGATCGCCGGGCGATCTGCGCGATGAGCACTACTTCGTGCCGGCGACGAAGCTGCCGGGCGTGAGGCTGGAGACGATCGCGGCGAGTGCGTCGCGCGAGCCGCATCAACCATTCGATGCACTCGCGATGCAGCGCCGCGGCACGGTGCTCGATCCGCTGATCGACGCGGCGGATGCCGCCGTGCGCCGCGGCAACATCCTCGCCGAGTCGCGGAGAGTCGTGTTCGTGCCGCTCTGGCTCGTGCGCTGCCGCTTCGGCCGCAATCTCTACGAGCTCTATCTCGACGCGATCACCGGCGCGCCGCTCACGGGCCGCGCCCCGACGCGCCGCGATTCGCGCCTGCCGCAGGCGATCGGCGCGCTCTATCTGCTCGCGTTGATCACAGGCATGCCGATGCGCGGCTGGGCGACGCTCGCCGGCTGGCTCGCGAATCTCGACACGCTCGGCATTGCCATCCTGCTCGCGATTCCGGGCCTCCTCGTCTGGATCGTGGCCTGGTCGTGGGACCGGCTGCGCTTCCGCTACGAGCTCGCCATCGACGGTGCGCAGCGGACGTTCGTCGCGATCAACCGGCCGGAGAAGACGACGCCGGAGAAAGTCCGCGACGGTCTCTTCAAGACGGCGGCGTGGATCATGGAGAAGATCGGATGAGCGCTCCTCGTGTCGTGCGGCGGAAGTGTCCCGATTGCGGTGCGCCGCTCATCGCATCGAGCGGGGTTGCCTGGATGCCGTGCAGTGCATGCCCCATCGCGGTGAATCTCTTTCGCACGCCGATCGAACGGATTCGTTGCCGGCGTGTCGAGCGCGAAGGCTCGAAGATGCTTCCGTTCTATCGCTTCGCCGAAGGTGACGACGAGCGCTGGATTCCGGCGTTCCGGAGTGCGGGGAACGAGCCGTACGCGATGGCGCGCGAGCTGGCGGATCTCGCGTTGACCTTCGCCGATGGCCCCTGCGCCCTTCCCCTCGGCAGGGGAGTGTCCGAGGCGCGCACGCTCCTCGGCGTGGCCGAGGATGCGGAGCTGGAGTTGATCGCAGTGCCCGTTGCGTGAACGCCCCCCGATGTGGAGCGCAGCGGTGCTCGAAGATGACGCGTCAGCCCTCTTGCCGGAACGCCTCCCGACGTGGGGCGCGGACGCCCTCGTCCGCGAGCCGCTGCCGTCGAGGCAGCGGTGCCCTGTCGGGAACAAAGTGCGGACTCTGGAGGACCGACGTGGGGCGCGGAC